>CAZHHX010000024.1:0-53777 GCA_964532465.1 uncultured Syntrophorhabdaceae bacterium | reverse complement strand
TACCCTCAGAAGCTACCTGGGAGCGGAATAAAAATCAGGTGGTGGATTTGGGATTGTGAAGCTCGTTGACGAAAGTTCTCATTTATGCTAACCTGATTTTATGAGATATACCATTGAGTACTTTCATCCGCATGTAAAAGAAGAAATTGAGGATTTGCCCGGCGACGTTCTGGCTGACTATGCGCGAATTGTAGAGTTGCTCATGGAGTTCGGGCCACATTTACGTATGCCACATTCACGAGCTATGGGGGATGGGTTATTCGAATTGAGGCCTCGAAGTTCTGAAGGTATTGGAAGGGTATTCTATTGTTTCATGATAAATCAACGCATCGTAATACTTCATGCATTTATCAAAAAGACACGAGAAACCCCAAAAAGAGAATTAAAGCTGGCCCGTAAAAGAATGAAGGAGGTTAAAAATGACTGACATTAAATATGATCCTGTGTCTCACGACCACGAGGCATTCTTGAATAAGGCCCGGAAGCGTCAAGGTTTTTGCGAAGCGTATGACAACTTAGAGGAAGAATATATGCTTGTTCGTGAGATGCTGTCTGCCCGCTCAGAGTCCGGTCTCACTCAGGAAGCTGTTGCAGAACTGATGGGTACCACTAAGAGTGCTGTATCACGTCTGGAATCAGCGGGCAAACATGCTCCGTCAATTACAACGCTCAAGAGGTATGCAAAAGCCGTTGGTTGTGATCTGCAAATCAAGTTAGTTCCTAAAAACAGCCCAACAAAACGCTCTACCCAATCGACAACAAAAGACGTTGCCGCTGGGTGAGCTTGTTGTTCGGCATCAATAAATAGGATGTACTTGAATGGCAAAAATGGTATTATTAATAGTAATTTAGAAAAAAAGGGAGGCAACGGTTTTTATACAACCTTCGATAAATAATAAACAACTTAAGGACATAATTAAGACAGCAGTTTCTGAAGTTCTTGAGGAACGTCAAGACCTTCTTCAAGGGGCAATTGAAGCAGCCCTTGAAGATTTAGCATTACACCAGGCTATAAAAGAAGGCGAAAAATCAAAAACTGTAAAAAGAGAAGAAGTTTTCAAGGTTCTTGAGGGTAAAGCGTGAGGGCTGAGTTCAAGGCCAGTTTTCTTAAAGACATCAGTAAGATCAAAAACAGAAATTCACTTAAACGAATCAGAGAAATTATCGAGACCTTTGAAAAGTCAGAAGGTCTTCAAAATGTATCAAACCTTAAAAAGCTTCGGGGTAGCGACAATTATTACCGTATTAAAATTGGAGAATATCGTATTGGGTGGACTTAGGGGACATCCTTCAATATTTCGATTGGAAAATAGATATGAAACCAAAACCCAGCCCAACGAGGCTGTGCAGCGAACGTGGCGGTAAAGCAGGCCACGTTGCTGACCTTTTTTATTGGAACCGGATGATACAGATGAAATTTAATTTCAGATCATATTTGGCAATTACAGAAATTGTATATGCAGTATTAGTTACAACAGTTGTAACAAAAAGCAAATTATCTGTAGACCCAGTACCGGCTTTACTTTGATCAATAAAACAAATTTTGCGTCCAATTTGGACGCAAATGATAATGACAGCAATGAATTGTTAACTTTTTGTCTATCGAAAAGAACAATAAAAAGATAGAGACAATAAACGAAATAGAAAATATAATGAAATACAAAGACATTGAAAGGTAAAAGAATTGAAGACAAAACGCATAGAAGCGTTCCAACGCGGTGCAGCGAATCCGCAAAAACCGTGTCTCGCTGACGCCCATGTTGGACCCATAAGATATGGGCCACTTTGAATAGTACTGACACAAATATTTATTCCGCTCAATAATTTAGATGCAAAATATGCCAGGTTTATCTATAATTAAAACAAGAATATAATGTGAATTTACTTAGGGGGATATCAAAAGTGGAAAACACAGAACACCCATTGGCAGAGGTATTTGGCCATTTAACAATTGACCATACAGAAAAAGCCGATAGATACCGTTCCCACAGGCTCTGTCCTTTTAATAACAAAATTCCTAATTGTACCAAGGACAAGGCAAAAGACCCCTTGGGGGTTTGCAGTATTTACCATGAAAATAAACCTGTAATTACCTGCCCCATCAGGTTTCGGGAAGATTGGATCATAACAGATGATGCTGCTTCGTTCTTTTTTAAAGATGGCACAAAATGGAGTTCTCTCACAGAGGTCCGTTTAAACGATTCCTTAGGAAAATCAGCCGGAAACATAGATGTTGTACTTGTTGCCTATGATGATAAAGGGAGGGTATACGATTTCGGCTCCCTTGAAATACAGGCTGTCTATATCTCAGGCAATGTCCGCGAGCCATTTAAACACTTCATAGAAGACCCTGAGGGCCGATCCTCTATGGACTGGTCTAAAGAGCCAAATTGCCCTCGTCCTGACTATCTTTCGTCGTCTCGAAAAAGGCTTGCTCCGCAGCTTCTTTTTAAAGGAGGTATTCTTGCATACCTGGCAGAGAAAGATGGCCGTTGCGTTAAATAAGAGTTTCTTCAACACGCTGCCCAACCTAAAGACAGTATCAAAATCAAAAGCGGATATTGCATGGTTTATCTACGATCTGGAACGGATTGAAGAAATAAGTAATGGATCTGGCCGGTATTCACTGAAGAAAGTAGACGAGGTCTTCACCGAGTTTGAGCCTGCCCTTATTTCTATTACACAACCATCGCCTGGAAGAATTGACGACTTTATAAAACTACTCCAAGAAAAACTCGATGACCAGATTGAGACTCCACCAACTAACAACACGATTGAAAAACCATTCTGATATGGCTATGCAAAGACAGTCATTGCTATTCCCTGAGTTGGTCGAGAGAGTGGAAACGCTGAAAGCAGTGAACGTTGCCTCTGTTCCACAGCGCAGTCCCTTTCGTTATCCCGGCGGAAAAACCTGGTTTGTGCCTACATTCAGAGGTTGGATTGCAGGCATGCGCCAGAAACCAAAAATCCTAATTGAGCCTTTCACGGGTGGTGGAATTATCAGCCTCACCGCTCTTTTTGAGAACTTGGTTCAACGCGTTGTTATGGCTGAACTTGACGATGAGATTGCGGCGGTCTGGGAATCTATTACCCAAGGAAGTGCGGCATGGCTTGCGGAACGTATTATCACCTTCGATTTAACAAAAGATGCCGTGGTAAATGAAATTAATAAGGTTCCCCATTCACAAAAGGAACGGGCTTTCCAGACTATTTTGAAAAACCGAACTTTTCACGGAGGGATTCTTGCGGAAGGAGCTGGCTTCCTTAAACACGGAGAAAACGGAAAGGGAATTCATTCACGGTGGTACCCCGGAACAATTGCCAAACGCCTTTTGAACATAAGCAACATCGTCAGTAAGATAGAATTCCGGCACGATGATGGCTTGAAGGTAATGAAGGAATATGACGACCGCCATGATTCCGTCTTTTTTATAGACCCACCATACACTGCTGGAGGAAAAAAAGCGGGGAAAAGGCTGTACAACCATTACGATCTTGACCACAAACTGTTGTTCGAAACGCGCAAATCACTTAAAGGCGATTTTCTCATGACTTATGATAATGCCGATGAAGTCAAAAAAATGGCTCGGGATCATGGATTTCAAATGCGTCTTATACCAATGACCAATACCCACCATACAGCGATGGAGGAACTTGTGATAGGCAAAGATTTATCTTGGATGGACACCTATCCTACCGTGCATGAACCTCCAATAGAATACTCAGTTAGAGAAACAGTCAAATGACCGGTGAATTCTATGTTATCTTAAAGGAGAAACATGATTAAGCACATTAAGACACCGACTGCCATTAAAGCACAGGGGAATATGCCTAAATCTATTGAAGAATTTATCGGCCAGGTAAATACCGGAACAATGGATGTCAGTATAGCCCGTATGAAAAGCCCTGCAGGGTGGATCGAGCCAGGACAAAAGCCTGATTTTACTGAATACACCGTGGTACTGAAAGGAATGCTTCGGGTAAACACAAAGGATCAGGCAATTAATGTAAAAGCCGGTGAATCCGTGGTTATTGAAAAAAATGATTGGGTTCAGTACAGCAGCCCTACAGAAGAAGGAGCAGAATATATTTCTGTCTGTATTCCTGCATTTTCACCAGAAACGGTACATAGAGATGAAACGTAAAAAAACAAAAGAGAGATAATCAGGCGTTGGAGCCAACCAGCCTGAAATCAGGCCTCCGGCTCAATTCTATGTTGTCGAGGACGCAAAAACATGGAGGCCCATGGCATCCGATAAAAGTTTCATTGAATTCCTCGTAGACCAAATGGGAGACGCAGGACTGATATCACAAAAGAAGATGTTCGGTGAGTATGCAATTTACTGTGATGGTAAGGTTGTAGCCCTTGTGTGTGACAACCAGCTTTTTGTGAAGCCAACCCAAAGTGGCAGGGAGTATATAGGTGATCCCATCGAAGCTGCACCCTATGTCGGTGCCAAGCCGTATTTTTTGATAAAGGACGCATTTGAAGACCTGGAATGGATCAGTGGTTTGATCAGAACAACCATGGAAGAGCTTCCTGTCCCTCGACCAAAGGCAAAGAGAAAGAAAGGAGCAAGTAAATGAGATTCGGTTATATTATCGTTTATGTTGAAAAAGTCGCCGAAACATTGAAGTTCTACAAAGAAGCATTCGGTTTTGAGACCCGCTTTCTTCACGAATCCGGTCAATACGGTGAACTGGACACGGGAGAAACGACGATTGCTTTTGCTTCTCACTCTATGGGGGAAATGGTTCCTGGTAGTCCCTACCAAAAGGTCGATCCCATGGCTGCTCCTCTCGGTGTTGAATTTGCGTTTGTCACAGAAGACGTCGCGGCAGCTTATGCCAAGGCAATTTCCGCGGGCGCCGTGTCAATAAGCTTACCAGTTGGCAAACCCTGGGGGCAGGTAGTGGCCTATGTCAGGTCACAAGAGGGTTCTCTTGTCGAGATTTGCTCACCAATGAACGGTTAGCGAGTACGTGCAGCGAATCCGCAAAAAAACGTCTCGCTGACGCTGGTGTTGTACTATTAAACATAAGGATATAAACATGAATAAGTCCATTGACCGTGGATCTTTCCTGGTAGCGGCTATAACTCTTGGTTTGTTCATTGCCGCGCTTTTTACCAAGGGACTATCACACGACCTGTTCCTTGAAGCCGGTGTATTCCTTGTATCCGTCAAGCTCATCATTATGGCGTATAGAAACAGCGTGTCTATTGGTAGTCTGGATAGAAAACTTGATGCCATCTTAGCAAAGCTGTCAAAACCCGCCGATAAGACCGGGGATAGGGAAGGCAAATCCCAAGATCGGTCAGATCAAGAGTAGTCAACTGAAGGGGCAAGCCGCTTCAGTTGACGGCTTTTTACTGCGGACGACCGGGATATAGGGTTTTGCATGTCGAAACGCAGAAGGGGTATAAGGTGAGAAAGATGGCAATAGTGTTATTCATCTTCTTATTCGGATGTGTTGGCATCCCTTGAAAAGGTGAAGCCTGTTGATAATTTCAAATTAGAGAGGTATCTGGGCAAGTGGTATGAAATTCCGAGGATAGACCATGCTTTTGAACGGGGTCTAACTCGGGTAACCGCCCAATATACCATGAGGGATGACGGTGGTGTACGGTTATTGAACCGTGGTTACTCTGAAAAAGAAAAGATGTGGAAACAAGCTGAAAGGAAAGTATACTTCGTTCAGGGGACAGATAAGGGTTACTTAAAAGTTATCCGGACAGGCCTGTCAATTTATTGAGCAGTAAATGTGGCATTGGACAAGAAACTTCGTGTTGTGATTTTGACGCTTTTTCATGAGTGTGTCGCGGGAACAAGACAACGCAGGCAGGTTATCAGTTGACTATTTATTTAAAACTACATCCGTTTGCTTATATATTCATTCTGTTTATCAAAAGAGGAGTTAGCTATAACTTTTAAACTTTTTATCCGATTTGTCCACCCGTTTAAGTATTTTCCAAATCTTTCCGGTTTTAGTTGGGCCAGCCGGTTGTAACGTTCAAGTCTCAGTCCTAAGTATTTATCTACATTTCCGTTGGATTGTAGAAGGATTTTCTTAGCCATTGCCGGGCTGTTAACATAGGTGTCAAAATGTACCACACTTAAAGGGTAAGGCAAAGATCCTGCGCCGGACTTATTCCAGATTTTCCTGTAAATTGTTTCAACGTCAGCCATGGTCAGACTCCTTATGTTTCCTTTATAGCCAAGCTCCTTCGCTGTTGATTCGAGAATGCCGTATTTTGATGATTCTTTTCTCCCTCCGTCTTCTTTTACCAGGCGTGTCCCTTCATATTTTAAGACTGTTTTTAAGCTTTCTTTAAATTTTACATTATCATCGAGATCGAGTGCCCTCAAAGAATAGAAAAGGGGCATCGACTCATTTGCCGTCGGTTTTTTCAGACTGACATCTTTACTGTAAAGCTGTTTTAATGACGCGGTTAAGAGTTCTTCAAAACTTGTATCATTAGAATTATGATTGTTTAGGATGCTTTTTTGACTATTCTCAGTCATAATCATTTTCAAAGGGAGAAAACCCTGTATGTTTTTGAAGTCTGACATGCAATTATTTATATGCACTTTTCATGCCTGAAGAATAATGTCAGGGTTCTTAGCAGAAAAGCCTGCCTTAGGCGAATCTTTTAGTGCATGGGTATGTCATAAATTTGATATGGAATTTCCCTTCATATATGTGTTGTATTATAATATATTTATTTATATGTTGTTTTTCTTTCAATTTTTGTTAGATTCGCAAGTGTATGAATGAGGAGCATCGCACAGCATTGCAGATTTTTTTAAAATAAATATAACGGAGGAGCAGCGTTGCCGAAGACCCCCATAAATGAGCTTGCACCCGGCATGAAGCTTACGAGGCCGGTTATTAATGAAAGCGGTATGGTTTTACTAAGCGAAGATACTGTGCTGACGGAAGCCACAATAGAGAAATTAAAAAATATGGATGTTGAAGGTGTTTACATTAAAGGTATGTCAAAACTGCAAAAACCTAAAGAAGAGGAATTACGGGAACTGCATAAGAGATTTGAAGGGGTGGAACGCGAACCATATATGGATATATTGAAAAAGGCTTTGCAGGAACATATTGAAGGACTTTATGAACAAGCTTGATAAAAAATTAATACGTTTTAAAGTTGAAAATATTGATACCTTGCCCACAATACCGGGGGCTTTGAAGAAGCTTTTAAAGGTACTTGAAAATCAGAAAGTTTCACTAAACGAGATTAGTAGTTTTGTATCGAGTGATCCGGTTATTGCCACAAAGGTTTTAAGGATGGTGAATTCGCCGATATATGGTTTTCCCGGCAGAATTTCATCTGTAAGTCAGGCAGTAATCCTCCTCGGATTAAATGTCATAAAGGGTTTGCTCCTCGGTGTTTCTGTCTTTGAACTTATGCAGAGATCCATGGTCGGGCTTTGGGAACACTCCATGGGGTGTGCTGTTGCCGCCAGAGTGATAGCAAAGAAAAAAGGGTTAAAAGAACCGGAAGAGGTTTCAATCGCGGGCTTGCTTCATGACATCGGGAAGGTTGTCCTGATCCTGCAATTCCAGGAACATTATGAATACGCAACAAAAGAGGCTGAGGACAAAGGTATCATTATTTCAGAGGCTGAGAAGAATATTTTTACAATAACACATGCCGATGCCGGGACATGGATGACTCAGAAATGGAGATTTCCTGCAAATCTGACAGATGTGATCAATTATCATCACAAGCCTCATTTGTCAAAACTTGCCCCTGTTGAGACCGCTATAGTTCACGTTTCAGATATTCTTATACGGGCAAGGGGCTTCGGCTTTGCAGGCGACAATATGATTCCGGTCATGAACCCTGTTGCATGGGAAAGTCTTAATATGACTGAATCTGATCTGAAAGATGTTTATAAAGAAATAGATGATTCAATGGAGGATGCAGGAGTGTTAGTCCTTGAATAATGAAATGAAAATTAAAACGGTTATTATAGTCTCAAGCGATACGGTTCTCGCAAATATAATTATAAAAAATCTGGAATCCTTCTATAATGTGATTGCATTCAAAGAGGTTGCCTCTGCTCTTGATTGTATATATAACTCCATACCCGATCTGGTTGTTGTTGAAATTGATTTAAATGATACTATGATTATTGATGTTTTAAGCAATTTGAAGGGCGACCCCATGTTCAGTCAATTGCCTCTTCTTGCCATTTTGCCTGAAAATGCTGAGACAATGAAATGGAACTCCTTTTTTATTGAAGACTATATCAGAATGCCGGATATTGAAAGAGAGATATTGCCGAGGGTTGAACTTTGCATCATAAGATCAGAGAGAGTTGTGGAAATCAATCCCCTGACAAGGCTTCCGGGAAATATTTCCATTAATAAACAAATACAGAAAAGGCTTGATGAGAACAATATCTTTGCCTTTGCTTATCTGGATATTGATCATTTCAAACCTTTTAATGATAAATACGGTTTCAGCCGGGGAGATGAGGTTATAAAAGTAACGGGACGGCTTATCCTGAATATCGTGAAGAATAAGCAGGCTCAATATAGCTTTGTAGGACATATCGGGGGGGACGACTTCATATATATAATGAATACAGATATTATTGAAGAAACGTCAGTAGAAATAATTGATGCTTTCAACAGAATAATTCAGACATTTTATGATAAGGAAGATAGGGGGAAAGGTTTTATCCAGTCAAAGGACAGGCAGGGTAATATTAAGGATTTTTCCTTTATGACAGTTTCTATCGGCATTACAAGTAATAAATTCGGACATTTTGTCCATTATGGGGAGATTACGGAGATCGCGTCAAAGATGAAAACGCAGGCAAAGCGTTTGAAAGGCGGCAGCTTTAAGATGGACAGGAGAAGCATATCCATATAAAGCGCGGGACGGTAAAAGCAGTCTAAAAGGAGAGCGCAAAAGTGGAAAGGAGATATTTTACTAAATCACGCCTTTCTTTTAGATTCAGGGAAAAATAAAATCTGCTCTCCATTAAACTTTTAACTATTTCCTTAACAATTTTTGAATCCATTTTATGCTCCTTAACTCTTTTTATCGGCTTTTTTCGAAAAAAATTAAGGTTTGCAGCAAAGGATCATTTCGTCTAACCATAAAGAGCTAATTGTGTTTTTACGGGCGTAAGGAGTCCCCCTTTGCAATACCTTGCTGTCCTCATTGCTGTCCGATTTTATTATGATATGAAATCTGTATTTTTTTTATGGAATAAATAAGGTATATACTATGATATGATAAGTGCTCCGCTTTATTGCTGTATATAATTGCATTACGGAAGGGTATTGGGAAATAATATGGATAAAGGTAAAATAATCGTTGTTGAAGATGAAGAAAGCATCCTGATGATGCTGACCGAGTTTTTACGAAGCAACGATTATGAAGTAGACCCTTTTCTGGAAAGCAAACTGGCGCTATCCGCCCTGAAGAATAACAATTACCATGTTTTAATTACGGATCTTTCAATGCCGAAGCTTGACGGACTTCAGTTGATAAACTATATTCAAAAGGAGTATCTGGATACGCTCGGGATAGTAATGACAGGCTATGGAAGTCTTGAGACTGCTATAAGCGCAATGAGATTAGGAGCTTTTGATTATATTTTAAAACCCTTTAAATTTGAAGAGATTCTCACTACAGTCAATTCCGCAGTCTATTATTATAAGCTTTTAAAAAATGAGAATATTCCGAAAGGATTAACTTCAAAGGCAAATCTTCTCAGGCGATTTTCGGAAAGTAAAATCATACGGGAAAATACAATACTCAGGAGCTGCCTTAAGGACAAATACAAATTTGAAAATATTATAGGGATTAGTTTCGCGATGCAGAGGGTTTTTGAGCTTATAGAAAAAGTTGCGGATACCGGGGTAACTGTTATGGTTACCGGTGAGAGCGGCGTCGGAAAAGAGCTTGTGGCAAAGGCAATACATTACAATTCCTCGAAAAAAGATAATCCTCTTGTTGTTGTAAATTGCGGCGCCATACCAGAGACATTACTTGAAAGTGAGCTTTTTGGATATGAAAAAGGTGCCTTTACCGGAGCTGTGAATACAAGATACGGTAGGTTTGAACTTGCGCATGGAGGCTCCATTTTTCTTGATGAGATTGGCGATATGAGCTTCAATCTGCAAGTAAAGCTGTTACGGGTGCTTCAGGAAAAAACATTCGAACGGATAGGCGGTTCAAAAACCATTAAGGTTGATATAAGGATTATTGCGGCTACCAACAGAAATCTGGAGGAGCTTGTAAAGGAAGGTAAATTCAGAGAAGACCTGTATTATCGGTTGAGTGTGGTCCCTATACACATACCGCCCTTAAGGGAAAGGGGGCAGGATATTCCTCTTTTACTCAATTATTTTCTTGAAAAATCAAATACGTTAAATAGTGCAAGTATTGAAGGATTTTCAGAAGAAGTAATGGATGTTTTGATGAATTATGAATATCCCGGAAATGTGCGGGAGCTCCAAAATATTATTGAAAGGATTGTCGTCTTAAAAAAGAAAGGATGTATTGACATAGAAGACCTCCCGGAAAAATTTTGGAACGTAAAAAATAAAACTGTGCAAATGGATATTCAGAAAGGATATGACACGCTTGTTTCCGAATTTGAAAAGAATATAATCGCGAAGGCGCTCCAGGAAACAAGCGGAGTTAAAAGCAAGGCGGCCCAGATACTCAGCATGAATAGAACCACTCTTATTGAAAAGATGAAACGTCTTAAGATGGAATAATTTTCCTACTTATGTCAAAATAATGACAAAGAATGGCCCACCCTTATCAATCAACGCCATACAATTAAATGTCCTGAATTAACATAATTTACCGGATTTTTTCAAAAATCAGACTTTGGCTGTTTCGTGTAACGTAATGAATCTTAAAAGATATTATTACACCAAAAGAACAGTCCTTGCAGCCGGGATAACAGTTCCGGTTTTTTTCAAATTTTTTGAAAGCCTGTTACCCTCAGATCTGCTCAGTCATGTTAGGAAGTGTTTCATATGGTATATATCTTGCAGTAAGTATAACATGGCAGCGTCGGAAACCAACTTACTTCAAAATGCTTTTCAGGAATTTTCAAAAGCTTCTGATTCAATGATTAATTACTATAATATGCTTGAAAGCCGTATTGGGCTTTTGAAACAGGAAGTGGAAGAGAAAAACAGAGAGTTGGCAAAAGCAAAGGAATATCTGCACAATATACTTGATTCATTGCCTGTAGGGGTTGTTGTTATTGATAAAAAATCCGTATCTTTTTCAAACAGAAAAGCAGAAATGCTGGGTTCTGAAAAGTTCTTATGTGATTTGAATGATGGCGGTCAAAAGGCCGGTGAAATAAAAAACGGCAAAGGCTATTACCGGTGGAAAAAGGAAGTACTGACAAATGGATTTGTAGGAAAAGAGGTTATTGTTTTTGAAGATGTAACGGAATTTGAAAAGATGAAAGAAAGGGTCGAAAGGGATGAAAGGCTGCTGGCTATGGGTGAAATGGCCGCAAGGATTGCTCATGAAATAAAAAATCCTCTTGGAAGTATGGAACTTTTTCTTTCGATGCTCTCAAGTGGAAAACTGAAGGTAAAAGAGAAGAAAAAATACATAGATTACGTGCAGTTCGGAGTTAAAACCATTGACAGGATCATTAACAACATACTTTCCTATACAAGGCCCAAGACGCTTGTATTAAGGCCGGAAAAAATCAGTGAAATTGTTAAAGATACCCTTGATTTTATGAGTGTTTCCATCATGAGCCGGGATATAGGCGTTCATTTTAATGCTTGCTATGAAGGACTCTCGTATTTTGATCCGGATATGATGAAGCTTGTGATTATGAATTTTATCAGTAATGCCATAGAAGCCGTTACAGCAAAGGGTTTTATCAGGATAGAGATAAAGGAAGAAGGGAGATATGTTGTAATTGTAATTAGCGATAACGGTATGGGAATGAGTGAAGATGTGAGAAAAAATATTTTTAACCCCTTTTTTACAACAAAAGATAAAGGAGTCGGCCTTGGATTATACATTGTTTATAACATTATAAAAGCCCACAGTGGTTATATTGAAGTGGAATCGTCAGAGGGCTCAGGCGCGTCATTTTATATTTATATCCCGAAGGATAAGGCATGAAAACAAATGTACTCGTTGTTGATGATGATTATCATATGAGACTTGCCATGAAGGAATCCCTGTCAAAGGCAGGGTACGCTGTTTCCTTCGCGGAAGATGGGATGAGGGCGATTGATGAAATCAAAAAACGCATTTTTGACATTATCATAACAGATGTAAAAATGCCCCATATGAACGGCATTGACCTTTTAAAACATATAAGAGAGGAGCACCCCCTCCTGCCTGTAATACTTGTAACGGCATATGGGACGATTCAGGATGCTGTCAGCGTAATAAAAGAAGGCGCCTTTGATTACATCCAGAAGCCTTTTAATACTGAAACCCTTTATAGTGTTGTAAAACGTGCGCTTGGTGTAAATGACGGAAAGATTGTCTATTCTTCAAGGGTGATGCGTGATGTCTTCCTTAAAGCAGAAAGGGTGGCAAAGTCCGATACCACTGTATTTGTACTTGGCGAAAGCGGTGTGGGAAAGGAGCTGGTTGCGAGGTATATCCATGAAAACAGTGACAGGTCAAAGAATGCTTTTGTTGCTGTAAATTGTGCCGCCTTACCGGAAAGCCTTCTTGAGAGTGAACTTTTTGGCTATGAAAAGGGAGCTTTTACCGGCGCATTATCAAGGAAAATGGGTAAGTTTGAAGTTGCAGACAAGGGAACAATATTACTTGATGAAGTCACAGAGATGGACTTGAGGCTTCAGGCAAAGTTGTTAAGGGTTTTGCAGGAGAGAGAGATAGAGGTAGTCGGTTCAAAGTATCCCAAAAAGGTTGATGTTAAGGTCATAGCTACAACGAATAGAAATATAAATAAGATGGTTGAGGAAGGTAAATTCCGTGAAGACCTGTTTTACAGGCTTAATGTATTCCCTATAACGGTACCGCCCCTTAGGGAAAGAAAAGATGATATTCCGGAGCTTGTGGCACATTTCTTGCGTAAGCATTCTAAGGGCACGGATATGCGAATCAATGATGAGGCGATGACATTTTTAATGGAAAACAACTGGAAGGGGAATGTGAGAGAACTGGAAAACAATATTGCCAGGGCATGCATACTCTCAAATTATTCTGTTATTAAATTGACGCATTTGCAGGAAATGACAGTGGTAAAAAATACCTCCCATGGTTCTGTAAAGGAAATGGAGATGAATCTTATTCTTGATGCTCTGAAATCTTATAAAGGCAATAGAACAAAAGCTGCTTCAATGGTTGGAATAACAGTGAGAACATTGAGAAATAAAATAAAAGAGTATAGAGATATGGGATTTAATATTCCCGATAAGGAGTAATAAAGATGAGTGTAATAAATCTTATTGAAAGGGCGCTCACAATCAGATCGGCTTATCATAAAGTTCTGGCGGGGAATATAACAAACGCCGACACTCCGAATTATAAGGAAAAAGATATTAATTTTTTTGAGGAGATACAGAAAAAAACAATCAGCCAGAAAGATATTGAAGTGAAGGATAAGGCTGGAGACGAAGGAACCGGCAGTGGAGACGGCAATACGGTGGATTTTGAGAACCAGATGGTAAAGATGACTGAAAACAGCATGATGTACAACTCTCTTGTTCAGGTTATTACAAAAAAATTCTCTATGATGAGATATGTGATTAATGAGGGAAGAAGGTAAAATGAAAACAAATATTGAGTTGAATACTGAACTCTGGAACAAATCTTATCTTATTTTTATTAGTAACTCGAAGCCGGGAACTCAAAAGTGTTTTGGAGAAAGGGGGTAAAAATGGGTATGCTTGATATTTTAAAAGTCAGCGCGTCGGGGTTGAAAGCCCAGAGAACAAGGATGGAGACAATTGCTGCAAATCTTGCCAATATACATACAACCAGAACAGACGAAGGCGGGCCTTATATGAAGAAGGAGGTTGTTTTCAGGGCAGCAGAAGTTTCCGAGGCAAGTAAATTCGACAAAATGCTTTCTGAAAGGGTTGAAGGGGTAAAGATTGAGGAAATTGCTAAAAGCAGTAAGCCTTCCGAAAAGGTTTATGATCCGGGGCATCCTGACGCGGATAAGGAAGGGTATGTAACGTATCCCAATGTAAATCTTATGGAAGAAATGGCAGACATGATATCTGCTACGAGAGGATATGAAGCTAATATTAATGTCGTTAACACTACAAAAGAGATGTTTATAAAAACGCTTGAAATAGGTAAATAGGAGGCATAAATGAAAATTGAAACGTTAAACCTGCCCAGCTTTACCGAAAAAACCGGTGCTACAAAGGTTCAGGGAACAACATCATTTGCGGATGTTCTCAAAGACTCCATAAGTAAAGTAGGTGAATTGGAAAAGGAAGCGGACAGCGAAGTTCAAAAACTTGCAAAGATGGAAACCCAGGACATTCATAACACCATGATTGCTGTTGAAAAAGCTGACCTGTCTTTTCAGATGATGATGCAGATAAGAAATAAGATTATAAATGCCTATGAAGAGATTATGAGAATGCAGGTGTAATTATGGCGGCAATGGAATCGCTTTTAAACAATGCGAAAAATTATATAAAGACTACTCCGAAGAATAAACTTTATACGTATCTGTTTCTTTTTGTAGCTGTAATCGGTGGTTCTGTTATCGGGTTGTCTTTAATTCAGAAAGAGAATTATCAGACTCTTTTTTCAGGCCTTTCCACTGAAGACGCATCAATGATTGTGACAAAATTAAAGGAGCAGAAAGTTACTTATAAACTGGGGCTTGGGGGATCAAGCATATATGTGCCGAAAGATAAAGTATACGATGTAAGGCTTCTCCTTGCTTCACAAAATGCTCTGCCAGGGGGGAGTGGAGTCGGGTTCGAACTCTTTGATAAGACGAACTATGGAATGACTGAGTTTATGCAGAACATTAATTACAAAAGAGCAGTTCAGGGAGAATTGTCGAGAACGATAAATCAGATGCCTGAAGTGAAGGCATCTCGTATTCATATTGCTATTCCGGAAAAGACCCTTTTTACGGACAGAGAGAAAGACGTTACTGCTTCAGTATTTTTGAAGCTTAAGCCCGGAAAAATCCTGTCAAAGGATCAAATAATGGGTATTGTTCAACTTGTTGCGGGGAGTATTGAGAATCTCAAACCTGAACATGTTGCATTAATAGACTCTTCGGGCAAGATTCTTTATAAAGGAGGAGATGCTAATTCGGCTTTTACTGTAAGCACGCAGCAATATGAACTGCAAAAAAACTTAGAAAGAAAGATAGAAGAATCCGTACAATCAATGCTGGACAAATTTATATCTGCAAGTAAGTCTGTAGTAAGGGCAAGCGTGGAGCTTAATCTGAGAAAGGTGGAAAAAGTTGAAGAAGAGTATAATCCGGAAAAAACTGCCAGAACCTTGGAAAAGAAGAGCAGGGAAAAGAATGCCGGCAAGTCGGCGAAAGCAGGGGGAGTGCCGGGAGTTGCGTCAAATGTCCAGAATTTGACAAAAAAAGACGCAGGCGTTGACAAACAGGAAGGGCCGATAAGAGAGAATGAATCGGAGAGAGAGGAGACGCATACTACATTTGAAGTAAGTAAGACGGTAAGTAAAATTATTGAACCATTTGGTGATATCAAAAAAATGTCGCTTGCCATTGTGGTTGACGGCAAGTACGAAAAGATAAAAGGACAAAAAGGGGAAGAATTGAAATATATTCCCAGATCGCAGAAAGAAATAAATGATATAAAGAACCTTATTGTTCGGGCAGTCGGTTACGATGAAGCGCGGGGAGATAAAATAGAAGTTGTGAGTATGCCTTTTGAAACCGACACCTTAACAGATGAAAAAGGGCTTATGGAGAAGGCTGAAAAAAAGGAATTAATGTATAATATCGGAAAATATGTCTTTTACATTGTCATTTTTATGGCGATACTTCTTTTTGTGATAAAACCTCTTATCAGTATATTGAAAAGTGGCAGCAGGACGATTCCGCTAAGGCAAGTCAAAAATGTTAAAGATGTATATGTAGGAGGTGGTACAGGCGCAGCAACTGAGAACTCAGAAGCAGTATCGGGTGTTGTTAAACAGCAGCCGGCTCTTGTCAGCGCATTAAAGGACAAAGACCTTGTTAAATCTATCATTAAGGAATGGGTCAAGGAAGGAGCTTAATTATGAACCTTTCCGAAATAAACGGATTGAGGAAGGCGGCAATACTGCTTTTAACTATGGATGAAGAGCTTTCGAAAGAAGTTATTAAAGAACTTGATGAAAGTGAAATTTCAGCTATCGGTCAGGAAATAGCCAAATTGAAGAATGTTCCCGATGACATTGTAAGGCTGGTTCATGATGATTTTGCCAAACAACTTGATAAAAGCAGCGCTGTGATAGATGGTGGAAACAAGTTTAAGTCTCTTGTAAAGAAAAGCCTTGGTGATGAAAAAGCAGAAATGTATATTGAGTCCATGGAATCAAAAGGCGGAGTTCCCGGTGAATTTCTGAGAACATGCGATCCCAGATTGCTTGCCAATACCGTAAGAGGAGAGCATCCACAAACAGTTGCCCTTGTCTTGTCAATACTGAATTCAAAGAAGGCATGTGAAGCCATATCTGTGCTGCCAGAAAATATGCAAAGCGAAGTTATGATGAGAATGGCTCATCTTGAGAGAGTAGATAAGCAGATTCTCCTTGATATTGAAAATGTTTTACGGGAGCAGTTAGAATCTGTGGGATTTGCAGAGGGCAGGCAACTCGGCGGAGTGGATGTGGTGGCAAACATCCTCAACCAGATGGACAAGACGCTGGAAAGCGAGCTTCTGGGCAGGATTGAAGAATTAAACCCCGAACTTGCAGATAAAATCAAGCAGTTGATGTTTACCTTTGAAGACCTTGCTCAGCTTGATGACAAGAGCATTCAACTTATCCTGAAAGAGATATCGTCGGAAGACCTGTCGCTTGCCCTGAAGGGTGCGTCTGATGGCTTAAAAGGGAAAATATTTACAAATATGTCTGAGAGGGCTGCCGCCATGCTGAAAGAAGATCTGGAGTCAATGGGGCCTGTAAGGGTGTCTGACGTCGAACAAGCGCAGGTAAGGATTGCAATGACAGCCAAGAAGCTTGATGGTGAAGGAAAGATTGTAATATCAAGAGGAAACGAAAGGTTTGTATGATATGGTTAAGCCCTTTACCTTAAATAATTTTGTTGATAAGCATGAAAGTAAAGAGAGTGGCCATGAATTCGTATCTTTTTTTAATGCTCCTGTGATCCCGGATATTGATATACGGATTGATGATAAAGATAAGGCAGCAGATATAGAAAACGAGGCAAGGAAGGTATTTGAAGACGCATATATTCAGGGGGAAAAAGCAGGACATGAAATGGGTATGAAAAAAGTTGAGCCTCTTGTAAAGAGATTGAATGGAGATATCGCGGCGCTGTCGGCGCTCAAGGAAGATCTTTTCAGAAAAGCTGAAAAGCTGTCAGTTGAACTGGCGCTTGTGTTTGCAGAGGCAATCGTTTTAAAAGAATGTGAAGCAAATAGGGATATTACTTTGAATATGGCAAGAAAAGCCTTGGAAATTTGTGAAGAAAAGAGCGGGATAACCATTAGAATGAGAAGGGAAGATGTTCAGCATATATCCGAAGATCGTATATATCCTTTAAAAGTTATACCGGATGATTCATTAAAGGATCCGGGTTTTATTATTGAAACCAGTTTTGGTGATATAGATGGAACAATTGCTACGCAGATAGACGAACTGAAAAAAGAGTTTTGTAATGGATATGCAGATAGATGAAAAAATACTTTCCATTCAGGAAGCGCTCACAGATTTCTACCCTTATAAGGTATACGGTAAGGTAAATCAGGTTGTAGGGCTTGTAATAGAAGGAAAAGGCCCTATATCATCAGTCGGGGACGCCGCGCTTATTTACCCGGTAGACGGAAACCCGCCTATTGATGCTGAGGTTGTAGGTTTTAAAGACGGGAAGACCTTACTTATGCCTCTCGGCGATTTAAGAGGCGTGGGTATAGGTTCGAAAATACTTTCAAGGAAGCAGGCCGTAAACACATTGGCAGGTGAAGGGCTCCTCGGAAGGGTTATAGACGGTCTCGGGAACCCGATTGACGGCAAAGGCCCGATAAACTGTTCTGACGTGATTCCGGTATATAGAGACACGATTAACCCCATGAAGAAAAAAAGGATTACCGAACCTCTTGATCTTGGGATACGCAGTATGAACGGGCTTTTAACCTGCGGAAAAGGACAGAGAATCGGCATATTTGCCGGTTCAGGCGTGGGCAAAAGTGTTCTTCTTGGAATGATAGCCAGGCATACAGAGGCGGATATCAATGTGATCGGGCTCATAGGCGAGCGAGGCAGGGAGGTAAGGGAATTTATAGAGAGAGACCTTGGTGAAGGGATAGAACGTTCTGTTGTTATTGTTGCAACCTCAGATCAACCTCCCTTGATTAGAGTCAGGGGCGCCTTTTTAACAATTGCTATTGCGGAATATTTCAGAGATAAAGGTAATGACGTGCTTTTAATGATGGATTCCCTGACACGATTCAGTATGGCGCAAAGAGAAGTGGGGCTTGCCATCGGTGAACCGCCGACATCAAAGGGCTATACACCAAGCGTCTTTTCTCTGCTGGCAAAACTCCTTGAAAGAGCGGGAAATGGTGAAGAAGAAGACGGCACTATGACGGCTATATATACAGTTCTTGTTGAAGGCGATGACCTTGATGACCCCATTGCAGATTCATCAAGGTCAATTCTGGATGGCCATGTTGTTCTTTCGAGAAGGCTTTCGGATATGAATCACTATCCGCCAATTGATGTTTTAAAGAGTATAAGCAGAATAATGAAGGATATTGTGTCAAAGGAGCAGATAGAATACTCAAGTAAATTAGTAGAGATATTATCAGAATACGATAGGGCGGAAGATTTAATTAATATCGGGGCATATAATCCAGGAAGCAACAAGAGAATTGACTATTCAATATCCATGATAGACAAGGCGAGAGCCTTCCTGACTCAAAAAGTGGATCAAAAAGTAACCCTGGAAGATGCATTTAACAGTATGAAGATATTGTTTTATGTGTAGAAACTCACAGTTCATTCCTTCCCTGCATGGCAACAGTTTTCAGCTAATCCCGGCTAAATACCATTCACCATTCACTATTCACCGCAGTTATCATGCCTAAACTCCGGATTGAAAGAATTATTGAAGTAAAAGAAAGGATAATGGATGATAAAAGAAAAGAAATGGAAGCTGTTATTGCTGAAATAGAAGGAATAAAAAATAATATTATAGAAATAGATGGTAATGTTGATATGAATTATAATAAATTAACTGCAACATTGCTGAATAGTAACGATATTTATGTATTAAAAGAATATATAATGCATCTTGAAAATAAAAAACGTGAGATGATAGATCAGAGAGAGAACCTGAAAATCAAGGTGAATATTTTTAAGGCCGAACTTCTTGAAATGATAAAAGAAATTAGAATGCTTGAAATATTGAAATCAAAGGAATTGCAAAGCATCAAGAAATCACAAAACAGAAGAGAACAGAAAATGCTTGATGAACTGGCATCAAGAATTGATGAAAATAAATAGGAAATAATTTCCTTCCAGGGAATAATTTTCCCTCGTATTTCTTCGATATAACCACTTCATAAATTATAACTAATTGAATTAATTAGAATATACAATTTGGCACGGATATTGATATATAAAGGGGTATGGAAAATCTACCCATCAATAACATGTTTATGGGATTTACCGGTTCGGTTAGTATGAATCAGCCCGATGAACCATTGTCTTTGCAATCAAATCCGCCGAAAAATTTTTTAAGTATCCTGAATAATACTTTAGGCGCCGGTTCTTTAAAAGAGTCTACAACAGCATGCATAGGGAATAATGCCGTTGTGCAACAATCTTGTATGCAGAATATTTCCCCGTTGCTTGTTGGCTTGCTTTTGAACATTTCAAGTGCAGATAACCAGAAAGGGAAGGACGCGGATGTTCTTGCCGGCAACCTTTTACAGCAGCAAAGGGATGGAAAAGAGGATAACAAAGTTATTGAAGTTGATTTTGCCGGAATGGACAAGGATTGTGCCGAAGCCATACTGCAAATTCTCAATAGTATTTACGCAATGTTGAGTAAAAATATGATCGGCCTTGATATAAAAGAGGCTGTCCAGAAAATTACTGTTGACAATATTCTTACAGATACGGATGGAGCAGAGAGTTTTTCTTGTGATGCTGCACCGATGCCCGGCAAAAAAAAGATTGAAAGCACCAACGAAGAGAAGAATCAAAATATCTTGACTGAGGGATTGCCCGGAAATGAGCAAAAAGAAGAAGATGCGAGTCAAATGCTACCTTTACCGATGAAAAATACCGATATCATGCAGGTAATAAACAGCTTCGGATATGGCCCGGCAAATCCTGCCGTGAAGAATGATTCCAATTCTCTTCCCATGTCCACACCGGTGGTTTCCGGACAATTTGACGATAAAGAAATGAAGGCGGATTCAGGCATCCATATCCCTTTATTAGAAGATGCTGTTTCGATAGAATATTTAATATTGCGGGAATCTAACAGCAAGAGCGATGTGTATCCCGCGTCATCAACAAACGCTCAGCAGCAGTTGCTTAATAATATTGCCGCTGCTGTAAAGCAGATTAAGAACGCCAATACCAATAAAGAACCATCTTTTACCGGACATGAACAGGTCATTTTGGACAGCGGAACCATTGACACAGAGAAAATGAAGGCTCAGCAGCAGTTGCTGAATAATATCGCTGATGTTGTAAAGCAGATTAAGAACGCCAATACCAATAAAGAACCATCTTTTACCGGACATGAACAGGTCATTTTGGACAGCGGAACCATTGATACAGAGAAAATGAAAGCTCAGCAACAGTTGCTGAATAATGTTGCTGATGGAAAACAGACTAAAAACACCAATAAAGAGCTATCTTTTACAGGAAATCAACAGTCCGGTTTGGATAACAGGAATATTGATACGGCATCAATGGATTCTCAGCAACAGTTGCTGAATAGTTTTGCCAATGGAAAACAGACTAAAAACACTAATAAAGAACCATCTTCTACAGTGCATCAACAGTCCGGTTTGGATAATGGGAGCATTGATGCGGCAAAGAATAATGTCCAGTTCTTTTTTGCTAAGAATGATGCGACGGTTAATAAACCAATAATAACCCAGGAAATAGATATTACGGATACGCATAGCAAGGATATAAAAGTATTGTCTAAAGAAAATGATTATTCGCCTTTTTCAAAGCAGGACCGTTTTGAAAACACTGTTCTTCAGGAAACGCAAAACCATAAGATTACGAAAGAAACCCCCTTTACATCAATTATGACAGAGAAAATTGAGAAAATTGTTGAGCAGTATTCGGCTAAAGGTCCATCTATGGATATGATTATCAGGCTGAAAATAAATGATAACGAAACATTATTGGTAGGGCTTAAAAACGATGGGCAAAGGGTTACAGTTGATATCAGAACAACAAACGAAGGTGTTATAAATTTATTGCAAACACAGAAAGATGATATTGCCCGTAACTTAGAAGAGAAGAATGTGTTTACAAATATTTTCGTTGACCCCGATGGTGATGGTAGTTTTGAGAGAAGAGAAGCAAGACGGGAAAATCAGAGAAATTCCAAAGAAACGGCAAAACAGAAAGATTTTATTGAGTTTTTGGAAACTGCAGTATAAGGAGGTGTGCAATGGCAATACAGGCTGTAAATGGCGTAACAACAACAGCAACGGCAGCGGCAACAGCAAAGAGCAAGACAAATGCACTTGATAAAAATGCTTTTTTGAATCTCATGATCTCTCAGATGAAATATCAGGACCCATTAGATCCTATGAAAGCAGACCAGTTTTTAAGCCAACTTTCACAGATGACACAGGTGGAACAGTTGCAGAATATATCGGACTCACTTGCCGTGATGAAAAAGACGGCAGAAACCGGAAGTGTGACTAATTGGATTTCAACGATAGGGAAAAAGATGAATGTAGACAGCAATGTTCTTTCAAAAGGAGATCAGGTTTATTTAAAACCTGCCGGTGATTACGATGAGGTGGTGCTGACATTAAAAAACACAAGCGGGTCTTCGAAAGAAGTAAGAATTAAGAAAGGAGAGCCGTTAGTATACACATATGATGGCGATGATGCCGTAACTGTGGCTGCTATGGGATTAAAAAACAAGCAGCAGATTGGTTGCACAACGAGCGCTTATAGAATTGTAAAGGGGTTGGATATGACAACGAGCGGAACACCACTTCTTATTGCCGGAACCGGAGAAAGCTTTAACGTAAACGTGGTTAAACAAATTAAAGAATAGGAGGCATATAATGTTAGGATCTATGTTCTCAGGAATCAGCGGTTTAATGTCAAACAGTCAGGCAATAAATGTGGTTGGAAACAATATTGCAAATGTCAATACTATCGGATTTAAGGGCAGTAGGGCCACTTTTTCAGACCTTTTGTATCAATCCATTAATGGAACGGCCGGTGCAAGCCAGGTTGGTCGGGGGTCAACGCTGACCACAGTTGACACACAGTTTGCCCAGGGTTCTTTTGAAAGCACAAGTGAAGCTACTGATCTTGCCATCGGCGGTAAAGGTTTTTTTGTTGTTAAAGCGCCGACAGGGAATATGACAGAGTTTTACACAAGGGCAGGACAATTTAGATTCGATAAGGACGGCAATCTTGCTAACCCTACAGGGCTTATTCTCCAGGGTAAGGCCATAGACCAGACGACCCAGAAAGCAGTAGGTGTTGACTCAAATATTATCATTTCACAAAAGCCGAGTGATCCAAAGATTACAAGTGCTGTTGATATGACGGCTAACCTCCAGTCAAACGCTGAATGGAAGGGATCTATAGGCAGTCTTGAGGGAACAGGCACAAGCATTTCCTCGATAACCAATACGCTCGGTAAATGGCCGATTGCCGGTAATTATACAGCCACCGCAGCTCTTTCTACAGCGGGCGTGAAAGCAACGGGTACCATCACGTCCTCCGGAGTTAATGTTACTGCTAATGACACCGTTACTATCGGGGGTAAGGTATACACGTTTGTTGCTGCCCCGGCAGTTGAAGGCGATGTTGACATCGGTGCCGATGCGGCAACGACATTGGACAATCTAAAGGCTGCAGTAAATCATACAGGAACTCCTGGTACAGATTATGTTTGTGCGGCAGCAAATACATTGGTTTCAGCGACGACGAACACTGCTACAGCACAAACTTTTGAAGCTCTCACTGTAGGAACGGCCGGGAATCTTATTTCATTGACAGAAAGTGCTGCTACTCTTACGGCAAGTGGAACAACACTTGCAAGCGGGACGGATGATGCCTATACATTGACTGTTGTGGTCCAGCGTATCGGGCCCGATGGGACGACCTCTATGGGATCTCCAATCACTAAAAGCCAGGTGGTAACTGCTGACCAAAATGTTAGCGATTTTCAGGACTTAGGTATTGATATTAATACTTCCTCTGTTGCCGACATGGCCGCGGGAAGCCAGACATTCGATGTTTCGGGTTTTGACGTGAGTAACCCCACAGCCACTACGAATTATTCTTCCGCCATAACCGTGTATGATTCCAACGGCCAGTCTCATGTTATTACTGCATATTTTAGGAAGTCTCATATCGATTCATCATCGAACAGCATATGGGAATGGACGGCTGTTGTAGGTGCGGCCGATTCAGCAACAGGCGAAAATACTATAGCTGCATCTGGTGATCTTACATTCAACAGTTCCGGTGTGCTGCAGGGTGAGGCGTCCAACCATCAGGTGTTCTTTAATTTTACTACACCTGCCAAACAGAACCAGCCTATTAATATATCCTTCGGGACGCTTTCGGCTATTTCCGGCGGTACGACAAAAGACGCCCTGACACAATATCCTATAGACTCAGCGACCAACTACCAGGCACAGGACGGGTTCCCTCCCGGTACTCTTACAAGCGTTTCCGTAGATGCTGACGGCGTCATTTCAGGCCATTATTCTAACGGGCAGATTATTGATCAGTATCAGATAACCCTTGCTAACTTTGGCGACCCGGTGGGGCTTACAAAAGAAGGGAACAACCTTTTTTCCGCAAACAATCAAACCGGCGACGCCTATAAATACGCTCCGGGTGTTTCCGGCACAGGAAAAATTAATCCCAATTCTCTTGAACAGTCAAATGTTGATCTTGCAACTGAATTTGTTAAAATGATTGTAGCTCAGAGAGGATTTCAGGCAAATTCCAGGGTTATCACCACATCGGATGAAATACTTCAGGAGCTTATGAATCTGAAGAGGTAAAAGCAGTCATCGATAATATTTGTCACTTCCAGTAAGCCACCATGCAACTTGCCGCATGGTGGCTCCTTTATAAAAAGCGGTAAACAACATATTTAAGCCATTTGTCCTATGTCAATTGGATGACATGGATATATCTCTTCCCAGCATAAAACATTCAAGAAAGGTTCGAAGACTCTCAAAAGAGGACATGATACAGATTGAAATCAATGACTATATATCTGTATCATTATGTTTTTACTCATAATTAATAACATATCACTTAACCCTGATTCCTTTGGCATGTATATTGCTTTTGTAAAATATTAAAGGAGGGAGAGGTATATGGAAGAAGAACAAAGAGAAGAAGAAAATCTTGAGCAGCCGGAAGAAAAAAAGAAAGGTAAGTTTAAGCTTATATTATTGATTGTTTTTCTGGCATTGGGTATCGGCGCCGGCGCAACCTATTTCTTTTTTGGAGACAAGATAATACAGAAGTTTTCAGGCGTACCCGAAGAAAAAGCTGAGCCTAAAAAAGAAAAGAAGGAAAAAACAGTTGGTCCCATTATGCCCCTTGAACCGTTCCTTTTCAACATATCGGGCAGCAGCTCAAGATTTGCAAAGGTTTCAATAGGAATTGAGCTGAAAGACGCCAAGGTTCTTGAAGAAGCAAAAAAGATGGTGCCCATGGTTAGAGACAAGATACTTTCAGTGCTTGGGACTAAGGGGCCTGAGATGCTTACGGATGTGAGCAACAGAAATGCTATTAAAGAAGAGTTGTATAATGCCCTGAAAGTCATATTTAAAGATCAGGGGGATTTAACAGCAATATATATCACTGATATTATTATCCAGTGAGGGGAGCAAATGGAACAGATACTGTCGCAGGAAGAAATCGATGCTCTAATGAGCGGTTTATCAGATGGTGAACTTGAGCTCCAGCCTGAAGTTGAAGTTCAAGCTGAAGCTCAGGCTGAAAATAAGATTGAAGTCCAGACCTTTGATTTTGTCAAATATACAAAAGGCAAAAAAGAGAACTTACCTGCATTACAATTTATATACGACAGATTTTCAAAATCTTTAAGAGCAGCCCTTTCCCTTTTTATCGAGAAAGATGTGGAGTTTGAACTGAGCCCGATCCAGTATATAGAATACAGAGATTTTATAAAGACATTGCCGCTCCCGACAAATATGAATATTATTGCTACAGAAAATTTGAAAGGATTTTTTATAGTAATTTTTGATGCAAAGCTTATTTTTTCAGTGCTTGAAACTATCTTCGGGAGCTCGAATGCTTCAACTACAAGGATTGAAGGAAGAGAATTTACGAAAATTGAGCTTGGTGTAATAAGGAAGTTAGTCGGGATTGTTTCTGTTGAAATGGAAAGGGCATGGGAACCTGTTTATGAGATAAAATGCAAATATTCCAGATCTGAAATGAATCCTAACTATATTACCATGGTGTCTCCGGAAGAGATAGTAAGCCTTTGTGAGTTTTCAGTTGAGATTGGCGACATTACAAGCTGGATTAAGGTGTGTATCCCATACGGCATTCTTGAGACTGTCAAGAGTTATCTGATTTCAACTCCTTCCCGCGAAGATATGGATATGAGGGAGAAATGGCTCAATGCGCTAAAGGAGAGTGTCTCCGGTGTACCACTCGATATCAGAGCTGTTCTGGGAAAACGAGAAATGTCTCTTGAAGATTTCCTGAAGGTTACTGAGGACAATATAATTATGGTGGATAAATGTGTGGATGATTCTGTGGACGTCCTGATAAACGATAAAATAAAGTTTAGAGGTAAGTTGGGAATTTTAAAGGGAAACAAGGCAGTTATGTTAGAGGAGGCAGTACATTGAAAAGACAAAATAACTATAGGCAGAAGATAGATTCAAGCCTGATGGCAGCATGTCTTCAAGAGAGTATGTTTTCTGATGCTGAAATAGATGGGAGGCAAGATGGAAGAGCTATTAATTGATAATCAACAGACGGTTAACGGGAAGAAGTTTGAGCTAAACCTTGACAGCCTATTGGATATACCGGTTGAAATTTCTGTTGAAATAGGAAGAACTAAGATGGCTATCGGGGAGCTCCTTTCGCTTTCAAAAGGATCAATTATTGAATTAAACAAGGTTGCCGGTGAATCTGTGGATATTTATGTTAACGGAAAGCTTCTCGGCAAGGGTGAGATAGTTGTTGTGAACGAACGTTTAGGTGTAAGGATTATGGATATTGTTACGCCTAAAGAAAGGGTTCAAAAGCTCGCATAATGGATATTTATATTAATGTTATCAAAGTTGTTTTTATTCTTTTGGGTATTGTTTCCGGCATGGCGTTGTTGTATAGATACGCCGGAAAACTCAAGCTTAATCTGAAACCGGGTAAGCCCGAGTATAACCTGAAAAAGCAGGATTCCATATATCTTGGGTATAAAAAGTACGTTTCTGTTGTGGAGATTGATGAGCATGTACTGGTTATTGGCATTGGAGAGAAAGAATTAACACTTCTTACAAAATGGAAAAAGGCGGACAAAGGCGCATGAAAATTTTATTGGTCAGCATTATTATCGTTTCCCTGTTTCTAATACCTGCCCTTGCTCAAGCAAAGGCAAGCACTCAAGACAAAACCCAGGGAAAAAACGACCTGCTGGGCATGTTTACTACAAATGAGGGTAATAAGAATCTTATTAGTATTGTAACACTTCTTACTGTGTTGGCCTTTGCTCCGGCAATTCTTTTACTGATGAGTTCTTTTACCAGAATTGTTATCGTCCTGTCTCTTTTGAGACAAGCAATCGGAATACAGCAACTTCCTCCTAATCAGATAATTATAGGGCTTTCACTGTTTTTAACCTTTTTTGTTATGGCGCCGACTTACGAAAAAGTGCATATGAATGCCTTATCCCCATATATGAGTAATAAAATTAGTTTTGATGAATTTCTTACGAATGCATCAAAGGAGATGAGCGTTTTTATGTTCAAATATACAAAAGAGAAGGATTTAGCGCTTTTTATAAGTGTCGCAGGATTAAATAAACCGAAAACCCAGAGTGAAATCCCTATGAGAGTGCTTGTGCCGGCTTTTGCGATAAGCGAATTGAAAAGGGCTTTTCAGATAGGATTCCTTTTGTATATTCCTTTTCTTGTTATTGATATGGTGGTTGCGAGCGTTCTTCTGGCTGCCGGCATGATGATGTTGCCGCCCATATTTATATCTCTGCCGTTCAAACTTATGCTCTTTGTGCTTGTAGACGGATGGAACCTGCTTGTAGGTTCATTGATTAAAAGTTTTTAAGGAGGAAGTATGGGCCAGGATGTTATAGTTCAAATCTTCAGAGATGTTATTAAAACAACTCTTATGGTAATGGCGCCGGCACTATTTGCTTCGATTATTGTCGGCTTGCTTATAAGCATTTTTCAGGCAGCTACGCAGATACACGAAATGACGCTGGTTTTTGTACCTAAAATACTTGTAATAGCGGCATGCCTGATGGTTTTGTTTCCATGGATGTTAAATGTCCTTACAACATATACTATCAATCTTTTTTCAAACATACCTATTTATGTGAAATGATGCCTATTGATATTAATATAAGCAGTCAAAAATTCATTCTGGTTTTTTTCAGAGTAGCCTCTATCCTATGGCTTTTACCCTTGTTTTCTTCAAGGTCTGTATCTGTTCCATTTAAGGCAGGATTGTCTTTAGCTATATCATTTTTACTTTACGACCTTGTTAGCGTAAATAACGCTCTTGGTAGTGATCCATATTATATGTTGTTGCTGATTCTTAAGGAAATATTTGTCGGATTGACAATCAGTCTTTTTGTAAGAGTTCTCTTCTCAATAGTTTACGCGGCCGGAGAAGTATCGGCCCTTCAGACAGGATTCGGTTTTGCCCGTTTTATGGATCCTCTGAGTATGACGCAGGTGTCTGTATTGGAGCAATTTATCAATATACTTACCGTCATTGTTTTTTTTGCTATTGATGCACATCATATTCTGATTAAGGGTATATCCCTCAGTTTTAAGGAGCTCCCTGTCGGTTCAATTGTTCTTAACAATTCTCTGTTTCATTATATGAGCAATCTTGTAAGCAGGATATTTTCAGTAGGATTCAAGATTGGCGCCGCTTTAATTGTAACTCTTTTTATTGTTGATCTGGCCCTTGGTTTGCTTTCAAGGATGATTCCGCAGATAAATATTTTTGTTGAAGCTATGCCCATAAAGATATTGATAACATTTGCCGTGCTCTCTTTTTCTATGGGATTTATGACTACCTCCATAGCTAACATTTTCAGAACTATGGATATGGAAATTTTAAAAATTATGAGACTTATGGTGTAATGTATGGCTGATTCCTTTCAGGAAAAGACAGAGCAGCCGACTGATAAGCGGCTTGAAGATGCAAGAAATAAAGGGCAGGTTGCCCAGTCAAAAGATCTGTCCTCATGCTTTGCAATCCTGTTTATCTCAATCTTCCTGTATTATTCGGTTTCTCACGGCTTCAGTGAGATGTACAAAGTGTATATGAATTATGTGGCAAATATTAATCTTGATGTGAATATCTCTACTATTTTCGAGATATTATCCTTCGGCATATTTAAATGGTTGTGGCTTGTGCTGCCGATTTTTGCACTGCTTAGCGCGATTGCCATATTGGGAAGTGTTTTACAATCCGGTTTTATGTGGAGTTCAGAGTCTATCAAATTTGATTTTGAGAAACTTAACCCTGTAGAGGGAATAAAAAAGTTATTTACAAAAAGATCTGCAGTTGAGGTTTTTAAATCTCTTTTAAAGGTCATCTTGCTTGCATATATATCGTACTCTATCATTATTAAGGAGTTGCCGGATTTGATATCGCTTCCCTCCAGGGATATCAAAACGATAATTGAATATCTTGGAAAAACATCTTTCCGCTTAGCGCTAAAAGTAAGTATTGTTTTGTTGTTTATCGCCGGTCTTGATTTTTTGTTTCAAAAATGGCAGCACAAAAAAGACCTGATGATGACGCAGCAGGAGGTAAAGGAAGAATATAAGGATAGAGAGGGTAACCCCCTTATTAAATCAAGAATCAAAAGCCTCCAGAGAGAAATGTCGAGGAGGAGAATGATTGAGGATGTAAAAAGCGCTGATGTAATTGTCACAAACCCGACAACCTTTGCAGTGGCCCTTAAATATGATCCAAAAAACATGTCTGCCCCGAAAGTGATGGCAAAGGGCGCAGGATTTATCGCGCAAAGGATTAAAGAGGTGGCAATACAGCATGGTGTTCCATTGAGAGAAAACAAGCCGCTGGCACAGGCATTGTTCTATTCCGTTAAAGTCGGCAACAGTATACCGGAAAAGTTTTATCTTATTGTAGCAGAACTCCTTGCGCAGGTGTACAAAATGAAGAATAGGATAACCCTGTAATGAATAGTAATCTCATCAGACATATAAGAGATAAAAGCGATGTAGTAATCGCGGTAAGTATAGTTTTCGTTATACTTATTATGGTAGTTCCATTGAATAGTTTTCTTATAGACATATTTTTAACATTAAGTATATCCGCATCTTTACTCATCCTTTTTATAGGGATGTATCTGCATAGACCCCTCGATTTTTCCGTCTTTCCATCTATTTTACTCATTACAACCCTTTTCAGACTGTCTCTGAATATAGCATCCACAAGGTTGATTCTTGTTCATGGCGACGAAGGTTCGCACGCAGCGGGTCGCGTTATTCAAGCCTTCGGAACGTTTATTGTGGGCGGGAATTATGTAGTCGGTATAGTGGTTTTTATGATACTTGTAATAATTAACTTTGTTGTTATAACAAAAGGCGCGGGCAGGGTTGCCGAAGTGGCGGCACGGTTCACTCTTGACGCAATGCCGGGAAAGCAGATGAGTATAGATGCTGACCTGAATGCCGGCCTTATGAATGATACGGAGGCGAGGCAGAGAAGGGAAAGAGTTGAGCTTGAGGCCGATTTTTATGGAGCAATGGATGGCGCCAGCAAATTTGTAAGAGGTGATGCGATTGCCGGCATTATCATAGTTTTTGTAAATATAATTGGTGGATTGATTATTGGTGTTGCCCAGAAGGGCATGTCGTTTGATGATGCGTTGGCAGTGTATACAATAATGACTATCGGCGATGGCTTAGTAAGCCAGATACCGGCGCTTTTGACTTCAACTGCTGCAGGTATTATTGTCACAAGGGCTGCCAGTGATTCTAACCTTGGGAGGGATGTCTTCGACCAGATGTTGGCCCAGCCGAAGGCAATGACCTTGGCATCCATTGTTATCCTTTCCCTTGGTATGGTTCCGGGAATTCCCATTATGCCTTTTTTAATCCTTTCTTCCTGTACTTTCGGTATGGGCTATATGATGAAAAAGCAGAAGCTGGATGATGTGGTAGTTACTCCTGAAGAGACGCCTGCCGGAGAAGAAAAAGCGGAACTAATTCAACCACTTGAAATTATTGAATTAGAAATAGGCTATGGTCTCATCCCGATAGTTGATGCTGAGCAGGGAGGGGAACTCCTTGGTAAGATAAGGGCAATGAGAAAGCAAATGGCTTTTGAGCTTGGCATAATGGTCCCGCCGATGAAGCTAAGGGATAATCTTCAGTTGAAAGCCAGCGAATATCTCATTCTTTTAAAAGGTATTGAGGTTGGCAGGGGAGAGTTGCTTATCGGGCACATCCTTGCTATGGGACCCGAGGATAAACACAATATTGTGGATGGTATACCCACAAAGGAGCCGGTATTTAATCTTGATGCAATCTGGATTAAAGAAAAAAACAGGGATAAATGTGTTGCTGAGGGCTTCACGGTTGTAGACCATCCAACAGTTATTGCAACGCATTTGACGGAAATAGTACGAAATAATGCCCATGACCTTATGACAAGACAGGAGACGCAAAAACTTGTAGAAACGATATCATCTACACACCAGAAAGTTGTAGAGGAGCTTTTACAAGCCCAGATAAATATAGGGATTATTCAAAAAGTTCTGCAGAATCTTCTCAGAGAACAGGTTTCAATAAGAGACCTCGTAACTATACTTGAAACCATAGCTGACGTATCTTCCAGCGTGAGAGATCCCGATTTGATAACAGAATATGTTAGGCAGCGTATGTCCAGGAACATTTTAAAGCCATATCTCATGGACGGAATATTAAATATTATGATTTTTGAGAAATCTCTTGAAGAAAAGATTATCAACAGCGTACAGCCCTCTGACCAGGGAGGACTATTTGCGTTTGACCTTACATTCAGTCAAAAATTAATCGAAAAAATTGGGGATGAAGCAAAAAAAGCGATGCTTCAGAATATACAGCCGATTTTGCTTGTCCATCCTGTGGCAAGAGGAAAATTAAGGAGATTTCTTGAAAGATATATCCACGGTATTACAGTAATTTCACATAATGAAATTCCACCGCAGATCAGAATACAAACGAGCGGGGTTATAAAGATTAATGAAGGTTAAAACATATATTTTTGAAGATATAAAGGAAGGAATAGAAAGGATAAAAGAGGAATACGGCTCGGATACTATAATTCTGGATATTAAAAATAGCAGCAAAAACTCAAGGAAAAGTTGTGAAATATCCATAGGATTGGACGATGATCCTGAACTTGAAGAAGATAGCACAGGAGCTCTCAGAAAAAAGACAGAAGAAATATGGAGTCATACCACAAAATTATTAAGTGAAAAGATTATTGGTTTAGAATTGGAGATAGTAAGAGACAGAGTAAAGCAATATCCTTTGCCGCTAAAAGTTTTTTTTGAAAAAATGATGAAAAATGGATTTGATATTCACCTTGCTGTTTCAATGATTTCCGAAATTTATGGTGAGATTGGCGTTCTTGCAAATGACATCGCAAAGGCCAATTTCTTCTTCAGGAATGCGATTGCAAAAAGGATAAAAATATGCGATATCACAAACTCAAATGAACATGTTTTAATGCTGGGACCTACAGGTGCAGGAAAAACACAAACGGCAAAAAAGTTTTCAAAACTGCTTTCAAGCATAGGGAAGGAGGTTTCCATATTGGCCTATGACCCTGGAAGGAAAGGATGTTGGGATGAGCATATAATTTTTTCTGAAAGTAATGGCATACCATTTTCTTTTGCTGTAAACGAGGAAGATCTTTTTCAAAAAATTGCAAAGGACAGGACTAGAAAAATTATTGATATTTCAGGTTCTATTGATTTACAAAAAAGGGTTACGGCAAGATTAAAAGATATTAAAAAGATAATCCTTTTGCCGGCGGGCGCAAGAGATGAAAAGATAAAAAATTATTGTAATAGGTTTAATGATCCCAATATTGCCGGAATTGTCTTTACAAAACTTGATGAGGAAGAGACGCTGGGTCATATCTGTCACAATCTTATCTTTCTGGAACAGCCTGTTTGTTTTCTTACAACAGGGATGGACATTGGCGATCTTTTAACGCCGAACCACGAGACATTTTATAAAATACTTTTAGAGGGAAACATATGGAAAACAGGCGAAAAAAGATTATTGCAATAACGAGCGGAAAAGGCGGTGTCGGCAAATCGTCCATAGTTTCAAACATGGCTTATATACTTGGATCAAATGGTGAATCGATATACATCCTTGATGCTGACCTTTCTCTCGGGAATATAGACATTATGTTTGGCATGGTTCCAAAATTTAATATAAAAGATTTGATTGAAGGGAAAAAAAGTATCGGGGAGATAATCGTTGAAGGTCCTGGCGGGATCAGGCTTATTCCTGCTACTTCCGGCATTAGTGAGTTTTCAAGCCTTACCGTAGAAGAAAAAAATATATTGTTTTCCTCTTTCCGGGAATTGCCGGAATACGATTTCCTGATTGTTGATACTTCTGCAGGCATATCTTCCAATGTTATCTATTTTAACTCAATAAGCGACGATATTTTTATTGTGGTTACACCAGATCCGGCAAGCATTACTGATTCCTATGCGGTTATTAAAGTTTTATGCAAAAAGACAGGAAGGAAGGATTTTAATATTATTGTGAATATGGCAAAAGACGAGCAGGAGGGACTTGAAATATACAAAAAACTTCTTTCTGTGACAGATAAGTTTTTAGATGTTTATCTTGATTTTATCGGTTATATTCCAATGGATAGAAACATCAATGCAGCCACAAAAAGACAGAAATTATGGGTTAAACATTTTCCTGATACAGAGGCAACAAAGGCGCTTTTAAAAATATGCAACAGGTTGGTATCCTGATATGTGGAAAAGGGCATACGCTCAAAATATAGAGGATGAAAGGGAAAAAATTGTTGAAGAATTTATTCCTATCATTAAACATCTTGCCTACAAGGTTTCAAAAGGTTTTGAAGAAAACAATATGATAGAAGACCTTATATCTGCCGGTATTGTAGGATTACTTGAAGCGTTAGAGAAATATGATGCAAAAAGGGGAGCAAAATTAAATACATTTGCCTATCTCAGGATAAGGGGCGCAATGATAGATGAACTCCGGTCAAGAGACTGGTTTCCGAGAAGTGCAAGGTCTAAGGCAAAAAAGATAGAAGAAGTCATAAGGAAACTTGAAAACAGGCTCGGCAGATATCCCAAGGAAGAAGAAGTAGCCGAGGAAATGCATATGGATTTCGAAGATTATTTGTCTTTAATGAAAGACTACAAAAATCTTTCTATTCTAAGCATTGAAGATTTGCACGAATCAATTGGAGAAGACAGGGAAAAGGTCATCAGTTATGTAACGGATGAAAGCGATGACCCGGAAAAATATGCAGCATTTCACGAGTTGGAAGGAATACTTGCAAAGGAAATAGAAAAGCTCCCTGAAAAACAAAAAATTGTTCTCAGTCTTTATTATCATGAGGATATGAATATGAAAGAAATAGCCAAGGTTCTTTCAATTACCGAAGCAAGGGTTTGCCAAATCCATTCGCAATCTATACTTGCCTTGAGGTCAATTATGAAAAAACAGATTCACGGCTAAAGTTTGACTATGATTATTCGATAAGTAACAAGAGAGTAATGTTTATTATGAATAATGATTATATTCAAGATAAGTTAAAAAAAATAGAACTGTTGCCGACTTTTTCGAATATTGTGGGAGAGGTTTTGGCTATTATTGAAGACCCGATGAGTTCCGCTTCCGATCTTGCAAGACACATGGACCCTTCTATGGTGGGGGAGGTATTAAGGATAGCAAACAGCGCTTATTATGGTACTCGAAATTTCAGGAATATAGCTACGATAGAACATGCAATAGCTGTTATAGGCTACAAAGAGCTTTCACATATTATTCTTCAGATGCCCTTTCTTTCTATGTTGGATGGGAATGATAAGACATTTGACAGGAATAAATTTATCAGACATTCAATAATATGCGGTGCCTTATCGGACGCCATAAGCTCAGCAGCCTTTCTCGGCAATCATAATGAGGCTTATATAGGCGGCATAATGCATGATATAGGAATTGTTGTCTTATATAGGTACTTTACGGATCAGTGGGACAGCATAAATGCTTTGATCAGTGATAAACAATTATCAAGAATTGAAGCTGAACAGGAGGTGCTTACCGTTGATCATGGATATATTGGAGCAACGCTTTTGGAAATGTGGAATATACCAAAGCCGATAACGGATAGCGTAATGTTTCATCACAACCCCGAAAGAGCAGAAGAAAGTGTAGACAATGTTGCCGTTATATTTCTTGGAAACGAATTCTCGAATCAAATTGATTTTAAAAAAGACTTAGATAATTTTGTTGATTTTATGGAAGTACATAGAGGTTTTATCGAACAAATTTCCAGATTCAAACAAAACCTTTCTTTAAATGATGAGACGAGAATTCTGAGAAAAATCTATGATGCATCGAAGGGCGTCAACAATTATATCAAAGGGATAACAGGGAAAGACATATGATTAAAGTGCTTGTAGTTGACGATTCTGCCTTTATGAGAAGCGCAATATCAAGGATGCTGGAAAAAGATTCCGAAATCAAGGTAATAGGTACTGCAAAGAATGGAAGGGAAGCTCTTGAGAAAGTAGAGGAATTGAAGCCCGATGTTGTCACTCTTGACATTGAAATGCCTGTGATGAATGGTCTTGAAGCCCTTAAAAATATCATGGCCAAACATCGGCTACCTGTTATTATGTTTAGCGCGCTTACAAAAGAGGGCGCTGAAATTACGATGGAAGCTTTGCACATCGGTGCTTCAGATTTTATCACAAAAGATTTTTCAAACGTTTCGCTCAGCATTTCGACCAGGGAGAATGAATTAATCAATAAAGTAAAAAGCGTTGCAAAAAATAAAGTTATGATGCTCCTCAAGAGGCTTGAGCAGGCGCGAAAACCTGCTGCTGTCGGCCTCAATAATGTCAATTATAATTCCGGCAACCATACAAGACATAAAATACTTGCCATAGGCGCATCAACTGGTGGGCCGCCTGCGCTCCAGCATATTATTACAAAATTTCCTAAAGATTTTCCTGTGCCAATAATTATTGCCCAGCATATGCCGAAGTTGTTTACACAGTCTTTTGCACAGAGATTGAATGCAGCTTCTCAGATCGAGGTAAAAGAAGCAGAAAATGGAGAAGCGCTAAGACCTGGTACTGCATTGGTTGCGCCCGGTGATACCCATATGGGCATTAAACGAAGAGGCAATGATGTCATTGTCGAGTTGGTGAACGATACAAAGTATATATTCCGCCCATCCGTTGATCTCCTTATGGGTTCCACTGCCAATGTGTACGGATCTCATTCCCTTGGTGTTATTTTGACAGGCATGGGAAATGACGGGTTGGTCGGGATAAGGGAAATAAAGTCAAAGAACGGTTATGTTGTTGCCCAGGATGAAGACACATGCGTTGTTTATGGTATGCCCAAGGCTGTTGTGACTGCAAATTTGGCAGATGCGGTATTGCCTGTAGACAAGATTTTTGACGAAATAATAAAAAATTTATGAGGAAATGGCATATATGAAAAGGCAAAATAGCGGAGAAATCAGCACAAAAAAGATGGCACGCCTCATTAAATCGTTAAAAGATGGCGATAGTTTTGAAAAAGAGAAAGCTATAGAGGTTTTAATTTCTTCTCCGAGCAAATCGGTTATCGAACATGTTATTCCTCTTTTAGATGGACATAATACTCAGGCGCGGATGTCAGCCTGGGAGATATTGAAAAAGGTGGGGCATTACAATATTGATGCTGTAGCTGACCTCCTTGACCACGAGAGTGAAGATATAAGGGTCTACGCAGCCGAGATACTCGGATATCTTAAAGAGAAGAGTACATTGCCACGATTGATCGCAAAGATTCATGATGAGAGTCCCAATGTAAGGAATATTATCTGCATGGCTCTCGGTGGTTTTGACGATGAATTGGCAGTCAACGCTCTTTTGGAGTCTTTGCATGATGACGATTGGATAGTTTTTTCTGCCATAGAGTCGCTGGGCAATATAGGAAGCAGAAGAGCGATACAGCCTTTGCTTGATGTCCTGAAAGACGGGAGTGAAGAAATCTCGCTTGCAGCTTGCGAGGTGCTTATCGGGTTTAACAATGATGAGACAAAAAATCAAGTATTCGATATATTAAAAGGTTGGGATTCTGAAAGAAGGGGCGCCTGCATTAATGTCATACTGGAGAAGGTCGACAATGAAACCTTTGAGGGTATGAAACAGCGCATGGGTGAAGAAGTCTTTGAGCATCTTTTTAGCCGTGTAAAGAACGATACCAAGAAGACAGTAAATCTTGTCAGGTTGCTCGGTCAATTTCGGCGAATGGAAACCTGCGAAGCAATCCTCAATGTTCTATGCTCCATGGATTCTGATAATGAAGAATATGAAGAAGTGTTAGAGGTTTTTTCAAACCTGGGAGATGTTTGGAAAGAGTGCATACCGGCATATATTGAATTGGGTGGAGCTTCTACAATGCCTGTAATTCTGGGATGTGAAAGGGCAGGGCTGAAAATAAATGAGACTCTGCTGCTGGAAGTGTTCCTTACAGCAGCCGTGGATGTGAAACGGGAGATTATTAAAAATCTCCCTGCTTTGTCAGATGGGGATGGTCTTTTAATACTCAAGGAAGCCATAAAAGATACTGATGGCCATGTGAGAGGCGATGCTTTTATAATAATCGGGAAAATGTCCCTGAATACGATGCTTGATGATGTTGTTAATGCGGTAAAAAAAGACTTTCTTGATGTGCGGATAAAGGCGCTGATAGCCCTCCTGACACTTAATTATGATGTTGGAGTGGAACTTATCAAAAAACTTGTAAATGAAGGTTCCAGCGATGACAAGAGGCTTTATCTCGCAGTAGCAAAATATGGGAATGCCGAGAACAACCTGCCTTTTGTTGAAAGGCTTTTGTCAGATAATGATGATAAGATTCGAAGGGCTATCATTGATGTAATAGGACAATTTCTCGATGATGAGAGATACATGGCTATTTTTGTCAAGCTATTTATGGATAAGGATACCCCTCACGAGGCATTGAAGATAATAAAAGAGAAGAAACTTGTTGTTTTTAAGGACCGTTTGCAGGATATTTTCCATAATACAGGGAAGGAATTGTGGACAAGGTACTACGCGCTTTCGGCTTTAAGCGCTTTTGAAGACAGTTCCCTTTTTGATACCTTTGTAAATGGCCTTAACGATGAGAACAGTATTATTAGAATTGGATGCATAAAAGCCTTGGCAGACCTGAATAATCCCATCGCGCTTAGATATATCTATCCCTTTGTTCAAAGCGATGATGACGATATACGATCTACGGCAGAATTTGTTATAAGCAGACTTGAAGAACTATAGAAAGAGAGGCCCTGAATGCTGACAAAAGAAAACTTCATCTTGTTAAGGGACTTCATATACGAGAAGACAGGAATATTTTTTTCCGAAAACAAGATGTATTTAATGGAGAGCAGACTGACGAATAGACTCAGTGAACTTGGCTTCAGCACGTATGAAGACTACTACTATTTTCTGAAGTACGGTACTGAAAAGGCAAAATCAGAAATGCTTAACCTCTTTGATGCAGTAACTACGAACGAAACGAGCTTTTTTAGAAACCCTCCCCAGTTGGATGCATTTAAGATAATTGTCCAGAAAAACTATCTTGATGGTAAAGGCCTGACCCTACCATTGAGAATATGGAGTGCTGCCTGTTCTACCGGGGAAGAAGCCTATACGCTGGTCATCATCCTCCTTGAATTGATAGAAAAGATGAAGAAAAATATATCTTTTACAATCTCTGCAACGGATATAAGCCCTAAAGTCCTGGAATCGGCGAAAAAAGGAGTATTCGGTTCTTATAGTGTGAGGAATATGGATGAAGCCATAAGGAAAAAATATTTTGTCGAGGAAGGAAATAATTTTGCACTGAAGAGTACCGTAAAGAAATATGTCAAATTTGATTTCCTGAATTTAATGGATGCAAACGCATACCGGATGTATAAACAAATGGATATTATTTTTTGCAGGAATGTTCTCATATACTTTGACGACAAGATGAAGAAAAAGGTCATAGACAACCTGTACGAATGTCTCAAGGCTCCAGGGTTCCTCACTATAGGCCATGCCGAGTCTCTCCATAATATTTCAAGGGCATTCAAACCTCTTGTTTTTCCAGGGACAATTACATATCAAAAAGGATAGGTTATGAAAACAATATTAGTCATTGATGATTCTCCGACAATAAGAAAATTATTAACATTTGTGTTAAAAAAAGAAGGTTATGTTATTGCTGAGGCGGAAGATGGCATAGATGCCATGGAGCAATTGAGCCACATCCAGGTGGACATTATTTTGGTAGACCTTAATATGCCGAATATGGATGGCATTGAATTTGCCAAAACTTTGAGAAGTAATTATTATTACATGGACACGCCAATAATTATGCTGACCACGACAAAAGATGATGATTTGAAAAGGCAAGCTTTTGAGGCAGGGGTTAATTTATTTCTTAATAAACCCATACAGCCAAATATTTTATTATACAAAGTAAAAAGCCTTTTAGAAGGAGGAGAATAATGGCAGACCAATACTTAGAAAACGATGAAATGCGTGAAATTATAAACGATTTTATTGTAGAGTCAAGCGAATTAATAGAAAAAGTGATCCAGGACATAGTTACCATTGAAGAAAACCATGATGATGAAGTTGTAAACGGCATCTTCAGGGCTGTGCATACAGTTAAGGGGACTTCAAGTTTTTTAGGTTTTAACTCACTTGCCGGACTTGCTCATAAAGGCGAAGATTTGCTCGGTATGGTGCGAAAAGGTGAGATAAAAATCAATAAAGAAATTGCAGATGCGTTGCTCGAAGCCTTAGATCTAATGAAGTCTATGATGGAAAGCATAAAGGATAAAGGAGTTGATGAAGGAGACGCGTCATCAATCATAAAAGAATTGGAACGTTTAGGTAATGTTGACAAGAAAATGCTCGGAGAAATTCTTGTTGAGGAAAAGGTACTTACAAAAAACGAGCTTGAAGCAGTTCTTGAAAAACAAAAAGTTGATCAGGACAAAAAAATTGGCGAAATTGTTGTTGAAGAAAAACTTATTACTGAAGGACAATTGAACAATATCTTGACAAAACAGAAGACACAGCACAAGGATGATCAGACAGTAAGGATAGATGTTAAAAAGCTGGATGAATTGATGAATCTGGTCGGTGAGCTTGTCCTTGGGAAGAACAGGCTTATTATGGTGAAGACCCTTGCGAAAAGAGGTTCAGAGAATAATAGCGTCATGGATAACCTTGAAGAGGTATCTAATTATATAGAAGTCATTACAAATGACTTGCAGCTTTCCATTATGAAGGCAAGATTAGTTCCAATGAGCAAGGTATTCAATAAAGTTCCGAGGATGGTAAGAGATTTGTGCAATGAATTTAAAAAAGATATCGGACTGAAAATAAGCGGTGAAGAGACAGAGCTTGACAGATCATTGATAGAATCATTGCATGATCCTTTAATACACATAATCAGAAATTCTGTTGATCATGGTGTTGAAACGCCTGAGGATCGGAGACATGCCGGCAAGGAAGAAAAGGGCCAGCTTTCGATAAGTGCCTACAACGAGGGCAATCATGTAATTATTGAAATATTTGACGATGGCAAGGGAATAAACGTACAGGCTGTAAAGGAAAAGGTAAAAGAAAAAGGAATTATGGGTGAGTCCGAGATAAACAATCTGTCCGACAAAGATGTTATGAATCTTGTTTTTATCCCGGGGCTCAGTACTGCAAAAAAATTAAGCAGTGTATCAGGCAGAGGCGTCGGTATGGATGTTGTCAAGACAAATATAGAAAAAATGAATGGCCAGGTATATATAGATTCAGAGCAGGGCAAATGGACAAAGCTTATCATTAAACTTCCGCTTACCCTTGCTATCATGAGGGCTTTGATAGTGAAAATCGCAGAAGAATTTTATGCTATCCCTTTAAGCAACGTTATTGAACTTGTTAAAATAAAGGAAGGATTGACAAAGTCAGTCGATAAAAATGAGGTGTTGATGCTCAGAGATAGCATCGTCCCTATTCTGGACATGTCTAAGGTGTTTTTGTCTGAAGATAATAATGGTCATGGCGGTTACCTTGTGATCTGCAGGATCGGTGAAAAAACCATAGGCGTGAAGGTGCAGTCTGTTATTGGACAAGAAGAAGTAGTCATTAAGCCTCTCGGGGAATTTATGGGAAATGTGAACGGTGTCGGTGGGGCAACGATAAGAGGAGATGGAAAAGTTATTTTAATTCTTGATATACCTGCAATGATAAACAACAGCAACCTGCAGGGTATTCATAGAAGATAAACAAAATGTCTTCCCCAAGGTTCTTATTGTCTATCTGCGATTGAGCCGTATTGAGTAAAAAGCGGGCAGCAATGCTTCTGATTCTGCCGGAATGTGACCTCATTATTGTTTGTCGATATGTTCAAAATCCATGATAGCTTTAGTTTCAGCTGCCAGCAAGTCGTTGATGTTGAGCTTATATTCGTTGAGTATATTCTGAATTTTGTTTAGCTCCTCTTCTTCGAATTTTTCTATAATATATAACAGACCTCCTAAAAAACCCTCCCTTTTTGCCAGTGCACTGTATATTTCATTTGATAAATTAAGATCGGATATTATGTCGTCTAAGGGTATACCCAGCAAAACATCAGTAAGGGACAGTATGCCTGCAATAAAAGCGCTGTCTCCTTTCGCCCTTATTTTTGTTATATTGTATGTAATAGATTCCATTATCAGTCCGCGTATTGTGGCTTTTTCAAGGAGTGGATTTGATTTTATATCATCCGATTCTTTGGCAAAAAGCATAAGGGCAACCCACTTTTGCAGATTATGATAACCGAGCATCATAATCGCCTGCCGGATAGAATCTATTTTCTGTGTGAAGTAAAAAGTGGCGGAATTCATGAACTTTAACAGTTTGATGTCTAATTGGGGATTTTTCTTAAACTGACGTTCAATAATACCAACATCTTCTTCTTTTGATAAACTGTTGAATAACTGAAACAAAACCAACTGGGAAGGGGATATTGTTTTGCCCGTTATGATAGTTGGTTTTGCAAAAAAATAACCTTGAAAAAATTCGAAGCCGAGGTTGGAGCAGTATTCGTAATCTTCCTTTGTTTCCACTTTTTCAGCTAATAACCTGACAGGATGTTTTTTTAATAGTTTGACTATATCCTCCAAGCCATTTTTATCGTAAAGCATTATGTCAATTTTTACATATTCTGCAATATCTAAGAGCGGTAAATATGAATCACTATATATGAAATCATCAAGTGCAAACAGGTATCCTTTCCCTCTTAAGCTTTTGCAAAGTTCTATAAAATATGAATTTATTTCAACATGTTCGAGAATTTCCAATACAGTATTTTCTTTAGGTAATAATTCGATAAATCCGCCTGACAGCATTTCTTCATTTACATTTATAAAGCCTTTTTTTTCACCTACCAGACTTTTGAATCCGATGTTGTTCAAGGCGTTAACCATTACGGATGCAGTTGCCATGGAATGATCCGTAACGTTTGCAGCTAAACTCGACGCATTTCTGAAGAGAAGCTCATATGCAAAAATCTTTTCTTTTTTGTTTAATATCGGTTGTCTGCCAATAAAGACCTGTTCCATATTTTTTTAACCCTTTGATAAATTAATACTTTTTATTACATTTCAACAATAAAAACATCCATTGGAAGCACTGTATTCAGATTGTTATATAGTGTTATCGTAGTATTATAAAGAAATATTTATAAAAGAGGAATAATTAAATACGAAAATGCCTTAAGTTTTGTAAAAAAACTCCGATCATATGAAAAAAGAGGAGGTAACATATGAACGAAGATAGAATACTACAGCTTGTTACTTTTAAGTTGGAAAACGAGGAATTTGGAGTAGATATTTTGAAAGTGCAGGAAATAAACAAGATGATGAACATTACCAAGATACCGAATGCGCCTTTTTTTATTGAAGGTGTAATCAATTTACGTGGGAAAATTATTCCCATCGTTGATCTTAGAAAGAAGCTTGGTTTTGACAGCAAACTTTATGATAAAGCGACGAGAATCATTGTAGTTGAACTGGATGGTCTTGTGCTGGGGTTTATTGTTGATTCCGTATCCGAGGTCTTGAGAATACCAAGCAATACGATAGAGCCAGCCCCATCGGTAATTGGCGGTATTGAATCAGATTACATAGAAGGTGTTGGCAAACTTGACGACAGGCTTCTAATACTGCTTGAACTTAAAAAGATTTTTGTGGGAGCAGAGAGGGCGGAAATTGAAATGGCGAGTTTTAATTAATGTGAACAATATGAAACTTGGCATAATTATTGCAAATAGAGTTATTTATGGGCGAAATGTTTGATATTAATCTGATTTCTCAGATTCAGGGGACGGATAAAAAATTTTCCATCTCCAAAGAACAACCTCGCTTAAAAAGAAAAGCTCCTTATAATAGTAAACATGGCAGTAGGCATAATAATGACAGGAGCACCGTTCAAAAAACCGACAATTATAATGACAATGATAATTTTTCAGGAGAAGATGAAGGCAATTGCGCTGGCATAGACATAACTGTATGAAAAATTTGCCTATGCAGGAAAATATTTCCTACATAAAGTTTTATAATTAGCCGCCAATCGTCAATTTTTATTGATATCAGATAAGATTTTACAATTTTTTGTAAATTATACACAGCAGCTTCCATTAATCCTCCCTTCCGGCCTGTACTTATTCTATTAAGATTCCCCGATGTTATTGTAAGCTATTTCAGTTGAATATACACTCCAGGTAACTCTTGAAAATATTTGGTGGCATAGTGTTTGCATAAATAATACTATGAGGCAAATATGTTAAAAGGAATATTCAGTACACTTTCGGGCAAGTTTTTAACTGAGAGAAGAATGGAGATGATTTCAAATAATATTGCCAATGCTATAACGCCTGGTTTTAAAACATCACGACCGGTATTTAATGTTGAAAAAAGCTCAGATGCTCCAGCGAGAAGCGACGAAATACAAAATACCCAAATCAACGTTCTTGACTCGTATATCCATTTTTCTGACGCCCCGTTAGTTGAAACCGGAAGCAAGCTTGATCTTGGGATTGAAGGAGATGGCTTTTTTGTTATCTCCACAAAAGATGAGAATATGTATACAAGAAACGGTCAATTTACCGTCAATAAAGAGAAAAAACTTGTCACTCTTGATGGGATGCCTGTTCTCGGACAGTCAGGAGAGATAACTCTTGAAGGAGCAGATATTAGAATAGAAGGCGATGGTTCAATTTATGTTGACAAAAGACTTGTCGACAAAATAAAGGTTGTAGATTTTAAAGATAAAAAGGATTTGCGTAATTATGGAAGCAGTCTTTTTATTAACATGAATAAAAACAATCTTGAGGAAACATCTGAAAAATATGCTGTTAAGCAGGGTTTTTATGAGAGCTCAAACGTTAATGTTATGCAAGAAATGATAGAGATGATGTCTACGTTGCGTGCATACGAGTCTTACGCTAAAGTGGATCAGTTTTTTGGCGACATGATGAGTAAACTGATAAACATTGGAAGATAATAGGAGGTAGAATATGATAAGAGCACTTTGGACTGCAGGAACAGGCATGAATGTTCAGCAGATAAACCTCGATGTTATTTCAAATAACATAGCAAATGTTAACACAAATGGATATAAGAGGAGCAGGGCTGATTTTCAGGACCTTATGTACCAGACGATGAGGCTTCAAGGCACGAAATCTGATGGAGGCAATCAGGTCCCGACAGGTATTCAGATCGGTCATGGCGCAAAGCTGGCAGCAGTGCAGAAGGTGTTTATCCAGGGAGATTTTCAGGAAACGCAGAATGAACTTGATATAGCAGTTGAGGGGAGCGGTTTTCTACAAGTTGCCATGCCCTCGGGTGAAAAAGCATACACAAGGGCTGGATCGTTTAAAAGAGACTCTGACGGTAAGATAGTTACATCGGACGGTTATTCATTGGAGCCTAACATTACCGTACCGAATAATACGGTTGCTATATCCATAAAATCTGATGGTACAATTTCAGCCAAAATTTCGAATCAATCCGATCCTCAGCAGATTGGCAAGATTGAGTTGGCTAATTTCCCAAATCCATCAGGGCTTAAGTCAATGGGGAAAAGTTTATTCATGGAGACAGATGCAAGTGGCACGGCAACTACTTCAAAACCGGGAGAAAATGGGCTGGGTACGCTTTTACAGGGTTATCTTGAGATGTCTAATGTGAATGTTATGCAGGAGATGATAAGTTTGATTGTTGGCCAGAGGGCTTACGAGGTAAATTCCAAGGCGATACAGGCAGCGGATGAGATGCTTCAGATGGCAAACAATGTAAGGAGATAATTAAGTGAGAAGCAAAACGGCAAATGTGAAAAGTGGAAAACAGGAAAGAATAATAGAAATATTCATTCTATGCGTTCTAATGTTCACTGTTCACTGTTCACTGTTCACTGTTTCCATTACTTTTGCAGCAGAACTGTCAACAGTTGAGGTGAAACTAACGGATTTTATAAGAAAGTTCTACGGCGAAAGGGAAGATATTTATATAAAAATCAATTTATCCGGTTTTCTGAAAGATAATTTAAGGGTAAAACATGTTAATTTTGTAAAAATACCGGATTCAAACGGCGATGGACTATGCCTGGTTGAGGTTGATGAAAAAAATGGCAGAACAAAAAATATGTATGTGTCATTCAAGGTATCAAACAAGAAGAAGATATTCGTTCTAAAGCAGAACGCAAAGAGAGGCGACATTGTGCGTTCTGACGATATTTTCATTAAGGAAGTATATATGAATGGAAATGGAGGGGATTATCCATTAAGAATGGAAGATGTGGCAGGTAAGGCGCTGAAAAGAGATCTACAAACCGGTACTGTGATTACCTGCCAGGCTTTAGAGGATTCTTTTGTTGTGCAAAAAGGAGATAATGTCAATATTGTTGCGGAGAATAAGAAACTTATTGTTCAGTCAAAGGGGAGAACGCTCGAGAAAGGAAAAATAGGAGATATTATCAGGGTAAAGAATTTAACATCCGATAAGGAAATCGTTGGCAGGGTAGTAGGAGCCAGCACTGTCAAGGTTGACTTGTAATGGAGGCAGTATGAAAACATTAATAAGCATAATAGCAATTTTCCCAATCCTTTCCGCATGTGCAGGAACTGAATATACATCACGAATTAGAAATGAACCTTTTAATATTGAAAATGTATTCAGACAGTCTCCATCACAACAGGTTCAGAAAGAGAATAAAAGCGGTACAATATGGCCTGGTGAACGAAGCACGAATACATTTTTTTCTGACGATAGAGCGCGCAGGGTAGGTGATATTATAACGGTAAGTATTATAGAGGTAACTGCTTCCAAGGAAGAAGCTACTACCGATTTAAAAAGAACCGGTGCTAATGTGAACCTTGGCATACCGAACTTTCTTGGTCTGGAAACAAACAAATTTCCTTCAAGCATTAATCCGGCAAGTATGGTGAAAGCGACGACTCAGAATGATTTTACCGGTAGCGGTGCAACTACGCGTGATGGTAGTATAAAATCAACCATATCGGCAAAAGTTGTTGAGGTAATGCCTAACGGGAATCTTGCAATTGAAGGAAAAAGAGAGATCTCACTGAATAAAGAAAGAAAAGAGATATTGTTTCAGGGAATAGTAAGACCGAAAGACATAGCTGCAAATAATTCAGTCTTATCAACTCAGGTTGCTGATGCTAAAGTTATTTTGACAGGCGTCGGTGTAATTGGAGAGAAACAGTCTCCGGGATGGCTTGCGAGGGTATTGGATGTTGTATGGCCATTCTAATGAAGCCGGGAAAACGAATGAAGAGAGCCGAAGGATGAAGAACGAAATGAATTCAAAATTCATAATTCATAATTCAAAATCAAGCATGATATGTCTACTCCTTGTTGCCTCCTTTCTTCTGTTGTTACTATCTCTGACGGCCCAGCCTTCTTATGCTGCCCGCATAAAAGAGCTTGGTCATATAAATGGTGTAAGGACAAACCAGTTGATAGGTTATGGGCTTGTTGTGGGGTTAAATAACACCGGGGATAAAGCAGCTACATTATTTACAAATCAATCGCTTGCGAATATGCTTGAAAAAATGGGTATTAAAATAGATCCAACTACGACCAAAGTTACTAACATTGCCGCTGTAATGGTGACGGCAGATCTGCCGCCATTTAGTAAAGTAGGCAATAAAGTGGATGCCGTTGTATCCTCCATAGGGGATTCGAAAGGCTTGCAGGGAGGAGTTCTCCTTATCACACAACTTAAAGGCGCTGATGGTGAAGTTTATGCTGTAGCGCAGGGCCCATTAGTAGTGGGAGGATTTTCTGCTGCAGGACAGGGCGCATCCATGCAAAAAAACCACCCCACTGTGGGAAGGATTGTCAATGGTGTTTCAATAGAGAAAGAAATTGGTTATGAGTTTGTTAAAACAGAGTCAATTATAATTTCACTGAAAATTCCGGATTTTACCAATGCACGCAGAATTGAGGAACGCATAAATACTGTTTTCAAGGATTCTTCAAATGCCACAGACGGTGGTACAATCAATGTAGCAATACCGGAAACTTTAAAGTCAAATCCTGTAAAGTTCCTTTCAATCATAGAAAATCTGGAAGTAAAACCTGATGTTCAGGCCAAGATTGTGGTGGATGAAAAAACCGGCACTATAGTAATAGGTGAAAATGTAAGAATTTCTACTGTGGCAATATCTCACGGGAATGTGAGCATTCAGATAAAAGAGGACGAAAAGGTGAGCCAGCCGTTGCCTTTTGCTCCTGTTGGCGCCCAGACAGTTAAAACACCAGATACAAAAATAAAAGTAGAGGAAGAAAGAGGGCGTGTTCTTTTGATGGAGGGTGGTGTTACCATAAAAGAATTGATTGGCGCACTCAATTCCATTGGTGTTTCAACAAGGGATCTAATAGTGATAATCCAAACAATTAAGGCAGCAGGAGCTTTGCACGCAGAGTTGGAAATAATATGAAAAAAGCTAATATTACACAGTTCAAGGTTCATTGTTTAAAATCTAAAATTAAAAGTGGGGTTTAATTTATGAGTGACGGAATAAAAATGAGTTTACCGACTGCTGTGCAAGGCCCCTCGTTTACCGGGTACAGTTCGCGTGCCATAAACCGTGAGTCCCAGAATAAAGAACTCAATATTGAGAAAGTGGCACAGGATTTTGAATCATTTTTAATTTTTAACATGATCAAAGAGATGGGGAAGACAACATGCGGTCCGAAAAAAAGCTATACAGAGCAGACTTATATGTCTCTTATGTACGAGAAAATGGGAGATTATCTTTCTAAAAAGGGATTGGGAATAAAAGATATGCTTATTAAATATGCAGAAGATAGAAATATTAAAGTTTTAAAAGAAAAGGGCGATAATGTTGTTAAGTAAAAAGGAGGTATATTATGAAAATATCGAATGATAAGAACGTCGGTTTACTTGATAATCTTATCAAAGCTCCTAACAACAAGCCCTTGAATGAAAACTCAGTTACCGGAAAGGGCAGAAACGATCAGTCTGACAAAGTTGAATTGTCGAGCAGGAAGCAGGAGATTGAGACGATTAAGGAAAAGGTTATGGCGTCGCCTGATATCAGGCAGGCAAAGGTAGATCAAATCAGAGAGGCTATTAAAGCGGAGACATATAATGTAAAGGGCGAGCTTGTGGCAAGAAGTATGCTTAAAAGCCACCTTTTGGACGAGATTTTTTAATCATGGACAGCCGGATAGTATTTGAGATAACCAATAAGGAATTAATCATGTTAAAGGACTTCTTGAAAGTCCTTAAAGGGGAAAGGGATGCAATAATTTCTTTTTCTCTTGAAGGGATTATCAGGGAAAATAACAGAAAAGAAGAACTGCTGAAAAAGATTGAATACCTTGAAAACGAGAAAGAAAAAATGCTAAAGGAGATATCTGATCAGGACTCCATATTCAGTAGCGATAAATGGGCATCTCTATCCAGTGACATAAAGCATACAATGAAAGAAATAAATGTTGCTTTAGGAAAAAATATGAAGTTGCTGTCGTTTTCAATGGATCATGTCAGGTCTTCTATTGAAAACATTGTAGGTTTTATGAACAGGGGTACTTATGGAACAAGGCAAGAGAGAATATCCTTTTTCCCTGCCAGAGAGATATAGATGAGCATATCTTCCATACTCAATATTGCCAAAACCGCTATGACATCAACGCAGACATTGCTTCAGGTCACTTCTAACAATATAGCGAACGTAAATACCGATGGGTATACAAGGCAAGAGGCTGTTTTATCGGAAGCCCCATCCACACGGATGCAGAATTGTGTGCTCGGCAACGGTGTAAGCGTGAAGGACATTATTAGACATTACGACAAGTATTTAGAGAAGGCTATCGCAGGCAAGAATAGTGATCTGGAAGGACAGAAGACTCTTCAGAGCTATTTTGAGAGAATAGAGGCGTTACTTGAGGAGGATAATTCGAATCTTTCCTCCAACATAAATGATTTTTTCAACGGATGGCAGGAGCTGTCTGCAGACCCTACAAGTGTTTCCGCAAGAACAACCGTTGTTGCGGCTGGGGAGAATCTTTCGCGTGGCATACAAAATATATATGGCGAATTGAGGGGACTGCAGGCAGAATTAGACGGTACAATAGAAAGTGAAGTCAACAATGTAAACAAAATACTGTCAGCTATTGCAGATTTAAACCAACAGATATTCAATAGCGAAGGCGCCAACGCTGACGGAGCAGCAGATTTGCTCGACAAAAGAACGGAAATGTTCAAGAAACTCTCCGGTGAGATAAATGTTCAATTTGTTGAAGATGAATACGGAAGATTGAATGTACTGACAGGCAACAGCGGCAATATCCTCGTTGATGGAAATAAATCATGGAATTTAAGAACAATCGACGATGCGACTACCGGTTTTAAGAGGATAGCCTGGGAGGACGAATCTGGTAACCTTGCCGATTTGACAGATAGAATTGAGGGCGGAAAGCTTAAAGCATTGGTGGATATGCGGGATGAGTACATAGGCAATGGTTTTTTGAATGATGTAGACGAATTGGCCAAGTCAATAATAACGGAAACAAATACAATTCATAAGACCGGCTATAACTTGAAAGGCACCACCGGTATTCCTTTCTTTTCGGATATTACAGAAAACTATGCAAAGAACATAGATGTGAACGATCAGATAAAGGATAATGTGAGCTATGTTGCTGCCACCTCTTCAACTCTTAATTCTACGGATAATGATATAGCTTTGAGCATAGCCGCTCTGGTGAACGAAAAAGTGACAATCAATGGAAGTCAGTCAACCTTTACCGACTATGTATCTGCCATGGAGAGTAATATCGGTGCGGCTTCGAAGAATGCCAAAATGCTTTCAGAGTACCAGCAAAACACCATGGATACCATGGTGAGCCAAAGAGAGAGTATTTCCGGGGTTTCGATAGATGAAGAGATGACGAACCTGCTGAAATTTCAGCGAGCCTATCAAGCTGCTGCCAAGCTTTATTCTGTTGCTGATGAACTTTTTCAGGCAATATTAAACACGGTGTCATGATAAAATGAGAGTGACCGACAAACTAAGATCAGAGTTTTCTAAAAAGCAGATCAGCGGTCTGAACGAAAAGATTGCCGTTCTTCAGGAACAGATATCTTCCCAAAAACAGATATTGCATCCTTCGGACGATCCGGTCATATATTCACGGAATGTCCAGATGACCTCAGAAAAAACCCTGAACACTCAGTATAAGAGGAACCTAGACCGGCTTAATACCTTTGCCGGAACCTACGAAACGGTATTCGGCAGTATGAAAGGCCTTTTGAATACAGCAAAACAGTTGGCCACAACTCAGAGTTCGGACCAGATGGATGCAGCCAGCAGAAAGACCGCAGCCGTACAGGTAGAAGGTATTATAGAGAATCTTGTAACCCTGGGAAATACAAAAGTGGGAAATACCTATGCTTTCGGGGGAAAGAAGTCTGATGCGGCCGCCTTTGTGCTGAATGAGGCAGACTATTCCGTTACCTTCAACGGGTCCGATGATGTTCCGGAGGTTTATGTTGATGGAAGCACAAAAGAGAAGTTGGGCATCTCTGGGAAGAGTGCTTTTTATGACGGGAATACCGTGAGTGTTTTTGGCGCGTTAAAGGAGCTGAGGGACGCGCTTAAAAATAACGATGGAAACGCGATCAGAACCTCCATAGACAGTATCAACAAAACGTTGGACCTGACTGCAAACAATGTGGCCTATGTCGGGACTTATGCCAGCACAATATCAACGATGACAACGCAAAACACGACAAAAGGAGACCTATTAACGATTACTATGTCTGATATGGTAGATGCTGACATGATTCAGTTGATAACTGATTTCAATACACTCAAGAACGCTTATGAGGCATCCACCTCCAGCCTGGCAACAATAATGAAGTTGAGTATTTTAAATTACTTATAATGAGAGACTGAATGCTTGTTCTTTCAAGAAAGATAAATGAAAGCATAGTAATCAAAGGCGATGGCGGCGATATCAGAATAGTTGTCATTGAGATCGATAAGGGGAAAATCAGGCTTGGCATAGATGCGCCCAGGGGATATCCAATAGTCAGAGAAGAGCTTGTCCATGAGATTAAAAATGCCAACAGACTGTCGGCTTTCGATAACATTGAAACCATAAGAAAGCTGATAGAGGATGAAAATGAGTGAAAATATGATTAAAGGGAATATTATAGGTTTTGAGGAGTATGAAGAGTATACAATAGAAAATGTATTCGGGGAAATATCCCCCTTTCGGCTGCTGTCATGTTTAAAGGCTCCACTCTCATTTGTAGTGGTAAGCCCTTATTATATACTTGAAAATTATAGCTTTGAACTGGAAGAAAACATTTTAAAAACCCTTGAAGTGGACGGAAATTCAATAGAAAATGTTGCGGTCCTTTGTATCGTAAGACCACATAATCACATCCTGTATGTAAACCTGAGATCACCCATTATTGTCAACACGAAGAGCGGTATTTTTACGCAGACTATCCTTCAGGATGAATCCTATGGAGTGTCCGTTCCCATTGTTGCAAAAAAAGGATAGATAGACAGCACATGTCAAAATACCCCACCCTCTCTGTATGTATGATAGTAAAAAATGAGGAAGAGAATCTTCCCAGGGCACTTACCTCTGTAAGGGGTGCTGCTGATGAGCTTATTGTTGTTGATACGGGATCAAAAGACAGAACAGTGGAGATAGCCAGGGATTTTGGGGCAAAGGTATTTCACTTCGACTGGTGTGATGATTTTTCCGCAGCGAGAAACGAGTCCCTAAAGCATGCCACAAAAGACTATATACTGTGGCTTGACGGCGACGATGAATTTCAGTCGAATCATTCGGGAGAACTGAGAAAAATCCTGAAAAAGCATCGTGGAAAGGCTTTCCATTTTCTGGTGCAACTGCTTTTTGAAAACCGCAAGGATGAGTATTATCAAGTACGTATGTTCCCAAGGAGGAAGGATATCCTGTTCGAAGGGAGGGTGCATGAGCAGCCCAACTATTCTTTGAGAAGATCTGGTATACCGACCCTCGCTACCCAACTTCGTATTGTGCATCATGGTTATAACAACTCGGATAATATTGTACAGAAGCTTGAGAGAAACCTAAAAATACTGGAAGCGGAACAGGCGGAAAAGAAAGGAGATATTATCGTAAGGTTTTTTCGGGCCAAGACCAATATGGGGCTCCATAGGGTCAAAGAGTCGGAGACACTCTATAAAGAGATTATTGAGGACGCAAAGAAGGACAGGTTCTTCAGAACCACTGAATACTGGCGTATATCTTATCTGGATCTGATCAATGTGCTGGCTACCCAGGGCAGTTACAGAGATGCAAAAACTTATATAGTAGACCTGAAAAACACCTTCGGCGCAGATTTTTTCTCCTATTATTATTTAGGCAATATTTTGATGCGCGAAGGAGATTACTCCGGTGCCATGAAAGAATTGGCGGCTGCCGAAAGGGCTGGCATTGAAATGGGTACCTTCCCTATAAACAAACCCCAAATGCTCGCAGGGCTCCATGCTTATACGGGATTCTGCTGTGCTAAGGAAGACCAGCGAATTGATGCAAAAAAATATGCCGCAAAGGCGCTCAATGAATGTGGAACTGATCCGTATCTGCTTGATTCAATATCCGATACGTTCATGATACTGAGGGACCCGGAGAGTCTGACTACTGTACTCTCCAAAATGGTGCCTGGAACCGGGAAGTATCACTACAAAAAAGGGATGTGCCATATTTATCTGGGGAATATGGCTGATGCTGCATCAGAGCTTGAGACGGCATTAATATTGGGTCAAAAGACAAGAAACTGTCTGTCGGCCCTCATGCTCTGCTATGAAGAGCTTCGCCTCCTCGATAAGGCCACAGCCTTGGCGTCAGAATGGATGACTGTTTTTGACGGCGATAGTGAACTTTCAAAACGGCTGCTAACGATTTATATAGATACGTGCCGATACGAAGAAGCATCCGGTTTATTGGAGAGGCTAAATGGTCAGAAAGATATCGAGATGAAAGCTGCAGATGTGTACATTGCAGCCCTGAAAGACGATTGGGAAAAGATGCTGGTATGTTCCCTGGAACTTTTTCAGGCTTTGGCGCTTGACAAAGAGCCGTCCTTGGAGGGCATCATCGGGTTGAATCAAGAGCTTCTTAAAATAAATGAAAAGAAAGCTGCCCTTTATATGCAGCAGAGCATAGCTTTATTCGCCGCTAAATCCCCATCTTGATTTAATTCCTAAAATTCTCCTTAAGTTTTGAGATCAGTCACCGATAATATATTCAG
>CAZHHX010000023.1:0-53907 GCA_964532465.1 uncultured Syntrophorhabdaceae bacterium | reverse complement strand
AGTGGGGAATAAACGCGGCCCTGAAGGTGGGGAATTAATTTGGCCCTTGACAACATACGCTTTTGATTCATTATAGTCCATTATTTTGTCCTCCTTTCTATCATGATCTTACTTTAATTTTCACAAGGTCTTCCTTCTATCTGAAGGGCAAGAGCTGCTGATCTGTGTTTGCTATCTGGTATTTTTACAATTTTTGCAATTGCTCCATTTTTCAATACACATCCAGTCGGAATAATTGGAACATCAACTATCCGTCGCTCAATACACATAGTCGTTATATTTCCTTTGTTATCCACAAACTGCATACCCCATTGTCCTTCTGTAAGCAAACAGTTTTCATCACCTTTCCAAGTTAAACAATCATTGGCTTGAACTTTTATGGGTGGGCCTATCTGGTAAGGGCCGAACCAGCATGCCTTCTCCCAGTCGAAATTAGTCAACTCTAGTAAGGCAATTGATTTTTCACCTGATTTGACGAATCTTATTAAGGATTTTATGAATTGCTTTTCTATTCTTGGTTTATTCCAAAACCTCAGGGTGTCGATAATTGCTCTGTGAAAATAGAAAATTGAACCAAGAAGCAAAAGGAGCAATAGAAGCATTGAATACAGCATTAATTTGTTTTGTTTTATTATACTCATGCAGCAAGCCCCCATGTCTTTCTATGTTTATTGCCGTTGGCGTCAACATAAGTAGATTCTGAACCTGTATTGATGGATTGTATGCCCATCTCCTGTAGAGTGAACAGTTCATCGCTTGCCGAATAACCGTCTCCGTCAACATCCTGCCAGATTCTGAGGTTTGAGAAAGCCGCGTCGTTTATGTCTATGACGCCATCGCTGTTACTATCCAATTCTGCCAATGCCTGAAAACCATCCGTAGCTCTCTGGCCGTTCTGGAGGAGGGTCTGATCACCAAAGAGTTCTTTGCCGTCATTTATAATACCATCAGCGTTTCTATCCATAACCAGCAGGCCATCGTCTGACTTAGCCCAGCCTGTCTGCTCGGCAAAACCGTTCCCGTCATGGTCAAAGTAGGCGCCGTCTTTGAGATTGGTGGTCTCCACTCCATCCCCATCAAGGTCAAGAATGAGGGGGTCAACGCGGCGGGTAGTTTCTGCTGCATGAGCGGTGCTAACAAAAAAAGACATAAGATCATTAAAAAAGCTGAACTGTTTTGCAGGAACAGTAGATGAAAGAGAATTAAGCAATTTCATCCTTTGAGCAGGTGGAATTAATTTATATTTTGTTCTTATAATTGTTAATGCCTGTTCGTTAGTCATGCCGCTAATATCAAGTTTAATTCCATTTGCAAGTTCTTGTATTTGCGGCACAAGAGATGGATTGACATAACTGTCCGGTATTTGCTGTCCGTATTTGGTTTCGACAATTCGCTCAATTTCACTATACGTTCCATCAAGGTCAAGCAATCTAATAAATAATACTAATTTTTCCTGGCGAATATCTGTTACATGTGCAAGATAAATATAGTTTGCATCTGTATACTCCAACCCGTACTTTGACATCGCATCTTTTGCATTCATATATGGAATCGGGCCTCCATAATCCCAGTCAGACGCTTTTCCTTTACCATTGTTCCAATTGATCATATCATTCAAACGCTGCCCAACATCATTAACAAAAAACTTTGTTTGCAGATCGAAATCATTTTTATTTGACATCCATCTTTGTAGTTCCGCCTCTCTTCTGACAACATCATCTTTACCTGTGTAATATCCGTGATTTTGGCCATATTTATCAAAATTACCTCTCCATGTCTTGTCTTGATAATGAAATAACCCAGTATCATTGCTCCCTTCTCGCATCGAATTAGGATTGAGTGTGGATTCACAAAAGGCCACCCAGGCAACAGTGTGAGCCTCTTCCACCGTTAGAAACCGTTCATTTCCGTTAAATTTGATTTTTTGTTGCATACCAATATTTAGAATTCTGTTAAGATTATTTTTCTGGTTATCACTTAGACCCATTTGTAACCCTCCTTTTTTTCTTAATATTTTAAGGTTGTTTGTCACAACAATATGGTTTGAGGCCAATAAACCCATTTTCCACAAGCATCTTCAAGATTTCCTTCTTAATTCTATTATCAGGAGAAGGGAGGTTCCATAATTCATCAATAGCTTTTTTGATAAGTAATTGATTGCCGGTGCTTTCAATAGATCCAAGCCAGCCGATAATCCTGCTCTCCTTTTTCATCTCTGTGGCATAATCAAGGTAAATTTTTTCGTAGTCTTTTCCCAACAATCGAATAAACTTGTACTTTTCACATACTTTATCAAAATAAAATCTGTGGAGAGAAGGGATGCCATAATTAGCTTGATAGTCAATTTTATCGGATTTAATATGAACAAATGCCTTGAATTCAATATTGCCATCTCCATCAGCATCGGCAATATCCTGTTCTGGGACATCTGTATTGGTCTTTTCTAAGTAATATAACTTGTCTGCATATATGCCAAGAATTGTATTGTTGCCTCCGTACATAAAAATAGCAATAAAAGGTGTTCCTTTTATAAATCTGAGTGGTTGTCCCAACGCAGGAGGCCAGGGTGTTACATTTGCAAAAATAAGGTGGTCTCTATGAGTAAAATGCCTGCCCCAACCCTTTTCATCCTTTGTAGTTTTCTCATAAACATAACGTTTTAAAATGCGGAAATATCCAAAGGTTTCTCCTAGTCGACTTCCTTCTACTTCACTGAATATGTAAGTCTTATCCTTATCCTCCAATTTGCATATACGTTCAGGAAAATACTTCTCCTCACTACTGGTCCCATTGTATCCTGCAACCGCTGCATCACCAGGGTAGACGCTGCCTGGAAGTACTTTGATATTTTTATTAGTATTTGTGTTTTGTGTTGGTTGTTGGGAATGTGCGAAAGATGGGGAGATGAATTGAATAATAAAAGACAATCCAATGATTACAACTAAAAACAATCGTGGATGAACATACGATATTATATGATAATACATGAATGCATTAGTTGCGGTATTACCATAGAGGATATCATTGCCAAGATCTCCCCGTATGGCGGTATTGACGCTGGCGTCGGCAGAGAGAATATTATTAGCGCCTGTTCCTGACAATATTGTCCTTCCTGCTGAGTCTATCTGCCAGTTGGCATCTTCATTGTCCAGTTCAAAAGTAGTTGAAATGGGGATAAGGTTGAACATATCCTCTGAACGAAAACCGTGTATGGTTCTCATGAACTCTGAAGGATCATTTGCAGCTCCCTGATTTGATGACATATTGCTCTGTAATGCAACAATAGCTGATTCAAGATCGCCTTTTAAAGACTGAGTTGCTTCATCCCATGTATAGGTAATGGCATCATAGACATATTTTAAATGAGTTTGAGACATTAACTGGGCATAATACATCTCAAAGAGTCCTTCGTATGCCTGGGCAAGGAGAGGTGCTGCAAGAACATTAGGATTGGAACCGTTTGTGCCATAGAAAGGCTGACCCATAAGTTTTTCGATAACTACAAGTCTACGGGCATCAAAGTTGGGGCCACGGGAAGCAGGATCAATAGTATCACTTCCGGTCCATTTGAAGAGTATCTGATCCATCAGGCTGTCACGGACAGCAGGGTCTTCTGCTGAAATGAACTGTTCAATAAGGGTTTTAAGTGTACCCGTGGTATCCCTTACCATCGCCTGATGGAGATCATAGGTATTGCCGTAACCCTGAAGATCGGGTAGTGCGGCTATGTTATCGGGTACATCGAGCCATTCTGTAGCTATTGAGTATGTTACATCTCTTTGGAGATTAAATCCGCCGATTGAGGCAGTTGAATTGTCTGTTCTGGTGAATGTTCCTGCCTGTATCTGTCTATTGCCTTGAGGGTCAATGGTATTCATGTCTGTATGGGCGACGTTGATGGACTGGATGCCCATCTCCTGTAGAGTAAAAAGTTCATCACTTGCCGAATAACCATCCCCGTTGATGTCCTGCCAGATTTTAAGATTGGAGAAGGCTGTGTCGCTAATGTCTATGACACCATCGCTGTTACTATCCAACTCTGCTAAAGCCTGAAAACCGTCAGTTGCTCTTTGGCCGTTTTGAAGGATGGTTTGATCACCGAAAAGTTCTTTGCCGGTATTGATGATGCCATCACCATTACGATCCATGACAAGCAAGCCATCATCTGATTTGGCCCAACCGGTCTGTTCTGCAAAAGCGTTACCATCGTGGTCAAAATAAGCACCGTCCTTGACGTTTATCGTCTCAATCCCATCATTGTCAAGGTCAAGGATGAGGGGATCAAAGAATCGCATAGCCTGGGCAGTGTTTATAATATTAGAGACATTATTTAGTAATTTGTTTGATGATCTGCTTTTTAATATCAATTCAATGGCATTAGCGTTTTGTCTTGGATAAGATGGGACTCCTTCATAGCCCAAATTATTCAATCCGGCTTTTGCAAGAGCTTTCCAGACAAAGTCTATACAACTATTTGACAAGCCATTGTAAAACTTGCTAAAGCCATATTTTTCCGGTTCCCCGCCGAACTTTTTTAGAGCGTCGTACTGTTTATCTGTAATTGTAATAGTTTTTTCATAGTAATAGGGCTTCTTATATATACTATCGTCATTATAAAAGACATCGCCTGGCCCACGAGGTGAACCTTCTTTTATTGGACCGAATCCATAGTACTTTTCTCCTCCACCCTTGCCATCATTTATTGAATACCACATATGACCATAGTCTGAAGGTGGTTTTCCTCCATTCTTCTCTGCTCCGGCGTCTACAATATATACAGTTAATGTTGGCATATTATCTCCTCCTTTTTATTTTCCAATACGAGCGCGCATAATTAAAAAACGAATATCGGCGCCATTCATCTCGGGAATGTCTTTCTGGTTTTCTACAATAACTCTGTAACGCCCTGGATCAAGTTCGATTCTTGTAATTTCTTTAGTTATAGTGGTGCTGTTATGTGAAATTGTTCGTAGCTCCGATATCTCTTTATCAAGTACTATCTGTTTTTGTTTATTTATGGGCACTATCTTTAATTTCAGGAATATCGGAATGCCATTATCGATATATTTACCTGTTTTATCATATCCTCCATCTCCGGCCAGTTTCCACATACGTTCACGCTCTACATAGTCCCCCTCTTTGCTTTTAAAACCTAACGCAAAGGCATAATATCTTGTTTCCGTTATCGGCAGTTCCATTTCTATCCTGCTGCCTACATACTGCACTGAAAAGGGGAGCTCATAATACGGTTCATCGCGTTTCCATTCCCAGCTGGGTATAAAGCTTAAGATAATGAACTTTACAGATTTGATTATAATGTGTTCATCGTGTTTCAGTTCTAAACAGGACAGAAGAGATAAAGATAAAACCGAAATTATTAATAATCTTACAGCTTTCATTAATTTATTGCCTCCTTTTATATGAATTCATACAGTTACTGCACAAAAGAACTCTGCGCTTCTTCTTTCTCGTCCCACGTCCCAGCGAAGCGGACGTCCAACGTCCCACGGGTTCTTAATGCCGTCTGTTTTAGTGAATGTCCCTGCCTGTATTTGGGTATTGCCTTGAGGGTCAGTTGTGTTTGTATCTGTATGGGCAACATTGATGGAGGATATGCCCATCTCCTGGAGGGTAAACAGTTCATCGGAAGCGGAATAGCCATCACCGTCAATGTCCTGCCAGATTCTGAGATTGGAGAAGGCTGTATCATTTACATCTATTACGCCATCGCTATTACTATCCAATTCTGCCAGTGCCTGAAAACCGTCAGTCGCTCTCTGGCCGTTCTGGAGGATGGTTTGATCCCCGAATAGTTCTGATCCGTTATCAATGGTGCCATTGTTGTTGCGATCCATAACAAGCAGACCGTCATCACTTCCCGCCCATCCGGTTTGTTCCGCAAAACCGTTGGAGTCGTGATCGAAGTAGGCACCGTCTTTGACGTTTGTCGTCTCAACGCCATCACCGTCAAGGTCGAGAATAAGGGGATCAACACGGCGGGCGGCAGCGGCAGTGGTGAATATTTTATGGTATGTGTCCATACTATGTGATTGATCAAACATATTAAAAAACATATGGAATGCCGAAAAAAGAGTGAAAGAAGAAAACACATCAGAGCCCGGCAGGCATCTGTTTGTCTGGCCAACGTGTCTTCCGTAATTGCCGAAAGGGTCTGTAACTAAAATATGGTTAATTACTTTGTCGTAATTAGCGGATGTATCAAAGCCTTCTAGCCGCCTGCAATTATCTAAAACTCCCGGGGCAGCAAAGGTCTCGGCATTTAAATCATAGACTGCTGCAACAAATTGCGCCAAAGCGCCGCCAAGGGAATGTCCTGTTACTGATATAGGAGTATTTGGATTTCGTCTTTCTACTTCTTTGTAAAATGCCTTAGCATTTTCCCACTGATCCGGCAAATTACCTGCAGCAATTTGGGCATCTGAGTAAAGCCAATCCTTACGATCATCGGAACCTCGATAGGCAATAATGATCTTGCCATCCTTTTCATAAGCTTCTGCATAAAAACCGTTGGAATCGTCGCTGTTTTTCGGTATATTCAATTTATTCCAACCGTCTGTGGGCACATTGCTATCAGCGTATACTCTTGCGCTGAGAGTTGCGTATGTTGCTGTCATTTCTGTTGTTGCCATATTTACCCCCTTTTAATGTATTTCACTGATTTTTGTTGACCATTTCCCATATCATTACTCTCTGACCTGCCCCACAGGCAAAATATCTCCCGTCCGGGCTGAAGGCAACATCATAAAGAGATGTTTCTATATCTATTACGGCGATATTCCCTTTTGCCTGTACATCCCACAATCTGACTGTTTTGTCGGAACTTCCCGAAAGAATGTACTTTCCGTCAGGACTGAAGGCGACTGATTTTATTATAGATGTATGACCTGCAAATACTCTTATAAGTTTCCCTGTGCTTACTTCATAAATCCTCAACAGCATATCCTGGCCTCCGGTTAAGATGTATTTTCCGTCAGGGCTGTATTTTATGGAATTAATGCTGTTATTCCGAAAAGGATTATCATGAATCATCTTTACCATCCTGCCGGATGAGACATCTATAAACTCAAGACCGTCACCGAGTGATCGGTAACCGTTTTTCTCAATATAAGTAACACAGTAGGCGAGATAGTTGCCGTCCGGACTGAAAACAGGAGGGCAAAAGCAACCATCCGGCGTTGAAATAATCTTTGCAACAGAATTTGTTTCTGTCTCATAGAGATAAATATCTTCCCGTTGTCTCGAATTTTTCGGCGAGTAACCGGCAACAAAATATTTCCCATCGGGGCTGAACGAAATTGATCCAGAGTCTACATTGTCATGTGCGTCTATATTTTTCAGGAGCCTGCCGTTTTTTGCATCCCATATGTTTATGGCGGGGATTGTCTTGCGCCCGCTCTTCACAAAGAGCCTTCCGGTGACAATATATTTGCCGTCAGGACTCCATGCAAGCGCCTCGGCAGAGCCTGGTGCTTCAGTCAATGCCTTTGTCCGTTTGCCTGAATTGACATCCCAGATTATAATGTCCCTACTTAATATCCCGTTTGCGGCAATTTCTTTGCTGTCGGGGCTGAAAACAACTGAATGGGGATGAAAACCCGGTTTCAGAATGGTTTTGCCTTTTATGTAAATTGATTGTTTATCCTTTGGTTGGCTGTAGACTATATCTTTTTCCATAGTGCGGGAGATGTATTCGGGATCGAAGGAACGTTCAATAAAGGGAAGAGTTCCGATGAGCATGGCGAAGGAGAGCATGGTAATCTTTATTACTTTATCGAAAGATTCATTATTACGGACAAATATGTCTCTGCACCGGATGAAATAATACGTACCGATGCCTATTACTGCAGGGATTGCAAGGTTGTATGCAAGGTACACCGCTATTCTTCTTAATGAAAAGATAAAAGAAATTCTGTCAAGTTCAAATATAGGCAGCACATGTCTTAGCCCGATAAATACCTGGGTTATGCCGACACTTATGAGAAAGATATATCCCAAGGGGTTTGGTTTCCACAGGGCTAATATGAGGAAAAGGGGCAGAATAAGAGAAGTATAAGAATGTTCCCATCCTTTAAATAAGGCAAAGATACTGTATATGAACCATGCGATAGAGAGGTATTTCAGGGTAATCCAATACAATTTACTGAATCTGCTTTGTGGTTCTCCAGCATTTTTTTCTTCAGAGTTGTTTATTCCGGTTTCTTCCATTATTCTTTCCTCTCTGTATTAATGAGATTTTCTTTAAGACGGTGTGTATAGAACACGCATATTGTGGATGCTATTCGACTAAGGCAGATGTCCTGCCGATTTTTTAATTGATATTTTATCTTCTTATTGATCTTAATTGCCCCCCCTCAATACAGGAATGCCTTTAAAACCCTGTGATGCAAACAATTATGAATTAACTAAGATGTCCCGCCCAACACTGTTTTTTTAAGTATATATTCTCATTACTACACCAAATTAAATAATAAAATACTATATCACGCCTTATCACATACTTTTATCTCTCCGGGATAGGTTACTCACTTTTAATTTAATGAATGAAAAGATGTTCCCTCTCCTTTTTTCAATTTTTTATTAATTTTTAAATAAACAATAGTTTTAAAAAAAACACAATAGAAAAATAACAAAATAATTGTTAAAAAGTTATGGTGTTAATATGGTATAAAGGCCCATAGTAATGGTTTCGTCACAAACTTTAGCATCAACTATTGAATACTTTATCGCCCCCTATTAATAAAATTAACTTATATTATTATAATGTTACACCATAGGTCTCTTACCCTTTTTCTTTTCCGGTACAACCTCCGGGGCTGTTTCCAACTGCTTCTCCGCTGAGGCAAGGAATGCCTTCAGTTCTTCAATGAGGGATTCAAGGTCAGGCTTTGTGTATACTCCTTTTTCCATCTCGATATATGACTTTATGGACTGTAAATGAGCAACCTGCTTTTGCATGGGTACAGGGACCGGTTCTTTTTCGGATTTGGCTTTCTTATATGCGGTAAGCATCTTCTCTAATTTAGCGTTAGTGACAGGTTTTGCCATTATTTCATCGAAGATGGTAAAGAAGTCAGGACTTCCAAGGTTAGCTGAGAAGATATATCCCTGAGAAACAGACAGTGTTCCATCAGAAATTGCGGTCTGAATTTTGGGAACCAGTTTTAGAAGTGATAGCCCGTTAAACAGCGTCCTTGTTGTCTTTCCGACGATTTCAACAATCTCCGAAACTGTTTCGGAGAATCCCTCTGCTGCATACTCGGAACCCCGATCATAATTCACCAATTCCTTCATCACACCATCCAGATTATAGTTCCTGTCAGGATGTTTTGCCTGAATGAAGGCCAATATGCCTTTGGCCTGATCAATGGGATTTAAGTCCTCCCTCTGGAGGTTTTCTGTCAGTTGATAGGCAAGTATCTCATCTTTTTGAGTTACTGTATTAACTATCCTTGCAGGGATTATTTCCAGTCCTGCCTTATATGCCGCATGATATCTTCTTTCCCCGCAGAGGAGGAGATATTTATCATCCTTTTGTGTTACAAGGACAGGTTCAAGAATTCACCTGTCCTTTATGGACTCCATAACGGTTTTAAAGGACTCGCCGGGGAATCATCAGGGTCACTCTTCCCGGCAGTACAAATCCTTGTCATGTATGTTTTATTTAAGTATAATATCAATTGTAAATTAAAAAACAGCCAGGGAATGTGCCGCGGCAAGCCATTGGATATTAAAGGCAAAGCAAGAACACGAAATGAATCACCCCGCAGTAAGTTGCGGGGCAAACCATCTCGAAGCAAGCTTCGGGGGATTGAACAGCAGTGCAAAAATCCCACATCGGCATCAACGGCCTGTTCCGATTGGCAATGAGAGGAGAAAATGAATATTTCAGTCATAGGCAACACAGGATGCGGTAAGACAATGCTCTTTCAGGCGCTGAGCGGTATAGCCCTGGAAAGCAAGCCCAACTCGGATGCCGTTGCAGTCATCGACGTCCCTGACGAGCGTGTAGACAGATTAACAGAAATTTTTAAACCCAAGAAAACGATATACGCACGTATAGCCTTATCTGACACTGTCGCGATTGAAGAAGGGAATGTAAGGAGCGAAACGATAAGCGCGAAAACGTTGAGGGAAATGCGTAACAGCGACGCCTTCCTCCTTGTGCTTCGAAATTTTGACAATGGAGAAGGCGTAGACCTTACGGGCGAATTCTTCACGATCTTTAACGAGTTTATCTTTGCGGATATCCTGCAGATTGAAAATCGTCTTGAGAGGATGCGCAAGCAGCAGGGTAAAAAAGAAAGTAATGCCCTTGCTCAGGAAGAGGCCTTACTTGTCGAATGTCTCGACCATCTGAATTCTGACAAGCCTCTTGCCACCCTTGTTTCCCTTAAAGAGCACGGAAAAGAGCTCAGGGGCTTTCAATTCCTCTCTCAAAAACCGATGATGGCTGTTATAAACTGCGATGAGGAGAACCTGTCTTCTTCCGAATCGATTATAAATGACATCAGAAAAACCATCCCGTCCCACATACCGATAATAACCGCCTGCGCAAAACTCGAAGCGGATTTCGCGATCATGGCCTCTGAGGAAAAAGCTGTTTTTATGGAAGAATACGGCATTAAGGAATCAGTGGCAGGACGTATTATCCGGCTTGCCCTTGAAACCCTCGGTCTTATCTCTTTCTTAACCGTAGGAGACGATGAATGCCGTGCCTGGCCCATAAAAAACGGGATGAATGCCCAGGAAGCTGCCGGGGCAATCCACACCGATCTCTCACAAAAATTTATTCGCGCAGAGACTGTATCTTACAATGATTTCATTCTTCACGGAGGTTTTGCCGGATGCAAAAAAGCCGGTGTCTGGCGGCTTGAGGGCAAGACCTATGTTGTGCAGGATGGGGATATTCTTAACATCAGGGCAGGAAACTGATTATACACCTGTAACAGCTTTTATGCTTTCGTATGTAACATTAACAAGCTCCTGAAGCGTATTTTCATCAATTGCAAGAGGGGGCATGAGGACGATTACGTCGCCTAAGGGGCGGATAATAACTCCTCTTTTCCTTGCTTCCATAATTACTCTATGACCTATTTTTTCTTTCGGCTGAAAAGGTCTTTTTGTCTTTTTGCTCTTCACAAGTTCTATCCCTACCATAAAACCGGCCTGGCGTATTTCTCCGACATGGGTAAGATCTTGAAACTTTTGCAATTCCTTGCTCAACAGGGCTATCTTTGCCTGCAAGGTTTCCAGTGTATTTTCTTTTTTGTACAGATTAAGATTTGCTATTGCTACATTACATGCAATGGGATTTCCTGTGTATGTATGTCCATGAAAAAATGTTTTGAAGTCTTCGAATTGACCGAGGAAGCCGTTGAAAACCTCATCAGTTGTCAAGGTTGCGCCAAGCGGGAGATATCCGCCGGTAACGCCTTTAGCAATGCATAGAAAATCAGGTTCAACTTTTTCCTTTTCACAGGCGAACACCGAGCCGGTTCTTCCGAAACCGGTAGCCACTTCATCGGCGATGAACAACAACCCGTTTTCTTTGGCTATTTTATAAATTGCGGAAAGAAAACCTTCAGGTTGGACAATAATGCCGGCAGCCCCCTGAACAATAGGCTCAATAACCACGGCACAGGCTTCATTTTTATATTTCCGGACAACTTCCTCAAACCGTTCTACACAGGCCATGCCGCACGATTCCTTTTCAAATTTCAAGGGGCACCTGTAACAATAAGGCGCGGGAGATTTATAGGTTTTAAAAAGTAAAGGCCCGTAGACCTTGTGAAAAAGGTCAATGCCGCCTATACTTACAGCGCCGATTGTATCGCCATGATACCCGTTGGTAAATGATATAAAACGTTTCCTGTTTTTTTCCCCTTTTTGCTGCCAGTACTGGTATGCCATCTTCAGGGCAATCTCAACGGATGTTGAGCCGTTATCGGAGTAAAAGACTTTGGACAGACTTTTTGGAGAAATATCTATGAGTGTTTTTGCAAGTATAATGGACGGGGCATTGGCAATACCCAGCAAGGTTGAATGGCACAGTTTTTCTGCCTGTTCCTTGATTGCCTCTACCAGCTCCTTTTTGCCGTGTCCATGGACAATCACCCATAGAGAGGATACGCCGTCAATGTATTTATTGCCATCAATATCAATCAGATAGCACCCTTCACCTTTCTCTATCACGAGCGGATGCATGTCTATGTAGTCTTTCATCTGGGTAAAAGGATGCCAGATGTACTTTTTATCCCATTCTGTCAGTTGTTCTCTGTCGTACACAATGCCTCCGTCAAAAATCAGGAGCTAAGAGTAATAGCCCCATATAATTATATAAGTCCTGCCTTTTTCCCTGCTTCAATAAGGGTCTCTATGGCATAGTCCATATCTTCCCTGGTAAACCCCCTCACAATGGTCAGCCTCAACCTGGAAGCTCCCTCCGGTACTGTAGGAGGACGTATTGCCTGCAAAAAAAGTCCTTTTTTCATAAGGGAATCCTGCATTTTTACTGCCTTTTTATCTTCCCCGACAACTATAGGTACAATAGGGCCTTTACTGTTTTTTAAATCAAAACCAGCCTGAAGAAGTTTGCCCCTCATATAGTTGATGTTTTGCCATAATTCATCTTTAAAAGATGTATTATTCTTAATAAGTTTTAAAGCTGCAAAGGATGCAGCCAATGATGACATGGGTAGCGCGGTGGTATACATAAACGTCCGGGCTCTGTTTATAAGGTACTCTATAACAACGGGATCGGCCAGCGCAAAAGCGCCGAATGAACCGAGAGCTTTGCCGAAAGTTGCCATATGCGTATCCATTTTTCCCGATAAGCCGAATAGTTCCTCAACGCCGGTTCCCTTTTCACCAAAAATGCCGGTTCCGTGAGCATCGTCCAGCATCATGTGCGCCCCGTACTTTTCCTTAAGCTGATACAACTCCTTCAAGGGAGCAATGTCACCGTCCATGCTGAAAATTGTTTCCGTAAGGATAAATTTCTTACCACGGGTTTTATCCTTCTTCAGCTTCTTTTCAAGGTCGTTCGCGTCCCCATGCCGGTATATTACCTTTTTCGCGCGGGAGAGCCTGGTACTGTCTATGAGGCTTGAATGGTTTAATTCGTCGGTAAAGATTACATCCCCTTCCTGTGTGATTGTAGAAACTATCCCGATATTCGCCATATAGCCGTTTGAAAAAATGAGTCCACTTTTATACCCTTTATATTCTGCAATTTCATTTTCCAGCGTCTTGCAAAGATCGATACTGCCTGATACGCTCCGCGAGGAACATATGCCTGCGCCGTATTTGTCAATAGATCCCCTGGCAGCATCAACAACATCGGGATGGACGTGCAGAGAAAGATAGCTGTTCGAACAAAGGTTGAGATATTCCTTTGAATTGTAAAGCATCCTTACGGCAGAGAGGGGCTTTACATATTTTAATGACCGGTAATTGCCTGTTTCTTTAAAGTATTCTAATATTTCATATATCCTTTTGCGCATTGCCCGATACCTGTCTTTTTTAATATTTTGCGCCGACTTCCCTTCACTCACCTTTAGCTATCGCGAGGCATATCCACAATATCAAGGCGTGCTTTTAATTTTGCGATCCGGCATAAAATATTGATTGTAATCAAGAGGTCTCAATCTTTTTACAGCTAAAACCAAGTTGCTTTCAAAAAATAAATAATGAATATTTGAAAGCTTACTTGGTATTATGCCCGGTAAATCAAACTTATAATGTTTGACAGCAACCTGGTATAACCCCTTGTTGTTGCATAACAAAGATTTATATCACTGTAAATACGTGGCTGTCAACATGTATAACAACAATGGTTAACGGGATTATAAAAAAACAGGGTGGATAAATAATCCACCCTGTTTTTACTTGTGCTGTTAAGGTTTAACCTTTGATAATTCTTGGTAAAATCATCTGGTGCTGCGGTGTGATAGATACCGGATTCTGATAGCAGCAATTTGCGAATGCAACAAGATAAGTTCTCAATGCCGGTAGTGCTACTACTTCGTCAACCATACCTGTTTTTGCGCAGTATGATGGTCTTGATTTGTCCACGTATTCCTGTACGGTTTTATTCATTGATTCAATGACCGGTGCGAGAGATTTGCCTGCGTCTTTCTCTTTTACAAGTCTTCTTGCAAAGCTTGCTGCTGCTGCGGTTTCACCGTGCATAACATAGATTTCCGTTGTTGCTACGCCGAGTGTAAAGGCGTTATTGTTATTGGCCTGAGGACCGGCCATGATATAGTGGGCTGCTGCTGTGCCTTTTCTCAATATAACCGTCATCATGGGGAGGCCGCTCTGTTCGATAGAATAAATAAGAGCCTGACCAAGACCGAGGAGTTCTGCCTTTTCAGCGATATCGCCGACATCAATTCCTGATGTATCCTGGAGCCAGACCATGGGGACTCTGTCTCTGCCGCAGAGAGTTACAAACTCATTAATTTTGATAAGCCCTTCACGGTAGAACTTGCCGCCTATGCCGGGATATGGTGCATACTTCGGATAACCCTTCGGCAGCATACCCTGCCTGTTTGCTACGATACCGATAAGAAAACCATCTATTTTTACAAGACCGGTATAAAGTTCAAAGCCGAAATCAGGCCTGAATTCCATATGTTCACTTCCGTCAACGAGTCTTGCCATGAACTGTTCTGCGTCATATACCATCTTCTGGTTGAAGGCTAAGATGCTGTACAGATCTTCTGCAGGGAATTTCGGTTCTGCCGGTGCTGCTACTCTAAAGAAACTTGCGTCATAGGCGGGAAGCTTTACTACCCATGCCTTCAGAGAATCAAGAAGACTTTCTTCGCTGGGATGTACTTCTTTAAAAAATCCTGTATGATCGTAGTGAATCTCAACTCTGCCCGGTGGTATTGACTTGAATTTCCTTGTTGCATCGATAAGCTGCTCTGCCATAGCTTCATCAAAAAATCCCTTTGGCGCCATGCCGCTGACAATACCTGCGCCGCCAACTGCGATGTTACAGTCCTTATGCGCGAGAAGCAAAGTCGGTGAAATGCCCTGATAGCCGCCGCCTGCCGGGTTGGTTCCATAAATAACGGCAAGGACAGGAATGCCGAGTTTATTCAACTCAGCATGTCTGAAGAATGTTGTGCCATTACCGCGCCTGTTGGCATAAACCTTTTCCTGCTCAGTAAGCTTAACGCCGCTGCAGTTTACCAGCCATACGAGGGGGCAATTAAGTCTTTTTGCAATGTCTGTTACTCTAAGAATATTGTCAGCCTGACCTGCAATCCATGCACCGGCCATGACCTTATTGTCGAAACCGATAATTACACACCATCTTCCGTTTATTCTTCCAAGACCATCTACAACACCTGTTGTCCCGGATTCTTCCTCCATCGGATCATAGAGCATGTGAAGAGGCGCCCATGTGCCCGGATCAAGGATATATTCAAGCCTCTGATGAACTGTCCATTCACCTCTTTTGTTCAAAGTTTCTTTTGGAAGGCCTGCTTTCTTCTTTTCTTCGATAAGTGCCGCTATTTCCTGTTCAACTTTTTTAATCTGTTCTGCGTTTGCCGCATTGACCTTAACTGGTTTGCCCCAGTCCTGCATCTTTTCAAAATATGGTCTCATTCATTGCCTCCAGTCGGTTTTTGAGGATTTGTAATTATTTTCACAATTATATTTTTAATACCATGTATTTGTCAATATAAAATACAGAAAAAATGCCGGATTAATTAAGAAAATGATAAATATTAAGCTAATATGCGATAAGATGATTTACATGTGATATTTTTCATTTCCCTTTCCTTGATTAAGGAAATAAGGATAACCGTTACAAGGCAGTTGAGGTGTTTTCCCGTTGGCGCAGGAGCAGAATCTGCATGTTGAAAAATATTTTGCGAATACGGGAAATAAGTAATATAATCAGAATAAAAGTATTTGGGAGAGAACTCTGTGATACAAAAACTCATTGCCATCGTAGATGATGAACCGGACATAGTCGAGCTTGTATCGCTCCATCTCAAAAACGCGGGCTTCAAAACCAGAGAATTTATTGACGTTGAAAGTTTCTTCGGGTTTCTCGGAACGGAAACCCCTGATCTTATCATATTAGATCTTATGCTGCCGGATACGGATGGATTCGAAGTATGTAAATTGCTTAAGAACAAGGACCAATATGCTTCCATCCCTGTTATTATGCTTACGGCAAAGGCGGAAGAGACCGAGAAAGTTCTCGGTCTGGAACTTGGCGCCGACGATTATGTAACAAAACCGTTTTCACCGAGAGAGCTTGTTGCGCGGGTAAAGGCAGTATTAAGAAGAAACAGGCCGAATGAAGAAACAAAAAAAATCAGTATAGGCGATATCCTGAATATAGATTTGGAAAGATACGAAGTTGAAGTTGAAGGTAATAAAATAGATTTAACAACAACAGAATTCAAGATATTACAACTCCTTGCTTTGAAAAAAGGCAGAATTCAGACCAGAGAACAGATTCTTGACCATCTTTGGGGCCAGGAAAAGACTGTCATAGACAGAACCATAGATGTGCATATAAGGCATCTCAGGGAGAAATTGGGAAATGCGGCAATATTTATTAAAAACCTGAGGGGGCTCGGATACAGGATAGAAGAATGAAGAAATCGATATTTTTAAAGATATTCGGCTGTTTCCTGTTGATAATATTTATTCTCTCAGGACTTATTCTGACCTTCTCTTTTACTGCAATAAAAGATTTTTATATAGAATCAACGGCAGACCATTTAATAAACCTCGGAATTTCCCTTGAAGAACAGGTTGTACCTTATTTAGAGAAAAATGATGTAAGAGGGCTGGATGACCTTGCCAAGAGATTGGGGAGGAAAATTCATGCAAGAATTACTATTATTGCCCCTGACGGAAAAGTCCTTGCCGATTCGGAAGAAAACCCTGAATTAATGGCAAATCACGGAACAAGAACAGAGATAGCCCAGGCCATGGAAGGCAATACGGGAAGATTCCTGCGTGAAAGCGAAACATTAAAAAAACAGATGCTCTATATTGCCCTTCCCGTGAAAAAGAACAGCAAAGCATTAGGGGTTATCAGGTTAAGCCTGTTCCTGAAAGACATAAGAACCACGATCAACCATATAAGAATAAAAGTGCTGGAAATATCTTCCTTAATAATTGCCTTATCCCTGTTAATTTCATTTATGTTCACAAGAAGTCTGTCGAAACCGATTAAGGAATTAAGCGCTGTTTCACGGAGAATTGCCGATGAAGATTTCAGCGCAAGGGTATTTTTAAAGAGCAAAGATGAATTGCGGGACCTTGCAGACAATTTTAATGGTATGGCAGTGCGGATGAAAACGCTCTTTGATGAGTTGAAAAGTCAGAAAGAGGAATTAGACAGCGTCATATCGTCTCTTCAGGAAGGCATCCTGGTTTTGGACAGAGAGGAAAGGGTTATCCTGAGCAACAACAGTTTAAGAAAGATTGTCGGCGGCAGCTTTGCGGAAGGGAAACCTTACTGGGAATGTTTTAGAATCCCTCAGTTTGATGAACTTATAAAAAAGACAAAAGATGCAAAAAACAATATATCTGAAGAGATATCCTTTAACAATAAAACTTTTCTATGCAGCGCAACATTCCTTTCCGCCAAGGAGGAAATAGCAATCATTTTTCATGATATCAGCAATATGAGAGAGTTGGAAAAAATTAAAACAGACTTTGTTTCCAATATTTCCCATGAGCTTCGCACTCCTCTTACAGCCATTAAAGGTTTTGTGGAAACACTGCAGGATACGGTTGTATCAGAAGAGAATAAACATTACCTGGATATTATACGTCGAAATACGGACAGATTGATCAATATAATCAATGACCTCCTGTTCCTGTCCGAATTGGAAGAAAAAACCATAAAACTTGAGCCCATAGATTTAGCCTTGGGGGCTCTTCTTGAAAGCATAACAAGAATTTTCGAACAGAAATTAAAGGAAAAATCCCTGTCCCTCCATGTGGATATCGACGCCGGACTGCCGCTTGTAAAAGCCGACCCCTTCAAACTGGAGCAAATGTTTATCAATCTGATAGATAACGCGATTAAGTACACGGAAAAAGGAAGCATAAAAATATCTTTAAAAGAAAAAGATGGTGAGATCGAGATTGTCATAGAGGACACAGGCATAGGTATTGCGAATGAGCATTTATCAAGGATATTCGAGCGGTTTTATGTTGTCGACAAGTCCCGTTCCAAGAAATTCGGCGGAACAGGTCTTGGACTTTCTATCGTTAAGCATGTTGTTATGCTCCATAACGGATTTATAGATGTAAAAAGCTCACTTGGCGGCGGGACAAAAATCATCATTACTCTGCCATTATAGCACTCCTTTAAAATTCTTCGGATTTTGAGCCATATTTTACTCTTAGGCTTAACCAAATATTAATACTCCTTTAATAATCAATTAACAATTTATCTTTATTCTTAGTCATGTCTTGGGAACAAAGCTTTCCATGGAGATGACAATGGAGAAAATAAAAGTTCTTTTTTTGTGTGTCACAAATTCAGCAAGAAGTCAGATGGCTGAGGCCTTTCTCAGAGCATTTGGAGGCGAAAAGTTCCATGTTGAAAGCGCAGGGCTGGAGCCGGGACAGATTAATCAACTTGCTGTGGACGTTATGAGAGAGATAGATATTGATATTTCAAATAACTCAACAAAAAGTGTCTTTAATCTATATCAACAGGGCAAACTATTTAATTATACAATCTCGCTATGCGATGAAAACATCTTACAGAGATGCCCTCTCTTTCCTCATCATATTGTCAAACACCTTGTATTGTCATTTGAAGACCCTGCATATTTCACGGGAACATACGAAGAAAGACTTGAAAAGACAAGAAGTGTGAGGGATGAAATCCGTAAAAGTATAGAAAAGTTTGTTCATGAAATAAGCAATAATACGGCTCAAATTGAATAATCATAAAAAACCAGCAGGAAAATATGACAATAAAAAGAAAGCTCCTTTTTAACACATTACTGACTTTAGTCGGCATTATAATAGTTGGCGCTGTAAGCTGCATAGGCCTGAAAGAAGTGAGAAGGAACATATATTCCCTTACAGAGAAGTCCACGCCCTTCCAGTTGAAAACCGTTGAATTTACCAGGGCGCTGCATGAACATATGATAAAGCTTTATGAGATATCTGCGGTAAAGTTTGATAAAGAACTGCAGAAAGGAGAAGAGGAACTTGCAGAATCCCTCAAAACCATTAAGGAGATATCATCTCAGCTATTTAAGATCAGAGGAGAAAATGAAAAATCTATATCTTCTATGGTTTCTGAAATGGAAAAAGTTACTGATGAGAGTATATCGATATTCAGAGAAAGAATAAAAGCCGAAAAAAAGTTGACGGAAGCATCTGCGCAAGCCCAATCAAAGCTCAATTTAAATTCAAAAAAACTCCATCAGCTTAATCTTTCCATGAAAGAACTGCAAAAGCATGCCGATAAAAATCTTTCCAATACAAGTTCAAAAGCACGGGAAATTACATGGAAATTATCAGAAACACAGAGGATTAAAGATCTTGTGCAGGAAATTCAGATTTCTCTTGCCGATATTCAGGCCGCACAAACAGCACAGAGAGTGGCAGCAGCAAAGGACCGTATTAAATACTCGACCAATATGATTGGTCAGGCAGGAAATGATTTTAAACAAATTTTTGAATTGGCAAAAGAGCTTGAAAAAACAGTAAATGGAAATAATGGGCTTGCTGAAATAAAAACGAGAAAAATTGCCAAATCCGGAGACGCAAAAATTGAAGAAGAACTCAATGAGTTTTCCAGACAAAGCAATAACATTATGGGAAATATAATAATGTTTGTAAATGAAGAGGTGGATGGCACAAATATTTCTTTTGTAAGGGAGAACATTGCATTAGATGCATCTCTTGGGGCATCTAAAACTGCCGGCCAGATTGTAATACTGAATGCAGAATTAACCTCCCTCGGTCTTTCTGTAGAAAATATTGTTTCAAAATTATTTGCCATGAAAAAAGCTGATGACGCGGATGCTGTAAAGAGAGGCCTCTCAGAGAAATTTTCCTATATGCGGCGTGTGACAGCCGAGATTGAAAGCGCTCTTAACATAAGCGGGAAAAAAAGGGAATCAGGCATGATGAAAGATGTGTCCCTTTCTCTTCGAGAAATTGAACAACTTTTTCTTGCGGATAATGGTTTTGTAGATACGCTGAAAAACATGCTGAAAGCAAAAGAAAAGTCGGACGCCATGTTTGCAACGCTGAACAGAACAATCCGGGAACAGCGCCTAAAGTATGGAGAAAACGTTACAACAGCACAGGAGGAACAACAAAGAGCGGTAGATGCGGTAAATTTTGTTGTTAAAATAGTGATTATTCTTGTTTTGGTATTCAGCATTGCCCTGCTGCTGACAAGCATAATTTTCGGGAAACTCATCGAAAACTCCATTATGAAAAGAATAGGGGACCTCACTTCTCTTGCCGAACGTTTCGGCAATGGAGATTTTTCCGCAAGGATGGACAATAAAAAGAGGGATGAATTCGGAAAAGTGGCAATCAATTTTAATGAGGCAATAATTAAGATTTCGGATATGGCAAAGAGCATTTCTTTTATATCGAGAAACCTTTCAGCCAGCTCGGGCCATCTTAACGATACCGCTTTAAACCTGAGTAATTATTCAACAAACCAGGCCAGGGATACCGATCAGTCCGTCGCTTCGATAGCAAAAATGTTCCATACAAATATGGAAGTAGAACAAATCACACAAAATACTGCATTACGTGCCAATGAGATGCATGAACTTGCGCTGGATGGTAAGGCATCTATGAAAATTACAGCAGGCGAGCTGGAACAATTCACAGATAGAGTGGAAGACTTCACAACCAGAATGGCCGTACTGAAAGGGAAGTCACAGGATATCAATAAGATCGTAGACTTGATAATTGACATATCAGATGGAACCAAGCTTATTTCTCTTAACGCTTCTGTTGAAGCGGCAAGAGCGGGCAAAGCCGGACTCGGGTTTTCAGTAATTGCCGAAAACGTAAGAGGGCTTGCAAACAGGGCTTCCAGATCAGCGGATGAGATAAAAAGAGATGTTAATGTTATTCAGCATGAGTTTGCGGGTTTTACAAAATTCATGATGGATCACAAGAAATCAGTGGAACAGATTTTAACTCATGTAAAAAAAACCGAACAAGCAATGGACAATATCGTTGTCTCTGTAAAAGAGGTGTCCGGTATGGTCCAGGATGTAGCAATTGCAGCAAAAAATCAATCATTAACCTCACAGGAAATGTCAAGTATGATGGAAAGAATATCCGGAGTTACTCAAAAACTCAATATCTCGGTTTTTTCAATTAAGGAACAGGCAACAGACCTTCTCACTGCTTCATCGGATCTGAACGGGAAAATTCAATGGTTTAAAACCAACGGCAATAATCAATCACAAAACCCTGTCAAAGCCTTAACTGAAAATTAACTGAAAGTTTATTTCAGGTTAACAGAAATGCATTATTAAATTATCAGCATTGAAAAAGTATATCCAAAAGAGGTTTACATGAACATTATTTTTTATTGCACAGGCAAAGATGTGTATTATGATAATTTATCCTCATTAATTGCGAGTTGTTCCCGGCAAAAAAGAGTTGAAATTCATAAGGACATTGAAACCCTTTCCCGCAAAATTAAACAGTCGTATAAAAATAAGGCTGTGGCTGTGATATGCGCAGAAACATTTGAGGACCTTGTTGATATCTACATGATTAAACACTTGTTATCCGGGATTGCTTTCATACTGATTCTGCCGGATAATGAAAAAGATACCCTGGCCATGGGGTCTTTATTGAGACCGATCTTCACGTTCAGCATCAAAAGCAATATTTCCGATATCTACGCTGCCTTGCAAAGACTTATGGCACGCCAGCGCTCCGATAATAATAAAAACCATTCCCCCTGTCGGCAAGAAAATCAAGCCCGGTCTTCTCTCAAACCCTTTCTCCGGGCAGCTTGAGATATTTACATGAGAATATATGCTGATACAAAAAGACATGGCAAAATTTAATGGCATGAGGATGGAAAAATGTTGCAGCACTACACAAATCAGTTTTTTTATGAAGAATTCAATAACGAGGTATGCAACTGTTTTCAGGAGGAACGTGATATGGACAATAAATGGAGGGGCATCATTCAAACATTGGATTATGCATTCCAGCCTATTGTTAACGTTCACAACGGTATATGTTTCGGATATGAGGCTCTTCTCAGGAATTATGAGCAGACAGGTTTTAACAGCATAAAGGACATTTTTGATGCCGCCTTCAACGAACAGGTGCTGTATGGTTTCGAGCTTGCTTTAAGAGAAAAGTCGCTTGAAAAATTCATGCGACTGAAAAATCATCAGAAAGCAAAATTATTCTTTAATATTGATAATCGCGTTATTCTCATGGCTGATTATTCAACGGGGAATACCTCGCAAATCCTCAAGCGTTTTGGGGTCTTGCCAAGTTCAATCTGTTTTGAAATATCCGAAAGACATGAATTTGACAGTTATCCTCACGTAAAAACAATTCTCAATGCATATAAAAAACAATTCTACAAGATAGCAATTGATGATTTCGGTACAGGATATTCCGGCCTACAGCTTCTTTATCATTCAGACCCTGATTTCATAAAAATTGACAGATTTTTTATTTCAGAAATAGAGGATGACTCAAAGAAGAAACTCTTTCTTGCAAAGGTGCTCAATCTTGCACATACCCTGGGTATTATAACAATTGCCGAGGGGGTTGAGACAGAAAAGGAATTCTTTTTTTGTAAAGAAACCGGGTGCGATTATGTGCAAGGCTATTTCGTACAGAGACCAACCGTGAATTTGGACGAAATTTGCGAGAAATACGACCATATAACGAAGATTAACGCGCAGAACAAGCGACAGAAAACGTACGATCACGTATTACTTCAAGACCAACTGGAATATCTGGAACCAGTGTATCTCCATAACTCCAAAACAGGCCAAATAACAGACATGTCAACTGTTTTTGATAATTTTAGAACGAATAAAAATAATACCTTCTTTCCTGTTTTAAATGGCCATGATGAGCCGATAGGATTGATTAGAGAAAGAGAATTAAAAGAATTTGTCTACTCCCGGTATGGGAAAGACCTGTTGTTAAATAAAGCCGCCGGCAAAACACTCGTAGACTTTATCGCAAAATGTCCCATAGCAGAAATCAATACGAAGGTTGAGAAAATACTTGAATACTTTTCAATGGATGAGTTTTCTGAAGGAGTTTTGCTTACAGAAAACGGAATATATATTGGCTTTCTCAGCACGCGTTCACTGTTAAAAGTACTTAACGAAAAAAATGTAGCCGTTGCAAGGGACCAGAATCCACTTACAAAATTGCCGGGAAACACATTAATTAATGAATTCATAGAACAAGCCCTTGCAGACCGGGAAAAAAAATACATTATTGTTTATTTTGATTTTGACTATTTCAAGGCTTTTAACGACAAATACGGCTTCAGGCAGGGCGACAGGGCAATACTACTCTTCTCCGATATCTTAAAGATAACATCAACCGGAAACAGGTTTTTCGCCGGGCATATCGGCGGAGATGATTTTTTTGCAGGTTATATGATTTCGGAGGACGAAATTCTTCAAATAAACAGCCTTATTGAATATATAATCAATAAATTCGCAGACGATGTTATAAGTCTCTATGACTCAGAAGACAGAGAAAGAAACTACATCATTTCAACAGACAGAGACGGCAATATAAAACAATTTCCTTTATTAGCTGTAAGTGCGGCAATTATTAACATACCTGCCGAAGAGATTAGTATGACTGCTGAAGGACTGAGCCATGTGATTGCTGATTTGAAAAAGTCTGCAAAACATTCTGAGACCGGAATGGCCTTCATGACCCTTGACAGCGAAGACAAGTTAATGAACGGAATAAAGAAAGAAGAGAAGCACAAAATATTGGCTCTATACAGATAGCATACCGGAGGAATAATATATGGATAATACAGATGAATTTAGATTGCTCTTTGACAGCCTGCCCGATGCTGCATTTATTCTCGATGATGGAAAATTTGTCGACTGCAACCAGGCAGCGCTTTCAACAATGGGCTGCACTGATAAAAACCAGATTTTAGGTAAAAAACCGCTTGACCTTTCACCTGAGAAGCAACACGACGGATCTCTCTCAAAATTGAAATCGAGGGAATTTTTTAAGATATCCGGGGACTGCAAAAAAAATAAATTCCCATGGGTACACAGAAAGTTTGATGGCGGAGAAATTGCAGTGGAAGTGCACCTTGCCCATCTTTATTCTAATGGAAAAACAGTAGTGTGCGCATTATGGAAGGATATTACGGAACTGAGCAAAGTAGAGAAGGCATTGCTCGAAAAAGAAGAGCAATATGAAAGGCTGATCTCCTGTTTGCCGGAGATTGTGCTTGTACATAAAAACGGCACTATTCTTTTTGCAAATCACGCTGCAACTTCTATCCTTGGTTATCTTCCGGAAGAGATGGTAAGTACATCTGTCTTTGATTATATAGAGGATTCATGCAAGACATTGATACAGGTAAATATACAAAAACGAATAGATGGCGAAGAAGTCGGCGATTACGAGATTAAGATGGTCACAAAAACAGGAGACGTTCTCGCGGTAATCGTAAAAGCACAAAAAATCATTTATAAAGGAGAACCTGCTCATCTCGTTGTTCTTTTCGACATTACGGAACGAAAAAAGACAGAGGAGCAATTCCGGCATTCTCAAAAAATGGAATCCATAGGCCTTCTTGCCGGTGGAGTCGCACATGACTTTAATAATATTATAACCGCTATAATGGGTTTCGGTAATTTGCTGCACATGAAATTACCTGCCGGCAATCCATTAAATACATATGTAGACCACATATTATCGGCCTCAGAGAAGGCAGCACAATTAACCCAAAGTCTGCTGGCCTTCAGCAGAAAACAGCCGATCAATCTTCAACCGGTCAGTCTCAACAAGGTTATAAAAGGCCTGGAAAAACTGCTTTCAAGACTTCTTACGGAAGATATTGAATTCAGAATTACACTTACAGACCAGGACCTTATATTAATGGCAGATACCATACAGATAGAGCAGGTTATGATGAACATGGCGGCAAACGCCCGTGACGCCATGCCGCATGGAGGAACGCTCATTATAAAAACAGAGCCATTTGATATTGACAGTGAATTCTGCAGAACGCACGGTTACGGTATTGAAGGCGCCTATGCTTTGATTTCTGTAACCGATACAGGGATTGGGATGAACAAGCAAACCAAGGAGAGGATCTTTGAGCCGTTTTTTACAACAAAGGATGTAGGCAAGGGAACCGGACTGGGTCTTTCCACTGTATATGGCATTATAAAACAACATAACGGCTATATTAGGGTAAGAAGCATGCAGGATTCCGGAACCACCTTTAAGATTTATCTGCCCCTGTCAAAATCTAGGCCAGTTCAAATTAGAAAATCGAAACAACAAGTATTCTCTCAAAAAGGCACCGAGACAATACTCATAGCGGAAGATAATCCCGATGTCCGGTTATTGACTAAAACCATACTCGAAGAGGCCGGATATAAGGTTATAGAGGCAAAGGACGGCAAGGAGGCTGTAGAGCATTTTTTTGGGTCTACGGATTCAATTGATATGGTTATTCTCGATGTAGTAATGCCCGGGAAAAACGGAAAGGAAGCCTATCAGGAGATTAAAAGATCGAAAAATGATATAAAAGTTTTGTTTACAAGCGGTTATACATCCGATGTAATATTGACCAAGGGAGTTCATGACAAACAATATGAACTTCTTATGAAACCTACATCATCCGAAATATTTCTTCAAAAGGTCAGGGAAATCCTTGACAGGCGATGAAAACTGCACCTTTCTGCAGGTGGACAAGGCATTAAAAACAATAAAATTGAAAAAGTTTTTGTAGCAAGCTTCGGACACCCTCACGCTGACAAGTGGACACTCGGCTCAATTTATGAGCTATTTACCTTACCGATGCTATGCGTGCCCGATGGAAAGACTATCTTTCTTACGCTGTCTTACGAAATTCGCCGTTATTGCCGGGAAAACCTTTATTTGCAATATAATCTTCCATATTTTTCAACACAAAATCAGGTTGCATCGTAATTGAATCGGGCAGCAGCAGCAAAGCCTGAAGAAAGGATTCAAGATTTGATGTATTATAAATATCGGTTTCCATCTTCCATTGTCTTAAATAGTTGAAAAAGATTCTTTTGCCCTGCGTCCTCCAGTTTATGGAAAAACGGTTGATGCCCCAGCTTCTGAAGGTTGTAAGCAGTTCCCTTGTGTGTATGGGGTGGTTGCTCGCAAGGGCTGAAAGGATATCAATCGGGCATCCTATGATTGCTCCAGGATACATTTTCCGTAATGCCTTGAAATCCTTAGGGCTGATATCATTCATGCTGCCGTAAAGCCACAGACTGGAATCGTCTACCCTGCAATCCCTGAGTATACCGGGTATATTCCCGGAGAAGAATGCCTTTTTGCTCAGGTTGATTTTTATCTTTTTATCGTGTGCTATTAACATGTCTATGCTTTCATGGATAAGCCCGTATTCTCTGTCTTGCAGTCCCTTTCTCCAAGGGGCGGCACTCACGTTGAGATCGACCTCTATCCATTTAACCTGGGAGTCAATGAATCCCTCAATTGTTTCCGCCAAACCATCCCATTGCCAGACGAATTGAATATGCTTTGGAAGGTTTTTCCTGCTTACGAGTTTTGAAATGCTGTATTCTTTTCCCCGTACAGCATTGCCGGTTATACGAATATCCTGTGATTTGAAAATCGTATCAGCATGGAGAAGAAGAATTTCATTTTCAGAGAATGCTTCTGAAACGGCCTGCAGGTTTTCCGGTTCATTATCAACAAAAGCAAAAACCTTATAGTCGAGGCTTTGGAAATACTCAATTCCTCTGGTCTTGGCTGCAGTTATATTATTTCCGAAGTCAGGTGTTTTCATGAAAAGGAGATCATCACTGAATTTAACGCGATATTCTTTTGCGAGCCGGTTCAGTGATTTGAGGGTATTAGATCGGAACGACTCAGGTCTGCCCGTATTTAACCCTACGAAAGTATTAGGCTGGAGTTGGAACCACCTTATCACATCAAGAACTCCCCTGAAAGGACGATGAGCTTCCAAAACCGCCATTGATGAGACAAGGAGTTTATCGTAACGTGACAGTATCTGCTCCTGCTCATCTTTGCTCATGAAAAGCCTTACAAGAAGATCTTTGATATTAAGCTCGTGAAAATCAATATCGGAAATCCTAATATTCCTGAAGTGGCATGTGTTGTGTTGTTTATCGAATTCCTTCAAAACATGAAGTATAATGAAGCGCATATCGAGTATGGTCCCGTCAATGTCAAAAACTATCATAAGCTTATCGGCAGGATGTTGCATTCTTTTACTCCTATAGTGCCGTGCAAGATTTTCCATCCAATTTGTCATTAATCCCACCTTTTCTGATTATTTTTTATTTAAGATAATACCGCTGTGTTAAGCAAATATAAATATTTGGTAAATATTCTGTTAATTTTAAAGGGCTTGCTCCCAACAGCAGCGAGTTTAAAAATAAATTTGAGAAAATCACAGTATCATTTTGATTTTTAAGACGTACGATTTAATAAATAATTAACAAAATCTTAATTAAACCTTAACAAAGCAAATAGATAATATTAAAAAAATTTAATACAGGAGGAAAGATGATCAACAAAACAAATATTGAAAGGAGGAAGGCATGAAAAAAACGGTTATTGCAGTAATAGCATTATTTTTATTGATGCCTGTAATGGGTCATGCCGGCAGCGCGACAAGCAGGTATGATCTGACCATCGGCGGATTTGTCAAGTTTGATATGGGTTACGCAACCCAGGGTGTGGGAGCGGATTATACAACTGCCGTCAGATCAAGCTATCATGGCAATCAGAACCAGAACGATGAATACGGCAATATTTATGCTGCATCAGGCGAGACAAGGCTTAACTTTCTTGTTAAGGGTCCTGACGGATGGGGCGCAAAGACATCCGCATTTATCGAAGCCGATTTTAGAGGTACCCAGGCCGGCGCAGCATATGGTGTTTTTGCTTTAAGACACGCGTATATAAAGATGGACTGGGCCAATACATCCCTAATTATGGGTCAGACATGGAACAGGTGGGGTAATATCGGCACACACAGCAACATCGTCCTCGGTGTAAACGATGTGGGTCCTTTTATAAGAGGACAGAGACAGCCGCAGATAACCGTTGAACAGCGGTTTAACAAAAACTGGTCCGCTTCACTGGGCTTATACACTCCAGCCAACTCGCTGGGAACCCTTGGCGGAGCAACACAGGTTAACACCTTTTCCATGAGCGGAATGCCCTTTGCAGAAGGCGAGATTGTATTCAAATCGGACGCATGCGGCAAGATCGGTCCGATGAATCTTCTTTTCGGCCTTGGCGGATATCTGGGACAGGAGAAGCCATCCTATGTCTCTTCTGCGGCAGGAGCTCCTGTGAAGTTTAGTGATTATACCGTTACTTCCTGGGGTGTTGCACTTAAAGGCTTCATACCCATAATCCCTGAGAAAAAGGGAGACAAAACAGGCGCCCTCGCTCTTTCCGGCAACATATTCACCGGTCAGGATTTGAGCTGGTTTACAACCACCTTTTATACCACCAGCTATCCGGTAGGCTCGGTTGCCAACAGACACTACTCAGCGCCAGTGATAACCGGCGGATTCGGAAATCTCCAATACTATTTTACAAATAACCTATTTTTGACAGGTTTATACGGATATGCAAGCGTAAATTTCAGCTCGCCCTTTATGCAGGCTGCAGTAGGCAATGTAGCCAATGTAAGAACTCTTCAGCACGCCATTGTCAACCTTTCCTATGATGTAAACCCCGCCATGAGGCTCGGCGTGGAATACGCAAACATCTATACGCGTTATGCTAATTTTCAGGCACTTGGAGGCGGCCAGTTTTATGATACAAAAGGCTCTGTGAATTCTGTCAGAGTCGGCGCCTGGTATTTCTTCTAAGAAAATTGGATTATCAACAGAAAAGGGAGGCTTAATGCCTCCCTTTTTAAAATCATCCGGTTTTTACGTATCCCCGAGGAAGTGTTTAAAATATTTACAATCAGAAAGAAGTTAACCGAAACTTAACATTTCTTTAACACTTGATTAACAATCACTTATTATAATGCTATTATTAATATTACCAAGGAGGATGTAAAAGATGAAGACTATCTTTAAAATGTTTTTGGTTTTAGCAATAATTTCTTTTGTATTTTCAAACGCTTCTTTCGCGAAAGAAGAGGAACTGCTGGGCGCGGGAGCTACTTTTCCCCAGCCCCTTTATTCAAAGATGTTTTATGCGTACAACCAGCAATACAAGGTGAAAGTCAATTATCAGGGAATCGGCTCAGGAGGAGGAATTAATCAGCTTATCAAAAAAACGGTGGATTTCGGCGGTACAGATGCCTTCATGACTGATAAAGAAATCAAGGATGCAGGCGCTGCGGTTCTGCATATCCCTACAAGTCTTGGCGCTGTTGTTGTTACATACAATTTATCAGGAAACCCGAAGCTTAGTTTTACCCCTGATCTCGTAGCCGATATTTTTCTCGGCAAGATTAAAAAGTGGAATGATCCAAAGATTTCGTCGGTAAATCCCGGCATAAATCTGCCTGATCTTGCAATCAGCGTTGTCCGTCGTGCTGACGGAAGCGGAACAACTTATATATTCAGCGAATATTTAAGCAAGGTAAGCAAGGAATGGAAAGAGAAGATCGGCACAGGCAAATCCCTTAACTGGCCTCAGGGCCATATCGGCCAGAAAGGTAATCCCGGTGTGGCAGGTTATGTGAAACAGACTCCGGGCTCAATAGGTTATGTAGAACTCCTCTATGCGTTGCAGAATAAAATGGCATTCGGGAATATCAAAAATAAATCGGGTAAATTCATAGAGCCCACAACAAAATCGGTGAGCGCGGCAGCCAATGTTAAAATTCCTGATGATACAAATGTTTCCCTCACAGATACTGACGCAAACGAAGGCTATCCTATAAGCGGTTTTACATGGCTCATATTTTACAAAGAACAGAATTACAGCAGTAGGACAAAGGAAAAGGCCGAGACCCTTGCAAAGCTCCTGCTATGGACGGTAAGGGATGGCCAGAAATTCGTGGAACCTCTCCAATACTCACCATTATCAAAAGAAGCTGCGGCAAAGTCCGAGAAAATAATCAAGTCACTCACATATAACGGAGCGCAGATACTTAAGTAAAAAGGCAATAAACAATGGAACTAAAGGAAAAGGGCAGAAAAAAAGTGTTGTTCCTGTGCACTCATAATTCTGCCCGGTCTCAAATGGCGGAAGGGTTGTTAAACTCTCTTTTCGGGGATGAATACGAGGTTTTCAGTGCAGGTTTGGAGCCTTCAGGAGTTCATCATTATGCTGTCAGTGCGATGCATGAGATTGGCATTGATATCTCCGGTTATCGCTCAAAAAGCACAGATGATTTCATTGATAAATACTTTGATTATGTTGTTACGGTTTGCGATAATGCAAAAGAAGCCTGTCCTTATTTTCCAAAAGGTAAACACATCCTTCATGAAGGATTTGACGATCCTGCTTCGGTTTCCGGGACAGAAGATGAAAAGCTTGCCGCTTTCAGAAAGGCAAGAAACGGAATAAAGGAATGGCTTACAGACATTTTTGTCGGGCAAATAGTTAAAAATGAAAAATAACATAGACGGATCAGAGAAAGTATTCCAGGGAGTCCTTGCTTTATCAGCAATAATAATTGTTGTGTTGCTTCTCGCTGTTTTCCTGACGCTGGCTGTTGCATCCCTGCCTTCTGTAAAGGTCTTCGGTCTTAAATTCTTTTTTGGAACGACATGGGATGTTTCCGCGGAAAAGTTCGGCGCTCTTCCATTTCTCGTCGGGACTCTGCTGACCTCATTTTTAACCCTGCTCATTTCAATTCCCTTTTCCATCTCAATTTCGATTTTCCTTGGCGAATATTTCAAAGAAGGTCCAGTGTCAACATTCTTAAGAAGTTCCATAGAAGTATTGGCCGGCATACCCTCTGTTATATACGGCCTCTGGGGTTTATTTCTTCTTGTACCCCTTGTAAGATCGCTGGAAAATATATTCGGTGTAACCCCTCACGGAGTAGGCATACTCGCATCCGCTCTTATCCTTGCTATTATGATAATTCCCTTTTCAGCTTCAATCGGGCGGGAGGTTGTGACGCTTGTTCCTTCCGATTTAAAGGAGGCTGCCTATTCACTTGGCGCAACAAGGTTTGAGGTTATAAAAAACATTATTCTCCCCTATGCACGGTCAGGAATATTCGCGGGAATTCTGCTGGCTCTGGGGAGAGCAATCGGCGAAACAATGGCCGTGACCATGCTTATCGGGAACAGCAATTTTCTGCCCACAGGTATTTTCAGCCCTGCCAACACCATGGCAAGCGTTATAGCCAATGAATTTGCAGAAGCAACAGGCATAACAGCATCATCACTAATTTATATAGGGCTTGTGCTTTTTCTTGTTACAACAATTGTCAACATTATCGGCATCTATGTAATCAGGAAAATCAGCCTTGAAGCATCGAAAGAGGTAACGTAATACAATGGAAGGTCAACTGAAAAAAAGGATTTTTAAAGACAGGCTTTTTAAATACCTTGTTATACTATTCGCTTTTATATCGATCCTTCCGCTTCTCCTTATACTTTACTATATTACGAAAAACGGCATTGCCGTAATAAATTGGGAATTTCTTACAGAACTTCCCAAGCCCTTTGGTGAAACAGGCGGCGGCATTTTTAACGCTATTATCGGAACTTTTTTTCTCATTATTCTTTCCAGTGTTTTATCAATCCCCTTCGGCATTTCAGCGGGAATATATCTTTCCGAGAGAAGTGAGGGCAAAATAGCTCATATGGTGAGGCTCTGCGTTGTTGTCCTCCAGGGAACACCGTCAATTGTAATAGGCATTGTGGTATATATGTGGTTTGTAGCGCCTTTTAAGGGTTTCTCGGCTTTATCCGGCGGCATTGCCCTGTCCGTCATGATGCTGCCCGTTATTATTAAAACAACAGAGGAAACCCTGAAACTGATGCCTTATACCCTGAAAGAGGCATCTCTTGCTCTTGGCGTGCCTTACTACAAAACAATCCTGAAAGTCATTCTGCCTACAGGCTTGAGCGGCATATTGACGGGCATATTACTCAGTGTTGCAAGAATTACCGGTGAAACTGCTCCGCTTCTTTTTACAGCTTTCGGAAATCAGTTTATGAATTACAACGTTTTCAAACCTATGGATTCTCTGCCTTATCGTATATTCTATTACGCCATGAGTCCCTACCCGGAATGGCATTCCTTTGCCTGGGGAGCCTCTTTTATCCTTGTGGCAGTAGTCCTGGGTTTTAATCTCATTGCAAGGGGAATAGCAATTAAATGGAAAGTTCAGTTTTAACTGTTAAAGATTTCTGTGCTTTTTTCGGAGACAACAGGATATTAAAGGATATCAATATTTCAATATCGGATAATCTTGTTACCGCTCTTATGGGCCCTTCCGGCTGCGGCAAAACCACCCTCATCAGATGTGTGAACAGGATGCATGAACTTATTCCGGGCGCAAAGGTTTCCGGGAAGATATATCTAAGGGGCGATGATGTCTACTCCATGGAGCCGATTTTATTAAGAAGAAAGATAGGCATGGTCTTCCAGAAGCCGAACCCTTTTCCTATGATGAGCATATACGATAATGTTATTGCCGGATATAAGTTGAACGGCATCAGGCTCAGGAAAGATGAGTTCGATACAATCGTTGAAAGGTCGTTGAAGAGTGCTGCTCTTTGGAATGAAGTAAAAGACGCGCTCCACAGAAAAGGGACCTTTCTGTCAGGAGGGCAGCAGCAGCGGCTTTGCATTGCCCGCGCCCTTGCCATGAACCCGGAAATCCTGCTACTTGATGAACCTACTTCAGCATTGGACCCGAAATCTACCGCCCATATTGAAGAATTGATTGTGGAACTGAAAAAGAACGTAACTATGCTCCTCGTTACCCACAATATAGCTCAGGCAGCAAGAGTGTCTGATTTTACCGCTTTTATTTATTTGGGTGAACTTATAGAATTCGGCCCTACGGAAAAGATGTTTACCGTACCAAAGGATAAGCGGACAGAGGAATATCTTACAGGAAAATTCGGATAGGAGGTAAATGGAGTGTTAGGTGAAAAAATAAAGGAGCTGCGAAGAGAGCTCATAGAATATGCCACATTTGTTGAAAACATGATTGATAAAAGCATTAACGGTCTTCTGAACAAAAATCGGGAACACCTTAATGAAGTTATTGAAAAAGATGAGCCCAAGGCAAATAGTACGGAAATCATACTTGATGAATTATGCACCGCAATGATTGCCCAATTTCAGCCGAAGGCGAAAGATTTAAGGATAATACTTATGGCATTGAGGATAAACGGTGATCTTGAAAGGATTGCAGACTACGCGGTAAACATCTCTAAAAGCGCTCTTTTTCTGATAGATCGCCCACAGGTAAAGCCTTTGATAGACACACCCAGAATGGCGGAAGAATCGGTGGGAATGTTGAAAGACAGTATTAATTCATACATTAATGAAGATTCGGTTCTCGCGCAAAACGTCTGTGAAAGGGACAACATTGTAGATGAATTGGGGAGCAGGATTCTGCAGGAACTGATCGCATTTATGGCGGCAGAGCCGGCAACAATAGAGCGTTCTCTCCATCTGCTGAAAATAGCCAGAAGCCTTGAGCGCATCGCCGATCTTTCAACAAATATCTGCGAGGATGTGATATTTATGGTTGAGGGAGAGGTTATAAAACACCATATATCAGACAGAAATATTCCGATGAAAAGTTAGACTCATCAAAGCTCTTCTCATGTTGCCGGGGGATTTGAATTATGTTATCTATGATTCTGGAAGAAGAGTATGATTTTTAATTCATGGAAGATAAAGGCAAAGGCACTTAAAAGAGAAGTATATGCCCTTTCCCTGGCGGCCAGGGACCCGGGAGTTCCCTGGTATGCAAAAATATTTGCTTTTTTAATCATCGGTTACGCTCTGAGTCCCATTGATCTGATACCTGATTTTATACCGGTAATAGGTTATCTTGACGATCTTATACTTATCCCGGCAGGGATTATTCTTCTTATCAAGATGATTCCAAAAGAGATTATTGAGGAATGCAGAGAAAAGGCAAAATCTCAACAGGGCACCATAAAAGGAAAGCATTGGGTAGCGGCAGCTTTCATAGTTTTAATCTGGCTTGTTTCTATCTATTTTACCATGAGAATTGCAGTAAATTTCCTGGCTAAAGGGAAATAATTCCAATTCTAAATCAAGGATGAAATCAAGGCGGCAAGGAAGAGGCGACGTAGGCGTACGATAATAGTACGTCGAGGAGTTGATGACGAAGCCAACGATGATAGCGCCTTGATTTAGAATTGGAATAACTTCAATTATTCCAGCATAATTCTTGTGTTATTTTTCTGTCTAAATAACAATCTGCCATCATAATTCAATCCTGTAAAATCGGACAGGAAAAAAGAAAGTGTTTTTTATAATTTTGCAGACCGGGGGATACTATTTTTTTGATAATATATTGGTTTCACAGGCTTTTCTTTTGTTGATTCCAGCAGGACATGGGTCTATAATTAAAGCAGATAAATTATTTAATTAACATGAGAACGATAATAATATACAATCTTTCCTGAAGAGGAGCATCAATGAAAATTATCCTTATGATTGACTATGAAAATGTCCAGGGCCTGACGTTGAACAGCTTAGACCCCGGTATTGTGGAGGTTTGGTTTTTTGTCGGTAAATCTCAAAATAAAATACCCTTTGAGCTTGTTGAATCAACACAATCCTTTGGCAGTTCCTTAAGATGGATCAAAATCGAGGGCAACGGAAAGAATAATCTCGATTTCCACATGATCTTCGAACTCGGCAGGCTGAGTATGGAAAAAGAGAAAACAGGCGAAATATATCTTCTTTCGAAAGATAAAGGTTTTGATTCTGTAGTCCAGTACGCAAACCGTTTAGGTTTGAAGGTTAAACGGATAGTAAACCTTTCACAGATGCCGTCTTCCGATCAGGGATCTCCGAAATCCACCCACACCGATGCAGTTGTAATAAATCTCTCAAAAATACCTGCACCCAGGAGGCCCAGAACCAAATCATCGCTGGCAACGCACCTTAAAAATACATTCTCCGGGCGTATGGATGAAAAAGATATTGAGACAATAATGGAGCAGCTTTTTATTGAGGGCAAGATATCGGAAAATAACAACCGCTTAAAATATGATCTTTAAATCGCTGCAGGTGTATTTCCTGCGGCTTGCCGCAGCAAGCTGCTGAATAAATAAATTATCCAGTTGCGAGCAGCAGGATAATTTATTTATTATCCACTGTAAAGGGTTCCCCTGTAAAAAAAGGTTTCATGGAACTGCAACCGTTTAAAAACAAAAGGCTTGCAAAAAGGATGCACAAAAACATACATTTCATTTTTAAAGACAACATAAGACACCCCCATTATTTTTATTTTTGTTTTTCTTCGAAATGATCGTCTCCATTTTTGGATGAGGCCGTTTCCCCTTCTTTATCCTTGTCCTTTTTCTTATCAAGGGCTTCCGATATTTCCGAAAGCCTCTTCGCCACAAGATAATTAATGGTGCCTTCCGGATATTCCCCGGCTTCATTTATTTCGCCCGCAGGCACACCGGTAAGTATTTCAAGCCCCTCTTCCATTTTGTCAATTGTGTACACGGAGAATTTCCCGTCTCTCACGGCATTAACTACCTCTTCCTTAAGAAAGAGATTTAAGGCATTCTTTTTTGGTATTATCACGCCATGACTTCCGTCAAACCCCCTCATTCTGCAAAGTTCGAAGAAGCCTTCAACCTTTTGATTTACGCCGCCTATGGGCTGAACATCACCGTTTTGGTCCATAGAACCGGTTACGGCAAAACATTGTTTCAGGGGCACTCCGGATATGCTGCTCAGAAGGGTGTACAACTCGGCGCAGGTGGCGCTGTCGCCTTCTATCATCTCATAGAGCTGTTCAAAGGTAATGGATGCCGACAGACTGATAGGCTTTTTTACCGCGTATTTGCTTCCAAGATAGCTTGATATAATCATGATCGCCTTTTCGTGGATTTTGCCGCTCATCTTGGTTTCGCGCTCAATGTTCACGACGCCTGCTCTTCCGGCGAATGTCTTGGCAGTTATTCTCGACGGTTTTCCGAAACTGTAATCTCCCAGATCAAGGACAGCAAGACCGTTCACCTGTCCTATCCGGGAACCTTCCGTGTCCACAATAAGTGTTCCTTCCAGCATCATCTCGCGGAGCCGCTCCTCAACCCTGTTGACCCTGTAAATGCCTTCCTCTACTGCTCGGGATACGTATTCTGCCGTTACGACCTTGCTGCCTGCCTTAAGAGCCCAGTAATGTGATTCCCGAAGCAGGTCGACAATATCGCTGAACTTCACGGAAAGTTTGTTCTGATGGTCGGCAAAACGGGAACCGAACTCGATAATCTTTGCAACCCCGCTTCTGTCCAAGGGAAGAAGCCCCTCTTCTTTCTGGCAGTGGGCAATAAATTCGGCATATTTAACCATATTTTCCGTTGTTCTGTTAATCCTGCTGTCGAAGTCGGCCTTAACCTTGAAAAGCTCCCTCGATTCCTCATCATATGCGTAAAGGAGGTAGTACAACTGGGGATTGCCCATGAGGATGACCTTCACATTAAGCGGTATTCCCTCAGGCTTCAGAGTAGAGGTGCTTATCATTCTATACTGCTCCAGAATATCCTCAATTTTTATTTCCCTGTTTTTAAGAGCTCTTTTGAGGGCATCATAAGAAAAGGGGTTTTTTAAGAGATCTCCGGCATTGATTACAAGATAACCGCCGTTTGCCTTATGGACAGAACCTGCTTTAATGAGAGTGAAGTCCGTTGCCGCCATTCCATAGGTCACTTTGTATTCTATCCTGCCGAAGAGGTTCAAATATGTTGGGTTGCTCTCGAAAACAACAGGTGCGCCCTTGCTTTCACCGTTATTTACGAGCATGTTTACCGCATATTTTGCCACAGGCGCTTCCTGCTGGGACATTTTCAGAAAGGACATGGCTGTCGGCTGCTGCTCTTCGCCGACAGACTTGAACTCATCGAGGTGCGATAATATTTCCTCTTTTAAATCCTCAAAATATCTAAGCATTTTCTCGTTTTTGTTGTACCTGTTTTTCATTGCCTCAACAAGAGGCCCTACAATATCGAAGGCTATCATTTTCTCAAGCTTGACAAGCATATCCTTTACGATTTTCTCCGTTTCCTTGAGGACCCTCACGGCATCATTGAGCTGCACCTGGAGCATCCTGCCTGTTTCCTCCATCTGCCTTCTGCCTGTTTCATCAAGGACATCAAATTCTTCTTTTGTCAAAAGTTCGCCCTTTTCATTCACAGGCACAATCATAACGTTCGTAGGCGTCCGTTTTACAGCAAAGCCCCTTGTCTTTGCTTCTTCGTCAAGTTTAGAAAAATATTCCGATTGCTTTTGTTGGAACTGTTCAAGGATTTTACCCTTCTGCTCTTCATATTCCTTTGATTCTAAGGCCTTCGGTATTTCAATCCTCAGTATTTTGATAAAATCATCCATTTCTTTTTGAAAGGAAAGTCCCGTGCCAGCGCCGAGAGGGATGATTATAGGCGCATCCGGGTTTTTGAAGTTGTAAACATAGCACCAGTCGTCCGGTACTTTTTCCTGTGACGCCTTGTCTTTCAGGAGAGTCATAATGGTCGACATTTTTCCTGTCCCGTTCTCCCCGAGAGCAAAGATGTTGAATCCCTTGCTGTCCATGGTAAGCCCGAAATCCATGGCCCTCAGCGCCTTTTCCTGGCCGATAGTTCCTTTAAAATTGTTTATTTCATCTGTTGTATTGAATGAAAACTGACCTGGATCGCAACGCTTGTAAAGTTCTTCCGGACTCAATCTGGTGATCATCTATGCCTCCTTTGTGTCCCTGCATATGTCTGTTTTTGCTTCTTGAGTAATTTTAGCTTTTTTCTCTTGGTCGGTCAGCGGCATTTCGGAAATATTGATCTGCGGCGGTCTGCTTCGCCTTGCGATCCTCCATCGTACATTCAGTACGATTACGGCCTGCAAATCTCGCAGCCCATCCACATCTGCAAAATTTCCGAAATGCCGCTGACCACTCAACCCGTATTCACATATACATTTATGTGAATACGGAATAAATAAGGGGGTGAATTTTTCCATTTTTATTTCTTTTCTCTTTCTCCCCTTGTTTTCTCTTTGTAGAAGTTTGTCTATACTCATTCTATGAACCATTTTTATGTAGCTTTATTCAATACCTGATTCCTGATTTTCCCTTAACAGCAGGGTTATCTCATCCAGCTTCCGCCGGTGACGCATATTGTCTGACCAGTAATATATTCTCCTTCATCGGAAACAAGGAACAGGGCGGTATTTGCAATGTCCTTAGGTTCCCCTTTTCTCGGATAGGGTATTTCTTCGTACATCCGTTCAATTTCATCTTCAGGATAAATATGGGGAATGAATTCATTATATATAAAGCTCGGCGCGATCGTGTTGGCGGTTATATGGAATTCTGCCGCTTCAGCGGCAAGACATCTTGTAAAGGCCATAACCCCGGCTTTGGCAGCGGCATAGTGGGCATGTCCGGCTTTTAGTCCCCTGAACGCCGCGACTGATGTGACGCTTACAATGCGCCCGTAGTTCTGTTTCATCATTGCAGGCAGGACTGCCCTGCAGCAATAGAAGGTTCCGCGCAACGATACATTTATTACCAGCTCCCATTCTTCATCTGTTATATCCGCCACCTGCGCGGGACGGTTTGTACCGGCGTTGTTGAAGAGTATGTCTATGCGCCCGAATTTCTCAAGGACAGTATTTACAGCAATTTCCACATCATTGCGGCTTGTTACATCACATCCGATGCCGAGGGCTTCAATGCCGAATTCATATTTTAACGCTTCCGCAACTGAAATTGACCGGTCTTTGTGGGCATCGGTCACTACAACGCAGGCGCCTTCTCTGGCGAATGTTCTGGCAACTGACTGGCCGATGCCGGCACCGGCTGCTGCCGTAAGTAATGCAACCCTTCCTTTAAGTCTCATGTGATTCCTCCGATAAATATCATACAAAAATTGTTATAATGACTCAAGTGCAAACAAAGCAATTGCACCCTGCGCGAGCTATTGAGGGACAGGTGGTTGAAGCTACAGATTCTTAGCCCTCTCAGGAATCTATATTCTTCCACTGGAGCAATAACAGCAATCCTCCCCAGAGCAAAGCGACGATCATCAACAATATCCCGAACCAGTGAGATGTACCGGCAATAAAATGGTCAAGCTTTAGTAAGCCGAGTGTTCCCAGAATATTATTCCAGTCATGAATGCCTGGCACATCCTGGCCGGTTACGCCTCCAAGAAGCATCAGTTCCTGGGCGCGGGCATCGTTTATATAGGGGGCACAATCTACAAAATTCTGTCCTGTCCACCATAGTGAAACAGAAGCGCCGAATACATCATTCTGTTTTAAAAAAGCCCCCATGCAGATTACAGGTATGAGGATTTGAAGCAGGCTTCCGCCAAGTACGCCCATAAAATCACCGAGAATGGAAAATATAATATGCCCTGCTTCGTGGAAGGGAACGCTTACGCAATGGAGAAAAGCCTCACCGGCATAGTTGCTGCTTACCGAATGTGCAATGTATTTGAAGCCCCAGATAATGGTAATGAGAAAAACAAAAGCTCGACCGGCAAATACGAAGGGGTTTATCTTTTCTTCAACGGAAAAAAGGAAATCCTTAATGGTTGAATCATCCGATTCCGCTATGTCTTTTTGTTTCTTTAACTGCGTTCTATTGCTTTCCGGTTCATTTTCTTTTCCGGCAGCGGTGATGTAATCGATGAGGGTTTCATATGCCCAGTTTATTTCTTTAAGCCTTTCCCACCCATCTTCTTTTGAACTCAATTCATTCTTGATTTTTTGGAAGGCTTCTTCAATTTCTTTCCTTGATGCCTCCGGTAAGAGGCCGAGTGTCTGATAGCAGCTTTTTGTCAAATCATTCATGTCGAAACCTGTTAAATATCAATACAAGCCGGGAACAAGGCTATTCCAATTCTAAATCAAAGATGAAATCAAGGCGGCAAGGAAGAGGCGACGTAGGCGTGCTACCAGCACGTCGAGGAGACTGATGACGAAGCCAACGAAGATAGCGCTTTGATTTAGGATTGGAATTATTCATGGGCTTCGGTCCAGTTCCTGCCCTTGCCGAGCGATACTTTCAGCGGTACGGCAAGGCTGATCACATGCTCCATTTCATGCCTTACAATGTTCTCCATATCAACAAGCTCATCGCTCTTCACTTCAAAAACAAGCTCATCGTGGATCTGCATAATGAGCCTTGAGGCAAGGCTGTTCTCTTTGATCCTTCCGTGAATATTCACCATTGCCATTTTGATGATATCCGCTGCCGTGCCCTGGATCGGAGTATTCATGGCAGTTCTTTCGCCGAATTGCCTTACTGCCGCGTCACGATTATTGATCTCCGGTACATAACGAACCCTTCCAAGAAGCGTTCTTACAAAACCCCTTGCGCGCGTCTCTTCCAGCACTGATTCGATATAGGCTTTTACACCTTTGTATTTTAGAAAGTACTCGTCTATATAATTCTGGGCATCTCTTTGCGGGACACCGAGTTCTTTTGAAAGTCCGAAGCTGCTCATGCCATAGATGATGCCGAAGTTTATCACCTTTGCAACTCTTCTCATTTCATGGGTAACCTCGCCTGCCTGTACCCCGAAGACCTCTCGCGCCACATTTGTATGGATATCTTCATCCTTTAAAAAGGCCTCTGTAAGAAGCTCATCCCTGGAGATATGGGCAAGAACCCGAAGCTCTATCTGCGAATAATCAGAGGAAAGGAGCGTAAAACCTTCTTCCGTCACAAAGGCCTCACGTATTCTCTTTCCTTCTTCGCCCCGTACGGGTATGTTCTGGAGGTTCGGATCGCTGCTGCTCAACCTGCCTGTAGCGACGACCATTTGATTAAAAGAAGCGTGGATTCTCCCTGTACGAGGGCTCATAAGCGCAGGAAGGACATCAATATAGGTATTTTTCAGTTTGGTAAGAGTCCTGTATTCGAGAATCTCCTTCGGCAGCGGGTGAACTAAGGAGAGTTTCTCAAGAACTTCTATGTCCGTTGAATAGCCTGTCTTTGTTTTTTTGCCGGGTGTAAGCTGTAATTTTTCAAAAAGGATGCGGGAAAGCTGCTGCGGAGAATTAATGTTAAAAGGTTCGCCTGAAAGGCTGTAAATCTCCTTCATGATTCCGGTAAGCCTTTTGTCAAAATCCCTTGAAAGCTCGGCAAGCATTTTCCGGTCGATTTTTACGCCGGCATTTTCCATACAGGCAAGGACTTCTACGAGAGGTGTTTCAACGGTATGAAAGAGAGTTGTCAGCCCCAGCTCTTCCATTTTCTCATTCAGTACATCTTTCAGTTCAAAGAGATATTGAACGGTTTCTATAAGGGTATGTTTCGTGTCGCCGGAAGATATATTTACATCAATATATTCCTCTATTATGGCATTGATTCCATAATCTTTTCTCAATGGGTTGAGCAGATATGACGCAAGCATGGTATCGAAAAACCGGTGAAAGGTAAAAGGCAGAAGATGAAGTGAAAAAGGATGTAATACTTCTGTTTTATTTAATAAAAAAAGTAAAATCGGCTTGATATTGTGGACTGAAATCTCTTCCGCGCTGTCCATAATATCAACCAGTTCATCCTCATCTCTGGAAAAGTACACACCTTCATTGTCAAATGCGGCAAATCCCTCCAGATAAATATCATTGGGGCTTTTGCCCTGAAAGCTCGCAACGATTGCCACATGCTTCCTCTTTAAACAGGAAAGTTCTATTTCCCGCAATACCTTCTTCTTTGTATTGCCTGCCTCAATCTCCCTGTAAAGTGAAGTAAACTCAAGCTCCCGGTAAATTTTCCTTAAGGCATTAGAGTTCTCTTCCTTTTGAACCAGATGTTCAACTTCTTTGCCTATAGGCACGTCTCTTATGATCGTCGCAAGCTCCTTGCTCATAAAGGCCAGGTCTTTGCCCATAGCAAGCTTTTCTTTTACAGATGTTTTTTTTACTTCTTCGAGACGCTCATAAATCTCTTCAATTGATCCGATGCTGTCTATGAGTTCTTTCGCCGTTTTTTCACCAACGCCGGGCACGCCCGGTATATTGTCTGAAGCATCACCGCATAATGCGAGGTAATCGGTCATAAGGGAAGGTTTAACGCCGAATTTTTCCATTACTTCCTTCTCCCCGATTAACAGGTTTTTCATCGTATCACGGATAAAGACTCTGTCCGATACAAGCTGCATCATATCTTTGTCGCCAGTAACAATATATATCTGTACGTTTTCTTTCCTGAACTTTTCCGTTATGGTGCCGATAATATCGTCGGCCTCAAACCCCGCCTGTTCCAGTACCGGTATGCCCATCGCTTCCATAACCATCTTTACATAGGGTATCTGGACGGAAAGGTTATCCGGCATGGGAGGTCTCTGTGCTTTGTACGCCTTTGAGATTTCCTCACGAAAAGACGGGGCCCTTGAGTCAAAGACCACAATCAGCGTGTCCGGTTTTTCCTCATTCAAAAGTTTTTTCAGCATACTGATAAAGGCGTAGGTCGTGTTCGTGGGTACGCCCTTTGAGTTGGACATATATGGTGTAGCATGAAAAGCCCTGTACAGATAGGAATGTCCGTCAATCAGGAATATCCTTCGGGCAGTCGCGGTTTCCTGCTGCTGATTTATAAGTTCTGATTCTTCGGCCATTTATATCTTCCTTGCCTGCTCTCAGAGTCAGGTTGTTATATGGGAAAAAATGTTTTTATTTTAAATACCTTTTTTTCAGGGAAACGGTAAATTTTAACTGCATGCTTCTTTTCCATGTCTGAAAGAAAGCCTTCGATCTCATCGCTTGTTTTTGCGGCGATGGTAAACCAGATATTCAAATCTCCGTCCCTTTCATAGTTATGGGTAACACCGCTGTTTTTGTTGACCTCGTCTACAAAACTCATGATTTTATCTTCATCAACATGGACTCCGCAAAGAGCGCTTGCATATTTGAGTTTCTTCCGTTCAAGAATCGGGCCGATTCTTCTTATAAAACCAGCGTGTTTCAAATTTCTGACCCTTTCAATTACTTCCTTTTCATCCAGACCGACAAGCTTACCCACCTCTGCAAAGGGTCGTTGGGCTACAGGAAATTCCTCCTGCATTACATTCAATATCTTCTTGTCGAATTCATCCATTGTCGTCTTTTACCTTGTATTTTTATACCAGTTTGTGCCTGAAAAGTAACGATAAAAGGGAAAATGAGAATCAAATTGAGGCTGTGCGGTTATTGCCTTAGATGCAACACTTCTTCATGTAATTCACACTTCGTGACTTTTGCGTGAAACGTAGAGTGCTTCCTGTATTTGTTATCCTATATCTGTTTTGTAAAGTACGTTATTATATGTGGCAATTATGTGTCCTTGCAAAAAAAATAATATGCCGAAGAATGTCTTCCTATGCTTCGAGTGATGAAACTATCTCACGGTCAAAATGGGCTTCCAAAAGAGCAAGAAAAGCTCTACAGGCCGGTGAAAAGCGTATGCCTTTTTGTATCACAATATCTATTCCCATTTTGAAGTCGCCATCAGTAACTGGAAGGATTTTGAGTCGTTTTGCGGCCACATCTTCTTTCACGCTGGAAAGCAACATCAGAGCCACGCCTTTCCCTTTTTGAACCAGTTGTTTCATGAAATCTATGCTGTCAATATTTGCAACTGGAGATATTTTAATATTCCTCTCACTGAAGTAATCAAGGATCAATTGTCTTACTATCGATCCCTCGCGGTGGAGTATGAAAGGGTATCCCTGAAGATCGTTCCATGTAAGATGTTTTTTCATTGCCGGTCGGCCGCATGGAGATGCAACAAGCACCATCTTCTCAACTTCCGGAATACGGAAAACCTGTAACTCGCCACTTACCTTGAAAAGTGGAGCCACAACACACAGATCGTGTTGGAAATCAAGGAGTTCCTCGACAATTTGTATAGAGGCACCTTCCTTTACACTCAGAAGCTTAGAAGGGTTAAATTCCTTGAATTTGTCCAGGATTGGAGTTAGATAAGCAGTCAAAGAACTGGAAACACCAATTCGCAGGTTTGAATTTCGATCTCCTTGGAGAAAAGTCTCAGCGTTGATTGCTGAATGATATATTTCCTCAGCATACTGAAGCAGTGTGCGTCCTGTCTCGGTCAAATGAACTTTTTTCTTTTTTATGTGGATAAGTTTGACCCCGAAGTGATTCTGCAGTGCCCTTATTTGTTTTGTAACAGCAGGTTGTGTTATGCAAAGGTTTTCAGAAGCAGCGCTAAGATTCTCCTCCTTGCCGACAAAATAAAATGTGATAAGTTGGGAAACATTAATTTGCGGGAGTTTTGGCACGCCTAATTGTAACCCGCATAATGCCTGGAGCGCAATAGGTGCCAGCACCTCATATGTGAAACAGATTGTTATCAAGTTATGACAAAATATGCCTTGAATAGCAAAGAGGCTGCTTTATAATATCACTATGTCCTTCGGGAAAACATCGAAATGGTAAGTCGGTTCGACAATTTAATATTCGCCGCATATGGATCGACTCTCCCCATGTAGAATATACACGTAAGGGATATTGTAGATGATGTGGCGAAGGTCAAATAAATCACGAGGAGTTTTCGTATGGCTAAGCTTAAGGCAAAGATAGGGTCAGGAGAAGTGGAACGCTTCGATCAGAGAAATACGATGTATATGCGGCCAAGAGATCCGGAAAAATCAGATGCCCGAATACTGGATATCGGCAAGCGCCATTATAGCGTAAAACACTTTGGCAAAACACCGGGCTACACCATGAAGGATTGGGCCTTTAGCATGTCAATGTGGTATTTGGAGCGCTGGTGGGGCTTCGGGAACATGACGGGAAATGAAGGCCTACTTACATGGTTTCCGGATGAGGCAGAACGGGTATTGCGGGATCGTATGGAACCGGGAGAAAAATGGGAAGTCTCTGACGCTGAGGAGATGAGCAGGAATATCAAGAAAGCGGCGCTTTACATAGGCGCATCTCTTGTCGGGATATGCAGGATAGATCGACGCTGGCTCTATTCGCACAGCTTTCACCCTCAAACCCATAAACATGTTCCCGTAGAAATCCCCGAAGAGTTTGAATACGCCATTGTAATGGCTCATGAGATGCCTTATGAACTTATGCAGACGTCCCCTGCCTTAGGCGGTTTCTCATCGACCGGCCGGGGTTATTCAATGATGGCCTTTGTTGCCTCATCGCTCGCCCACTATATCAGGAGCCTTGGCTACAAGGCAATCCCTACAGGCAATGATACTGCCTTGAGTGTACCTATCGCCATTGACGCTGGTCTTGGTGAACTGGGACGCAACGGAATGCTGATCACGGAGAAGTTCGGGCCCAGGGTGAGGCTCAGCAAGGTATTTACTAATTTACCTCTTGTACCTGATAAGCCTGTTGAGTTTGGTGTGACCCAATTCTGTAGGGTATGTAAGAGGTGTGCCGAAGAGTGCCCTGGTGGTTGCATCAGCTCAGGTGAACCGACAACAGAGGGGCCTACAATCTCGAATAGCAGCGGCATATACAAGTGGTATATCAACCCTGAAAAATGCCTCGACTTTTGGGCACGCAATAATGGAAGCTGCGGAAACTGCGTTCGCGTCTGCTCCTATAATAAGCTGCCGGGTAAGCTGCACGATATGGCGAGATTCACCATTAAGCACGCATCCTGGCTGAACCCCGTCCTTGTTGGGATGGACAAACTGGCAGGCTACGGCAGACGGGTCAAGACAGAAGATATCTGGAAATAAAAGAGCCGGGTTCATTCAGTAAAAGCATTCTCCGGTTCACTGAGAAACCGACTTGCCGCTATTGCTCGATTATTACGCTGAAGGGTGGCTAATCATTTCCTTCTTGTGATTTAGCTCTTGGATAACAAGGCCGGGGGCCTGGTCTTGTTGCTTTACGGTTGTTCATAAAACCAACATTTCATCTCGATAACTCACGATCAAGGCCGCAAGGTTGTATACTCGTTTTGTGACAAAACCGTTCTCCTGCCCCTTTCTTCTTATTAAATTTAATCACTTTTAATACTTAGCATAAATGATGAGTAGGAGGTGACAAAAATAAGTATCCCAGTGAGGGCAAAGAAGCACATTTTAACCGGTATTCCTTGCTTCTGCAAAACCACGCAGTTGCTGCTTCGTAGGTGCTAAAAATAATCATCCAGAAATGGCCAAAGGCAAGCATTTCTGCTGGCAACCCTTGCCTTTGGGGAACCTCGAAGTTGCTAAAGTAGAAAATCCTGTTTACAGCCTTATTGACAACGAAGGATGTTTTTTATTAATATCCTTATTAAACCATGACCACCTATATCCTTTATATTGTATTTGCATACCTGATCGGCGCTATACCGGTTGGCGTAATCCTCTCGAAAATAAAGGGGATTGACCCGAGAAAGACAGGGAGCGGCAACATAGGCGCCACGAATGTCATGAGAGCGGCGGGGAAAGCCTTCGGTCTGCTCACGCTCATAGGTGATGCCCTGAAAGGGCTTGCTCCGACTTTAATAGCAATGAAATACGGGTTGCCTTGTCCTGTAATAGCTGCTATCGGATTGTCCACCTTTATCGGGCACCTCTTTCCAATTTATCTGAAATTCAAAGGCGGCAAGGGTGTTGCCACTGCTCTTGGAGTCTATATCGCAATAAGTCCCTATGCGATATTGATAAGTTTTATTGCTTTTATCCTGGCTTTTTTAAAATGGCGTTATGTTTCCTTAGGCTCGCTTATCGGGACAGGCGTCATACCTTTAGCCTTAATTGCATTGAAAGCGCCCATGGAATATGTGTACCTTTCTCTTATCATAGGAGTTTTAATCTTCATAAAACACAAGGACAACATACAAAGACTTCTGGCAGGTCAGGAAAACAGATTCGGCCGTTCAGGCTGATCCTCCATATGCGTAAGCTGCATCGACAATCCGGCATTTCTGACAAATCTTTGAAAAAAACATTGAGCTACAGATGGATTATCTTCTGGATCCTTGCCGTACAATACCTGCTCGTCTATTTCCACAGGGTTTCACCGGCTGTGGCAGCCCCGGAATTGATCAGGACATTTGACATATCAGGGACTCAGCTCGGTGTCCTCGCCTCGGCATATTTTTATTCTTACTGCATTATGCAGATACCTGTGGGGATACTTGCTGATGCCTGGGGGCCGAAAAAGGTTATAACCCTCTTCAGCCTCATTGCCGCCATTGGCGCTGTTCTATTCGGATTCTCGCCGGACTTCAGATTTGCCATAATTGCAAGGATTTTTGTCGGGCTCGGCGTCTCGGCGATTTTCATAGCATCTATGAGATTGCTTGCCAACTGGTTCAAGGCAATTGAATTCGCGAGAGTCTCAGGCGTCCTCATGGCAGTTGGCGGCGCGGGATGGCTTGCAGCAACAACGCCGCTGGCCTTCCTCATGCAAAGCTTCGGATGGCGGGAATCCTTTATAGCAATCGGGATTTTTTCTTTAATTCCTGTTATTCTTACAAGCCTCTTTGTCTCTGATACGCCGGAAAAGAAAGGCTTGCCCGGCATACTTGCCAAGCCGATGAGCTATTCGGAAAAAACAAATAAAAATGTTATTAATGACTTAAAACAAATTTTACGGGAAAAACATTTCTGGGCTATCGCAATCTGGTTTATATTCCGGGGCGGCGCTCTTTTCGGTTTTTTCGGCCTTTGGGCAGGCCCATATCTTATTGATGTCTATGGGCTTTCCAAGCAGACTACAGGAAATATTCTCTCAATGATTGCCTTTGCCATGATATTTTTAAGTCCTGTCCTGGGGCATTTTTCTGATAAGACACTGACGAGCAGGAAGAAGGTGCTCGTCGGTACTTCAATTCTTAATTCCATATGCTGGCTTTTTATGCTTATTTTCTCCAATAATCTGTCCATATCATGGCTATACATAGTCTTTTTTGTTATGGGCATTACAATAAGTTCAGTGGGCACTATTGCAATCGTTGCCACAAAAGAATTTTTTCCGCCAGAAATTGCGGGGACTTCCATGGGAACTATGAATATATTCCCCTTCATCGGAGGGATTATATTCCAGCCTCTTATGGGCTGTGTACTTGATAAAGCAGGCAAGATTCAAGGCATGTACCAGCCCTCCGCCTATAAGCTTATGCTGTGGATTTTTTTTATTACAAGCCTTTTGTCCCTTATCAGCATCATGTTTTGCAGAGAAACACTGAAAAAGTCATAGGTATGCGATTTTAAATTGATTTCAACAAAAAATCATAGTTAAATAGCATATGATTTCTCTTATCAGGGAAAAGCTGAATAGCTATATCGGGAAAACACTGGAAAGCCCTCAGGATATATGCGCGGGCGTTATGATGCCTATATTTGAAAAGGACGGAGAAGTATTTATTGTCCTTACCAAGAGAACTGAAACAGTAAAAGCGCATAAAGGTGAAGTATCTTTCCCTGGCGGTATGTGTGAAGACGAAGACGGCAGCAAGCTCATTACTGCCTTGCGGGAGTGCTGCGAAGAGATAGGCCTTAAACATGATGATGTTAAAGTAATCGGAAAATTAGATGATATGATAACCCTTACAGGCTTTGTAATATCACCCTATGTAGGTATTATGCCGTATCCGTATACATTCAGAACGAATCCGCGGGAAGTGGCATATATTATATATCTGCCCCTCAGATTTTTGATGGAGGTCAATCCCCTTATGGAAGAGGCTGAGTATGAAGGCAGAGTCGAACAGGTTCCTTCATTCCATTACAACGGCGACCGGATATGGGGCGCCACATGCAGGATACTCCTCCAGTTCAAAAAGATTCTTGGATCATAAAGAGAGGAGATATGAACTCTTTTTCTCTAAAAATTCTTGCCTGTTCCCTGATGATTGCGGATCACCTCGGGGTTATTTTCTTTCCTGATAATCCGGTCCTTCGCGTAATAGGCAGGCTTGCCTTTCCCATGTTCGCGTATCTAATCGCGGAAGGGTACCGTCATACAAAAGACCCCACTTCCTACCTGGGCAGACTTTTTCTGTTTTCTCTTATTTCCCAGCCCTTTTATATGTTCGGTTTCAAATATCCGCACCTTGAATTCAATATCTTTTTCACGCTCACAGCAGGACTTTATGGGATATACGCATACGACAAATCCAAGAATTTCTCTGCGGTGCTCTTTGCCGCCATATCATGCGAATTTGTCAGGGTATCTTTTGGCGCACCCGGTGTGCTTATGATTTTTGTTATGCATTACTATTCAAAAGATTACAAGCGCATGGCGCTATGGCTCTTTTTGATCGGCATAATGGGCGGCATACGGAAAAATATATGGATGTACATACAGGATCCGCAATTTGTCCTGACATGGGCATACCTTACAAAACACTCCATAACCTCTTTCGTGCAGCCCCTCTGTTTTCTGGCAGTCCCTCTAATTGCCCTTTATAACGGCAAGCAAGGCCCTAAAATGAAATATTTCTTCTATCTCTTTTATCCGGGACATCTGGCCATTCTGGGTCTGGCAAGAATGTTTCTTCATAAATGATGATTAACCACAGCAAAGGTATTGTCTAAAGTTGAATGAAAGATTGGTGTGAAGATTGTGTATAGACAGGCCTCTATAAGGAAAAATGAAGGGGAGGCAGAAAATAGAATTGAAAATGAATAAATTCACCCTCTTCTTTATTCCGGATTCACATAAGCGTATATGTGAATCCGGTTTGAGTGGGCTTGTCCTCGCTTGGCGGGGGCAGCGGCATATGGAAAATGATTCAGATGTGGATGGGCTGCAAGTTTTGCAGGCCGTAAGCGTACTTAATGTACGCTGGAGGATCGCAAGGCGAAGCAGACCGCGGGGTACCCGCTTGCGGGTCATGGACATTTTTAATATGCCGCTGCCCGACCAAGTGAAAAAGACAGACAATAACTGCGAAAGAAATGGAACAATAAATCTTTTTACAAAACAACAGCAATTACGAGGGGGTTTGTTATGAAAATCATTAGAAACGGGTGCGTGAAATATTATATTGCGGCTATAATATTTTTAGTTGGAATTCCATTCACATCAAACGCCGCGATTGCCGAGAAGCCTGCTGCATTGCCGAACATTACGATCCTTGCAACAGGAGGAACTATTGCAGGTTCAGCCCCCTCATCTACTGAAACAAAGGAATATAAACCCGGAGTCTTTGACATTTCCACGCTTATCAAGGCAGTTCCTGGTCTTGAGAAGATTGCAAATATTTCCGGGGAACAAATTGCAAATATCAGCAGTTCTGATATGAACAACGAAATTATGCTCAAATTAACCCTTCGCGTAAATGAGCTCCTGTCCAAAGAAGGGGTTGACGGTATTGTAATCACACACGGCACCGATACAATGGAAGAAACGGCATATTTCCTGAATCTCACAATAAAGAGCGATAAACCGGTTGTTGTAGTAGGTTCAATGAGACCGGCAACCGCAATGAGCGCTGACGGCCCTCTTAATCTTTATAATGCTGTTGTGCTTGCCGCAAATAAGGCCGCAAAAGGAAAAGGGGTCCTGGTAGCGCTTAATGAGAGAATTCACGCGGCACGGGACGTGACAAAAACGAACACCACAAACGTAGATACCTTTAAATCTCCTGAATTAGGCTGTCTCGGCTTTGTTATGGACGGAAAAGTGTTCTTTTACCGGACCGTTACAAGGCGTCACACAGTAAATACGGAATTCGCCATTGACAGCCTAAAAGCATTGCCCCGGGTAGACATCCTTTATGGTCATGAAAATGGGACAGGAGATATTGTTGAGGCAGCGGTAAAAGCCGGAGCCCAGGGAATAGTCCACGCAGGTGCAGGAGATGGAAGCATTTTTTCCACAACAAAAGAGGCTCTCCGGGAAGCAGGAAAAATGGGAGTAATAGTTGTGCGCTCCTCCAGGGTAGGAAGCGGCATAATTACAAATACTGCAGATGACGGCAAGGACAGGTTTGTCACGTCAGATACCCTTAATCCTCAAAAAGCGCGCATACTTCTTATGCTGGCCCTTACAAAAACCAGTGATGCTAAAGAAATCCAACGATTCTTCAATGAATATTAGAAAGGCACCTTATAATTGACAATTACTCTTATGTCCTTCATGTCCTGACCATCCATGGATTTGTCCTGATTCACAAAACCTGCTCTGAAGCGAATCCACAAGCCCTTCAGCAGTTTATTAAAACGATAATCCACGGTAAAGTCCAACTCTCTCTGACTTGGTGAAGCATTCAACCCTGTCTTAGGGGTGCAGGAATCCGTATAGTTGCTGAGAATACTCAGTCCATTGATCCCGATAGATGAAAAATCATAGGAGAGACCGACAAGCCAGGTATTCTCTCCTGCCCGGTCATTGTCCTCCACTATAATAGAGGTGAATCCGGGATACGAACTCCATGGGTTCATTATTCCATGATTGCTGTCCGTAGCTGTATAGGCAAATCTAAAACCGAACCCCTTCCATTTGAGGATTCCCTGTACCCCGGCCATTGTTGTATTAAATTCCCCTGCCAGGGATTTACCTATGTCCTGCTGATTTATGAGTTGCGTTGATGCCGAGAAAGTAGTTTCACTGTTCAGCTTCCATTCTCCATCTGCCCGAAAATAAGCAATATTCATAAAATTATAACAGTAGTAATTCCAAAGCTGGAGTTTGTAGTCCTTTGTCGGTTCATATATGACGCCTGCCATGGTAACCGGCTCATTAGCGCCATATATCCCTGCCGCGCCGGACATGCTCTCGAATGTTGTGTCGGTCCATTTTTTAATTTTTGTGACATGAGAAGCAAGAAAAGTAAATTTTGAGATGTCTTTGCTTTTTATCGTGTATGCCTCAAAGGCAAAGGGCGTCATTCTGAAATCATAGGGGTTAATAAAAGGTGTGTCCAATTCCTGTCTGAAAATCGTAAACTCTGTCTTTGAGATTTTCCCCTGGAGATAAGCATGTCCAAGTGCAGTATAACCGGTCTGTCTCGGCGAACCAAGCAAACCGGTGCCGCTTTTGTCCTCATCATTGAATATAAAACCCTGAGATGTAAACATTGTTGCGCCTGCTCTCAGATTCTTCCACCAGAGAGTCTGGTATCCCAATGATCCTCCCACTGCCAGAGACTCTTTGGTGTCGGATATGTCATATGACCTTTTCATGTAAAAGGAGCGAATATTTATATCGGGTTTGCCTTTAAAGAGGGCTTCTCCGAGATCATCTGAAGCACATGCCCCGCGGGTTGTCATTGCTGTGAGAAATATAATCGCTATAAGAAGTAAACTAAAAAGGTTCTTCATAGAATATATTTAAATTATATTAAACCTTAATCTTAAAGAAATATCCATAGACAAGGTTCAGCAGATGGCTCGGATTTTAATATTTCATGCCCGGATTGTTACCAGGATTTTAGAAGCAAGTTTTAAAAGGCATATCGCGCAAAGCTGCGCAAATATTGACATTTTAGGATATTTCAGAAGTTGCTAACACAGTGTTAGCAACTTCTTTCTCCGGCATGTATAGATACTTCATAACCCGGATTTTTCCAGGTTTATTCCTTGGTTGGATGTACCCGGCTTAATGCCGGGCCATCCAAGAGACTCCATTTTACGACTGTTCCTATACAGCGCCGCCCGCGATGCGGGTTCGCCCCTTACCGCACCTCCTCCACACTCCATAATGTCTCTGTAGGAGACGGGAAGGATGAGGCGTACTGGAGTTCCATTCTTATCCGGTTGTCCAGCCTTCTGGGCATGCCGAATCTGATTGTTCCTCCCGGTCTTGTCCATTCGGTGAGACGGATAAAGGAACCCCCTGTCAAAGGTGTTGGTGGGCGCTCCGAAGCGTTTTATCATCGCGTCCCGTGTACGCTCAAAGGTCTGCATCATGGCATTGGAGTTGCGAAGATCATCGAAGTCTATCACAACGGGAGATTTGTTCAGTGTTAATCCTTTCTGCACAAGAGCTTGAAAGTGCCTTTTAGATGATTATTCCTTTTGTACACCCCGTGCAAGCTGTTTCGAATACCCCTGTTCCGTAAATCTTCTTCAAATTTGGTCTGTAAAGCGAAAGGAATTACAAGCATCCAGAATCTTCCAATTTCTATATAATCTTAAAATTGACATGATATACGGAAAGATAAAATAAATTGTTGCAAAAAGTTTGTCAAGAGATTATACATTATTATATCAATAATTTAAGTTGTCACTGAGGGGTTAGTAAGACCATAATTTGTATGGACAACAGAGCAAATGTTATTGCATGGAGTCGTGAAAGAATGATTGATTCGTGGAGTTAGGCAGAAACTTTAGAATAACTTGTTGGGCATTCATTATCTTCAAGACAAGGATTGGGGGCAGATTGACTCCTGCTGCACTTAATGCAAAGGAATAATTAATAGATCGCAAGGATTAACCCATGATTCGTTTTCTTCATACCAGCGACTGGCAATTGGGTATGACCCGCCGCTTCTTATCGGAGGAGGCCCAGGCGCGCTATACCCATGCGCGGTTTGATGCCATTCGAACAATGGGCCGTATTGCCAAAGAAAAACAATGT
>CAZHHX010000022.1:3151-55803 GCA_964532465.1 uncultured Syntrophorhabdaceae bacterium | reverse complement strand
ATGAGGATTTATTTAAAAAACTTGCTAAAGAAAACATAAAGACTTTTATAGAAAATGGAGTGAAGAAGATACTTGTTTCTTCTCCTCACTGTTACCACACTTTTAAAAATGAATATCCTGAATTCAAGGTGAACTTCGAGATTGTACATATCTCCCAGTATTTATCAGAACTTGTTAATAATGGAAGACTGGAGATAACTAAAGAATACGGAAAGAAAGTTACGTATCATGATCCTTGTTACTTAGGCAGGCATAACGGCGTCTATGATGAACCCCGCGAGGTCTTAAAGAAGATACCCGGTCTGGAGTTGCAGGAACTGCCTGAGTCAAAAGTGGACAGCCTCTGTTGCGGTATGGGAGGAGGCAGGGTTTGGGCGGAAACGGAAAAGCATGAGAGATTCTCCAACCTCAGAGTAGAACAGGCAGTTGAGCTTGGAGCTACCGAGCTTGTTACATCCTGTCCCTATTGCATCACAGCTCTTGAAGACAGCAGGGCAGTCCTGAGCTATGATGAGAAGATACAGATTAAGGATATAACGGAGATTCTGCAGGAAGTTATTTAGAGAATGAAAAAGCAACAAACACAAGAAGCAATTGGAGCATCTGATCTGAAAGGTGTTGTGTCAGATGTGGTTTGTGATAACTTTTCTAAAGAAGGATGGGTAAGGACAACAGTTTGCTCGCCCAGCGAGATGGAGTTGACAATTTATATAAACAGTCAGGAACTGGTTACAATTCTGTGTACTCCAAATAAATTGAATTGCCTTGTCCTTGGATTTCTCTATTCAGAAGGTATTATATCCGGTACAGACGACGTGCTGAGTATGAGGGTCTGCGATGATGAAACAACAGCTGATGTGAAACTCAGTAACGCTACATATGAGATACCAAGGCTGCGAACACTGACATCAGGCTGCGGCGGTGGCGCTACATTCAGAACTAAGGGAAAGAAAGTTGATTCTGATTTTACCGTTTCAGCAGAAGACGTGTTGATTTTAATGAAAAAACTATATGAGCAAATGAATATTTATCGGATTTGCGGCGGAGTGCATACTTCGGCTCTGTCAGATAATAAGAATATATTAATAATGGCTGAGGATATTGGAAGACATAACACCCTGGATAAGATTCAGGGAGAATGTTTATTAAGGAGTCTAACAACAAGAGACAAATTACTATTGAGCAGCGGTCGTGTTTCATCAGAGATGTTGCTCAAAGCAGCAAAGATGCAGACTCCGGTTGTTGTTTCGCCGCATTCGCCGACAGGAAGCGCTATCTTGCTTGCCCATGAACTGGGCATTGCCCTGGTTGGTTATGCGCGCGGCAGCAGCATGTCGGTATATTCACACTCGGAGCGACTTGGCTGCTCAACAAATTAAGTACGGCTGATACAGCCGAACCCGGACATAACGGGGACAAAAGAATCGGATGAGGTGATACAAAGTGGATAACGTAATAATGCTGAAAGACAATGTTCAAGAGCTTTGCAAAAGTCTTGGAGACAGTAATTTTGGAGACGTAATGGTTGTTGGTGGAGGGATCAGCGGCATTCAAGCCGCTCTTGACCTTGCCAATTCCGGTTTTAAGGTTTACCTGGTTGAGAAATCGCCAAGCATAGGCGGCCATATGGCTCAGCTTGACAAGACATTTCCAACCAATGACTGCTCCATGTGAATACTCGCACCGAAACTGGTCGAGGTCGGCCGGCATCCAAACATAGAGGTACTCACATATACTGAAGTTGACAGTATAGAAGGAGAAGCAGGAAACTTTAAAGTAGTTCTGAATAAAAAACCGAGATATATTATAGAGAGCAAATGCACAGGATGTACTACGTGCGTAGAATACTGCCCGGTTAAGTATCCTGATCAATTTAATCAGGACATATCGGAAAATAAAGCTGTCCATGTATACTTTGCTCAGGCAATTCCCCTTATCACATATATTGATGAAAGCTGTCTTTATCTTAAAGAAAAGAAATGCCGTATTTGTGAAGGGGTATGTAAGAATGACGCCATAGATTTTAATCAGGTGGCGGAGAAGGAAGAAATAAAAGTAGGAGCCGTAATTCTGGCACCGGGTTTTGACCCCTTTGACCCTAAAGTGAGAGAAGAATATCACTACGGAGAATTTCAGAACGTAGTAACCAGTATGGACTATGAGCGGCTGCTATGCTCCACAGGCCCTTATCAAGGTGAAGTGCTGCGTTTATCAGATAAGAAGCATCCCCATAATGTAGCCTGGATTCAGTGCATCGGTTCCAGACAGGTTATCGAAGGCGGCAACAGTTATTGTTCTGCTGTATGCTGCACATATGCCCAGAAACAGGCAATTTTAACAAAAGACCATGATGCGGATGCGCATTGTACGATATTCCATAATGATGTTCGTTCCTATGGAAAGGATTTTGAGCGCTACTACCAGAGAACAGAAAACCTTCCGGGAATCAGATTTTTCAGAAGCTACACATCAATAGTAAAAGAAGACCCCATAACAAAGAATGTAACCGTCCGGTATTCAACACCTGACGATGGAGTAAAAGAGGAAGAATTCGATATGGTTGTATTATCTATTGGATTAAATCCTCCGAAAGATGTCCTGGACATGGCAAAAAAATATGGTATCGAACTTGAATCCCACGATTTTTGCAGGCTTGATCCTGTTAATCCAATGATAACCAACAGACCCGGAATTTATGTAAGCGGCGCTTTCCAGGGTCCCATAGATATACCCGAGTCGGTTTTCAGCGCAAGCGGGGCAAGTTCCCAAATCGGTGAATTTCTTGATTACCGCAGAGGAAATCTTACCAGAGAAAGGATATATCCTGAGGAAAGGGATGTTTCGCAGGAAGAACCAAGGATAGGAGTTTTTGTCTGCCACTGCGGAGCAAATATTTCTGCCATAGTGAATATTTCTGAAACAGTTGAATATTGCAAAACCTTACCCAATGTTGTTTATGCTCAAAACCAGCTCTTTTCTTGCGCAACGAACTCTGCCAAAGAAATAACAGATATTACCAGGGAAAAAGGGCTCAACAGGGTAGTCGTTGCCGCCTGTTCCCCAAGAACCCTTGAACCGTTATTCCGCGACACCCTCCGGGAAGCCGGAATCAATCAGTATTACTACGAAATGGCGAATATCAGGGAGCATAACTCGTGGGTTCACCAGAAAGAAAAGGAAGAAGCCACAGAGAAAGCAAAGGATATAATCAGGATGTCGGTTGCCCGTGCCTGCCATCTGGAGCCGCTCCAGGAATTCGACCTGCCTGTCGATAAAAGGGCTTTAGTAGTTGGAGGTGGAATAGCCGGTATGACAAGTGCGCTCTCCATAGCCAACCAGGGGCACGAAGTTCATCTGGTGGAAAAGGACAAGGAATTAGGCGGAATAGCAAAAAAGATCCATTACACGCTGGAAGGGCTTGATGTCCAGGCATATCTGAGTGACCTTGTAACAAAGATATATAAGCACCCCTTAATACATGTGTACAATGGTGCTACAATCACAGAAGCTGCCGGTTATGTGGGAAACTTCGTAACAAAGGTTAAATCTGAAAAAGGAGCATCAGAAATAAAACATGGCGCAGCAGTCATTGCCATAGGCGCTGATGTGTATACTCCTACCGAATATCTTTACGGACAGGATGAGAGGGTAATGACCCATCTTGAGCTTGAGCAGAAAATTGCCGAAGCGGATGAAAAGGTTGTTGATGCTGAAAGTATTGTCATGATCCAGTGCGTGGGATGCAGAAATGACGACAGAAACTATTGCAGCAGATTATGCTGCAGCGAATCAATAAAAAATGCATTGCTGCTGAAAGAAAGAAAACCCGATATGGAAATATACATCCTCTTCAGGGACATAAGAACCTATGGATTCAAAGAGGATTATTACCGTGAAGCAGCAGGCAAAGGTGTAAAATTCATCCGCTATGAACCGGAAGATCAGCCTCAGGTGAAGCCGGGCAAATCGGAAGAGGGCAGACCTGTTCTGAAAGTAACTGCTACGGATTTCATTCTTGAAAAGAAACTTGAGCTGGATGCCGATATAATAGCTCTGGCTGCAGCTGTTGTACCTTCTGCAGCAACCAAGGAAATAGCCGGATTTTTTAAAGTAACTTTGAGCCCGGATGGTTTCTTCAAAGAGGCCCATGTAAAATTAAAACCTGTTGAGTTTGCAACAGACGGTGTTTATCTGTGCGGACTGGCTCACTATCCTAAATTTATGCAGGAAACGATTAACCAGTCTTATGGAGCTGCAGGCCGTGCATTGACTCTTCTTTCGCATGATACGGTCGTTGCGTCAGGATCTGTATGCGAGGTTGATGAAGATAAGTGTATTTCATGCGGGGCATGTATTACAGCCTGTACCTACGGGGCAATCGATTTCTATGAAAGCCCGAAAGGCAGAAAGGCCAGGGTCAACCCGGTCCTCTGTAAAGGCGACGGCCTTTGCAACACATGCTGTGCAACGAATGCTATTATGCTGAAGCATTTTACCGATGAAGAGGTTATAAGTGAAATTGATGCGGCGGTTTCAGACGAAGATTTCATGCAGAAAATTGATGCGGCGGTTGGAAATGCATAGAATTATACCAATGAATGAAGCCGGAATTACTTACTCGGGAGGTGAGAAGGAATGAGTACAAGTCTAAAATTTAAACCAAAAGTATTAGGTTTTGTATGCCATTGGTGAGCGTACGGAGCTGCTGACCTGGCTGGAGTTTCCAGACTGCAATACACAACTGAAATGAGGCTTATACGCGTCATGTGTTCCGGTAGAGTAGATATTTCTTTTGTACTCCGGGCTTTCTCTAAGGGAGCGGATGGGGTTTTTATCGGAGCCTGCCATTTAAATGAATGTAATTATATCACAAATGGAAATTATCATGCATTAAGTATGGTGAATATATGTAGAAAAGTAATGAAACAAATAGGAATTAACCCGGAAAGACTAAGATTAAATTTTATGTCCGGCGCTGAAGCAAACCTTTATGTCGAAGATGTTAATGAATTTGTCAAGGAGATAAAGACATTAGGGCCACTTGGCAAAAGCGAAGGAATAGAAGCAAATGCATTGAAGATGAAGCTTGAAACAGCTACAAAGCTGGTCCCCTACATCAGATTAGTGGAGAGGGAGAGGCTCAGAATACCTTTCGAAACAGAAGAAGAGGGTTACAAACTGTTCAACAGTGACGAGGTAAACAGGATATTTAATGAAACAGTTGTAGAAAAGCTCGCTATAGGCCAGATTATATCCCTCCTTCAGGAAGGACCCATGACAACGGGAGAGATCGCTAAAGGTGTAGGCCTGACCCCGTCTGAAGTCTCAAGACACTTGAACAGTTCGTCAAGACAGAGATTAGTCAGATACGATGAAGATCAGAAACGCTATGCTCTCGCCTAAGGCGAAAGAGAATGAGAGAAGAAGGTTAGGATAACGACTATGGATAACAATAGAATCGATCAGATTATTGACAAGCATCACAGCGAAGCCAGTTCGCTCATCCAGGTATTATTGGAGATTCAGAGTGAACATCATTGGCTTTCCAGGGAAGCAATAGAGAGGGTAGCAGATAAACTGCAGGTTCCCTTAACCAGGATACAGCATATAGCTACATTCTATAAAGCCTTCAGCTTAGTCCCTAAAGGACGTCACGAAGTTCACATCTGTATGGGTACTGCCTGCCATGTTCGCGGTGCATCCCGTGTCCTTGACGCGGTACAGGATCAGATAGGCATTAAACCGGGCGAAACGGATCTTGATTTGAAGTTCAGCTTAGAGACGGTTAACTGTCTCGGCTGCTGCGCTTTGGGACCGGTTCTGGAGATCGACGGAAAGACTCACGGTAAGGCAACGCCGGGCCAGATGGCGGAGGTATTAAAAAACTATGAATAGGATAAATTCACCCACTGAATTAGAAGAAGTCAGAAAACAAATCCTGTCAATAAGGGACCCGAACAAACCCTGCATCACGCTCTGCGCAGGATCTGCCTGCCACGCTTCCGGCAGTAAGGAAGTCGGTATAGCTATTGAAGAAGAGATTGCAAAACAGGGTTTAAGTGATTCTGTAGACATCAGGAAAACCGGCTGTCATGGTTATTGCGAGAGGGGTCCTATTGTAGTAATCAACCCCGAGAAAATATGCTATTTCAATATAAAGCCCGAGGATATTCCGGAAATCATCTCAGAAACCATAAAAGAGAAAAAGGTTGTAGAGCATCTGCTCTATGTTGACCCCAATACAAATGAAAAGGTAGTTCATGAACATGACATTCCTTTCTACAAATACCAGGAACGTATCGTTTTCGGTTCCAACAGCAGCGTTGATCCGAAAAGCATCGAAGACTATCTGGCAATCGGCGGTTATGCCGCCTTAGGCAAGATATTCTCCGGCATGTCCGCGGATCAGGTACTGGACGAAGTCAAGAAAGCAAACTTAAGAGGAAGAGGCGGCGGAGGTTTCCCTGCAGGAACCAAGTGGGAAGGATCACGCAATGCCCCTGAACCGATAAAATATGTAATTGTCAATGCCGATGAAGGTGACCCCGGGGCCTATATGGACAGGAGTCTTCTCGAAGGCAATCCGCATGTAGTCCTTGAAGGCCTGACCATAGGAGCCTATGCCATAGGTGCTCATGAAGGATACATTTACGTTCGTCAGGAATACCCCCTTGCAGTAGAGAATGTATATACCGCCATAAGACAGGCTGAAGAATGCGGCCTTCTCGGTAAAAACATCCTGGGTTCAGGGTATGATTTTGTTGTTAAAGTACACCAGGGCGCAGGCGCTTTTGTCTGCGGTGAATCAACTGCTCTTATGACCGCTCTTGAAGGAAGAGCAGGAGAACCCAGACCCAAATATGTCCGTTCCAATGTAGTAGGACTCTGGAGCAGACCCAGTGTTCTCAACAATGTTGAGACATGGGCGAATGTGCCGCTTATTATAAATAACGGTGCTGACTGGTTTACAAAAATAGGAACAGAAACCTCCAAAGGAACCAAGATATTCTCCCTTGTAGGTAAAATAACAAATACCGGTCTTGTTGAAGTGCCTATGGGCACCCCCTTGAAAGATATCATATTCAAAATAGGCGGCGGTATCCCCGGAGGCAAGAAGTTTAAAGCAGTGCAGACCGGCGGACCCTCTGGAGGATGTATCCCTGAAAACCAGTTGGATCTTCCTGTCGGTTTTGACGAACTGACCGCGGCTGGTTCAATGATGGGATCAGGCGGTATGATCGTCATGGATGAAGATACCTGCATGGTTGATGTTGCAAGGTACTTCCTTGAATTCTTAACCGATGAATCCTGCGGTAAATGCGTGCCCTGCCGTGAAGGCATGAGGCAGATGTTAAAGCTTCTCACGAATATAACAAAAGGAAAAGGAAAAGAAGGCGATATCGAGCTTCTGGAACAGTTATCCGAAACAGCAATAGAAGCAGCTCTCTGTGCTCTCGGCAAGAGTTCACCCAACCCGTTTTTAAGTACATTAAAATACTTCAGAGATGAATATGAAGCACACGTCAAGGAAAAAAGATGCCCTGCATTATCCTGCAAGGAATTGATTAACTTCTACATTGATCCTGCAAAATGCAGCGCCTGTACAACCTGTGCCAGGAAGTGTCCCGCAGGGGCAATTATAGGCGGCAAGAATAAGATACACATAGTAGATCAGGAGAAATGCACGAAGTGCGGAACGTGTTTTGAAGTTTGTCCTCCTAAATTTCGTGCAATCACGAAGATATCCGGAGTGCCGGTTCCGCCCCCTATTCCTGAAGAACAGAGAACGATAGTCAGAGGGGGTAAGAAAGATGAGTGAAATCCTCTTCCAGATTGATGGAAAAGAAGTTAAGGCAAAAGAAGGGATGACCCTTCTGGAAGCAGCAAAAAGCGTAGGAATATATATACCCACCCTCTGCTATCACGAGAAACTGGAGCCCTTCGGTGGCTGCAGGCTCTGTATAGTAGAAGTAGAAGTAAAGGGCTGGACAAAGCTCGTTGTATCCTGTGTCTACCCTGTGGAGAAGAACATAATAGTAAGAACCAGATCAGAGAAAGTAGACAGAATCCGAAAAATGATTATAGAGCTTCAGATGGCCCATGCACCGGATGCCTTTGATCTCCAGGATCTGGCAAAAGAATACGGAGCGGATAAAAACCGTTTTGAAAAAGAGCCTTCCTTTTGTATCCACTGCGGTCTCTGTGTAAGATACTGCGCTGAAGTTAAAAAGGCAAACGCCATAGGTTTTGTAGACAGAGGAATCCGCAAGGAGATCTGTTTTATCCCTGAGATAGCATCAAAGGAATGCTGGAACTGCAAAGAATGCTTTCCATTATGTCCCACAGAGGCATTGCAGGCAGCATTTGTGTTAACAGAAGCTTATGCTTTCCCTGGGGCTGGAGAAGCGAAGAAGTGATAGGAAAAGAATAAATTATTGCTGCTCATTTATGACCGGCTGAAGTCCGAGAAATAATCAGGCTTCAGCCGGTTTTTTATTGATTGTTAAGAGGTTTTTTTCAGGGTTTTGCTTGCTTTTGCGTAAGCGAGAACAGCTTTTACATAATTGTCGCAGTGGTTGTAGGCCCAGACAGCTTTTTTAGTTTTGTCCGGACTGCCGTTTTCCCAGCCGTGGGCCTTCAAATAACTTGCAATGCTTGCCATTGCGTCATCGAAGTTGAACAGATCGATTTTGCCGTCGCCGTTTCCGTCTACAGCAAAGCGCAAATATGATGAAGGAATAAACTGGCATAAACCGAAAGCGCCAGCCCACGAGCCTTTAATGGAAAAAGGGTCTTTATTGTTGTTCCTGCAAAGCACGAGAAGACTTATCAGTTCCTCCGTTGCCCAGGCGGAACGACGGTTTTCAAATGCGGACATAGTTAAAAGGCTGTTAAATACGAGATAATTGCCTTTTGCGTTTCCAAGATTGGTTTCAACCCTGTAAATGGCTACAATGACTTCTTTTTCTACACCGAACTGGTTTTCTATCTCTCTAAAGGCGTCTTTATGCTCCTTTAAAACCTTCTGGCCTCTCACAAGGGATTTCTTGGAAAGAAGACCAAATTTCCGGCTCATATAGTTCAAGCCTTTCCCGCTTCTGTTCAGCATTTCAGGATACAACTTTAGCCGGGCATCTGAAAAGATGTTTTCAATCTCTTCATCACTGAAACCATTTGTTTTAAGTTTTTGAGAGATAACCTCTTTTTTTGAAGCAAAATCAGGCGGCAACACATCTGCTGCGTACGAGTTGACAACAAACAAAGAAAAAAGGAGAGCAAAAACAGTTAAATATTTCACAATAACCTCCCCTGGTTTTTTTAAAGGTCTCTATATTTTTTCATAGAGCCCTTCGCCTTCTCTACAGGATACTTTTTTCCATTTTCCTTTATTTTCATTTTTGCCGATTCTATAATATCAATTCCGAGGTCGCCTGCCAGCATAATCATATAATTGAATATATCAGCCAGTTCTTCGGATATTGCATGTTTTGTTTCGGGAGTAAACTCTTCGTTTTCCTTGCGCCACTGGAAATGTTCGAGAAGTTCAGCAGCCTCGATAGAGATTGATATAGCAAGATTTTTAGGCGAATGAAATTGTTCCCAGTCCCGCTCCTCCCGAAATTTCAAAAGGATTCTGGAGATTTCCTCAATGCCGTTGTCTTTTATGGTTGCCACTAATTTTAATTTACATTATTTTGCCTGTTTGTCAAAGAAAATTCCAACTGAATCACTATCCGATCAAGCATTCAGTTGAAAATACAGGAGACATTCTGTTATGCTAAAGCCTGTTATGAAACCGATTACATATTATAATACGAACGATCACAACGAGAGAGCCACCTTTGAAGATGCCCTGCTGAAGGGCATGGCTTCGAATTACGGTTTATATATGATCCCGCGGGATGAGATTCCCCTTGTCTCTCCTGAAATAATAGCAGAAATGAAGGGCATGCCTTATGCTGAAATAGCATTTGCTGTATTGAGCCGGTACCTTGCCTCTGAAATACCGGCAGACGTATTAAAGACAATCCTTGACGATGCGTACCGGGCCGATAAAATACCGACTTATGTGCAACACATTATCGGAAAGACATATATTATGTGGCTGACACAGGGGCCCACATATTCTTTTAAAGACTATGCAGCGCGTTTTTTCGGGAGGATGCTCAACTATTTTCTCAGTAAAAATAGTTTAAAGAGGGTGGTTGTCGTTGCAACAAGCGGTGATACCGGCGGCGCAGTGGCTGATGCGCTCTACGGCCTCGAACGTATTGATAATATTGTATTTTATCCCAAAGGTTCGATCAGCGACGGTCAGAGAAGACAGATGACAACACTTAGCGATAACATATATGCCTTTGAAGTTAATGGAGATTTTGATGTCTGCCAGGCCCTGGCAAAGAGCATCCTTAATGATAAAAAGTTAGCTCAGGAAGTTTTTGGAGACTCCCAAAGGTTTACTTCGGCAAACTCGATAAGTCTGGGAAGATTGTTGCCCCAGGCAGTGTATCCTTTTTTTGCATATTCAAGAATTTCAGATGAGGGTGAAGGATTTATCGCAAGTATACCGTCCGGTAATTTCGGCGATATGATGGGAACTGTTGTCGCGAAACAGATGGGGCTTCCGGTAAAGAAAATTATCTGCGGGTTAAATGAGAATACAGAGTTTTCTGATTTTCTTGAAAGCGGTCGATACATGGTAAGGGCATCGATAAAATCGCCCTCTTCAGCCATGATAGTGTCACATCCGAGCAACCTTGCGAGACTGATAGATTTCTATGGCGGACATATGTATGATGAAAGAGGTTCCGCAACCGGACAGGTAATAATGCCCGGTATTATTGACAAAATGCCGGATATGGATCAAATGAGGAGAGATATATTTTCCACAGGTATAACCAACTCTCAGCACTACGAGACAATGAAAGATGTTTATAACGGGCATAATGTAGTCCTCGATCCCCACGGCGCAGTGGGCTGGAGAACGCTTGAGATCTTTCTGCAAGGCAGGCATGATAAGCCTTCCGTGATTTATGAGACAGCAGACCCCGGTAAATTCCCGGATGATGTGAAAGAGGCTATAGGCATTGTGCCGGAACCCCCGTCCGGCATGAAGATACAGGCAGGGTTGAAAGAAAGGATTTATAGTATTGAAAACACGCCTGAATCAACACCGCAGGGCATGGGTTTGAGCGACAGACAGGTTGACGAAGCAAAGCAGAAGATAAGGGAGATATTTAATAAAAAATGATGAAGAATTGTTTTTCATGGCAGAACTTTAATGCTAGTCACCAAGAACCCGATGCAGGACAGTTCAGCCTGTTTAAGGTTATCATTTTACCGCTCATGATATTCATAATATTTTTTACCGCCTCCTGTGAACTTACCGATGATTTTAAGGAAATAACCGCGTTGGAACTGAAAAAAATGATGGATGAAAAAGCTCCCTTCCTTTTAGTGGATAACAGGAGTGAGTACGAATATAGAGATGTCCGCATACCGGGAGCAATCAACATACCCCAGGAAAAATTCAGATTTCTCGATGAACTGCTGCCGAAAGACAAAACATTTCCCATCGTGTTCTACTGCAGGGGGGGCGGGTGAGCCCCCAGCTTAAAGGCTGCGGTCGCAGCTAAAAAACTCGGATATACCAATATTTATGTTTACCTTGGAGGATTCCCCGACTGGGCAAGAAAGGGGTACCTTGCTGAAAAATAGATTTACTTTTTTACCTGTTTTTTATAATTTTGTCAAAAGTTTATTATATTACCGTGTTGACTCATTTATAAAAACAATTATTTTGCTTGCGCCTTCAAATCCCGTTTATTAAAAGCTACAATTCCGATAAGGCCGATAACAAGAAGAAGTATTATGTCAGGCTCAGGTACCCCGGTAGCTCCGGGCACCTTATCACTCCCACCGTTATTAAAGCCTCTAAAACGGGTAATGGCAAAATCACCTTCTGCTGATTTTGCTTGGAAAAAACTGCCCGTATTCAGTTGATTCAGATTATTTCCGGTCATAGCAAAAGTGAAGCTTGCAGTTCCTCCAACAGGGATGCCGTTGCTCGGGTTGCCGCTGCCCAGGAAATTTCCTCCTACTGCTGCACCGATGTCAAAAGCGCTGAAGGGCGAAGCGCTTATGGTATCTCGAAAGCTTTGTCCGCCAAGGAGACTAAAAAAAGGATTTGAACCTGATAAACTTACATTTGCAATGAAGTTATTTGGATTATTAAATGCAAAACCTGTTAAAAAACCTCCATTACTTGAAGGGCTGACATTCTTTAACGTAACGTCCAACGTTGCTGCTGACGGTGAAAGCAATCTGTAAGTGAATTCGCCAATAAAATTACCGAGTCTTTCAGTGCTTCTGGATGTATCGCCGGTAAATGTTTGTGTTTGGGCATAATTAATTGAGGGAGTCAAGATAAAGAGAATTAATACGATAATCATTAATCCTGAAAAATAAAAAGTATTTTTTTTATTGTCCATGTTCATCCCCTGAAAAATGAAAAAAATTATTACAAGTTTATTATATATAATAATTTGTTTGTTTTGACAATGACATATATCACAAAATCATAGATTTTTTTATAATTCCATGAAAGTCCGAGAATTTCTTGCGCGATTACCTCTTGCAATCTTCTATAGAGCCACGGACGCACTTTGAACCGTCAGTCCAGGTTGCGTCAGATAAGTCTGCGCGAAGCAGTTTTACACCGGTCATTGTGGCATCAGCGAGGTTTATGAAATTCATGGTCGTATTTGACATATTTACGTTAGATAATTTTGCTCCTACCATGTTTACATAGGATAGTTTTGCGGTGGCCAGGTTTACATTGGACAGCTTTGCACCGGTAAGGTATGCGCTGGACAAGTCCGCATTAATCATATTAACGGCTGTTAAGGTTGCATAGCTCAGGTTTGCAGCGGTCATGTCTGCTCCTGACAGGTTCGCGCCCGAGAAAATTGCATTGGTCATATTTGTTCGAAAAAGGTTCGCCCCCGATAGTTTTGTACCGGTCAAATTAGCCCCCGATAGGTTTGCATTAGCAAAATCAGCCCCGGAAAGGTTTGCATTAGTAAGATCAGCCCCGGAAAGGTTTGTGCCGGACAATTTTGCATTGATTAGTATGGCGCCGGATAAATTTGCGTCCGGAAGATCACAATACGGGCAGCTCTTTGTCGATTTTAGTAACTCCAGATCAGCCTGACTGAATGTATACGCTTTACATAACATCAACATTGAAGCCGCCAAAACCAAACAGGAAATGAAAACAGACTTTTTTATAACCATAAATATTACCCCCTTTTTTAGCCAGAAGAGCATTAATCCCTTAAGATAAAAACATTTTTTGAATACCCTGCTTTTTATTAAATTTATATTCAATGTCAAATTATAACAGAAAAAACAAAGATTCAATCATTATATTCACAAAAGACATAAAAATGATGCAGGTCAACGATTTTCCTTGACAATATTTTACAACTATATATAGTATATTTTTATAGTTGCGATACAATATGTGGGGGTTTTAAATTAATAAAATCTTATATACTTCATGCTACAAAAATAAATATGAAATAAGGATAGATCATTTCTGCTGTTGATTTTGCAAGGCTTTTGAAGGTAGAATTGCATCAAGGATTAGAGTTTATATTGATTATTCTAATTTTTATATGTGCTTTATGATGATAGTGCTCATACTTTCGATATTTCGAAATATTTGTGCAATGGCGGTAGCTTTTAAAAAAATAAGGTATCCAAATATATTCAATAATTATAAACTATTGTGTGATTATTAGGGTGAAACTTTTGGCAGAAAAAAGAATACTGATGGGTTTTTTCTGCATTTTTATTTTAGTCAGCTGTGGAGGCCCTATGGTCTCGAACCCTGCAAATTTTGCAATTCCGCAGACGCATATATACCCGCGGCCCGAATTATTTACGCCGGACACAAATTATAAAATTCAGGTAGGCGACTCACTTGATATCAAGTTCTTCTATAATCCCGAATTGAATGAAAAAGAACTTCCAGTGCGCCCGGATGGACGTATTGCGCTTCAACTGATTGATGAGGTTGTTGCAGCCGGGTTAACGCCTGATGGATTGAAAGATTCTCTCAAAAGAAAGTATGAAGCTACAGAGCTAAGAAACGTTGAAATTGCTGTTGTAGTGCGGTCTTTCAGCCACCAAAAGGTTTTTGTAGATGGAGAAGTAGGCTCTCCCAGATTAGTTCCAATAATGGGTCAGATGACTGTAATGCAGGCAATTGCACAGTCTAATGGTATGAAGGAATCGGCAAGGCGTAACGAGGTTATTGTTATTCGCCGGGGAAGAGATCATAAGGCAATAATCACAACTGTTAATCTTGAAAAAGTTCTCGATGGTACCGATCTAAGCCAGGATATTCTTCTTATGCCCTTTGATATTGTTTATGTGCCGAGATCTCCAATTGCAAATGTTGATCTATGGGTAGACCAATATGTAAGAAGACTTTTACCATTTGCCCTGCCATCACCGGTCCCTACTCCTTCTCCTATGACTTATTAATGAAATTTGACAGAACTTATACATGAAGGAAAAAGAACCTACATATAGCTTACGTGATCTTCTAACAATTGTTTTTAAACATAAATATAAAATTATTTTCTCCATTATTCCCATTGTCATAGTGACCATCCTCCTATCTCTCGCTGTTCCGGCAAATTATGTGGCAAAAGCGGCGATCATGATTAAGCCCGGAAGGGAATTTATTCCCTCAACCGATGTTGGTATTTCCGAAAATAGATTACCTGTTGTGAATTTCGAATCGGCTATAAACACAGAGATTCAAATTCTCACAAGCAATGATTTGGTTAGTAAGGTGATTAATGTAGTAGGGGTATTTAATATATATCCGGATTTAAAAAGCAGAAAACAGTTTGCTGAAAAGATAGCTGTAGATAGATTTTTGCAGGATCTTCTTGTAAAACCAGTAAAAGCAAGTAATGTAATTGAAATTTATTACAGACACCTCAATCCTCAAATGGCGGCAAAGGTAGCCAACACATTATCAGAGCAACTTAAGGATAAACACCTGCAGGTTTTTGGTGAAACAAAGTCTCCCTTTATTGAGGAGCAGCTTAAAAATTATGAAGCTAAATTAATGGAGGCTTCAAGTAAGCTGTCAGCATTTAAAGATAAAAATCAAATAACAAATCTTAAGGACCAATACTATTTTATTATTGGAAAACGAACAGAGATAGAATCAATGCTGAAAATCGAGGACAGCAGATATTATGAATTAATAAAAAGAATTGAATTCCTGAAAGGTCAAAAGAAAAAGGCTGTCTCAGATTTATATACGGCTACTGTAGGGGCAAAACTGGTTGATCTTGAAGCAAAAGAAACACAATTGTTAGCAACTTACAAAGAAGATAGCCGGCCGGTTATAAATATCAGAAAACAGATACAGAAAGTTAAAGATGCGCTACGTCAGTACGAAGAGGAACAAAAAGAGAGTAAAGAATTTAGCTCTCTGGAGGCGGATATAGGTCCGCTAAAGTTGAAAATAGCAAACCTTCAGCAACAGATGATTCGGCTGGATAAACAGTTGGCTTCCCTTAGTACCGACGGAGAGGAACTTAATAAGCTGGAACGAAATGTATCTATTGCTCAAACTAATTTTGAAATTTACTCAAAAAAACACGAGGAAGCAAGAATTTCAGAGGATATGGATCGAAGAAAGATAACTAATATACAAGTTATTGAACAGGCTGTAGTTCCTACATCTTCCATAAAGACAAACCAGAGAAAAATATTAGGTGTAGGTTTTTTTATGGCGTTAGTTGTTGGTTTTGGTCTGGCTTACTTGTTTGAAATAATCCCCCAAGGCATGACAACTCCTGAAGCTGTAGTAAAACATCTCAGGTTGCCGGTCCTTATAACCGTTTCATATAAGATGCCCCGGAGGTAATGCTAAGAAATGTATCTTAACTACTATGGCCTTAAACAAGAGCCCTTTCACATTACTCCTGACCCTGCATTTCTGTTTTTGAGTGATAGTCATAAACAGGCATTAGCGTCAATGATGTATGCCATTGAAAAAAAGAAAGGATTTGCTGCAATCACCGGTGGAGTCGGGGTCGGGAAGACAACTATTTTGCGTTCCTATCTTGACAGGATGGACCACGAACATCTTAAACTGATATACATATTTAATCCTAACATCCCTTTCAAAAGCCTTGTTGCTGTTATTCTTCAGGAGTTGGGTTCTAAGCCGGCCACATATGACATATCAGACATGGTACATCAACTACATCTCGTTTTAATAGATGAGTACGGTGCGGGCCGTGATGTTATAGTAATAATAGATGAAGCGCAGAATATGCCCATAGAAACGCTGGAAAATCTCCGAATGCTCTCCAATCTGGAAACTTCAACAGACAAACTGATACAAATTATACTTATCGGCCAATCAGAATTTGATGATATACTTAACAAGTACGAACTGCGACAGCTTAAGCAGCGAATTGCAATTCGTTCAATAATCGCCCCCCTTCCACCAGAAGAGAGTTTGGCATATATTAAACATCGTTTAACAAAGGCGGGCTTAAGAGAAGGTCAGGTTTATTCGGTTTTCAGCAAAAGCGCTCTTCAGCTTATAATACAACAATCAAAAGGCATTCCAAGAATCATAAATATTCTCTGCGATAATGCTCTTATTACCGGTTTTGGTCATCAACAATATCCCATTACACCAAAAATTGTAAATGAAGTTATTTCTGATTTTTACGGCAAGCAAGAACATGCATATTTTTTTAAGTGGCAGCATGCTGCTCTGGCTGCCTTGCTTCTCCTGCTCTTTGCCTTCTTGATGTCTTCTTATAGGAATACACTGACATCAATGCTTACTGATTTATTCTGGAGCCAAACCAAAGGGGTCGTAGCCTTGGAAGAGATGAAATCTACGGCAATTGCTAAGGCCAATGTTAAACCTGTATTACAAAGGAAGGAACCGGAAATTCCGAAGCAAATTCAGGAAGAAGACAAACCGGATGTGCCTGTAATTAAGATAATTGGAAAGGGAGACAATCTTATCCAACTAATAGAAGATATATATGGCATTAAAGACAGAAGATTCATTGATAAAAAACTGATGGAATTCATCAGGAAGAATAACCCGCACATAAAAGATATGAACAAAATCTTAGTGGGCGATAAAATTATCTTTCCGAGAATAACTGAAAATCAAATTAAAACTGAGGATAGTTTTTGAGTAAAATATTTGAAGCATTAGAACATGCCAGACAGAAACTGAGGCATTCCCGTACGACTTCGCCCGTTCAGGAGGCTTCAAGGCTAAATATGGAATACGATATGGTTCAGCTTTATCAGATGCTTAGCCACCATTTTGCTGATAAAGAGAAAAAGGTTTTTCAATTTATTGGTTCGGTGCCGCGAGAAGGGACATCTACTATTGCTCGTGAATTCGCAAGTACCCTTGCTTTAAGGCTGGGCAAGAGAGTTTTACTTCTCGATGCCGATCCGGAACTGCCGACACATCACCATGCATTCAATATTAATATGGCTCATGATATGAAAGAAGTAATTAAAGATGGTCTCCCTATAGCAGAAGCTTTGTATCATGTTGGAGAGACCAGCCTATTTATCAGCACCATGTCTTTAAGTTCTACATATGACGCTGATCTTTTTGACTCTCCAAGGATTGATGATATATGGGAGCAGTTGAAGAAAAAGTTCGATATGATTTTTGTTGATTCGCCGCCAGGGGGTTCCTCACCCATTGGTTTTGCAATCTGTAGAACCGTGGATGGCGTTATTGTAGTTGTAGAGGCGGAGAAAACGAGATGGCCCGTAACATCTAATATAAAAGAAAGGCTCCTGCAAAACGGGGCCAAGATTGTTGGCGCTGTGTTTAACAAACGTAAATTTTACATTCCGCAATGGATTTATAGAAGACTTTAGTAATATAATAAATCATGTTTCATTAACAAATAAATATAAATAGAACCAAAAGGCATTTTCTATGGTATCAAAAATATGTGCCACCCTAACGGATCATGATTATGGAATCTATGTTGAGGATTATTTTGGTGAATTGCTTCGCGTTGAGAGAAAAAGATCGGAGCGTTCTAAAGATCGCTTTCTGTTAATGCTTCTTGATATCAGCATATTTCGGGAATCAGATAATAAAAAAGGAATTACAGAGCAAATAACATCGATACTGTGTACCTCAATTAGAGATGTCGATGCGGTAGGCTGGTATAAATATGATACCGTCATAGGGGTAATGTTCAGGGAAATGAAAGGAGGCGGATGTTCAAGCTCGGCAAAGGATATAATTATACGGAGAATATATGATAAATTGCTGAACTTTTTTGACAGGGAATTTATAAAAAAAATACTTGTTTCCTGCCATTCATTTCCGGAGAGCAATGAAATCATCCTTGCCAACACTCCCCTTGATTTAAATTTATATCCGGACCTGTTGCTATCAACTAAAACCCCTCTAAGTGTTTTTTCATTTTTCATTAAGTCCCTCATGGATGTTTTTGGGAGTCTTGTAGGGATTATTATTTTCTCCCCCTTATTTATGGGTATTGCTCTGTTGGTAAAATATTCATCTCCCGGACCTGTGTTTTTCAGGCAAGAAAGGGTAGGGCTGTTTGGAAAGGTTTTTACCTTTTTAAAATTCAGAACAATGTATGTCAACGAAGATTTGGAAATTCATAAACAATTTGTTACAAAGTTTATCAGTGGACAGGAAGGTGATAACTCAGGAGCAGAAGAAACTGAAAAAGAAATAATTTATAAAATCAAGGATGACCCAAGGGTTACCAGAATAGGAAGATTTTTAAGAAAAACAAGTTTAGACGAACTCCCTCAATTACTCAATGTCCTTAAGGGAGATATGTCTCTTGTTGGACCAAGGCCTCCTATACCATATGAATATGAACAATATGATGTCTGGCATAAAGGGAGGATGCTGGAATTCAAACCTGGAATCACCGGACTTTGGCAGGTAGAAGGACGAAGTTTGACCACATTTAATGAAATGGTGCGTCTGGATATAAAATATATCAGGGAATGGTCCCTGTGGCTTGATATAAAAATATTGCTTAAAACACCTCTGGTTGTCCTCAAAGGTAAAGGAGCGTATTAATTGATCAGGAAAAAAGCTAAACCCCTTCCCTTGGTCACTGAGGCTTATAATTTGGATATTTAACATAAAATACAAAAAATAAATTAAAGGAGAAAACATGATTCGCATAGGTGTAGTAGGCTATGGTTATTGGGGACCGAACATAGTAAGAAATTTTACAGCAACAGATGGAGCTGAAGTTCTTTCTGTATGTGATATACATGAGGACATGCTAAAGCGCGCTAAAAAAGCATATCCTAATGTCCAGATTACAAACAACCCGGACGACATATGTTTTTCGACAAACATAGATGCTGTCGCTATAGTTACACCGGTGTTCACGCACTTTGATATTGCGAAGAAGGCGCTTCAGAATGGCAAGCATGTTTTTGTTGAGAAACCTTTTACTTTTAATGTGGCTCAAGCAAAAGAGTTGATAGAATTGGCAGATAGAAACAATTTAAAAATAATGGTTGATCACACTTTCCTTTTTACCGGTGCTGTTAGTAAGATTAAAGAGATTATTGATGCGGGAACTCTTGGAAACCTTTATTATTTTGATTCTATGAGGGTAAATCTGGGCCTTTTTCAGCATGATGTAAACGTGATCTGGGATCTTGCGCCTCATGACCTGTCAATTATGGACTACCTTATTAAGGACAGGCCTACTGCAATAGTCGCAACAGGTGCTGCCCATTTTGACAATGAACCTGAAGACATAGCTTATATTACCTTATATTTTCCCAACAATTTGATTGCCCATTTTAATGTGAATTGGATGTCGCCTGTTAAGATAAGAACAACCCTCATTGGCGGCGATAAAAAGATGCTCGTCTGGAACGATCTTCAAGAAGATCAGAAAATAGAAATATATGACAAAGGAGTGGACGTAAAAAACAGGGAAGGAATTTATGATCTCCTTGTAAGCTATCGCTCAGGAGATATGTGGGTGCCTAAAGTGAATAAAACAGAAGCATTGAAGCTTGAAACAGAACATTTTATTGATTGTGTATTGAACAACAAAACACCAATCAATGATGGTGTATCAGGATTAAGGGTTGTTGAAGTCCTTGAAGCTGCAAATAAATCATTAATGAAGAAAGGTGAAATGGTAGAATTATGAGTCAATACTTATCCATATCCGATGATGTAAAACTTGGGGAAAACGTAAAATTATCAAAGTTTATAAACCTGTATGGATGTTCAATTGGCGATAATACCAAGATAGGTGCCTTTGTAGAGGTACAGAAAAATGCAGTAATCGGCAAGAACTGCAAAATTTCAAGCCACACCTTCATCTGTGAAGGAGTGACCATAGAAGACAATGTTTTTGTCGGACACGGCGTAGCTTTCATAAACGATCTGTATCCGAGAGCAACAAATACTGATGGACTGCTGCAAACAGAGGACGACTGGAAAGTTGAGCCGACATTTGTAAAAAGTGGAGCTTCAATCGGCTCCGGATCAACGATCCTGTGCAATGTAGTAATTGGCGAAAATGCAGTTGTAGGTGCCGGCAGTGTTGTAACGAAAGATGTTCCGCCAGATATGATAGTGGCGGGCAATCCGGCCCGAATACTGCGAAAAATCCAGGAGGTTAAACCGTGAAAGTGCCTTTTCTCGATCTTAAAACGCAGTATCAGTCTCTTAGAATTGAAATCAATCAGGCATTACAAGAAGTAATGGAAAATACTGCCTTTGCTGGCGGTCCCTTTGTTGCACAGTTTGAAAAAGAGTTTGCCGAATTTTGTGGATCTGAACATGCTATTGGAGTGGGGTCGGGAACAGATGCTTTATGGTTGAGCCTTCTTGCACTTGGTGTTGGCGAAGGGGATGAAGTCATAACCGTGCCCGATACATTTATAGCAACTGCAGAGGCCATCAGTTTTTGCGGTGCGAAGCCGGTTTTTGTCGATGTTGATGAAAAAACTTTTAATATGGACCCATCTTTCATTGAGGCGGCAATTACACCAAAGACAAAGGCAATAATACCGGTCCATCTTTTTGGTCAAATGGCCGATATGGATCCGATTGCTGATATTGCCAGGAATCATGGGTTGCATATCATTGAAGATGCCTGTCAGGCTCACGGGGCTTTATACAAGGGACATAGGGCCGGCACAATGGGCAGTATGGGCTGTTTCAGCTTCTATCCGGGGAAGAACCTGGGTGCCTATGGTGAAGCGGGCGCCGTAATAACAAACAACGCAGATTTGGCGGAGAGGATTCGTGTATTGCGAGACCATGGTCAGGCAAAAAAGTACTACCACAATCTCATAGGGTGGAATGCGCGCATGGACGGTTTTCAAGGTGCCGTATTAAGTGTTAAACTGAAACATCTTAATGCATGGAATGAGGCGCGTCGCAAAAACGCGTTTTTGTACAATTCATTACTGGCTGGCATAAAGGGCATTATTCTTCCGTGCGAAGCAGATTATTCAAAGCACGTGTATCATATATATGCCATATGTGTTCAAAACCGTGATGATTTTATATCTGAGTTGGGGCAAAAGGAGATTAGCTGTGGAATTCATTATCCAATACCTCTTCATTTGCAGGATGCATATGCTTTTCTTGGGTATAAAAAGGATAGCTTTCCTATAGCCGAAAGGTGTGCCGGAGAGTTTGTTTCTCTTCCGATGTTCCCTGAATTAACTGAAGAGCAAATCAAATACGTATCTGATGCTATTATCAATTTATGTTCTTAGTTTTTTTAAGCTTTTGCAGGTTGCCTTTTGTTAATTAAACTTTAGCTTATTTCCCTATGGATATCCAAATCATAAATCCAATAAATCATCCTGACTGGGACAAGTTGATTATTGAAACTCCGGGATACTCATTCTTTCATTCCTCTTCGTGGGCAAAGACATTAAATGACTCGTACCAATATACTCCAATTTATTTTACCTTGTTCAAGAACGATAGAATAGTGGCCTTAATACCATGCATGGATGTGAGTAGTGCTTTAACCGGACACAAAGGGGTTTCTCTTCCATTCTCCGACTATTGTGAACCTGTATTTGGCAACATCAGTCAGTTCAATGAGTTGTTCAATCATATTACTGATTATGGCAGAAAGTGCAAATGGAAATATTTAGAGTTACGAGGTGCACAAAAAGCATTAAACGGCACCATGTCTTCTGAGAAATATCTCCACCATTCCATAGATTTGACCATGAAAGAGAATTTCATATTCTCAAATTTCAGGAAAGGCACCAAAAGTGCAATTCACAAAGCAGCCAGAGAAGGGGTTGAAGTAAAAATATTAAATACCTTAGAATCTGTAAACGAATTTTGTAAATTGAACTGTATAACAAGAAAACGACATGGATTGCCTCCACAACCATATCGCTTTTTCAAAAACTTTTTTAAACATGTCATCTCTATGGATTTAGGTTTTGTTGCACTTGCTTCTTTTCAAGAAAAAATTATTGCCGGTGCTGTATTTGCACTCTTTGGTGAAAAAGCGATGTATAAGTATGCTGCCTCGGATACTAATTTTCAATATCTGAGGGCGAACAATCTTATTTTATGGGAGGCAATACAATGGCTGTGTAAGTATGAGTATAAAACACTCTGTTTAGGAAGGACTGAGCTTGAAAACGATGGTCTTAGAAGGTTTAAGACCGGGTGGAATACAACGGAAGATGTTATTGAATACTATAGGTACGATATGGAAAAAGATGCTTTCATGGAAGTTAGTCAGATGGTGGGAGATTTTAATACTATGTTGTTTAGGAGAATGCCGGTCCCTTTACTCAAAATCATAGGTTCATTGTTATATAGGCATATAGGTTAGCTGCAAATGTTTAATTTCATAAACACTTTTTATTACAATTTAAAGCCGTATATTCCAAGACGGTTACAGATCTCTTTGAGAAGGGGAATTATTAAATTTAAATTGCCGTTCAACAGAGATATCTGGCCAATAGACAAAAAGTCTTCTATTGCTCCCGTTGGATGGAAGGGCTGGCCTAACGGAAAAAAATTTGCTCTTATACTGACACACGATGTTGATACACAAAAAGGGCATGATAAATGTCAAGAACTGCTCAATATCGAGAAATCCTTGAATTTTAAATCCTCATTCAATTTTGTATTGGAAGATTATATTGTTTCGCCTGAACTTCGCCAATATATAACAGATAATGGTTTTGAAGTGGGTGTACATGGTTTGAACCATGATGGCAAGCTCTATAAATCGAAAGAGTTCTTTATGAAATCTGCCTCAAAAATAAATCATTACCTTAAAGAGTGGGGGGCGGTTGGTTTCCGCTCGCCATCGATGCAGCATAATCTTGAATGGATACATAATTTAGATATAGCGTACGATGCCTCTACATTTGACACTGATCCCTTTGAACCCCAATCGGACGGTGTTGAAACGATCTTCCCTTTTTATGTTAAGGATGATTTAACTCAAAGAGGATATGTTGAAATGCCCTATACGTTGCCGCAGGATTTTACATTGTATATTTTAATGAAAGAGAATAAGATAGATATTTGGAAAAAGAAACTGAATTGGATTGCAGAGAATGGTGGTATGGCACTCTTAAATACTCATCCAGACTATATAAATTTTGAAAGCGAAAACATGTCTTTAGAAGAGTTCCCACAGCAATACTATGTTGAATTTCTTGAATATATCAAAAATACTTACGCCGACCAATACTGGCATGTACTACCTATGGAAATGGCTCATTTTTGGCGTCACATGAACGGATGAGCATAGACATAATCTGAATTGTTTTAATAAACATGGATGATTTAATGCAACTGTTGGGAATAAAGAATTAAATAATGAAAATACAACAAAAAGTAATCAAAAACAAGATTGGATTAATTCCAAGATATAATTGGGATTATCAGCTTTCCGATGTAATTAAAGTTTTTAAAGTAATTTTAAAACAACAAGCATCTCTTAATGGAGTAAAGATAAAAAATTTTTTTGGCCTTAAGCCGATTTTTACAAATTCAGGAAGAACATCTTTATATGTTATTTTAAAATCTTTGAAGCTTCAAAAAGGGTCTTATGTCGGAGTACCGTTTTTCTGTTGCTCAGTTGTTTTTGATGCCATAAAGGAAGCTGGATTTATTCCAAAATTCATAGATATAGAATTGGATGATTATAACTTGTCAGTTACAGATTTGGATAATAAAAAAAAATATCTTTCCGCTGTCATTGCTGTTCATATGTTTGGAAATCCCTGCAATATGGATTTAATCTCAAATGTTTGCATAGGTATCCCCATCATCGAAGATTGTGCACAATCATTATTAAGTAAATACCGAAACATCTATACCGGATTCTATTCTAAGTCGACTGCATCGTTCTTCTCATTCCGTTCCGGGAAGTATGCATCAACCGGAGAAGGAAGCACGATTTTTTGTCGGGATCCCATACTTTATGAATCAATAAAGAAAAATGCCAACAACCTTGAAGATTGGAGTTTTATTCAGGAAGTACTGCATTGTTCGGCAACGTACATAAAGACACGTTTGTATAATAGACCCCTATATGGTGTCTTGGGTCAACCGCTTGGTATGCTGTTGGATAAAAAACTAAATTTAACAAATAAAAGGGGATTAAGCTTAAAAAAGATATCCAGGGGTGATTTAGGGATATTAAATGATCGATTGAATACTCTTTTCTCAAAAGTAAATATTCAAAGAGAAAATGCCCTATTTTATTTGAAAAAAATAAAAAAAACAAACATTTTTCTGCCTTTTGAAAAAGATGATTGTTTTAATAATTATTACCAGTTTGCTGTGAGATTCAAAAATAGAGAACAAAGAGATTTTGTTGCTGAATATCTTAAAAAATGTGGAATCGATAGTGCAAAATATCATGATGAAATTATCGACGAAGTAAGAGAACAATACGATTATGAGGGGGATTGTCCAAATGCTGAATTATGCTCAAAAACAACGCTTGTTATTCCACATTATTATACTTTATCTACAAGCGATTTGGATTATATAGTGGATACAATAAATAATATTCCCGATTTGAGGTGATGTTTTATGAATTTTTGCTCTATTGCATATTCTTTTTACGAGGTTGATTTAAGGGTAAGACGATATGCAGAGTTGTTAGTAAATGATACGAATAGAGTTGATGCAATTACATTGAAAAGGCATGGTCAACCTTACAAAGGAATTGTAAATGGAGTGAATGTATATAGAATACAAAAAAGAGCCTTTGATGAAAAATTCATTTTTAACTATGTTTTTAAGATATTGTCCTTTTTTATTAAAGGAAGCGTCATACTTTTATTTAAACATTTAAGATATCGCTATAAAGTCATTCACATACATAACGTGCCAGATTTTTTAGTATTTATGGCCATTATTCCAAAACTCATGGGTGCAAAAATAATTTTAGATATTCATGATATAATGCCTGAATTTTTTTGTCAAAAATTCAACAAATCCGTGAATACATTCAGTGTCAAATTACTTCTTTTTGTTGAGAGGATGTCAGTTTCTTTTGCTGACCATGTTGTCGTATCAAATGACATCTGGAGGAATAAAATTATAGATCGAGACAGAGTGTTGCCTACAAAATGCACAACTATTCTTAATTATGCTGACCTTTCATTTTTTAACAAAGAATTAACTGTTGTAAACAAAGATAAGGATCGGTTTAATATTATTTATCCAGGCACCATTTCTCACCTTCATGGCCTTGACATACTCATTAAGGCCATGTCAATTGTTCATCAGAAGTTACCCCATATTAAGGTGGATGTCTACGCCGCAACAACAAATCGATATTTTACTGAAGAAATAAATAAATTAATCAGCAATCTTAATCTTGATCAAATTTTTAAATTTCATGATCCTGTTACAATTGAAGTACTGGCAAAAGTTTATAAAGATTTTGATCTTGGGGTTATTCCAAAGAGGGGTGGCATTTTTGCCGAAGAAGCTTTTAGTACAAAAACATTCGATTATATGGCAGCAGGACTGCCGATAGTTGCTTCTAAAACAAAAATTGATCAATATTATTTTGATGATTCTATGATTATGTTTTTTGAACCTGAAAATTATGAGGATCTCGCAAAATGTATTATCGGGCTGTACCATGATCCTGAAAAACGGCTGGATCTTATGGCATGCGGGAAAAAATTTGTTGAAACAAACAACTGGGAAAGCAAAAAATATATATATCTGAAAATAATTAATAATCTTGTCAGCAGTAAAGACCAATAATATTATAGGTATGATGAGGATTGATCGTACACTCAGTCTATATGTGTTTAATTCATTTTCAAAGATTTTAAAAAATAAAAATGATTTCCATATCCCTATATTGATGTATCACAGTATTTCAGATGCCTCTTCGGATAATGTTCATCCTTACTACGAGGTTTGCACCTTTCCTGAGATTTTTAATATGCATATGCATTATCTGGAAGAAAATAATTATTCAATTATAAATTTAAAAGATGCCATCAGTTTATTGTCAGCCAGCCAAACTGACAGCCCATCAATCGGACGCAATGTTGTCATAACATTCGATGATGGATATAAAGACTTTTATACTCAAGCCTTCCCTATTCTAAAAAATTATAATTTTTCTGCTACGGTCTTTCTGCCCACAGCATTTATAGGAGAAAACTCATTCCATTTGAAAGGTAAAGAGCACATGAACTGGGATGAAGTCAGAGAACTTCACCAAAATGGTATAACCTTCGGTTCTCACACGGTAAATCACCCACAATTAGAGCAATTAAAAAAGAAGAAAGTTGAATATGAACTCAAATTTTCTAAAGAGACTATAGAAGATAAAATAGGCGATGAGGTAGATTCCTTTTCCTATCCATTCGCTTTTCCTGAGGTAAACAGGGAGTTTGTGAATGATCTGAAGGAATTATTGATGAAATCCGGGTATAAATATGGTGTATGTACAAAGATTGGAACTGCAACTCCATATGAGGATGTATACTTCCTGAGCCGTATCCCTGTAAATTCTTACGATGATAATAAATTTTTTGAGGCAAAACTTGAAGGGGATTATGATTGGGTTTACAGATTGCAGTATCTTTTTAAGAAGTTGAAAGAAATTGCATATTATCGTAAAAACAGAGGACATTAGAAAATAATGGATTTTGCTAACAAATATATAATAATTACCCCGGCTCGCGATGAAGAAGAGCATATAGAACAGACGATAAAATCCGTCATACATCAATCGATATTACCTGTCAGATGGGTAATAGTAAATGACGGGTCAAGCGATAATACAGGTAGTATAATTGATGCCTATGCAAAAAAGTTTGACTGGATTCTTACTTTGCACAGAAAAAACAGAGGGTTTCGCAATTCCGCCGGGGGTGAAGTCGAAGCGCTATATGATGGATATAAGTTGATAGAATCTGTGAAATGGGAATTTATTGTCAAACTTGATGGGGATTTATTGTTTGACTCTGACTATTTTGAAAAATGTTTACATTTTTTTAGTTTAAATAAGAGGCTTGGAATTGGAGGCGGTTCTATTTATCTTATGGATAGTAATAAAAATTTAAAACTCGAGAAGTGTCCTGTTTTCCATGTGAGAGGCGCCACTAAAATTTATAGAAAAGAATGCTGGGAAAACATTGGAGGTATTCTCACAATTCCGGGATGGGATACTATCGATGAAGTAAAAGCTAATATGTTAGGCTGGGAAACACAGAGTTCCCCAGACATAAAGATAATTCAGCTCCGTGATACAGGGGGTCCTGAAGGAACATGGCGTGATTCTGTGAAAAATGGACTGGCAAACTATATAACAGGCTATCACCCCCTCTTTATGTTTCTCAAGTGTTTAAAGAGGATATTTCAGAAACCCTATGGAGTTATGGCAATTGGTTTAATGTATGGATTCCTGAGCGGTTATGTAAAAAAAATCCCTCAGGTTGATGATCAGGAATTGATCCGTTATGTACGGAAAGAACAGATTAATAAATTACTTTTCAAGCCCTCTATATGGAAATGAACCGTTCCGGTACCCATAAAACCTTATTGCAGGCCGGAATCACTGAATTTGTTTAAAATATTAGGGTGAAAAGATGATCGCCCAAAATAAAGACGGTACTGTTGAGCTCAAACTTGCAGAATTTGGACAAATTGACCAACTTATAGAAATATGCCGGGCAAGTTTTCCGGAGTCCCTGCGATGGAATGGCCCCTCTGTTCAGTCCCGACAGTGGTGGAAAACAATGCTTGAATCGTCCTTTTCTGAAACCATCAGCCTTTCTGTCGGAGATAGAGCTGTTGGCTTCTACGTTCTTATTACGGACAGGGAGCTTTTCTTTAACGAGAGAAAGAAAGACCCTTGGCAAAATAGAATTGTAGATGTACTGAAAATAGCTGCTTTACTTAATAATCCGCTACTGATCTTCCATGTTATAAAAAGTATGATTCGGCTTATAAAACCGGTCCCACAAAAACTTTTTCTGGAAGAAAGGCTTTCGGTGGCTCAGGACAAGATTGCCTGGGTAGAATTATTAGCGGTTTCTCCACTATACCGAGGCGAAGGTTTAGCGAAAAAGATGCAGGATTGGGTATTAAACAGATGCAAAGAGCTTAAAAAGCTATATGTAGGGGTCAATATTGAGCCTCAAAACGCAGTTAGTATTGCGATGCATGAATCTTATGGATATACCAGAATTTGCGAGACAAAAGCAGGGTTGACTTATGTGAAGGGATTTGAGAATTGAAAAATCCCGAAAGAGTTTTGGTCATAGATTCAATAAGGTGCTGTAACCTAATTATTGTGAAAAAACCAAAATTAGTTAATATTGAACGTTATTTCGCCCCATGGGCATGAGGAGGTAGTTATGGCTCAGTGTTTGGTTACCGGTGGAGCAGGCTTTATTGGTTCTCATGTGGCTAATGAACTTCTGAAAAAAGGTCATACGGTGATTGTGCTGGATGATTTAAGTGGTGGATTCAAGGAAAATATACCGAATAAAGCACAGTTCGTAGAGGGGTCAATACTGAATCATGATCTGGTAGATGAATTGGTCAATAAAAATAATATAGAATATATTTTCCATCTGGCAGCTTATGCAGCCGAAGGGCTAAGCCATTTCATAAAAAGATTTAATTACAACAATAATCTGATCGGTTCGGTTAATCTTATTAATGCTGCTGTAAACAACAACGTGAAGTGTTTTGTTTTTACCTCTTCGATAGCTGTTTATGGCGCTGCGCAAGCCCCTATGGCCGAGGAGATGATACCGATGCCGGAAGATTCATACGGCATTGCCAAATATGCGGTTGAACTCGATTTGGAGGAAAGCCGCAATATGTTTGGTATGGATTTTATAATATTCCGACCACATAATGTTTATGGAGAGCATCAGAATATTGGCGACCGATACAGGAATGTTGTCGGTATTTTTATGAACCAGGTTATGCAAGGCGAACCCATGACAGTTTTTGGAGACGGGGAACAAACGCGCGCGTTTACTTACATTCAAGATGTGGCCCCGATTATTGCCGAGTCCATAGATGTTCCTCAATCATACAATTCGGTATTCAATATTGGTGCGGATACTCCTTATACAGTGAATCATCTTACACGGGTCGTTGCTGAGAGTATGGGGGTTTCTGCCCATATAAAATACCTTGAGCCAAGAAGCGAAGCCGTGCACGCCTTCTCGTCCCACAAAAGGCTGGAAAGCATATTCGGGAAGAGAGAAAAATATTCCTTAGAAGAGGGTGTTGCCCGAATGGCCGAATGGGCAAAAAAGACAGGCCCGAGAAAGAGCTGTCTTTTTTCAGATATTGAAATCCAAAAAAATATGCCTAAGAGTTGGGCTGAAGCACTAAAGATCAGTTGAGCAAACATCAGGATGTACTCTGCTTGTTTATAAGAATCTTATTGGAATAAATACTATTAAGAGATGACTATGGTTAAAAATCCTGAACTTACTATTTCAATTGTGAATACGGATAACGTTTCCCTTTTGAGAGACTGCCTAAAATCGATATATGAAAATACAAAAAAAACTACTTTTAATATAATAGTTGTCGACAATGCCTCTATTGATAACAGTGTTGTTATGGTGCAACAGGAATTTCCAGCAGTTAAGGTAATCGTAAATCCTACAAGACAAGGTTATGGTTATTCCCACAACAGAGCTATTGAAATTGCAGATGGAGATTATATATTAATTTTTAATGAAGATATGGTTGTTTTACCCGGAGCGCTTGATATTATGATTGATATTGCTAAAAAAGATTCTACCATAGGCGCCCTGGGGTGCAGACTGCTTAATCCGGATATGTCTCTCCAGCATTCATGCTTTCGATTCCAATCATTAAGCCGAATATTGTTTGAGGAACTGTTTCCGAGGAATATCATTTTCAGCAATAGTTCCTGGCGAGCTAAAATGTATTACTGGGATCACAAAGAGGAAAAAGAAGTTGATATTGTAATGGGGTGTTGCATGTTGGTACCCCGTAAGGTTTTTAAAGAGGCGGGTAATTTTGATCCTCAATTTTTTGTATATTCAGAAGAAGATGATCTATGTCGAAGAATAAAGAATCATGGATATAAGGTGCTGTTTACCCCTGAAGCTGAGATAATCCATATTGGCGGCCAAACATCTAAAAACATGTCCATAAAAATGGATTTGGTGCAGATAGAAAGTAAAATAAAGTATTTTAAAAAACATCACAGCAAAATAAAAGCTATTATATTTTCTATGATAACCGGCATCGGCTCATTAATAAGACTGCTCGGTTGGTCAGGATATTGGTTGCTAAACAGCAAGGAACGGAGTACGGCCAAAAATATGGTGGTCAGATATCTGAAAAGATTATCTTTGCTGCTAAACCATCCATATTTTACGAATGAAAAACGTATGTGAAATCGTTTGATGTTGAGTTCAGGGTTAAAAATCTTTTTCCTGCTGATACCATAACACCATGATGTGCCACAGTGGGCCAAAAAGTTTACGGCGTGAATAATCAAGTAAATTAATGAGATAGTAAAATCTGTACGATTCAATGACAAATCCAATGACCAGGAAAATTAACGACAACTCAGAAGATAAATATTCAGTAAACATCATAAAAGATGTTAGAGATGTTGAGATAATCAGGGATGTCTGGAAAGTGTGGACATGGCATCACTTCTCGGATATAGATTTTTTTCGGGCATTAGTGGATGCAAGAAACGAAATCTTGAGACCCTATGTTATTGTTATCTCTAAAAATGAGGTTCCTGTTGCAGCGGTTGTAGCCAGAATTGAAAAGCAACGATTAACATGTAAATTCGGGTATAAAACAGTGTACGCGCCAGATGTGCGTTGCCTTTATGTTGAATACGAGGGAATATTAGGAGACCGGTCTTATGTTATTAATAATATCATTATTTCAGAGGTATTAAAGGCTTTAAGAGAAGGCGAGGCAGATATTGCGCTCTTCAGCTCCTTGAGGACGGATTCCGAATTGCACCATATAGCAAAATCAAGGTCAAATTTCTTTTTCTATGACCATATTGCCAAACAAACTTTGCATTGGAAAATTGATTTGCCGGCTACCTTTGAGGATTTTCAAAAAACAATAAGCTCAAAACATCGATACTGGCTCCGAAGGATGGAAAAACTACTTCAGCAGGATTATTCGGGAAAAGTAATTTTCAAAATTTTTCGCACCAAAGATGAATTAAATCAGTTCTGTGATGATTCAGAAGAAATTGCAAAAAAAGGCTATCAAAGAGGTCTTGGTGTTGGCTTTGTTAACAATGATGAAATGAAGAAAAGACTGGAATTGTCGGTTAAGCTTGGATGCTTCAGGGGCTATATTCTTTACAATAATAATCGACCGATTTCTTTTTGGCTGACGACCCTCTACGGAAAAACGCTTTATCTTGACAGTACAGGGTATGATCCTGATTATAGAAAATATGAGCCGGGCACCATCCTTTTTATAAAATTGATCGAATCTGTGTATCATGATGCAGAAAAGATCGATAATATTGACTTTGGTTTTGGAGACGCTCCATATAAAGAACGTTTTGGAAATAAGCATTGGAATGAAGCAACCATGTATCTTTTTGCTCCTACATTTAAAGGTTTTGGAATTAATGTAATACGAAGCTTGATTATTGGACTTGCGTTAGTAGCTGAATCTGTTTTGAAACGCATGAATATGATGCAAAAGGTTAAAAAATACTGGCGCAGAAAAACAGAACAACCGAGCTGAAATTACCGACAAGACCATCAGATGTCGGCATAAATCTTCAAAATTAAAAAAGGTGACGGATTATAATGTGTGGAATTGCCGGAATAATAGATTTAAGTAATAAACCTGTTCAACCAAATGTGCTTTTGTCTATGTCCAAATCAATTGCGCACAGAGGGCCTGATGATGAAGGATACATCTTGATGGCACAGGCCAACTCCAATTTCAATTGCTATGCAGGTAATGACAGTGTATCGGAAATCAAAGAACGTTTTCCTATCCTGGAAGAAGACGCTGTCTGCGATAAAATGAATATAGGGTTGGCCCATCGAAGATTTTCCATTATAGATCTCTCCCGCAGAGGTCATCAACCTTTTTTAGATATAGATGGAAAATGCTGCGTTGTTTTCAATGGTGAAATATACAATTATATTGAATTACGACAGGAACTTGAGCGTATAGGTCACAAGTTCTTTTCCACATCAGACACAGAAGTATTGGCAGAAGCATATAAAGCGTGGGGTACAGGATGCTTTTCCCGTTTGAATGGATTCTGGGCAATTGCAATTTATGACCGTGAAAAGCATTGTTTGATAATAAGCCGGGACCGTTTAGGGAAGAAGCCCTTGTACTGGACAAAAAGAGGGGATCGAGTCTATTTTGCTTCAGAAATAAAAGCACTTCTTCAAGTTCCTGAAATCAAGGGTTCATGGAACAAGGTGAATGAAGAAGCTGTTTATTATTGGCTGGAGTATGGATTCAGGGATTATAGCAGCTCTACATTTTTTGACGGCATCTTTTGCCTGCAACCTGCATGCTGGGCTATAGTTGATAAAGATTTTCCAAACAACGTCAATACCTTTTGGGCAGCGTCCGAAAAACGCATGACTGAAAAACAATTGGGTGTGGAGGATGCTTGCACGAGTATAAGAGAAACTCTGGAAGATGCCGTAAAAATACGCTTGAGGGCGGATGTTCCCTGGAGTATCGAACTTAGCGGAGGTCTGGATTCATCATCGCTGGTGGCTATTGCCTCACAGATTGGACGAGAAAAAACCCATGTAGTTACGGTAAGATTTCCAGAGAAGGAATGGAATGAAGAGCCCTTTGCCCACTTCATAGCCGATCGGTTTAATGTGGACTACCACGTGATTGACCCTCCTGTGGCAAATATCTGGCAACAGATGGCGGAGTTTACGTTCCTTCATGAAGAGCCTTATCACTCGCCTAATAATCGAGTATCCCAGCTTTATTGGAGCATCATGCGAACAGGCGGTACAAAAATATCATTGCAAGGCACAGGTGGAGACGAACTCTTTGCCGGATATTATTACTATTTCCCTCTGGCCCTCTACGAAGCGGTAAAAACAGGCAAGATAAGGCATCTTATGGGGAATTTATTCCATTGGACAGAATACAGAGAAGGTTTTTGGTCTAATATTGATCTCATATCTTATCTCCTCCGTACACTGGCTCCCTGGATAAGGGTCAAACACAGATTAAGAAACTATATTAAAATTAAGCCGCCAGAAAACAGCGGGGCACCTTTTAAGTCGTTACATGAAGCCCTTTCAAGCGACATGACTAAAACCAAGATGCATTATTGGCTATTGTCATATGACAAGAACTCTATGGGAATACCGATCGAGGTGCGGTCCCCGCTTCTTGACTACAGGATTGTAGAACTTGCATCTTTATTACCCCTCACATATCTGATAAAGGACGGATGGCATAAATGGATTTTTCGTAAAGCCATGGAAGACATACTCCCCGGCGAAGTTGTATGGAGAAAGAATAAAATGGGTTTCCCCTTCCCTTATGAACGTTTTATAGCTGACAGCAAGCTTGTGATAAAAACAATATTTGACCATGCAGATAACCCGTTTCTTGATTTCTCCAGACAAGAATTCTTTAATACAAATTGGTATTTCATTAGCTTTATTTTGTGGTATGAGATGTTTATAAACAGAAACATAAAACTTTTCCATGAGTTAGAATTGTTAAACAACCGGGCGGACCATTCGACCGACAATATGTTCCGCCCGGAGTACCTTGATAACTTTGGTAACTGTAGCTGATGTCTTTAAAAAGCAAAGCTTATTCAGGCCTGAAATGGAGCGCGCTAAATAGCGGTTCAATATCGATTTTTTCGTTTGTCCGTCTTTGGGTTCTTGCTTGCCTGCTTTCCCCTGAGGATTTTGGTTTAATGGCTATGGTATTAACAGTCATAGAACTTGCCAACGCATATACAGACACAGGAATGAGTGCGGCTATTATTCATAGACAGGATGCAAGCCAGAACGAACTTTCAAGCCTTTATTGGCTTAATGTTGCGACAGGGGTCGCAATTTTCCTCTTTGTATGGATGCTTACCCCGTTTGTTGCAATGTTTTACAGAGAACCCCGGTTAAATATTCTCCTGCCTGTTTCATCCCTCACCCTTGTTATAAGCTCTTTTAGCAACCAGTTCACGGTTCTTCTCCAAAGGGATGTGCAATTCCCCATCCTTGCAAAACAAGAAATAATATCGGTATTTCTCGGAACAACGGTGGCAGTTTTGACTGCATTGGCAGGGCAAAACGTATGGTCCCTTGTGTGGGGGCAACTCACCAGCGTGGCATCTAAAACAACTTTTTTGGTAATAGTGGGGTTTAAACGGTATAGGCCGCACATGCATTTTTGCCGAAAGGATCTGAAGGGCTATCTTGGTTTCGGTTTTTACCAGATGGCCGATCGAACGATCAATTATCTCTCAGGGCGGATGGATCAACTGTTGATAGGCAATTTACTGGGTGCAGAGATTCTCGGATATTATAATTTTGCATTCAATCTTGTCATGCAACCACTTTTCAAGATCAACTCCGTAATAACTGTGGTTATGTTCCCTGTTTTCGCAAAGATGCAGGATGATCTGGACCGTCTCCGGAAGAGCTTTCTCGATTTAGTGCATTTTATATTTTCAATCAATGCCCCTCTTCTTGTTGGAGTTGCATGTGTTGCACCGACTTTGATTACAACATTATTTGGTCAGAAGTGGTCGAACAGCGTGATATTTATTCAGATACTCGCTTTTGTTGCGCTATTAAGAAGCACTAATGATCCAATAGCGAGCATCGGGCTTGCAAAAGGCAGGGCTGATATCCTTTTTCGCTGGAATCTTTACGCCGTTATTGCAAACTTTCTTTTTATGTATGTGGGGTTTAAATTCATGAATGCAATTGGAATTGCCGTTGCACTTTTAGCAGTAAGAACCCTGATCGCACCATTTAATTATTGGTACATTGTTCGCCCAACCGTAGGAAGATGCGGAAACGCTTACCTCAGGAGTATATTTATGCCTATCGGACTTGCCCTTCTCATGGGGGCGTCCGTTGTCTTGCTGGGAAGTTCCGTAGAAGGGACACCCCTTTATCTTTTGAAAACCATACTGTTTGGGGCATGTGTATATATACTCTTACTTGTTTTTGTCGATCGTGAAATTATTGTTAAAATCAGAAATCTTGTTTGTTAGCCGGATTGCAGGAATGGTGCATATGGAAGTTGTAAATATTTGATTGCCCCGCGGGTTCATACCCCGTCTGCATGCGGCGGGGTGATTCATCTCCGACATTTATTATCAGGGAGGTTTAAAATGATCTTACAGTTAAAGATGTTTAAACAAAGAAAATCCTTTTTTCTCTGGTTTACCCAGTTTATTTGCCTCTTAAGCATAAGCGTTTTATTCTGTTACTCTTGCAGCGCCACACAGATGACGACATACTATGTAGATTACGATAATGGTAATGACAACAACAAAGGTGACTCGGTTTCTGCACCATTCAAGCACTGCCCGGGAGATAAAAATGCCATTGATAATGCGGGAAAAACCGCTCTTAAAGCCGGGGATAAAGTGATTTTTAAGGGTGGAACCGTTTACAAGGGCGCAATCATTTTTAAGTGGTCTGGAAACATCGGCAAAGACATTGTTTATGACGGTAATTCAACGAACACCTTTGGAAAAGGCAAGGCAATTCTTGACGGCGATAATATGTCCTACCCGGCTGCCTTCGATTTTTTGAAAAAAAGTGGTTCTGCCACTATCTCTGCTGTTCTCGGTCTATTGAAAAAAAAAGGGTTTACTGCTCCTTCTGACAAATTCGATTCTTATAAAAAAATGGGTTTTATAACAATTGTGAATTTTGAAATAAGGGGATACGAAAAATATGGAATCTATTTAGATACAATAAAAAACGTCACCATTAAAAACTGTCATGTGCATAGAATAAGCGATTGGAATCTTGCCAGATGTAACGGGTCTAAGTGTAACCTGGAATACGTGCATGTTCTTGGTGCAGGGATTTGGATAACAGGTGATTCTCAAAATATTGTTGTTGATGGCTGCGACATAGAAAGGACCAGTCATGGAGGGATAAAAATTCAGGGCAACACACGGGATGTAGAGGTGAAAAATTGCGATTTCCATGATTATATACATTGGATGTTGGATGTTGCGCCTTTGTCGGACACCCATACCGTATCCAATATTTCGATCCATGACAACAAGTTCAGAAATCTTTACCATTATGCCTCTTCATGGTGGACATCCTGGAATGGTGGAGGAGCACATCCGGAAGATGAAAAAATCCATGCAGGCGTGGGTGAAAATCCTCACCTTGATGGTATCTTTGTCAGAAATCCCATGGAAGGAACTCTTGAGAATATTAGAATCTACAATAATGAATTCTATACGGAAAAAATATTAGATGGTAATGCCGGTACTGCAATGCTCTATGCTTCACAGATAAAAACCGGGGATTCAGTTTATATTTATAATAATATATTTCAGTATTGTCCTATGTACCAGTCTATTTATATCTATGGCACCGGAGGAGAAGTTTATATGTATAACAACACATTTTATGTTTCTAAAAATGGCGCCATAAGAATCAGCGGAACGACAGGCCGTTTTTTTGTTAAGAATAACATTTTTCATATGGAAGATGAAACCGGTTTGGTTATAAACGTGGACGACAAGAATGCTGCAAAGGGACTGGAATCGGATTATAATATATTTAAAACACCCGGCAAGCGTTTTATTTACGCAGGCGGATCATGGATAAGCGACCTTGCGCAATGGCAGCAACTAAGCAAACAAGATAATAATTCCTTAGTTGTTGATGATATAAAATTTGTGCTTCCTCGAGACATTGCGCAATCCGGACAAAGCGATTTGCGACTTCAGAAATTATCACCTGCTATTAACAGAGGCGCTGATTTGAGTAGTATTTTTATTAACGACAAATTCGGAACTTTGCGTCCCCAGGGCCAAGCATGGGATATTGGGGCTTACGAGTATAAGGATTAATTTCGCGTGCTCTTGAAAACAGTCGGAAAAGCATCTCTGTTTGTATATCGCTTGATAGTCTATATCCGGTCCAAATCCTTTTCGGTTTTGATTAGCGGATCATTTTATAAATTTGGCAGGCATAGTGTTATAATGCCTCCGTTGAGGATTTCCGGCGAAGAACGCATAGAAATAGGCACCGGTATTTTTATTGGGCCAAACTCCTGGCTTCAAACACTGCAGTACGAAAAGAGTAATATGCCGACTATCTCAATAGGAGATGGGACAAGCATTGTAGGCTCTTGCGTAATCTCTGCGATGCATCGCGTTGTTCTTGAAAATGATGTTCTCTTGGCGCGGAACGTCTATATTTCAGATCATACACACAAATATTCCGACATAAGCACGCCTGTTCTTGCTCAGGGTCTTGAAGGAGTAAAGCCGGTACTAATCCGAAGAGGAGCATGGATCGGTCAGAATGTAGTTGTTTGTCCAGGTGTGACAATCGGTGTTGGTGCGGTTATTGGCGCTAATTCAGTGGTGAAGAAGAGCGTTCCGGACTTCTGTCTTGCTGTAGGATCACCGGCTCAAGTTATAAAAAACTTTGGGTCAGACCAAGGTTTTTTGTCAGGTAAAGATGATTAATGTCCTTTTTATTGCTTACCATTTTCCCCCTATAGGCGGAGCCGGGGTTCAAAGAACAGTGAAATTTGTCCGTTATCTTCCCGATATGGGTTATCTTCCCGTTATTGTAACAGGACCCGGCAGCACAGATAATCATTGGACGCCGAATGATACAGGGCTTTTAGATCAGATTTCATCTGATGTCCGAATATATCGCATAGAAGGCCATATACCAGGAGAAAGCCCAAGTCAATTGATAAATGGTATGCGATTTATTTTATTCCTATCCAGAAATTTTTCAAAATGGTGGGTTCGTTCTGCAACGAAGGTTGGGGAAAAGGCGCTTTCCGAACAGAAAATAGACTTGATTTATGCGTCTATGTCACCCTTTGAAAGCGCTGTAGTTGCCGGGGATCTTTCCCGTAGGTTTGGAATACCCTGGGTTGCTGATTTAAGAGATCCATGGGTCCTCGATGAAATGCAGGTTTTCTATTCGGCCTTTCATCGAAAGGTTCACCTCAATAAAATGCATTCCTCTCTTTCAAGCGCCTCGGCAATCATCATGAATACGCCGGAGGCGACTTCATTAATAAAACACACGTTTCCGGATTTTGCTGAAAAAAAGATTGTCACTATCACAAATGGTTTTGACACAGAAGACTTTAGCGGGATTGTTCCTTCTCGCAATGACAAAAAGTTCAGGATAGTTCATTCAGGGTACCTTCACGCCGAACTGGGACTTGACCATGAACGTAAAAGACGCTTGTTGGAATTTTTTGGCGGTACAGAAAAAGGTGTTCGTATCTTTACGAGATCACACATTATTCTCTTAAAATCCGTAGAGGATTGGTTAAAATCCCGCCCAAGCATCGTAAATGATCTTGAAATTTGTTTTGTTGGTGCAGCTACCGGCACCGATATGGCAATAGCAAAGGAGAGTTCCGCTTCAAGCCTTATACATTTTGCGGGATATGCTCAACATGCAGAAAGTCTTAACATGGTAAGAACGGCAAACCTGCTTTTTTTGCCCATGCATAAGGTGCGACTTGGTCAGCGCGCAACCATTGTGCCGGGAAAGCTATATGAATACATGGCATCAGGACGACCGATATTAGCTGCTGTTCCTGATGGTGACGCCAAAGATTATCTTTTGGCAAGCGGGACAGCCCTCATATGTGATCCGGATAATCCTGAGGCGATGGGAAAAATACTGGATAAGACATACGATGCGTGGAAACGCAATGAACCTCTCGCAACTCCAGATTTTGATTTTATCGCTAAGTTTGAGAGAAAAGTCCTTACAAAAGAACTATCCGAGACATTCAGGTATGTGCTTGAACATAAGGAGATGTCATAATTTGAATTTTATAAAGAGACAGGACATTGAGCATAGCATATGTCCAATGCAAAAGAACGCCGGGAGATTCCTGTAGTATGGAAGTTACCGCAGTAACAGGCGCAATAACCGGTATTAATGCCTTAGGTTTAGCCTTTCTCCTTATATGCGGAGTTTTGATTTTCTTTGTTTCCAGTCGATATGTCCATGTACCGATAACCTTTGCCTGTTTATACATGACCATAGGCCAGCAAACCCTATTATTCGGTCTCTTCCACTTCACTCCAATGAGAATCCTTTTTTTACTCGGATGGATCAGGCTGATTTTTCGCAGGGAATTTAATCCCATACAATTCAATATAATAGATAAAGCAATCGTTGTCTGGATGACGGTGCACTTTACCATTAATGTGGTGTTCCTCTATGGCACAGAAGCGGGTTTAGTAAACCAGCTCGGCTTTGTATACGATGCTGCAGGAATGTATTTCTTTTACAGAATTGTCATAAAAGATTTCGAAGACGCGGAAGAGGCAGTTAAAGTGCTTGCAACGCTGCTTGTGCCTCTTGCAATTATCATGATTTTTGAAAAATTAACGGGCAGGAATATATTTGCTTTTTTCGGTGGTGTTCCTGAAATTTCCGAGTTTCGTGATTTCGGATACAGATCCCAGGGGCCATTTCGTAGTCCAATTATTGCCGGTTCTTTTGGCGCTACAATGTTTCCTCTTTTTATAGGGTTGTGGTGGAAAGAGGAAGGCGGAAAACTTTATTCTTTAATGGGGATTATCGGATCAACCATCATTACCGTGGTAGCGCATTCCGGCGGACCCTTATCTGCGTACACATTCGGAATCATTTCATTGTTATTTTGGAGATACAAATATCACATGAAGACCATTCGATGGTTTATTCTTTTTACGGCAATATCTTTGCATCTGATTATGAGCGCTCCAATTTGGCATCTTTTTTCCCGTATCAGCGGTTTTGTAGGGGGAACCGGTTGGCACAGGGCTCATCTTATAGACATGGCTATTGAACATTTCAATGAATGGTGGCTTGTGGGGACAACATATACTGCCCATTGGATGCCGTATTCCTTGGTAACAAGCCCCGGACATTCAGATATTACGAATCAGTTTATTTTAGAGGGTATCAATGGCGGGTTAATTACCATGATTCTATATATTGTATTCATTATTACATTATTCCGTGGGGTCGGCAATGGACTTTCAGCAGCCGAGGAGTTAGACCTTCCCTTTGATAAGATTTTCTTTGTATGGTCAATGGGCGCTGCAATGGTGACGCAAGTGTTGACATTGACATCTATCACTTATTTTGATCAGATGAACACATTCTTTTATCTGCTTGTTGCAATGGTTTCACAGGCAAATAATTTGATTTATAGAGTACAGGATTTACAGCAGGAAGAGGATACAGTGAGTTGACTGTAAATGTTTAAAATTAAAATATTCAACTATTTTTATTGTAATGAATCGAAAAATAAGGAATAATTTGAATCCAAGTTGCTGTACTAAACGGTTAATCTATATTTAAGAGAATGATTCTGGGAAAAATGGCAAGAATTCTGTGCAATGCTGTTATAACTAAGTCAAGAGGACGTATAAGAAAAGTATGACACTGATATATATCTTTTGTTATGTTCTTATCATTTTCTTTGTTGGCTTGGTGCCATTTAATTTCTTTCAGACAAATAAAGCGAGTGTGAACGAAATATCAGGACTGCACCTTGCTCCTCCAAGTACAGTTTATACGGAAATACCTCCGGAAAAGCTTTCTAATGTTGAAAAATTTTCAATTGTTATTGACCTGTCTTCATATCTCAAAGACTGGAGCAGCGGCTATACGAGGATTTTAAGTTATTCCTTGAATAATGATAAAATGAATTTTATGGTTGGTCAATGGAGCGAGTCCTTGATCTTCAGAATAAATGCTGATAACAGCCCTAAAACCGTTCAATTTGAAACTGAATGGTTTTTTAATAAGTATCAAAATGCATTAATTGCAATTGTTTATGACGGAAAAACCATTACCTCATACCGGAATGGACAAAAAGTAAAAGAAAAGCAGGTAGGTCAATTAACATTCAAAAAATGGGATAAATCATACCCCCTTATAATCGGCTCAGAAGCAGATGGAAAGAATTCCTGGCAGGGCTATATCTACTCGATGTTTATATTTGATCGCGCTCTCACCGTGGAGGAGATTCAAAAAGGTTGGCCGAATATCAACAAAGCCCCGCCCTTAATCGGATACAATTTTAAGGGAAGTAGTGGAAAAATAATTCGCGATATAGGGGAAGGGAAAGCCGCTAATTTGGAAATTCCTTATTTTTTTAAACCTTATAAAAGGACAGTGCTTGATTTTGGATACCGATGGATGTTTGAAAATACTCATAATTATGTAGATTTATGGATAGACATCATTGGTTTTATGCCCCTCGGTTTTTTATTGGCGGCATATTTAACAAAAAAAAGATTTTCCTACTTTTCTATTATATCCCAGGCAGTGCTGATCGGCGCTTCCACAAGCCTGTCCATTGAACTTCTCCAAGTACTTCTTCCTACTCGCGCATCAAGTTTAACCGATGTGATTTCCAATTCGATAGGTACATTACTGGGGGTGATTGCTTATAAAGAGGCTAAGGTTTTTAGAAGCAGGTATTTAAAGTTTGACGTATATGAGAGGGGAGGGGAATCGTCTACTCCCATAAAAGATTCAATGCAAATAATTGCCAGTATCGATAATAGACACATTCTCTTTATGTTTGCATGCCTGATCTCCCTGTCTATGTTTTATACCCCGCTTCGGGAACTAATGCGTTCTCAATATGCGTCAGAGTCCTACCTCCATGTTATTCTGATTCCCCTGATAAGCGGATACCTTATTTATGAAAAATGGGAAACATTGACTTCAAAATTTTCATATTCCTGGAAAACCGGTTCTATTCTATTATGTGTGGGTCTAATAGTCTATTTTGTCACAAAGAATAAAGGAACCATGCTCAACAAAAATGATTATGCTTCCCTGATAACTCTTTCTGCCTGTATTTTCCTGATGAGCAGCTTTATTTTGCTTTATGGATTGGGGACATTTAGGGCCGCCTTGTTCCCCCTCCTGTTCATTATTTTTATGATCCCCATCCCGACACCGGTACTGAAATTTATGGTGGATTTTTTAAAATCCGGATCCACTGAATTGACCAATTTAATCTTAAAGCTTATTCAGATTCCCTTTGAAAGACAAGGTTATATATTCAGCCTTACCAATAATGTTAATGTGGAAATTGCTGATGTTTGCAGCGGTATACACTCTACCATCGCCCTCATTATCATCAGCATCCTGGCGGGACATCTTTTTCTTCGAACGGCTTGGAGAAAAACCATTTTCGTTTTTTTTGTCTTCCCGATTGTTTTAGTAAAGAACGGCATTAGAATCTCAGTTTTATCCCTGCTTGGCGCCTATGTAGATGAGCGGATTCTCACCCAGGGGTTTTTGCACAAGTCCGGAGGGTTTGTCTTCTATATTCCCGCACTTATACTCCTGTTATTTGTGCTCTGGTTGTTGAAAAAATCTGAAAAACAAATCTAAGTAAACAATTGCCGCATTTTGATGCCCAGTCGGTTCGTTCATGTGTTAAGTTATTTTCTCTCCGAGAACTGCCTACCCACTTTTACATGAGCAACAAGGTGCTTTTCCACGGTACTGTTAAACGATGTAAAAAACCATCTATTAAAGTATTTTCATTTCCTCGCATAATGTATCCCGCCAGATTATCCGCAATATTCCAATACAAATATTAATCGAGTTTATAGTTTTTTTGATTGTATGTAGGGTTTTACATAACCGGACCTAATACGCACCTTTGTATCAGTACGCAAGCTGTAAAAAGTCAAGGATTGACTACAATTTCTGCGCCTTACTTGTTTTTTGGGAGAAAACAGATGATTTTAATTGTAAAATACTCCATAATTGTAAGAGAATAATTAATAAAGAGGGAGGGTGTGAATGGAGCGCCGCAAGCTTACCACGACCGGATATTCGATCATGTTTTTTTTGATTATGCATACCATCTTTTTGCTGCTCATCGTTCCTGCTGCTCGAGGTGAGACATATTCTGATCAGATAACCGGTATGGAGTTAATCCGCCTGAAAGGTGGATGTTATATTATTGGGGATACTTTCGACAAAGGCAGGGAGGATGAAAAGCCTAACAAAGAAGTATGCATAGATGATTTTTATTTAGGGAAGTACGAGGTTACCCAGGGACAGTGGGCAGCAGTAATCGGGAAGAACCCGTCCTATTTTCAAAAGGATGCCTTTCGGATTTTATGTGGGCTGAGGCTCTGCGTAGGTTGCGCTGAGAATGTTTGCGGTTTTGTTGATCTCAATAAGTTCCCTGTTGAAAATGTAAGCTGGGATGACATACAGGAGTTCTTAGAAAAGCTTAATAAGAGAAGCGGAAAAGAATATCGTCTGCCAACAGAGGCAGAGTGGGAATATGCTGCAAGGAGTGGCGGAAATAAAGAGAAGTGGGCAGGAACATACTTTGAATTGGAACTTGATAAATATGCATGGTATCGGGATACTTCAGAATACAGAACTCAACCTGTGGGACAGATGAAACCGAATGGGTTGGGTTTGTATGATATGACAGGCAATGTCTGGGAGTGGGTCAATGACTGGTATGATGGGGATTATTATAGAAAAATAGCAAAAAACAATCCTGAAGGCCCAAAAACAGGGGTTTATCGCGTCATGCGCGGGGGTTCCTGGTTTGAGGACCCGAGCGTTATACGGACAAGCTACCGTAACAGCGGCTTTCCCTATTTAAGAAGCACTAATGTGGGCTTCCGTCTGGCAATGTCGGCGCCAAAGCCGCCCCCCGAACCTCCGCCACCTAAGAAACCAATGGAAGTTACCATTTTAGAAAAAGGACGAACCATCCTTGATGTACATTTTGATTTCGACAAATGGAATATCAAGCCTAAATATCATGAAGAGATTAAAAGGTTTGCTGATGTAATGAAAAAATACCCTGATATGAAAGTGACTATAGAAGGTCATACATGTATTATCGGAGGAGCAAAATATAACCTCAGGCTCTCTCAAAAAAGAGCTGAAAGCGTTCGAAATTATTTAATACAAAAACTTGGCATTGAGCCATCCAGGTTAACTGCTAAGGGCTACGGGCAATCAAGGCCTATTGCTTCCAACAAGACTGCAGAAGGGAGAAAAAAGAATAGAAGGATTGAAGCGGTTGCAGAATATACGATTACAAAAATTAAGCCCTATTGAATTTTGAAGAACAGTCTTTCCGAAAAGGCTCTTCGAAGGAGATGTGCATGGATTTAATTGATAAAATAAACGGAAAAACTGCCCATATAGGTGTAATTGGCCTTGGTTATGTGGGGTTACCCCTTGTTATAGAGTTTTGCAAAGCCGGCTTTAAGGTCACAGGTTTTGATAATGATCCAAAGAAGGTTGAGTTGCTGAAACAAGGCAAAAGTTATATAAAGCATATCAACCTATTGTCTGTTAGTCAGGAACTTGCAGCCGGATTTACCCCCACATCAGACCTTTCGCTCCTCGCGCAGGTTGATTGCATTATCGTTTGTGTTCCAACCCCCCTTAATGAAAACAGGGAACCTGATATGACGTATGTCTTTAATACTACGGAGACTATCGCAAAAAATCTTCGCAAAGGGCAACTTGTGGTTCTTGAATCAACTACATATCCGGGAACTACAGATGAAGACATGAGAGAAATACTGGAGAAGACCGGATTGAAGGCAGGGGAAGATTTTTATCTTGCCTTCTCGCCTGAACGCGAAGATCCGAACAACAGGGACTTCGGTCTTCGAACCACCCCGAAAGTTGTCGGTGGATATACTCCTAAATGTCTTGAGGCGGCATTAACGCTCTATAATTCCATAGTTATTAAAACCGTGCCCGTATCATCAACCAGAGCCGCCGAAGCAACTAAACTTATTGAAAACACTTACAGGGCAGTCAATATTGCCCTTGTCAACGAACTAAAAATGCTTTTTGACAGAATGGATATAGATATTTGGGAGACGATTGAAGCGGCCAAGACAAAACCCTTCGGTTTTCAGGCCTTTTACCCTGGTCCCGGGCTTGGAGGTCACTGTATACCGATAGACCCTTTTTATCTTACGTGGAAAGCAAGGGAATATGAGTTTTCCACACGTTTTGTGGAACTTGCCGGTGAGATTAACACTTCCATGCCTGATTTTGTTATTACTAAAGTGATAAAAGCGCTTAATGATGCGGACAAGCCTGTCAAAGGATCGAAAATTCTGCTCTTAGGCCTTGCATATAAGGCCAATATTGATGATGACAGAGAATCTCCTTCCTACCGCCTTATGGAAAAGCTTGAAAAAATGGGTGCTGATGTGAGTTATAACGACCCATACATTTCTGTTATAAAACCCATACGTAAGTATCCGCAGTTCGCCGGCAGATGTTCTGTCGAAATTACCGGCAATTATGATCTGATACTTATTGCTACCCCTCATGACATGTACAAAAGCATAGACTTTTTTTCCTTCAAAACCCCTATAGTAGATACAAGAAATATCGTGCAAGGGAAAAATAAATTGCTTTACAAAGCATAGACCCGCCAAGCTGTAGCAAAAGCAGTTAATATCATTGAGTTCCTGTTGAAAAGTATTGGCATATGTGTTATGTTGTACCGTTCGGGGCGTGGCGCAGCTCGGTTTAGCGCGCTTGCCTTGGGAGCAAGAGGTCGCTGGTTCGAATCCAGTCGCCCCGACCATTTTAATTAATAATATCATAGTTTTATCAGTGGCGCACTTATATAAAAACATAGCACAAACCATTGAAGCTGGCCGCTGTTTACCACGCTATTTTTGTATTCATGCTTCCCAGCGTATTGATATATTGAAGATATATTATTAGCGATTCTTTATCGGGAGCAAGAGGTTCATGCTTCAGATTTCACCCCCCAATGTCCCTGCCAATTTGCCCGCCTTTTTTATCAATTGTGTAATTGATGCCCTAATCAAATATTTTCAGCTTGCAAAAAAATGAAATTTAAAGATAATTAATGAATTGGGGCAAAAGCCGGTTTTTTTTGTTATTGCTGTGCTAAAAATATGGTTTAAAAAAATCAACCTGATGCATTGGTTAGCTTGATGGGAGGGCGGTAAAGAATGTTATACGCAAAGGAAGCAGCGAAGAGATCGATAAAATGGGCGCTCTATGTGTCTGCCACTTCTATTGTCATTCCTCTCGCAGTCGAGTTTGTAACCGGACTTGCCGGCGGCAACGGAGTCGATGAAAAAATGATAGAACACAGACTTACTGTTGGAGCATGGATTCTCCCAATTGGTTTTATAGTGTTTTGGCTCTGGAGCATGCTCACAAAGAAAGACCCGGTAACAAGAGCTCCTTTGCAGTCCAATGAACAAAGCATTCTATCGCCTAACGATACTCAGGATACACAAACCAATCTTACTCCTCCTGCGCAGACAAATTTAACAACCAGAGTGAGGGTATGGAATTATGTGGGTATTGGGGCCAGCGCATTTATGCTGTTGTTCATTTTCATTCCCAACTTAATAAATAGTTCTACGCCGGGGCAGTATTGGCTCGGAACAGCTTTCTGGATTGGAGTTATTGCCTATTGCTCTGTCAAAATAGTACGTGCGCGAAAGATGACCGAAGAGGATCGCAGGTAAGACTTTTATATAGATTCATAGACACTTGAAGGAAGTGTCTATGGGTTGGGGAACAGACGATATAATGAGACCGGGTCGGTTTTTTTATTTCTTTGTCGAGGATTATTTTTTCCCGCACGCATTAATCAATACACGGGCTTTGCCTGTTTTTTCCTGCTCATAATATTATCTATCAAATTGCTGATCTCATTAAATTCCTTCTGATGAGTATTCATTACAGAAACAGAATGAGTCTTTTTATCCATTGTTACTGAAATGTAACTTGAAAAGCCGTCCCTTATTTTCGGATTTCTGTAATGTTCATTCAGGCTGAAGAAGCGGTTGTCTTTGATTTTATTTATAATGAATTGCAGCTCTTCCTTTGTGAGATTGTAATATTCCTGCTGTATTGATCCTGCGCTTCGGCTGCCCCTTGTTTTTTCATACAAAACCTTGCCGTCGGCCGAAATTTTATATGTTGATCTTCCCCATTCTGCGTGGGTGGCGCCGCTGCCGTAGACAATGGCAATATCCTCAGGGATTCCATCCAGGGCTTTTACCTGGACCTTAGTTATCTCATCTGCTGCCGAAGCAATAGTTGCAAATGTGAGAGAAGAAAAGACAGACAGTACCAGTATCAATAAAACTCCGACATAATTCCGAATGCAATGATCATCTTTGTTCATTAGCATCAACCTCCTGTTTTTTAATGTAACATGAGCGTGTCTTTTATCAACAAGGGAAAACCTTCTTTGATAATTCAGCAACGCTGTTCCCCTCCATTATAATCTAATTATCGCCCGCCTTGCTCTCTTTTTTCATATCTTATGTAAAAACCTCCATTGAAGTTCTTAATTTATTGTGGCATTCTTTAGTAAATATGACCATATTCCGGTTCGTCTCAAATATTTTCCAAGGAGGAAATAACGGTGCATAATCATTCGCAAACCAACAGGGCAAAGATTGATAAATTCCAGAGAGGATTACTCACGTTATTTTGCTCCATCCTGTTGTTTCTTACGATATTTTTGCCCTCATTCGTTCATGCCGATGCCCTGGGAGAACATATCCTTGCCGCAATCCTCCGCAACGAAAGCCCGGCTGACGGTACATTGCTGCTTATGACCCGGGACCTCAAGTGGTATGAAGAGAACATGGGAAAGCTTCCGCAGAACATTCAAAACAGAGTTCAGCAGCTCCGTATTAACGCGGGCGGCGAAGCAACGCGCATGTCCGCCATAAAGATGAATGAAGCAGGTTCCGTCTTTGCGGCAACGGGTTCCTGGAAACCAGGACGCGATATGGACATAATCTATTTCGGGAAAAACGGCGACCATGCCGCAAGCACGATCTCAGAGAGTTATGAAAAGGTAACAAAAAAAATAATCGATAAAGCCGCAGACGATCCCATCCTGAAATCTTTCCAGCAAGCAGGAGGAACAGTTCCGAGGGCGCTGAGCGCCGAGTGTCTCGCTGTCTGCACCACCGAGCTGCCAAATTATGGATATAATGACCTCCACAAGGCTTACAAAAAAGCGCAGGAAGCCCTCGCCCGCGGAGAGTCGAAAGACGATATCTTAAAAGCCCTCCGAAATGAGATACGGGAGGTAATGAGATCGAACATGAAGGCCCACTTTGCGGCATCAGCACTGGCCGACTATTACGCGGGCGCGACAGGTCAGGATTGGTTCAAAAAAACCTATCTTGACGATACGGAGAGGATGAGGGTTTTTGCCCAGGATGCTGACGGCAATTGGGCGTTAAGGCCGGGCGGCATCAAAGCGGTTCCCGAGGAGATCGCGGAACGGCTCGGGTTCGGGAGTTTCGGTACCGGCCAGGTAAAGTTTTCAAAGATTGCCTCTGATTATTCGCTTTTTTTCTCTCACAAGCAAGGCACAGCATCGGATAACGCCAAATATGCCATGCGTGTCTGGACGGATATGGGATTAAACGCCATACAGAATCTTACCGACGACGAACTGAAGATCCTTACAACGGCAAAAATCATAAGCGAGCACCCGGACCGTGCCGCCCGGATTCTGTCTGATATGGGTATTGGCAGCATAGATGAATTCAACGATGGGGTAATACGCATTCTCCATGGCTGGACTGAAAGCCAGCTTATGTTAAATATGGAGAGTATTATGGCCAAACTCGCCGGGAGTTCTGTCAAGGCCACAGATGATTTGGATGAACTGCATAAACTGCTCAGGCAGTCAAAGGCCACCATGGAACTGAACGAGATTGTGGCAGGGCTTAATAAGCTAAGCGCCGTACCCAACGGTAAGGCGCTCCAGACACAATTACTTGAAAGACTACAGGCCAAGTTCGGGAACACCGACGTCGGCAAAGCTGCCATAAAAATGATTCTCAAGAATCTGGGCCTACTCGGCGACACAGGTGAGTTGACAGCGCGGATTATGAAAATGCTTAATAATGCAAAAAGAATCACGGATGCCGAATTGAAGGCATTTGAAGCAGGCAGTCCTTTGTCGGGTCGCGCTCAGGCCCAGGTAAACCAGGTTAAAAAGGAACTCATTGCACTTAATGCCGGGGCTATGGTGGAATTCGACGATGCCCTTGACCTTGAGAAGCTCATGAACTCCTGGCGCACATCGCAGCCTGGCGCCATACTGCAAAGCGCCGATGACGACATCATGAAGATAATCAAAGAACTGCATGATGCACCGGATTCCCAGTTGAGAAAACTGGGGTGGACCGCCGAAGAACTTGCCACCCAGAACAGGATCAGGAATTACCTTCGTCCAAACAAACAGGTAATGCCGTCTCTCGGTGCCCGACTTGAGCAGCGACTTGCTAAAGCAGGCATAAAACTAAGTGATATACAATCCGATGTACGCAAGATGATGTTTAATCCGGCTTATACAAAACTGGGCGACCCCTCCATGAGCGTCGGCGCCTTCGATGCTGTTATCGGCAGTGCGGCAGCACTCTTCCAGACATATACGATCCTCAACGGACCTTCAATGAAGGAAGAGGATGAAAACATCGCTCTCAGTAATGCATGGGTAATTGCCATACCGATAGTGGGAGATTTCGCGCAGGCATTGACAGCCGGCAGCGAAGGTTACTGGGAAGGTGATAAAGGGAAAATGCTCGACGCCGGACTCTGGATGGCAGTGGGTGTAACCGGCATGATTCCCGGAGGACAATTACCGGCGGTAATAGGCAGTATGATGCTTGCTTTGAAACCTGTTGCCGGAGGGGTCTATGAAGCAAGACAGGCACAGAACCTGGTGCAGGCATGGGCGGAATCAGGCAAGTGGAGCACAGACAAACCGCCTAAACTTGAAGGTATCTATGACCGCAACGGTCTTCTGCATCGTCTTACCTATGATGAGATACTCGGCACCAAGGGAGAAGTAAAGTACGATTCAGCAAGGATCAAGTCCATTCCCTTCGGAGAATTCACAATCGCGCAATCTGTCCGAGACTATGCCAATAAGTACGTCCTTGCAGGGGACAAGAACGTTGATGCACTCCGTGAAAACTTAAAGACCCTTTTTCCTGATCTGGGCGACAATATTCTTAATGATCTGGCATACGCGGAACGAAAGATAAACGAGAAGAATTCAAAGCTTGCCAAAATGTTCTTTAAGGCTTATGAAAGGCAGGTCAGAGGAGCCTATGTACAGACAATTACTCACCTGAAAAAATGGGCCGAGGATGAACGAAGGGTTACAAAGGATTATGACGGCGAAGTAAAACGCCTGAGATCAGAGCTTGCCGCCCTTGAAAAGGAACTGAAGAATGCCTCCCTTGTTAAGCACGCCGACGATATGGTAAACTCCTTTTCCAAATGGGCCACCAACTCCTTTGAGCAGGAGAGTCTCCCTTTAAGCAAAGTTCGTATATATGAAAACTATATTGCCGTATATAAGCAGATAAAGATAAAGCTCCAGTCAGTGACAAAGCTCTTTACCGAGGCATCATCAAAATTTGTTCCTTCAAGCTGGTTCCTTACCGGATATCCGATATTTGATAAAGATGTAACAGAAAGACTTGTAACGCTCATGACTGCGGAGCGAGCACGCTCCGCTAATCAGGTGGTACAGTTATTGAAGGATCTGAACCAGAAAGACACCTATCTGAATCTCCAGAACGAATGCCACAAAAAGGCTTTTGATATCGTTGCATCGCAGCGGTACAAGATTGCCTTTGTGCAGCATCTATCCGAGTATTACCGGGGACTTGCCGGAGAGAGTTCCAAATGGAGTGATGCCTATGAATCCGCTAAGGCAAGTTATGAAGATACACGCGATAGTCAGTTGAAGAAAGGCGGTCCTGAACATATTGTGGAACAAAATGCCTTTATTGACGCCTTTACAACCTTTATCTTCGCCATGGGATTTGCAGTTGCCTCAAATGATGTAGATCAATACAAAGAGGTTGCAAATAGTTATGAAGCACAAATGGTAGCACTACGGGAACATGACAAGTCAGACCGCATGGCAGGTACCGAAAGCGAGGCAGGAAAAGCTCTTTCGCAATGTCTTAAGACCGGTCTTCAGCTTGAGATACTGTTAAGTACAGCAGCCCCTGAAGCCGGTGCGGATGTTGAAGCCGCGGTGAAACTTACCACGGGTACATTACCCAAAGAAACATCCTGGGTCTGGGAAACCAAGGGCGGCCTGACAGCTAAACCGCGCTTCGGAGAAAAGACTGTGGTAAGGGCAGATTCTGAAGGTGAACTCATTGTGCGCCTCATGGATGAACGCTATACAAATAAATCAATTGCCGAGGCAAAGATAAAAATTGTACCGAAGATGTCAAAATTGCGCCTGATGCTTCGCGGTCCTCAGGAGGGAGAAACAGGCAAGTCTCTGACATTTGCTGTAGAACCTTCAACAGATGGAACTTTGCCAAAGGACATCCAGTATGAATGGAAGGTTGATGACCTTGCTGCCGGGCAGGGACGGGAAATCAGCCGCAGCTTCTCTAAAACCGGATCAATTGGTGTTCGTGTGGACGCGTATCGTATGGTTGGCGGGAAAAAAGTGGTCCTTGATTCAGTCCAGCAGAAGATCATAATCAGTGATCTCAAAGCAAAAAAGGATGAAGCTGCAGAGAAAGAAAAAGAGAAGGAAAAACTGGAGAAAGAGAAGGCCGAAAAAGAACAGAAAGAACTGAAGGAACAGAAAGAACAGAAAGAACAGAAAGAACAGAAGGAACTGAAGGAACAGAAGGAACAGAAAGAACAGAAGGAACTGAAGGAACAGAAGGAACTGAAGGAACAGAAGGAACAGAAAGAACAGAAAGAACAGAAAGAACAGAAAGAACAGAAAGAACAGAAAG
>CAZHHX010000022.1:0-3051 GCA_964532465.1 uncultured Syntrophorhabdaceae bacterium | reverse complement strand
AAGAACAGAAAGAACAGAAAGAACAGAAAGAACAGAAAGAACAGAAAGAACAGAAAGAACAGAAGGAACAGAAGGAAAAACTGGAAAAAGAGAAGGCCCAAAAGGAACGAGAGGAACGTGAACGTAAAGAAAAAGAAGGCAAAGCAGCCGGGGATCAGCCGGAAAAGCCGGGTGTTCCGCTCTCTGATGACAAGAAAGCAGGTAAGACGGTCAAAATATCTATAGATGGACTGAAAAATAGGATGATATACGGCCAGAAAACTCCGGTGACTATTACGATCACCGGCATGTCTGACAATGCGACACAGAGCGGAGGAGGTCGCTATGATGGTGAGTATGTCGGGAGCGTAAAATCCGGCGAGCAATGCTCATCTTTAGACCCGAAAGCAATAAAAGCCAAGGAAGAAGATGCTATAGCCAAAGAATCAAAACGGCGACAGATTCCTGAAGACAGAACGTCCCGCGAACGGGATAGAGTTATTAAGATTGATTGCTGCAAGGATAACAAGGGCAACTATATTCCCTGTACTAAAGCAAAAAAGCAGGACATTGAGGTTGCCTGGCAGGCATCTCCGAATGTAACATTTGACGGCCATACACAAAGCACAAGCGTTACCTTCGACCGCATGGGTGTGGTGAAAATCTGGGCGCAGGTAAAGATAAAGACAGAAAAAGGCATACAGGCATTTGAGTCGGATCAGCAGGAAGTAACCGTTGTTGCGCCTAAGTTCCTGTGGTCCTTTAATCCGAAAAAAGGGGCAGGTCAGATAGGCCGTGAGGTCAAAGCAAGCATCACAACAGACCCCTTTGTTGATCCTGCACTCCTTTCCTACGAATGGTCAATGCCTGAATCATCAAGCCGCATGGAGTATGATAAAAATGCAAGCGTTATAGGGTTTACGCCTAAAAATGCTTCACCGGTTAAACTGCTCGTCGCGCCGAAAACTCCATACCATCGTGAGCCCATCGGCGGCGGACTGCTGGAAGAATATCAGGCAAGCGGTTTTGCTGTCACGATTGCCGGACCTCGTGCAAGGCAGGAATTTCAGATCTGGAAGTGTGAAACACAGTTAGGCGGAGCTCCTTCCTGCGGGATGAAGAAGGTGGAAAATCAGTTTGCCGTAGATAATGAGATACTCTTTTCATCAAAGATAGAACCCATGCCTGATAAGCCAATCAGTTACAACTGGACCTCAAGTCCTGCGGGATGCACTATAGCAAGCCCTTTCAGCAAAGACATCGGAATAAAATGCGGTACAACGGGGAATTTTGTCGTAACCCTTAAGGCAAAGTCCGACAATATTGACCTGGGCTCTGCAACAGCGAGTGTGAATGTGAGTATTTCACAGAATGATGTAAATAACTCCAAAAAAGCAAAAGATGCTTATGACAAGCTCCAGAAAGCAAAGGAACTGGTAAATCAGGGCAAACTCGATGAAGGTATTACCCTTGCCGATGAAGCATCTAAACTTGACCAGAAAAATACCGAAGCAGCAACACTCAGAAATAAGTGGAATGGTGAAAAAGACAAGGTACAGGCTAACCTGAAAAACCTCCAGACTTTCATAAAGCAGGATAAGCTCACCGAAGCTGAGAAAGAACTGTCAGAAGCTCAAAAGCTCCATCCCAAATACCCCCCTGTCATTGAAGCAGAAAAGCTATTGAAGGATGCCAAGGCAAAGTCAGACAAACAGAAAAAGGAAATAACAGATAAGATAGCAAAGGCAAAGGAAATGGTATCGCAGGGTAAACTTGATGAAGGCATTATTCTTACAGATGAGGTATTAAAACTTGATCCAAAGAATACTGAAGCTATAGCATTAGGAACTAAGTGGAAGGGCGAAAAAGATAAAGTACAGGCTAACCTGAAAAACCTCCAGACTCTTATAAAACAAAACAAGCTCCCCGAAGCCGAGAAAGAACTGTCAGAAGCCCAAAAGCTCCATCCCAAATACCCCCCTGTCATTGAGGGAGAAAAGCTTCTGAAAGATGCAAGGGCAAAGGCGGATAAAGAAAAGGATAAACAAAAAAAGGAAATTGCAGATAAGATAACAAAGGCAAAAGAGCTGGTATTGCAGGGCAAACTCGATGAAGGCATTAATCTTACTGATGAGGTGCTGAAACTTGATCCGAAGAATACCGAAGCAACTACATTAGCGACTAAGTGGAAGGGTGAAAAACAGACAATTACAAAACAGGTAGAGAGTATCAAAAAATTGATTACTTTAAAAAGAATTGTTGACGCGGAAAAAGAACTGTCCCTTGCCCGGAAGCCCCACCCCAAATACGGCCCCATTATAGAAACAGAAAAACTCCTCAATGAAGCAAAAAAGAAGGTTGCCGAAGAACAAAAAACAGAAGACATCACAAGATCAATAACAACCGCAAAGGAGTTACTGAAACAGAACAAACTGGATGAAGCCAAAAAAGCTGCTGAAGAAGTGATTAAAAAAGATCCCTCAAATGCCGAGGCAAAGAACCTTTTAAAGCAGATAAACGAGGCAAAAGAGAAGGATACTAAGATTAAAACACTCATAAATGAGGCAGCGAATCTTGAGAAGGTTAAAAACCTCAAGAAAGCGCTGGAAAAATACAAAGAAGCAAACGCGCTTATCCCGAACCCGGATTTGCAGAAAAAGATTGCAGAATTAGAGAATACAGAAAAGAAAATCCTCTCTCTTATCAATGAAGGGAATGTCAGTGAAAAACAGGGTGATATCCCTCAGGCCCTCATAAAATACAAATCCGCCCATGAAATCTCACCGGATGAAATTCTGGCAAAAAGAATAGCTGATCTTGAAGCAAAACAGAAGGATCAACAGGTTAAGGTTGAACGTGCTCAGCAGGAGCGTGACCGGGGAGAAGTCTTCGAGAAACAGGGCAGGATACCTGAAGCTATTGCTAAGTATAAAGAATACATGAAATATGTACCCACAGACCAGGCTATGGAAAAGCGCATAGCTGATCTTGAAGCAAAACAAAGGGACCAACAGGTTAAGGTTGAACGTGCTCAGCAGGAGCGTGACCGGGGAGAAGTCTTCGAGAAACAGG
>CAZHHX010000021.1:0-62054 GCA_964532465.1 uncultured Syntrophorhabdaceae bacterium | reverse complement strand
CTGTTCTTCAACAATAATGCTTCCTAACGGCAGATACATGAATTCCTGACTTTCCACTGTTTTCTTAGTTGCCATTTAATACCCCCTTTACTATAAGTTTGTTTTGTTAAAACCTTGCCGTTATCCTCTTGCTCCCTTGCCAGGGGGCTGCCCTATCCCAGGTTTTTCAAAACTATATTGCCTTATTATGAATCGATATTTTATGTTCTTTTTGATCTTAATTGCCCCCCAATAGATACAGGAATGCCTTTAAAACCTTAAAAAAGGATAATTATGATTTAACTAAGATGCCCCGTCCTGATGATGCTTTTAAAATAACTTGTATGTTTAATAATAGATACACTATTGAAAAAGTCTTTACAAGAATATTTTTACAAAAGAATACAATAATTAACAAATCCCCTTGCCGCGTCTTAATCCGAAGGACGTGAAAAATCCGAAGGAGCCGGATAATCATCTAAAAGATATTTCCTAAAGGATTTACATTCACACAAATATGTGCTACACATAATAGTGTGAATATAAAAGGAGAAAGGCTATGGAAAAACAGAATGTAACACTATCTTTGCCGAAAGCCCTGATTAAAAAGGCAAAAACAATTGCTGCAAAACAGGAAAAATCTCTTAGTGAACTGATGCGTGAATCGCTTGAAGAGAAGGTAGAAGAGGAATCACGTTATAAAAAAGCCAAAGAAAAACAGTTGAGGCTGCTTAATACCGGTTTTGATTTAGGCACAGAAGGTAATACTTCTTTTAAGCGGGATGATATTTATGAAAGACAATAAAATATTCATCGACACCAATGTTCTTGTTTATGCGTATGATAATTCCGCCGGTTTTAAGCATGAGAAAGCGAGGGATCTCCTTGTTGAACTCTGGGATTCCGGTTCGGGCGTACTTAGCATCCAGGTGCTCCAGGAGTTTTATATTACTGTCACGAAAAAAATTCCAAAACCCTTAGATATTGACATTGTCGCAGATATTATAAAAGATTTATTAAAGTGGGATTTAATTATAAATGATGGAGAAACCATTCTGGAAGCAATCAAATTACAGAAAAGATATATGTACTCTTTCTGGGATTCCATGATAATTGAGGCTGCCGTTAAAAGAGGATGTGCCGTACTGTATTCTGAAGATCTTTCCCATGGTCAGGTAATTGAAGGTGTTGAAATAAAAAATCCATTCAAGACATAAAAAGTGTACTTTGAAGTAGAATTTACCAGCTATTGCCTTTCCCTTTCGCCCTTTCTCCCATTTTTCAACGGGGTCGTTCGGTTAGCAATTTGAGGTCTGCCTTTTCTTTTGTCCTTTCCTTATAAAATTTACAACATTTTTATTTGATGCAAAAACGTGGACACATTAATTAATATAGTGTACACTTAAATCATTATCATTCCCTGGAGGCCGGTATGGAGATCAATGTTAAGGAAGCAAGAGGCAAGATCAGTTCACTTATTGACCGTGTAAAAGCCGGCGATGAGGTAATCATTCTTCGCAGAGGGAAGCAGGTTGCCCGGCTTGTGCCAATGCAAAATGAAAAAAAGATACTGCCTGCTTTAAAGGATTTCCGTGCCTCGATTCGTGTTTCCGGAGAATCGTTGAGCACAATGATTGTTTCACAAAGGAATGAGGAACGCTACTGATGTACTACATGGACACGAGTGTCCTTGCGGCTTATTACTGCCCTGAACCGTTAAGCGAAAAGGCTGAATCTCTGCTTATAAACCAGGAATACCCGTCAATGAGCGCTCTTACAGAGTTAGAGCTTTTTTCTGCGATTTCAAGAAAAATACGTGAAGGAAATATTCTGAAAGCTGATGGCGACCGCATTATCGCAAGGCTTCTCTCGCATATAAACGGCGGTTTTTACAACTATCTGCCCGTAGAGAACCACCATTACAGACTGGCAAGAGACTGGATCGGTCTTTTCAATACTGCATTAAGGACGCTTGACGCCCTGCATCTTGCTATTGCGTCTACAGAAGGATTAATCATAGTAACTGCTGATAAAATGCTCGCAAAGTCTGCGGAAACGCTTGGCGTAGAAACAGTGGTTCTGGAATAAAGGGATTGTGTTTTCAGGGGAATGCCGGATTACCCTGATGGAACTGTATTACGGAGCATACATATCTCAAAAAGTTACTACAAACCTTGCAATGATAAAAGCATTGGCGGAGAAATTGGAACTGATCCCGGCAGGCCGTGAATCTGCACGAAGGGGTAACCTTTTTACGGGTATACCGGAAATAGAAAACCGTATCCCTTAACGATGAAATAACCCCCGAAGCATATCAGAAAGATGCTGCATACCAGGAGAATGCCTTTGATTACTTTCAGGCTGAAGAACCTGCCGCCAAACTGGATACCGTAGGAGATAAAGCTGTACCAGACAAGATCGGAAAGTATATGGCCGATAAAAAAAGCAAGAACTCCTTTAATGCCCAAACCCTTTGCGAACATGACATAACCCATGCCGATTGTAATCCACCATATGAACCAGTACGGATTTGAAAGACTTACAACAATGCCGGAGATAACCGGGTGCAGGCCTCTTTGTGTTGTTGACGGTGTAGCCGACAATTGATAATTTTTGAGATCCTTAATGGTGCCATAGCCCATGTATATAAGGATGATGCCCCCGGCAAGCGCTATAATGGAAAAGATAATCTTATTGTTGAGAATACTGCCCAGACCGAATATAATTAAAATAAGCAATAAAAACTCAAGAATGCCATGACCAAGGACAACCATGGGCCCGACTATGCCGCCGCGTTTCGCGGATTCGCCGATGGTTATTGTTAAAAGAGGGCCGGGCGCCATTGCTCCTGTCAGTCCAAGTATAAATCCGATAGAAAAGAGACTGAATATATTCATGGTCTGTTCACGGTTAAAAGTTCACAGCAAAAACGATTAACCTTTGCCTCCTTTAATTTTAAACTTCAGACTGCTGATCACGCAGAGGAACGCGAGAAACAAAAACGCGATAAGGACAAAATAGTCTCCATGCCTTACATAAAATGTCTGCCCGTTGCGTAAAGAGAATTTTCCTCTTATTGTGTCTTCAACAAATATGTTCGTTTTTTGTCTGATGCGCCCTCTCGGGTCTATGATCGCGCTTATTCCCGTGTTGGCAGCTCTCAGAACAAACCTGTCCGTCTCAATAGCTCTCAACACATAAAAGGCGAGATGCTGGTAAGGAGCCGAGGTTTTTCCGAACCACGCATCGTTTGTTATATTCACAAGCACCTGCGCGCCATTTTTAACCGTATCATTTGTTATGTATGGAAAAATGCCTTCATAGCAAATGAGGACGCCGATTTTCCCTGTTTTTGTTTCTATCGGTTTGTGGGATTCACCGGAACTGAAGTTGCCGCATGGCGCGGTAAGCCCGGCCATAAACGGGAAATACTGGAGCAGGGGGGTGAATTCACCAAAGGGGACCAGATGGACTTTGCTGTAGTTCCCGGCCAATTCGCCTGCCTCATTGTAAACGTAGGCGCTATTATAAAATCTCCCCTTGTTGTCCTTTGTCACCGTTCCAAACAAAAGATCGGTTTTAATGATAGAGGCCAGCTCTTTTATGGTTTTGTTTACGTATATCTCATCGTTGAAAATAAAAGGCATTGCGGTTTCCGGCCATATAACAAGATTGACTCCTTTTCCCGCTTCAAGGGTTTTCTGATAATAAGTCTTTACAATCCTCGTTTTAAAGGCTTCGTCCCACTTAAGATCCTGCAATATGTTTCCCTGTATAACGGCAGCCTTAAGGTCTCCCTCGTCTTTCGTACTCATCCTGCCGTATCCGTATACCAGCGATATTGTAAAAAATGCCATTGTTAAGGCAATATAGATGAAAAAAGAATACCTTACAGGAGCTAAGCGCCTTGTCCTTATGCGCTTATCATCTGTATCTTTGATTTCTTCGGTCTTCCCGGTCTTCCCGGTAAATATTTGACAAAAAATACAATTTACCGCTACGATGAGAAAGGATATAAAGTATGGGCCTGTGACAGACACAATTTGTATAAGGGGGAGAAATTTATACTGCGAATAGGCTAATAGAGACCATGGAAATCCGGTAAGCGCGATACTCCTTAAATATTCAAGGAGCACCCAGATAAAAGGGGCTGATATAAATACGGGGATAGACAGCTTCTTTTCAATATAGGGCACGATAACAGCAAAGGCAGCGGTATAAAGAGAAAGGTAAAGCACAAGCAGGAGGAGCAGGGTAAAGCTTGTGAATATATCTATACCGCCATAGCTGTTCATTGCAATAACAACCCAATAAATAAGGCCGAGATAGGAGACAATGCCGCAAATAAAGCCTGAAAAAAAGTTCCGGCGCATATCGTCTTTTTTCAGGGAGTAGATGAGCGGTATAAGAGAAATATAGGCAATGGATAAAAAGGAGATAGGGGGCTGGCTCAGGATTATGAGTATTCCTGAAACTATCGGCAAGAACCAATTATTCCGGAATATTGAATGTTGAATATTGAATGTTGAATTTATTTTAAATGCCTTCTTTTTATTTTTGGACTTATTGCTCATAAATCATCGCTCATTATTGGTTTTGTGTCGCAAGTATTTTATATAAATCATGGGAACGAACATAATCGAGCAGCTTCTTTTCTCTGTATCTCATCTTTCGGGCTTCATCCTTTCCGTTTTCATGATCAAACCCTAAAATATGAAGGAGGCCGTGAATTATAAGGGCAAAAATCCTTTCATACAAGTGCTGATCCGCAGCTTCAGCTTCTTCCTCGGCTCTTTCCAGGGATATGGCAATATCACCTATGATTATAGACGAAAGGTCGTCCATGTATGAAAATGATATAACATTTGTAGGTTTATCTTTACCAAAGTAATTTTTATTCAGCTTCCTGATCCCGTTATTGTTAACAAAAAGAATACTTAAAGATTTATCCTGCAGCTTTAAAGATATCAACAGGTCTTTTATGATCTTTTTTATGCGCCTTTTGTCCGTTTTCAGAGACCTTTGTGAGTCTTTTATGAGCACCGTCATGTTCTGCCCTTTCCGGATATTCGATCCTGTGATGGAATATGCCTAATAGTATCGTTATAAAGCTTTTCTGTATGGCATGCAAATCCTTTAATGTCAATTCGCACTCATCGAGTTGACCGTCAAGAAAGATATTCTCTATCACATCCCGGACATGATTTTCTATTCTTTTTGGTGTGGGCTCATCAAGCATCCGGGAAGACGCTTCCACTGAATCTGCCAGCATTACGATGCCGGCTTCCTTTGTCTGCGGTTTCGGGCCGGTATATCTAAAATCCTGCTTGTCGATTACATGCAGTTCCGGATCCTCCATCTCTTTTGCTCTGTTATAAAAATAGCTTACAAGACTTGTCCCGTGATGCTCTTTGATAATATCTTTTATTTTTTTTCCAAGCCTGTATTTTTCGGCAAGCTCCACCCCTTCTTTTACATGAGAAAGGATGATAAGAGCGCTCATATTCGGGGATAGCGTTTTATGGACATCATCGAAGTCTTTCTGATTTTCAATAAAATAGTGGGGCATTTTCAACTTCCCTATATCATGGTAATAGGAAGAAACCCTTGTCAACAGGGGATGGGCCTCAATACTTTCCGCTGCTGCCTTTGACAGATTGCCTACAATTATACTGTGATGATATGTGCCGGGAGCATTGACCATCATGTCTTCAAGCAGGGGGTGTTCGAGATTCGCAAGCTCCAGCAGCTTTACATCAGTAGTATAATCGAATACATGCTCTATCACGGGAAGAAGGCCCAGGGCAATGAAGCTGCTGCCGATGCCGCTAAGGATTATAAAGGCAAATCTCGCAGGAAGATTGGACAGGTCATAGCCGGTAAAGAGATTGAAAAGGAGCATGATAAAGCTCATGATAAAGGCAGTATAAAGACCCGCCTTAAGTATTGTGTTTCTGTTCTCGCATTTTCCTGAAAAATATGATGCAAGGACGTTCCCGATTAATGTGTAAAGAAAAATAGGCATACTGTTTTCAAAGGTAAAACCCATAATAATTGCGAAGAAAATGGAAAATACAATGGCTGCCTCTGAAAACAGGGCAACGCGCATTATTATTCCGAACAGAAATATGGGCACAATATAAAAAATATCAGGCGCGTATTTCTGGGTAAAATGCTCAAAAACAAAAAAAGGTAATTTTACCATTGCTGTTGTAAAAATCAGCATAACTGAACCGAAAATAAGGTCCTTCTCCGTCAGGGAGAATTTTTTGATATTCCTGTCCGCGTATTCGAATATGATTACCATAAAGAGAAAAAGCAAAAATGACAGATAACAATATTTCAGGAAATTCGGAGATTTTTCTTTTTCAAGGTTTTTTAAGGCATAGAGCTTGTCAAGATGACCTTCCCCGACCTTTTCGCCTTCTCTTATGACTATTTCCCCTTTTTTAACGGTAATATCCATTTTAGGCATATACGTATCAACCGGGGATTTTATGTTTTCTTTTGCAATATCACCGAGATGGTATTCCGTTATTCCGTATTGATTCTTTATACTGATAATCAGCGATAGAAGAACGGAAAGAACAAGAAATATAACGAACTTGCCGTATTTTAAAAAAGGAGAAGGCTTATCCTTTCCGTTCTGCATTGTTTGCGTCCTCTTTCAATATCTTCTTTTTTTCGTAAGCTCTTATGATCTTCTGTACAAGGGGGTGTCTTACCACATCTTTTTCCGTGAAATACACAAATTGTATTCCTTTAATACCCTTGAGAATACCCTGAATCTCCACAAGGCCGCTTGTTTTTTTATCAGGCAGATCAATCTGGGTAATATCACCGGTGATGACTGTTCTGGAAGAATAACCCAGTCTGGTGAGAAACATTTTCATCTGCTCTGATCCGGTGTTCTGCGCTTCGTCAAGGATTACAAAAGCATCGTTCAATGTCCTCCCGCGCATAAAGGCAAGGGGGGCTATTTCTATAACACCCTTTTCTACAAGTCTGGCCGCCCTTTCCATGTCAACCATGTCATAGAGGGCATCGTAAAGGGGTCTCAGGTATGGGTTTACCTTTTCATACAGGGTTCCGGGAAGATAGCCGAGTTTTTCTCCTGCTTCAATGGCGGGCCTGGTAAGGATTATCCTCGACACCTCTTTTTTGTAAAAAGATGAAAGGGCCATTGCCATGGCAAGATATGTTTTCCCGGTTCCTGCAGGGCCTATGCCTATGACCATGTCATGCTTTTTTATGGCATCAACATATTTATTCTGGTTTTTTGTTTTCGGGGCAATGGTCTTTTTGGAAGGAAATATGTAAATCCGGTCTTTGTGCGACTCATCAATGCCGCTGTGACTATGGGCAATATATCTGGCTGCCTGGTCTATATCCGAGGGTTTTACGGCAAGACCTTTCTTTGCCATGCCATGGAGTTCTGTTATAACGTTATTCGCATTTTCGAGGTCGCTTTTATTCCCTATAATAGTTAGATAGGTGCCTCTAATACTGGCTCTAATGTTAAAACACTTTTTCAGGTGCTTTATATTCTCGTCGCTCGGGCCGAAGAGATTACGGGCTATATTTATGTCTTCGAAGGACAGCCTTAAATACTCTTCTTCAGTTTTTTCATCCAAAAAAGTCTTGCTTACCTCCTCATATGGGAATCATAAACATCAAGTATAACATATATATATTTTTTTCAATATATGCAACTTTATAGAAGGGTTAACCATTATTTCCCTTTGCCCTCATGGAAAAATGCATCCAGCGCCCGATAGTAATAACCCCCGTGGATACTCATGGGCTGCGCAACTAAGGAAAAACATTTCAAGGCCTTTTCCGCATGGTTAAGATATTCCTCATTTCCCGATATACGGGACAGTTTGATGAGATTCATAATATTCACAGAATTAACTGAAGGGTGCGGGGCATCTCCTGATTCTTTAAGTCTTGTACCGATAACATCTTCATCAGTATCAAAAAAACCTCCGTCTTCTTTGTCCCGGAATTTATTGATGCATATTTTCATAAATTCATCTGCACGATTGAGATGTATAGCATCTCCTGTGGTTTCATAGGCCCCGATAAAAGCGGCGATAAGGTTGACATAATCGTCAAGGAGAGCATGCACGCCCTCAGTATGGAAGAGCTGCTCATTGATAAAATTTACTTCCAGAATTTTTTCAAGGCTTTTCAGCGCGAATTCCTTGATATCCTCATCTTTAAGCGCCTTGTATGCTTCAAAAAAAGCTGAAATAAGCATTCCGTTGATGGAAGTGTATAAAACTGTGTCCACAAAAGGCTTCTCTCTCTTTGCTCTCTCTATAAGCAGCTTTGTTTTCCCTGTATCAATTATTTTGCTCGCCCTTTCAATATCCATACCGGCCTTTTGTGCAACTTCTTCCATACCTTCGGTATTATAAAGCACTTTTTTTGAAGGATCGTGGCGCATGGCGGCTTTTTCGTGGAGCAGGTATAGGGAGAGAACCCTGTATTCATCGTCATTAAGTATCTTCCTGAAATCGTCATCTTTCCATATAAAATATCCGCCTTCATCATCAGGCGTAACATCCGCGTCCTGACTTGAATAAAATCCTCCATCCGGATTTGAAAGCTCATTTAATAAAAAATTGATAATGCCTTCCGATGTCTCCTTAAACAATTCGTCGCCAAAAAGCCCGTATGCCTGAACATAATTCCGTAAAAACCATGCGTTATCATCGGCCATTTTCTCGAAATGCGGGATAATCCATGCCTCATCCGTTGAATATCTGTGAAATCCGCCTCCGAGCTGGTCATAAATACCGCCCCGCGCCATAGAAATGAGGGTTTTTTTAATGGTATTTTCAAGAGCGCTGTCTTTATCGATGGAATACCTCCCCATGAGAAACTCCATTGCTCCGGGCATGGAAAACTTGGGCGCTCCTCCGAATCCTCCATGAACCGGGTCAAAATCTGAAAGAATGTTTTTTACTGCTTTATCGAGCATAGACACATCCAGGTTGCCCGGCACAAGGCTCTCCTGTTTCATATGACGGAGAATTTCCTGACTGTTCTCATTCACTGATTCTTTCTTCTCCTGATACATTGTGCCGATTGCCTTGAGGAGGGATTTAAAACCCGGCCTTCCAAAAGCCTCGTCAGGCGGAAAATATGTACCGCCAAAAAAAGGTTTTTTGTCGAATGTGAGGAAAATACTGAGCGGCCACCCTCCGCTGACACCCATTACGGAAAGAGCCCTCTGATACCTCCTGTCAATGTCCGGCCTTTCATCGCGGTCAATCTTGACGGCAATGAAATACTCGTTCAGCAGTCCTGCCGTCTCTTCGTCTTCAAAACTCTCCTTTGCCATAACATGACACCAATGACACCAGATAGCACCGGAACTCAGGAACACGGGTTTGTCTTCTTTTTTCGCCCTTTCAAAGGCCTCTTCAGACCAGGGATGCCAATCTATTTTCTGTCGCGCCGCATGCTGCAGGTAAGCTGATTTTTCCTTTGCCAGTCTGTTCATGTTTTCCTCTCTTTTTGTTAAGCTTTACCGACAATCACAATATAATCATATATACTTAATATGTCCAAATTAAAAAAGACCCTTCCTGTCCTCTAAAGTTGTGTGGGTTGCCGGTGTTTTTAAAATGTCGGTAAATATCTTCATGAGATCAGGGAAATCGAGGTTGGATGCAAAGAGATATCCCCGGGAAAGAGGGATATCTCCTGTCTTAATTGCTGTTTGAATTTCCGGAGAAAGTTTTAAAAGTGAACCAGCTTGGCCAGTTGCTCTGTGGACAAGATTGTGCGGAACAAGACAGGATAAGACTTTCCGGAGATTTCAGAAGTTTCTTTCAACGTGAAAGAAACTTCTACCGGTACATTTTCTTGAATGAAGATCGATACCACAGTAAAATTTGTGTTGACCTCTGTAAAAGTTCATAAGAGGAAGCTACAAAAATCCACACACAGAGTCTCACAGGGAGCTGAAATTAGCAGGAAACGGTTAAGAGGGAAAATCAAATAACATCAATAATATTAAATGCCCGGGACGAGAATCGAACTCGTACAGCCGCGAGGACCGAGGGATTTTAAGTCCCTTGCGTCTACCTATTCCGCCACCCAGGCATCCTACTTTTTATAATAGGAAATTCTTTTGTTGTCAACAATAATAGTACCACTGGAATTTAATAAGGCGTAAATCAATCACAAGTCAACAGGAGTATAATATACTAACAACGGAAAGGCCGGGAGTTTTGCAAGAGGCTCAATTGGAGTAACTTTTTCAGTGCGACTTCAAAGGGAAAAAGGCTCTATAATATGTAGTCCATTCTGTTCCTTACGCATACTTGCGAAACCGCATGTTTCAGTACTGCCGATATGATCAAATATTTTGCATCCATATGTGTTTTCAATCCTTTTACCTGTTGCTTCATGAAGCGGTTCAGCTACGCCCAGTGCCCGTTCGATTCCGAGAGACTTCGGTTCAATGCCCATTGACACAGCTTCCTGGGCAATATTCAGGAGATAGGTTTGGAGTACCTGTCAGGTCGTTTGCCTTGAGCTCAATAATTTTTGAATATTACCTGGTTTTTTGTTAAACAGAACGGCGCAGTTCATTGATAACGGGCTGTAATTTAAATTGAATTGCTTATATTTTCACAATCTGTTATAAATTAAACCGTATTTTCTGATGAGGATTATGGATTCCGGATTATTTGATTATATATTACCAAAAGAAATGATTGCCCAAGACCCTGCAGAGGAAAGGACTTCCTCTAATCTTCTCGTCTTTAACAGGAACGGGGGAGCAATAGAGCATCGTTCATTCCATGATATTGCCGGATATCTCCGTAAAGGGGATGTTCTCATATTAAACGACAGCAAGGTATTCCCGGCAAGACTTAAGGCAATAAAAGACAGCGGCGGTATTATAGATATTCTCCTTGTAGAGAAAATAGAGGGGAAAAAATGGCATTGTCTTGCTAATAATATAAAAAAGGGAACATCTGAATTAATCGTTTCTATCGGCAATATTAAAGCAAAATTGACACAACATCCTGATTTCTGGATTATTGATTTTTTATGTGAAGACAGTGACTATGATGTAATACAACAGTATGGACAGATGCCGCTCCCGCCGTACATAAAGAGAAAAGAGATAAACAGTATTGACTTCGAGAGATATCAAACGGTTTATGCTGAGGCGGAAGGTTCAATCGCAGCTCCCACTGCAGGTTTTCATTTTACAAAGGAATTACTTGAAAACATTGAAAATATTGGTGTAAATGTATTAAAAATTACCCTTCATATCGGTATCGGAACATTTTTTCTGATAAAAAATCAATGTATAGAAGAGCATAAAATGCACAGGGAATATTATCAGATTGACAAGGATGTTAAGGAATATATTCAGAATGCGAAAGAAGAAGGGCGAAGGATTATAGCTTGCGGGACAAGTGTGGTAAGAACGCTGGAGACAGCATACGCATCAAATGGAAACACTCCGCTGAATGCTTATACGGAACTTTTTATATATCCGGGATATAAGTTCAAAATGGTAGACGCACTGATTACAAATTTCCACCTGCCAAAATCGACTCCACTTCTGCTTGCTTCCGCTTTTGCCGGAAGAGACGGCCTTTTGAAATGCTATTCGGAGGCAATAGAGCGCGGCTACAGATTTTACAGTTATGGAGATTCGATGTTTATTATATGAAAACTATGGAGCTTTTGAAAGAAAACAACCATGCAAGGCTTGGTTTTATCAGGACGCTGCATGGGGACATAGAAACACCGGTATTTATGCCGGTAGGAACCCAGGGTACGGTTAAAGCTATTACCAACAAGGAACTGCGGGAAGCAGGAGTAAAGATGATACTGGCGAATGCCTATCATCTATATTTAAGGCCCGGCGACGCTTTAATAAAAGAGATGGGCGGCATTCAGAAATTTGCAGGCTGGGATGGACCGGTTCTCACGGACAGCGGCGGATATCAGATATTCAGTCTGGGTGTATTGCGTGAGATAAAGGAAGATGGCGTTTTATTCCAGTCCCATATTGACGGATCAAAGCATTTTCTTTCGCCGGAGAAGGTTGTGGGTATCCAGGAAAATATCGGCGCGGACGTGTGTATGTGTCTTGATGAGTGTGTCCCATACCCTTCATCGCATGAATATACAAGCGCTTCTGTCGGGTTAACCTCCCGATGGGCAAAAAGATGCCTGGATGCAAAAAAAGATGACGGACTTTTGCTGTTTGGAATAGTTCAGGGCGGTTTTTATAAGGATTTGAGATTGCAGTCAGCCCGTGAACTTGTTGATATGGATTTTGACGGTTATGCCTTGGGCGGCATGAGTGTCGGGGAGCCAAAAAACATTATGTGGGATATGGTAGATTCGGTTATCGATATACTGCCGCGCGATAAACCGAGATATCTTATGGGCCTTGGTTTTCCTGAAGATATTATAGAAGGAGTGAAAAGGGGTATAGATATGTTTGACTGCGTTATCCCTACGAGACTTGCAAGAAATGGTAACCTCTTTACATGGAATGGGAGGATAAATATCAAAAATGCAAAATATACGAGGGATGAAACCCCTGTCGATGAGGAATGCACCTGTTATACATGCAGGACATATTCCAAGGCATATCTGAGGCATCTTCTGGTTTCTCATGAACTGACAAGTTTCTACCTGAATACGCTTCATAATATCCATTTTTATTCAATGTTTTTAAGAAAGATTCGGGAGGCTATCAGCGAAGACACATTTGAAAGCTTCTATGAACAATTTAAAGCAAGATGGAAGGGAGGTGAATTAAAAGATGAATATAGCACATGCAATGGGTAACCAGGCAGGGGCCGGACAGGGAGGAGCATCGCAGTGGATGGGTTTGCTTCCTCTTGTCCTTTTGTTTGTTGTTTTTTATTTTTTATTGATCAGACCGCAACAGAAACGAGCAAAAGAGCAGAAAACGTTTATTGAAAATCTGAAAAAAGGCGACAAAGTTGTAACTTCAGGCGGTCTATATGGTACAATAACAGGCATTACAGATGACACAGTTACACTGGAAATTGCCGACAAGATCAGGGTAAAAGTATTAAAAGGCGCAATCGCAAATACAGCAAAAGGAGAATAAAGTGGGAAGGTATGAAAATATTATTGTGATAAGCCCGGATTGCTCAAAAGAAGAGGAAGAGGAATTACTCAAAAGGATACGGGCTAATCTGGAAAAATTCGGCAGCACGATACTAAGGATGGATGACTGGGCTGTAAGAAAACTCGCCTATCCTATCAAAAAGAAGGAAAAAGGCCATTATTTCTTTTTGCTTCTTGAAGCAGATGAAGCAAATATGGCAAATATCAACAAGTTTTACAAGACGCTGGATATGGTTCTGAGACACATGCTGGTGAGGGTTGACGACAAACAGAATGGTTTGGAAAAGCCGCCTGATCATGTTGTTTTTGATGAATTGGAGGGCGAATTTTCCAATTGACAAAGCATCCTTAAATTAACAACTTGTTTCAAGATAAAGGAAAATCAAATAATATGGATGGAGGATTATAGATGCCAAGACCAACAAGACCTGCAAGAGGACAGGACGGGAAAAAAAGGGTTTACATGCGGAAAAGAGTTTGCAAATTCTGCCAGGACCCAAATTTGCCTATAGATTACAAGAACCCGAAGCTGTTGAAATATTTTATTTCGGAACGCGGAAAGGTGATGCCGAGAAGAATGACGGGAACCTGCGCCAATCATCAGAGGAAGCTTAAAGAGGCAATAAATATGGCAAGACATATTGCCTTCCTCCCTTTTACAACGCTTACAAAGTGACGGGGGTATTGAATGAAGGTTATTCTTACGGAAGATTTACGAGGAACAGGCAAAAAAGGTGAAACTGTAGATGTTAAGGAAGGATATGGAAGAAATTATTTAATTCCGGGAGGCCTTGCGCTACCTGCAACTGCAAGCAATCAGAAGAGATTTGAGAACATTATAAAGAATCTTCAGGACAAAAAAGGCAGAGTTCTGAAAGCTGCTGCAGATATTAAAGAAAAATTGGAAGAGATTTCTCTGGTTATAAAGAAAAAAGCCGGTGCAGACGGGAAACTATTCGGTTCTGTAACACACAAAGATGTGGCTGATGCAATAAAAGAGGCTCTCGGTATTGAAATAAATAAAAAGGGTGTAAGGATAGATGAACCCATCAAATCAACAGGTTCACATACACTGGAAATCTATTTAGAACAGAATGTCACTGCTGTTGTGAAGGTTGAAGTGGAAAAAAAGGATTAAATGGCAAGAACTCTGCAGAATTTTCCAGAGAAGAAAAAGAATCCGGCAATTCGTATTCCACCTCAGAATCTTGAGGCCGAAGAATCGCTTCTCGGCGGCATTCTTATAGATCCTGACGCTATAAACAAAGTAATAGACATGGTAAGTTCTGAGGATTTCTATAAAGATATCCATGCAAAGATATACGATATCATGGTCGGACTGTACGAAAAAAATGAGCCGATAGACATTGTTACAGTCGGCAGCGCTGCCAGGGATAAAAGAGCTATAGATAAAATAGGGGGTGTAACATACCTTAATACTCTTGTGGATCACATGCCCAGTGCGGCAAATATTGTGCAATACGCAAAAATGGTCAGAGAAAAAGGTCTTTTAAGAAACCTCATGAATGCTGCAACGGAGATTATCGAAAACGGGTACGATTCTGATGCAGTAGAAGACTATATAGATAACGCGGAAAGAATGATTTTCCAGGTTTCCGAAAAGAAATTCAGGCCTTCTTTCTTCCCTGTTAAAGACATTGTCATGGACAGTGTAAAGACCATTGAGAAGCTGTATGAGAAAAAGCAGTCAATAACAGGTGTACCTACAGGTTTTTCCGAACTTGACAGGCTTACAAGCGGCCTGCAACCTTCTGACCTGATTGTTGTTGCAGGCAGACCAAGCATGGGAAAGACAGCCTTTGCTTTAAATATTGCCCAGCATGTTGCCATGTTAAAGGAATCGGTTATACCTGTCGGTATTTTTTCGATGGAAATGTCAAAGGAACAGCTCGTTACAAGGCTTCTCAGCTCAGAATCGGAGGTGGAACATTCCAAGCTGAGAACAGGCACATTGTCGAGCGCAGAATGGCCGAAGCTTGCCTATGCCGCAGGAAAGCTTTCGGAAGCATTTTTCTTTATTGATGACTCTCCTGCAATGAGCGTTCTTGAACTCCGGGCTCGGGCCAGAAGATTAAAAAAAGAGCATGGACTCGGATTGCTTGTAATTGATTATTTACAGTTGATGAGGGGCGGACGATCTGCCGTTGAGCGGAGAGAACAGGAAATATCTGAAATATCAAGGTTTTTAAAATCACTTGCAAAAGAATTATACATACCTGTAATTGCCATATCACAGTTGAACAGGATGGTTGAACAAAGAGAAGATAAAAGGCCCAGGCTTTCCGATCTCAGGGAATCAGGAGCTATAGAACAGGATGCAGATGTAATTATGTTTATATACAGAGATGAAGTTTATAATAAAGACAAGGAGAATAATAAAGGTATTGCAGAAATAATCATTGGAAAACAGAGAAACGGCCCGACAGGCGTTGTTGAACTTGCTTTTCAGGACACATTTGCAACCTTTAAAAATCTTTATAGAGAATGAACCTACCTAACCTGCTATCAATATTTCGCCTTTTTTTAACAATATTTTTCATCACAGCAATAATTTATGGCAGGCATGATATAGCTCTTTTACTGTTTATTATCCAGGCAATAAGCGACGTGCTTGACGGATTTCTTGCACGGATCATGAAGGCGAAAACCAATCTTGGCGCCTTTCTCGATCCATTGGCCGATAAGGTAATGCTTGTGTCCTCCTATATTGCCCTTTCAATCTACAGTATTATACCTTTTTGGGTGACATCCATTGTCATTATCAGGGATGTAATCATTTCTACAGGTTTTTTTATTCTCTATAAACTTTCGTACAAGGGAAAGCCCACACCTATTATTTTAAGCAAGATTACAACCCTGTCTCAGATGTTTACTGTTGTTTATGTTTTGTGGCCAGGCGACAGAATCTATTCAAAACAGCTTTTCTATGCAACAGCAGTTCTCTCTGTGCTTTCCGGTTTTCAATATGTTGTTGATGGAATGCGAACCTACCTAAAGCATGAACGCTAAGCTTTTAATTTGAACCCCTGCTTCTGTTTACAAATTAAATAATGAGTTTATCAGCTAAAATTTAGACTCAATGGTTGTTGTCATTCTATTGATATATTAATCTATAGCCACTCTAAACAGAACAATATGGTCGGTTTCCGAATGCTTCCTTTGCGTACTACTTCATGGAAGTGGTATTACCCAAAAAAAGAGGCCATCAAAAAGATGGCCTGAGTATCTGAAAAATATGGTGGAGCTGAAGGGGATTGAACCCTCGACACCTTGACTGCCAGTCAAGTACTCTCCCATCTGAGCTACAGCCCCACTGACCTATTCTTATAACAGCAAGTCCTGTAATTGTCAATCAGTTTTGTTTTCACTTTACTTCAGAAGAAGCTTTTTTATCTTTCCTGATGCTGTTTTCGGCAATTTGTCTACAAATTCTATATATTTCGGAATTTTATATTTTGCGAGTTTATCTTTTAACAGCTTATAAATTTCGTCGGTTGTTATGGAATACCCGTCTCTGACCACAATAAACGCCTTACCTACCTCGCCCCATTTTTCATCCGGGATGCCCACAACCGCTGCGTCGATAATAGCCGGATGGCTGAGTAAAATCTTCTCTATACCTGCCGGATAAATATTTTCTCCGCCACTTATAAACATATCCTTTTTTCTGTCAACAATATAAACATAGCCGTCTTCATCTATCCTTGCAAGATCTCCCGTGTGAAACCAGCCGTCCTTTATTACTTCATCAGTCAGATCATCTCGATTCCAGTATCCGTTCATGACTATAGGACCTTTTACAACAACCTCGCCTATTTCTCCGTTCTTAACAGATATTCCTTGTTCATCAACAATATTTACCTCGCTATGCATTATGGGCTGCCCTACAGAGCCCATCTTTTCAATGGCATTTTCCATGGGCAACCAGAAAAGCGTAGAGGCTTCTGTCAGACCATAAACCTGTGAAAGGATAAACCCTTTCTCGGCATAGGCCTGTAAAAGAGCAACAGGAACCCTTTCCCCGCCGGTAAAGCAGCATTTCAAAGAACTCAGGTCATAATCTTCTATCTTGCATTCATTAAGAATAAAACTATACACAGTTGCAGGCAATTCGAGGAGTGTAACTTTGTATTTTTCAATTGTTTTCAGTATGTTTTCAGGTGTAAACCTTTTCTGGATGATAATTGTGCCGCCCCTGTAAATAACCGGCGCCAGCTCAACAATAAGCCCTCCTGAATGGAACAGGGGTCTTGCAACAATGCCTATATCTGCCTTTACGATGTCATAATATATACTTGCATTGAGGACATTAAAAAAAGTTTTTCTGTGTGAAAGCTCCGCGCCTTTTGGCAAGCCTGTAGTGCCTGACGTGTACATAAGGATATGCGGATCGTCATCTCCGGAAGATAAGGGCAGATCGGGTTTTGTTTCAGGGAAGCGGCGCATTTGATCGATATAGTCTACTGCCCATGAAGGTGTTTCTTGTTTCGTGGTCTCTTCTCCTGCCAGACAGGCAACATGGGTTTTAACGGGCAATGTTTTTCTCAATTCTTCCGCGTTTTTCATAAACTCATAATCGAAAACGATTACGTCCGCTCCGCTGTCACGTATGATAAAATCGAGTTCAGGCAAGGCGAGCCTCCAGTTAAGCGCTACCAGAATAGCGCCTATTCTGGATATTGCAAAAAACATTTCAATATACTGCCTGCTGTTGCGCAGCAACAGGGCAACCCTATCCCCTTTTTTTACACCCAGATTAAGGAAAAAATGCGATAACCTGTTTATATTTGAATTAATTTCGCGATAGCTGTAAGGAATATTTTCAGAAATTATTGCAATCTTTTCCGGCTGGATCTTCGCCCATTTTGTTATCCAATCCGCCACATTAATTAAATTATTCCGTTCGTCTTTCATGATCTTTAACAATACAATGTATACAATATTTTATAACTGATGTCAGTAAATTCTTTATGAAAAATATTTATTTATCTATTAACGGGGCTTATGCCTGCCCTCCGTAGCAAAAGTGCAGGTGGTTCGCCCTCTTCACCGGCGTAGCCGTTGGAGCGACCTTCTTCTCGCATACTGTGTGTGCTACATGGCGATCACATGTTTGTCCGGGTGGATATATCAGGATTTTGTGACTTCCAGATTGAGTATATCACGTATATCATTCAGAATGAAGGTGGCACCGATTTTTTCAAAATCTTCCCTCAGTGTTCTCCCAGTAAGCACTCCTGCAGTCATCATGCCTGCCCCCATGCCGGCCATTATATCAGTCGGATGGTCTCCCACCATCATTGATTCACTAGGGAGAGCATCGAGCATGCGCAATGCTTCAAGCGCGTGAAGAGGATCAGGCTTGACATGCTTTGTATTTTCCCTGGTTATGGTCACGCTGATGTAGTCATCCACATCAACAAAAACATGCTTTATCACATCAATGAAGGTTCTTGTAATAATACCTGTTTTTATATTTTTACCATTCAGCCCCTTAAGAACATCTCTTGTATATGGAAAAACGTCTTTGCCTAAGGAAGCCTCAAGCTCAAGGGATTTGAGCCGATCAAAGGCCTCTTTTTGAAACTTCTCGGCTGCATGTGTTCCATCAAGTCTCTTTTCAATCCTGGAAATCATCTCAATAATAAAATTGTCCGCTGTCTCTTTTATTATATCTTCTGTTGTGTATCGTCGTGCAACATCGGCAATTTGCTGTTTTAAATGAGAAAAGTCCAGGCTTAACGGCGTCAATGTTCCATCAAAATCGAAAATTATCGTCTTAATCATTATAAATCTTTTAAACAGTCTAACGCCTTTGCGACACCTGAACCCAACTGGAATTTATATCCAAGATCTCTTAATGCAAGTTCGAGGGCAGAGATTGCAGTTATTACATCATATCTGTCGGCATAACCGAGGGTTGCAATCCTGAAGGCTTTACCCTTTAATTGGCCCTGTCCGCCTGCTCCGGTAACTCCATATTTTTTCCAGAGCATTTTATAAATTGCTTGACCGTCAATCCCTTCAGGCGCACAAATAGCTGTTACGGCAGGACTCGGGTCCTTTGCGAATATTTTTAAACCCATAGCTTCTGCTGCTTCACGGGTTGCTCGTGCAAGACAGTCAATTCTTTTATAAAGATTTTCAAGCCCTTCCTCTCTTATAATACGCAAAGATTCCCTTAAACCTATAATGAGTGAAATTGCCGGGGTAAAATTAGTCTGATTCTTTTGCAAATTTAAAAGTTCTTTAGCCCAGTTAAAATAAAACTTTGGAATTTTTGATGTCTTGTTGAATTCCCATGCCTTATCGCTGACCCCCGCAAAGGCAAGTCCGGGCGGTAGCATAAGGGCTTTTTGAGAACCACCAATGAGAATATCAATATTCCATGCATCCATAGGCAGTTCAAATATCCCTACTCCAGTGATGCCATCCACCACAATAAGAGTGCCCGGGTAATCTTTTACTATGGCAGCGATCTCTTTGACAGGGAATTTTGCCCCTGTTGATGTATCGGTAGCCTGCATATACACAGCCTTCGCATCAGCGTTGGCTTTAAGGGTCTTTAACACATCTGCAGGATCAAGAATTTCACCCCAGGGAATATCCATGTTTATTGTTTCAATACCATAGGCATTACAAATATTGGTCCATCTTTCCCCGAATTTTCCGCTTCGTATACATATTGCCTTATCTCCAGGAGAGAGCATGTTTGTTACAGCGCCTTCCATTGCGCCGGTTCCTGAAGATGTAAATATTAAAACCTCATTCTTTGTTCCAAAGAGGTATTTCAGGCTTCCCCTTACATCCTCCACAACTGTCTCAAAAAGTGGATTTCTATGATGAATCATCGGTTCAGCCATTTTTAAAAGCACTTCCGGCGGGATTGCAGTCGGTCCGGGTGCAAGTAAATATCTTTTTTGCACTGTCTCCTCCTATGTTTATGAATTATGCTAAAATACCTAAAATAATTGTTATTTTTACCAAAAACTCATTGAAAAAACAAGAAAAATGCTGCAATCTTGTTTGCGGGTTATACTTTGTCTGTGAAGGGTGTGATCTGACTACCGACAGGTAAGGACACCCTACATATAAATAGAATGGAAAGAAACGTAAATTGCAATAGCGATTTATTATCCCCAATGAGACAGAGGGGACCATTATACACAAGCAAGTCATTTAAGATACACAAAATTCTTCTATTGTGTTATATATTTTCCCATATGGACAGAATATATTTCGACCACATATCAACAATACCTTCAAGCTGGAAGGCATTTTATACAATGTCTCCCCATTTCATCGGGCAGTTTGTAAACCTGCAGAACAATCAAGGAGATTAGCATGGGAAAGGAAGTATAAAATGGCAAAAGAGCAATACAGCGATACAGTAATGGATCATTTTATGAACCCGAGAAATATGGGTGAAATTGAGGGCGCTGATGGAGTGGGAGAGGTAGGAAATCCGGCCCATGGTGATGTTACGAAACTCTATTTGAAGATCGAAGGCAATAGGATAGTGGATGCTAAATTCAAGACCTTCGGGTGTAGCGCGGCAATTGCGTCAAGCAGCATGACAACAGAGCTTATAAAAGGCAAAACGATAAATGAAGCGCTGAATATATCGAATGAAAGTGTCACGGAAGCCTTGGGGGGCTTGCCACCGGCAAAACTGCACTGCTCGGTCCTTGCAGAAGAAGCTCTGAGAGTTGCCATTGAGGATTATAGAAAGAAAAAGAAGCAGGGTTAAAATTGATTATATGGATTAGCAATTATATCTGTTCCTTAAAACATATGGATTACAAGCATCTTCTTAAACAGGATTCAAAAATCTAACTCATGGAGATAATATAAATGAGATCTATTAATTTTGTATCCAAAATATGTATTTGTATGCTCCTTGTTGTACTTGCATGCGGTCCAATTTACGGAAAAAACGATAAAACGAAACCCAGGGAGCCGGGTGTTTATATTAAAACTGACAAATCCTTAATAAGGCTTTTGCCGAATATGGTTTTCGATGAACAAGGACTTCTTTTTATTGAAAGCAATAACCCCGGACACTTTTTCCTTAAGAACATTGAATACTTCATTGTGCTTGGTAAATATAACATGGATGTCTTGACATTTAATCCCCTTCTCTTTCTCAAACCTTCTCCATTAGGAAAACCGCAATTCGTTTTCGGAAAGAATACTGATATTGATGTTATAAGCAAAGGCAATGATTTATATATTATAAAGCCCAAAGGGTTGATGGCCAGAGGTTATTATTGTTTATGGATCGAGGACAATGTATGGGATTTCTTCATTGAGTAAAAAAAATGGAGGCGGCATCCGGATTTGAACCGGAGAATAACGGTTTTGCAGACCGTCGCCTTACCACTTGGCTATGCCGCCGATTGAAGAGCAGTGTTGAGTGATAAGTTTTAAGTGTTGAGTGGTTTTGAAGTCCACTCAAAACTCAACACCCAAAACTCAAAACCGAATTAAAATGGAGCGGGAAACGGGATTTGAACCCGCGACTTCAACCTTGGCAAGGTTGCACTCTACCGCTGAGTTATTCCCGCGTGTGATTTATATAATATAAACTACGTCGCATGTCAATAAAAAGGATACTCTGGAAAAATAGACATAGCATTTTATACGCTGTGGGCTTGACCTCATCACCACATCCAAATTGTACCACTGGCCATGATGTTTCTCCTGGATGTATGCAAGTATGCCTTTGGTTGGCTTTGTCAATAGGATTCAGGTTTTCTCTTTGGAGGTTTTCCATTAGTTGGATGGCAAGGATTTCATCTTTTTTAAGTGACTGCATTTACAGCCCTTGCCGGGATGAATTTGTAGCCGTTCTGGGCTGCCAAATACCTTCTTTGCATAAAATGGGAAGGGGAGGAAGAATTATAAATCACTGGGTGTAAAAGGAACAGAACGACTGCGGGCAAATCATGAGTTCCAGTTGCATAACGATGCACAAAAAAACTACTAAAATTGTTGATTTTTATCACACCTTTGATACAATTATATTACTATTATATTTTGTGAGGAAACAGTGAGTCTTATCAAGAAAACATACCGCATTTTCATTTTTCTCTTCTTTTTTTTCATAGCTGTTTCAATCTTTTTTGGTGGCAACATTCTCCGTCAGGCCGGAGAGACAATAGGATTAGACCTCTTTGATAATCTGGCGGATAAAGCGGATTCAATAAAATACAAAGTTGATACGACTGTCGGAAAGATAGATAAAATTAAGCAGGACAGAGAAAAAAAAGGCGCTGAGATGGCCAGAAAGCTGGAGAGCTATAAGAAGGAGAATGAGGAATTTCTGAAAGGCAAAGACTGATAAAATCATAATAATTTCTTTGTTCGTCAGTCAATTTCAAACTCTGGCCCTTCATATTCTGCTGTAGCTAAAAGCAAGGCTTACCGGTAAGAGCATTTCTAATTTATATTATACTCTCCATCGTCTTTATTTGATTTTTACCCCCCTTTTTGATATAAATTATCAATATATAATGAGGAATCTCATCTTAAAGATATGGAGAGGAGAAGCAAAATATCTGAAATGGTTTCTGTATCCAATGCTTTTCACTTTATCCCGGTTGTATAAACTTTGCCTTAAACTGAGGGATACGCTGTACAACACGGGCATGATAAAAATGAAGGAAGTATCTATTCCTGTAATAAGTATAGGCAATATTACTCTTGGCGGCACAGGCAAGACACCGGTTGTTGAAAAGCTTTCGACAAGATTGAAAGAAGCAGGATTGAATCCGGGTATTGCAACAAGAGGATACAAGAGGAAAAGGGGCGGCATGTTCCAAGTGGATATTAAAAACGATACTGCAAAAGAAGTAGGGGATGAGGCCTTCATGCTTGCAAAGAAAACAAAAATCCCCGTCCTTGTCGGCGCTGACAGAGCTGAGACAATAGGCCGGGCTGTAAAGGATTTGCGGATAAATGTCGCGCTCCTTGATGATGGTTTTCAATTGAAAAATATCAAAAAAGATATGGATATACTGATTTTAAACGGCCAGGAAAACGGAAAGAATTACGGATTGTTTCCTCTTGGCCCTTACAGGGAAGATATCGGCAGGATAAAGGACGCGGACATAATTCTTGTCAACAAGGGCAGCATGAACGGCGAAACAGGAGAATACAGTGAAGATATTCCTGTTTTCCGGGCTCAATATAAACCGGCATATCTTTATAATATCAGCAAGAATCTTATTGCCCACTATAATTTTTTGAAGGGAAAAGATGTTCTCGCTTTCTCGGGTCTGGGTGACAACCGGTCTTTTTTTGATCTGCTTAAGGCAATGGGGGTTCATGTTTTGTATGAAATATCATATCCCGACCATTATACATATAAAAAAAGGGATATGAAGATGCTTGTGTCCGTTAAAGATGTTGATGCCTTTGTTACCACGGAGAAGGACGCGGTAAAGATCGCCCAAATGGATATACCTGAAAATCTTTTCTACTTAGCGATAGAAACAGTGATTGAGCGCGAAGAGGAATTTATGGCATGTATTATGAAGAAAATTGAAGACAAGAAAGTGGTGTATAATTGATAGTCAATTCCAGTTTGCATTTGAAGTGACATTGAGACGCCGGAGGCACAGGCAGCAACGGCGCCATGATGAACGTTAATTTGGAATAAGGGTCAAAAAGGAGAAGTCATGCTGGAAAGAGTAAAGATCTTTGATACAACTTTGCGGGACGGTGAGCAATCTCCGGGGAATACGATGAACACACAGGAAAAACTCAGAGTTGCCAGACAACTTGAGGCCCTGGGCGTCGATATTATTGAAGCAGGCTTCCCCATAGCTTCAGAGGGTGATTTTGACGCAGTCAGACAGATTGCCGGCATGATCAAAAACAGTGAGGTGGCAGGTCTTGCACGGGCAAATAATGAAGATATTGACCGTGCCTGGGAAGCAATAAAAGACGCGCAGATGCCCCGGATACATACATTTATTTCAACTTCGGACATTCATCTCAAGCATCAATTTAAGAAAACCAGGGATGAGATTTTAACAATCGCAGTAGATGCCGTAAAAAGAGCAAAACGATATACCGAAAACGTTGAGTTCTCTGCCATGGACGCAACAAGAAGCGACTGGGATTACTTATGCCGTATAGTGGCTGAGGTTATTGACGCAGGGGCTGTTACCGTTAATATCCCGGATACGGTGGGCTACGCTGTGCCCCAGGAATTCGGCAGGCTCATCCGTTATATTAAAGAACATGTGCCCAACATAGACCGGGCCGTAATAAGCGTGCACTGTCATAATGACCTGGGACTTGCCGTTGCAAACTCCATTGCGGCAATAGAAAACGGAGCGCGCCAGATAGAATGCACGATCAATGGCATCGGAGAACGGGCAGGAAACGCGTCAATGGAAGAAATTGCCATGATTCTCCGCACGCGAAAAGACGCTTTTTCCCTGGAAACACGGATTGTCACCGAGAAGATATACCCTGCAAGCAAGCTGATAACCGCCATTACAGGCGTTTCCGTTCAGCCCAACAAGGCAATAGTCGGGGCCAATGCCTTTGCTCATGAGTCAGGCATCCACCAGGATGGGCTCCTGAAGGCAAAGCTGACATACGAGATTATGACTCCTGAGTCTGTAGGCATATCGAAAAGCTCCCTTGTCCTGGGCAAGCATTCAGGGAGGCACGCGTTCCGGGAAAGAATTGAGGGTCTCGGATATACTCTGAATGATAAAGAGCTGAACATTACCTTTAAAAGGTTTAAAACGCTCTCAGACATGAAAAAATATATCTACGACGAAGACATTGAGATGATCATCATGGATGAGATATACAAGATCCCTGAAAAATACAGGCTCGCGTACCTGAACGTAAGCTGCGGCAACACAACCATCCCTACGGCTACGGTAAAACTTGAAATTGACGGGAATATTTATCAGGACGTAGGTGTAGGAGACGGGCCTGTTGACGCCACATATAAAATAATCAAAAAGTTGGTAAAAACAAACAGCAAGCTTGCGAAATTCTCCGTCAATTCCATTTCAAAAGACATGGATGCTCAGGGTGAGGTTTTCGTGAAGCTTGAAGAAAAAGGGCTTATTGCCATTGGGAAAGGCGCGGATACGGACATTATTGTGGCGAGCGCGAAGGCATATATCAACGCGCTGAACAGGCTTGAATACGTCAAATCAAAAAAAGTTGAGGTGAAGTAGTATGGGCATGACAATTACGGAAAAAATACTTGCGTCACACGCGGGCAAGGCTTTTGTTGAACCTGGAGAAATTATCGAGGCAGAGATCGACCTTGCTCTTGCCAATGATATAACAGCGCCGTTATCTCTTGAAGAGTTTGAAAAAGTTGGCGCTCCGAAGGTTTTTGACAAAGATAAGGTGGTCTTTGTACTTGACCACTTTACACCGAACAAGGATATACTTTCGGCGGAAAACTGCAAGAAGATCAGGGAGTTTTCCATAAAACACAATATCACTAATTTCTATGAAGGCGGGCAATGCGGTGTTGAACATGCCCTGCTGCCTGAAGCAGGGCATGTGATACCAGGCGATCTGGTTATTGGCGCTGACAGCCATACCTGCACATACGGCGCGCTTGGCGCATTCGCGACTGGGATGGGCAGTACCGACATTACCTACGGCATGGTTACGGGACGTATATGGTTAAAGGTTCCTGAAAATATAAAATTCATCTGCCATGGAAAATGGCAGGAGTGGGTTACCGGAAAAGACCTTATTCTCCATATAATAGGAAAGATCGGGGTGGACGGCGCTCTCTATGCTTCGATGGAATTCGACGGTGAGGCGATTGCGGCACTTTCCATGGATTCACGCTTTACAATCGCCAATATGGCCATTGAAGCAGGCGGAAAAAACGGGATATTCAAGATTGATGATAAGACCCTTGAATATGTCAAGGGGAGAAGCAAAAGGCAATACACTGTTTTTGAGAGCGATAAAGACGCAAAATACAGGGAGGTTTTTGAAATTGACGCGGGCAGCATCGGCCTTAACGTTGCCTGTCCCTCGTTGCCTTCAAATGTAAAAAACGTGGACGAACTGAAAGGCGTGCATGTTGATCAGGTAATAATCGGATCATGCACAAATGGGAGAATTGACGATCTGGAGATGGCAGCCAAAATTCTAAAAGGAAAGAAAACAGCGAAACATACGAGATGCATTGTCATACCTGCCACACCTAAGATATACGCGGAAGCATTAAGACGCGGGCTTTTTGAAATTTTTCTTGATGCTGAATGCATTATATCGCCCCCTACATGCGGTCCATGCCTTGGCGGACATATGGGTATACTGGCAAAAGGTGAGAGAGCAGTGGCAACGACAAACAGAAATTTTATCGGAAGGATGGGGCACCCTGAAAGTGAAGTCTATCTCTCAGGCCCGGCAGTCGCGGCAGCAAGCGCTATCAAAGGCGAGATTGCACATCCACGGGAGGTTTTATGATACTGAAAGGAAGAGTCTGGAAATTCGGAGATAATATTGATACTGACATAATCATACCGGCGCGGTACCTTGCCTTAACCGATCCCAAATTATTGGGAGAACACTGTATGGAACCTCTGGCGCCCAATTTTCCCAAAGAGGTGAAACCCGGAGACATTATTGTCGGCGGATTCAATTTCGGATGCGGCTCATCAAGGGAACACGCACCTATTGCCATTTCCGCGCTGGGCATTCCACTTGTTATCGCAAAGAGCTTTGCCCGTATTTTCTACAGAAACGGGTTCAATAAAGGGCTGGCCCTTCTTGAAGCCGATGTATGGGAAGATGTTGAGGATGGGGAAACAATAGAAGTTGATCTCTCAACAGGAATTATTACCTGGAGGGATAAACAGGCCACGGCAAAACCAATCCCGCCTTTCATGGAAGAACTTATTAATGCAGGCGGATTGATAAACTATCTGAAAAAAAAACTGGAGGGCTGATATGAAAGAATATAATGTAGCAGTTGTCGGAGCGACAGGCGCTGTCGGAAATGAAATGATAGCAACACTTGAGCAAAGAAATTTTCCTGTAAGAAAACTGACGCTTCTTGCCTCAGCAAGGAGTGTGGGAAAGACATTGACATACAAGGGGCAGGAGATACCGGTTGATGAATTGACGGAAGACTCCTTTAAAGGCATTGATATCGGATTGTTTTCACCGGGAGGCGCAATAAGCACGAAATTCGCGCCTATTGCCGCGGCAGCAGGATGCGTTGTCATAGACAATACGGCCGCTTTCAGGATGGACCCGGATGTCCCACTGATCGTACCGGAAGTAAACGCTCACGCAATAAAGGATTACAAAAAAAAGGGTATTATCGCGAATCCCAATTGCTCGACCATACAGATGGTTGTGGTGTTGAAACCACTCCATGATGCGGCAAAGATAAAACGCGTTGTAGTCTCCACATATCAGGCTGTTTCCGGTACAGGGAAAAAGGCGATTGATGAACTCGAAAAACAGATACTTGCCATCTATAACGGCAAAGATGTGGAAAGCAAGGTCTACCCCTATCAGATAGCTTTTAACTGCCTGCCTCAAATTGACGTTTTTCTTGAAAACGGCTACACAAAAGAAGAGGTGAAGATGGTAAACGAAACAAAGAAAATTATGGAAGATAACAGTATTCAGGTTACCGCAACCACGGTAAGAGTGCCGGTCTTCTACGGCCATTCGGAATCTGTAAATATTGAATTTGAGAAGCCCATAAGCCCGGATGAAGCACGCAAAATATTAGAAAAGGCCCCTGGAGTGAAGGTTGTCGATGATCCTTCCAATAAAAAATATCCCCTTGCAATACACGCGGCGGGCAAAGACGATACCTTTGTGGGAAGAATACGCAGCGATGAATCCATCCCCAATGGATTAAACATGTGGATCGTTGCCGACAACATTAGAAAAGGCGCTGCCTTAAATGCGGTGCAGATCGCGGAAGTGTTGATAGGAAAATATCTGTAAAGTGAATAGTGGAATGCAGGGAACAGTCGCGACCGTTCCGCACTGAAATGGTGAAAAGAGACAAACAATGAGTAAAGGACAAAGCAAAAGAATTATAACAGACAAAAAACAGCATCTTTGCTGAATTTCTGTGATATGATGTGCATATATGCGCAGATGTCCAAAGATACTGCAGTTGATGGCGCGGGAAGCTGCAGAACCTTTGTCGCATTGTATTGTGATATGAAAAAATCCCTGGTTCATAAGAACATGCCCTGCGCACAGAAGATTATGCGGGGGCAGGACGATGGGGGCAAAAGTAAGACCAGGGAAAAAACAAGTAAATAAGGAGGATGTTATAATGAAAAAGGCATTAATGTATATTGCTGTTATATTTGTTGTTTTCAGTTTATCAGGTTGCGGCTACAATACTATGCAGGCCAATGAAGAAGCAGTGAAGGCCGCATGGGGAGATGTTGAGTCATCATACCAGAGAAGAAGCGATCTGATCCCAAACCTTGTTGAAGTTGTCAAGGGCTATGCAAAACATGAGAAAGAAACCCTTCAGGCTGTTACAGAGGCAAGGGCGAAAGTCGGCAGTATGCAGGTTTCAAAAGACGCTGTAGGCGATCCCAAGACAATGGCCCAGTTCCAGGCTGCCCAGGGCGCTATGAGCAGCGCGTTATCAAGACTCATGGTGGTTGTTGAAAGGTATCCTGACCTGAAGGCAAATCAGAATTTCATGGACCTCCAGCGCCAGCTTGAGGGAACGGAAAACAGGATAAATGTGGCAAGAGTGAGATATAATAAAGCCGTACAGACATTCAACACATCCATACGTATATTCCCGAACAGCATGACAAACAGTATGCTGCTCCACCTGACACCCAAAGAGGCTTTTAAAGCAGAAGCAGGCGCGGAAAAAGCACCGGCAGTAAAGTTTTAAAAACAGTGGATAGTGAACAGTAGATAGTGAACAGCGCATGGTGAAGAGAATAGAAATGATTAGTAAGTTCCTTTTTAAAATACTACTATTTTTTTTGTTTCTTACTATTCACTGTTCACTGTTCACTCTTCACTGTTTTGCTCTCGATGTTCCACCCCTTAAAGGCTATGTAAACGATTACGCAAACATGATTTCTGCTTCCACGCGCACCAAAATTGAAGCGGAGTTGAAAGCCTTTGAGCAGTCAGATTCAACTCAAGTTGTTATCCTCACGATCCCGTCACTTGAGGGGGAGATACTGGAAGAGTATTCCATCAAAGTTGGAGAAACCTGGAAAATCGGTCAGAAAGGCAAGGACAACGGTATTATTTTTCTTGTTTCCAACAAGGACAGGAAGATCCTGATTGAAGTAGGCCGTGGCCTGGAAGGCAAACTTACCGACATGACTGCAGGAAGGATTATTGATCTGGTAGTAAAACCGAGGTTTAAAAGAGGAGATTTTGACGGAGGATTTATTGCAGGAATACACTCCCTGATTGATGCAACACGGGGAGAGTTTAAGGCTGAAGCCAGAACATCTCCTGTCAGGAAGAAAGGTATTTCTTCGTATTTCACAATTTTGTTTTTTGCCGGGGTTGTCCTGCTTTTTCTCGGCAGAATGTCGAAGATACTGGGGGGCACAGCCGGCGCTCTCGGATTGCCTGCAATTCTGTATCTGTTCTTCGGCGCACCATTAATGTTGCTTGTAATATTCGGCCTCTTGGGTTTGGCGATGGGCATCTTTCTACCCCTTTTATTTTCTGCCGGAGGATTCGGCGGCGGCCCGTGGTTTTTTGGCGGAGGAGGTTGGGGGAGCGGAGGCAGCGACAGCGATTCAGGCGGCGGTTTTGACGGAGGCGGCGGCGGTGACTTCGGAGGCGGCGGCGGTTCAGGAGACTGGTAGTTTTTGTAATTTTAAATTTTTAATTAAAAGGAAATGAAAAAAACCGGAGTTTGAATTACTATGAGTATTAAACACCCCATAAAGTCGGATAAATTTTTTTCCAAAGAAGAAAAGGAGCTTATTAAAAAGGCAACTGTTGATGTCGAATCCCGTACAATAGGGGAAATAGCTGTCATGGTTGTTGACCACAGCGGTATGTACAGGGAGGCGGAAATCATCGGCAGTGTGCTTTTATGCAGCTTCACCTCTCTTATCGTGACAGAGATACTTTTTCATGTCTCAGAGAAGGTAGTAGAATTTTTCTTCCATTCAACAATGTGGCTTTTTATCCCTCTTGCTGTTGTGTTTTTTCTCCCCTTCAATGCTTTATTCAAATCAATACCTTCTCTTAAATTTGCCTTTGTGGGCGAGAGGAGGAGGGAAGGCGCGGTAAAAGAGAGAGCTCTACGGGCTTTCTATGAGAAAGGCCTGTATAAAACAAAACAGAATACAGGGGTGCTTTTTTTCCTTTCTTTACTTGAAAGAAAGGTCTGGGTCCTTGCGGACAAAGGTATTCATGGAAAAATCCATCAGCAGACCTTAAACAGATTTGCCAATATTGTTTCACAAGGTATAAAAGAGGGGCGTGCCTGCGATGCTCTCTGTGAAGCAATTATGGAAGCAGGGGAATTACTTGCGAAACATTTCCCCGCAGTTGAAGGCCATGTCGATGAACTGCCGGATGATGTTATTTTTGATTCAGGAAAAGAAACAGAATAAATAATTGTTCTTAGAACAGCGGCTTCCAGGTAATTCGTGAGAGCATAAATCTGTTGTATATAACCCCCACAAACACTTTACCCTCGAACCAGCACTCAATGTGAGTATTCCAAGGGTTGTAGGGTATCAAAAGGGATAATCTGCCGTTATCTTTTTTCACGAATTTTGCCTTGGTTTCCCAGAGATGTTTTTCAACATACCACTTAGGAAAATCAGACGCAAGGTAGGCTATATCGGCTTCCTCCGGATTAGTAATCTTTTTTATCACAAAAACAGCATCGTAACTGCCTTTTGTCTGAGGGCTTGTCCATGTACCCCACCACTTGCCTGTTTTACCGAAAAAAGATTTAATCTTTTGCGGGATGTCTGCAGAAGGGTATTCGATATGCATATCATCAGGAATAGCAACACCAGATGGTTTATGAGACGGATTGAACATATGTAGTGTATTATATCAGTGTGCTACGCCAAAACTCAAGATTTTAAGTAGCTGCATATTTTACAACAGAATATATTTCTTGACCAATAATCTTTATGAGGATACAATTTTCACTGTGGATCTTGTTGAAATCCTTGCAAGATATAGGAGACACATTATTGAAGAATGGGTACATTCCCTACATGCAGGCACGAGTATGCGCTACAGGGGGCGGCCCCTCAAGGAACTATTTATCACTGTATCAGCAGCTTATGATGCATCCTGCGCCGTATTAACATGTAATAATTTTTCTATGATAGACTGTCATATTGAATGGATCACCAATATCCGTCTCCAGGGAAGTTTTTCCCTTTCAGAGGTTCAGAGTGCTTATGAATGCTTCAGGACAGGACTGCTTCCCGTACTTATAAAGGAGCTAAAAGGGCCTGCACTGCAAGATGTTCTGGAGAGATTAAACACATGCCTTTTTTATACCATAACGAGATTCAGCGATTATTTTCAGTCTCTGCATGAAAGACAGATGAAGGATTACGCACAGAACCTTGAAGAAAAAGTGGAGAAGCGGACAAAAGAACTTGCCGAGTCCGAATCAAAATACCGTGTTCTTGTTGAAGATATAAATGACGGGTATTTTGTAAACCAGAACGGGATAATAGTGTTTGCGAACCAGGCCTATTGTGATCTTCACGGTTTGCCGCCTCATGAGATGCTGGGGAAATCCTATACGGAACTGGTAGCGCCGAAATCACTGCCTGCAGTCCGCAGACTTTACGAAAAAAGGATGATCGGCGAAGACTCGGAAGAGATGTATATCTATTTCAGACGTCACAAGGACGGGAGCAGCCTGCCCACAGAAAACAAGGTAAAGCGTATACTGTATCAGGGTGAGTATGCTGTTGCGGGAATCTGTAGGGATATTACCGAACGTATAGAAACTGAAAAAAAAATACGTGAATCGGAACGTCTTGCTCATATCGGAAAGCTTACAACTTCACTTGCCCACGAGATAAGAAACCCCCTTTCATCAGTAAAAATGAATATTCAGATAATCTTGAAAAATACGGAGTTTAACGGGAATGATAAAAGGCGCATGGAGATAATAGCCAGTGAGATATCAAGGCTTGAAGGGATTCTGAATGAGATGCTTGATTTTGCAAGACCGGTGCGTCTAAATCTCGAACCTGCCTCGATAAATGAAGTCATTGATTCATGCCTTGAAATGATGGAAGCAAAAATCAGGGAAAAAGGCATAGTTATCGTAAAAAGATATTCTAAGAAAATACCCTTTATTTCAGTGGATCATGAAAAACTGGAACAGGCAATTATCAATATACTTCTCAACTCAATTGAGGTACTGCCGGATAAGGGCAGGATAGAGGTTACAACAAAACAGACGCTGAGAAACAGTAAAGCAGTAAAAGTCGAGATCTCCGATAACGGCCCCGGAATAAGCGCGTCAGACCTGCCATATATCTTTGATCCTTTTTTCAGCAACAAAAAGAAGGGTACCGGTCTCGGTCTGTCGAACGTTAAAAAGATAATAGAGGCACATGGCGGGGCGGAAAGCGTGAATTTAAGAAAACCGCAGGGCATACGTTTTTCCTTTACAGTACCCTTCAGGGAGGTCATTTGAAGAGAAAAAAGATACTTATCATCGACGATGAACATTCTTTGCTTGAATCACTGGATATGTTCCTTACGGAAAAGGGCTATGCGATACAATGCGCCACCACAGCAGCGGAAGGTTTTGAAAAAAGCAATACCTTTAACCCGGACGTAACTATTCTCGATATCAGGCTTCCTGATATGGACGGTCTTGAAGTATTGAAAAGGTTAAGGTGTAATGATAAGAAAAATATCATTATCATCACCGCATTCCATGATATGGATACAACAATAAAAGCGGTAAAATCAGGAGCCTTTGAATACATTCCGAAGCCCATAGATGTGGAAGAGCTTGAAAAGGCTATCGAAAAAGCAATGAAATATTCCGGCAGTGCCGGCAGCGGCGATAATACAACGGCGCCTCCTTTTATCTATAAAGAAGGCATGATTATCGGCAAGAGCAGTGTGATGAAGGATATTTTTAAGACCATAGGCGTACTGTCGGAAAACAGGGTTACAGTCCTTATAGGAGGAGAAACCGGCACAGGAAAGGAGTTGATAGCACGGGCAATTCATTATCATAGTCCATTCAGAGACCATCCTTTACGTATTATAAACTGTTCGGCTATTGTAGGGACACTCTTGGAAAGCGAGCTTTTCGGCCACGAACAGGGGTCTTTTACCGGTGCTTCCTGCACTAAGAAAGGTAAATTCGAGCTTGCCGGAGATGGAACTATATTTCTCGATGAAGTAGGAGAGATACCCTTTGAACTCCAGTCGAAGCTCTTGCGATTTCTTCAGGAGAAAGAATTTGAGCGCATAGGTGGTGAAAAGAAGATTAAGTCTAATGCACGGGTGATTGCCGCAACAAATAAAGATATCTGGGAAATGGTCCAGAACGGCATCTTCAGAGAAGACCTCTATTACAGGCTTAGCGTTGCAACGATAAAGGTCCCCCCTTTAAGAGAACGAAAATCCGATATCCCTCTTTTAATTGAGTATATAATTAAAAAGATAAACAATGAGTTAAAAAAAGGTATAAAAAAAGTTGAAGAGGGAGCTTTACTGCGTATGATGGAATATGATTGGCCAGGCAATGTGAGGGAGCTGGAAAATGTTCTTACCCATGCTTCAATAAATACTCAGGGAGAAGTAATCCTGGAGGAACTCATTATCCCGCTGCTCGGCAAAAGAACAATAAAAGAAACGAATGGGAAGGAAGAGCCATATGAACAGAGCCTCCAGAACATGGAAAAAGAATATATTACAAAGATTCTGGACCGTACGCACTGGCATCTTGGAAAGACATGCAAACTGCTTGACATATCCCGCCCTACGTTGCGCAACAAACTTCGAACCTACGGCATCTCACCCAATAATAAGACTATTTGAAAAATATTTTTAAAAAGTGAAAAAATATTTCAACAGATTGAAAACTGTATACATTCATATTTAATTGCATATTGAAATAATTGGTTATTTTAATCATTCTCTCTGGCATAGTTATTGCTTATTCAAAGAACATATTTCGGACAACCTGGGACATTTGAACAGGATTTTATTAAACAAAAGAAGAAAAGGGGGTTTTTATGAGGAAGTTAACGTATTTTTCTATCTTTTTCCTGTTTGTAATTTCTTGCTTTATCAGCCCGTCCATTGCTGCTGAAAAACCGATTATAATAGGCGCACCGCTTGCCACAGCTTTTCTCTATGGATGGGATGCTGAAAGAGGAATCAAACTTGCCGTCGATGAAATAAATACAGCGGGCGGTGTAGCCGTTGGAGGAAAGAAAAGGCCCTTTCAGGTTGAAGTGATCGACACGAGAGACCTTGAGCCGGGTGTTCCGGTGAGTGAGGCTCTTCTTGCCCTTGAAAAACTTATACTTGAGAAAAAAGCGGATTTTATAATCGGAGGCCCTGTCCGTTCCGAGGCTGCCCTTGCCGCAATGGATTTGCTCAACAGGCATAAAAAAGTAAGCATCCTTACAACAGGGGTGCTCACACCTGCTTACACAAAAAGAGTTGAGGAAAACTACGGCAAGTATAAGTACTGCTTCAGAAATTCAAGCCATGTGCCCGTTATGATGAAGGAATTCATAACATTGCTCGAAGACATCAAAAAGGGGCACAATTTCAATAAAGCCTATATCATGGTTCAGGACGTAGCCCATGCAAGAGCAGGCGGTGAATTTATGAAAAAGGCGCTGGGCGAAAAAGGCTGGACAGTAATTGATATGAAAATATACCCAACAGGGACCAATGACTATTCTGTCGGGCTGTCAGATGCAGGCAAAAAAGGCGCGCAGATACTTTTCCTCTGGATGGATATGCCTGAAAGCGCTGTACTGCTCAAGCAGTGGAGCGATATGAAGCTGAAGTGCCTCCCTATAGGTTTTGTGAATGCAGCGGAGCAGCCGGGATTCTGGAAGGCAACCGGCGGAAAAGGTGAGTATCTTATTGTAAATCTTGTCAACGGTGGAAATGCCCCGGCAAAGATCACACCCTGGACGATGAAATTTGTTGATGCCTATCAGAAGAAATGGGGTATCGAGCCCGAAGGATACGGGACATCGTCGAGTTATATGGCAGTGTACCAGCTTAAAGATGCGATTGAGAAAGCAAACAGCACAGACTCTGAAGCTGTTATAAAAGGGTTGGAAGACTCAGATATTATGGGTGTATACGGAAGGATGCGCTTTGATAAAAAATCACATCAGATTATACCTTCCTTCGATGCCAAAGAAGGGGCAGTTACGGGCATTATACAATGGCAGGCAGGTAAAAGAATCCAGATATTTCCTCCGAAATATGTTGAAGGCAAGGTTTTATTGCCGCCCTGGATGAAATAATACCAATTGTAGAGACGCAATATATTGCGTCTCTACATGCAACAGAGAAGGTGCGAAACCAGGCACAAGCCACGGTAATAGCAGGAGGTTTTGTGGAAATACTCATTTACGGCATTATAAATAGCATTACCCTGTCTCTTCTGTCTCTGGGGTTTGCTCTGGTTTACAGCATAAGCAGGGTGCCTAATTTTGCCCACGGCGCCCTCTATATAATGGCAGGATATATAACATGGCTTTTTCTTAATAAATTCATTGCCTTCCCCTATCCTCTTGCCATTATTCTGGCAATCAGCCTGACAAGCATCATTGGTGCTTTAATTTATCGTTTTATACTCATCAGGATCAGGGGTATGGAAATTTCCGAGATCATTGCTACATACGCGATAGGGCTTGCCATTCTGGAAGGTCTGCGCTGGGGAGGTCTGCGCGGCATGACATTTACCCTTCCCCCTTTTGTTGCAGGGTCTATGCAGATTTTCGGAACCAATATTGATTATCAGAGGATTATTATTGTCGGAGCAGGAATCCTGATATTTACCCTGCTTTACCTGTTTACACATTTCAATAAGATCGGCCTTGCCTTAAGGGGGATCGCCCAGGATGAAAGGGCGGCCATGATGCTCGGTATAGACTCTGATATGACAGCCATAATCTCCCTCGCAATCGGTTCGGGGCTTGCCGGTTTTGCGGCAATACTCCTTCTGCCCCTGGGAAGCATTATCGTGGAAGCAGGATACAATGTTCTTATCTTTGCGATAGCAGTCTGTGTTATCGGCGGGCTGGGAAGCTGGGGCGGAACTGTCGTTGCCTCATTTATTATCGGCTTTGCCCAGATACTTACAGAAGCCTTTCTTTCATCGCATTACCAGATGGTCGTAGCGCTTCTTGCCATCATTGTCACATTGCTGATTAAACCTTCAGGGATTTTCGGAAAGCAGAAAGAACTGGAGGAGAGGGTATAAGCCTATGGACAAGAATATGATGAGGAAAGAAAGGATTGACAGAGGACTCAAGGTACGTACGGAAGGGATATACGCGATCTCATCCTACCGTGAAATTCTGTACCTTCTGGGTCCGAGATTATTACTGATTGTAGGAATTATTGTGCTTCCCTTCTTGCTTGAGCTTGCCCCTTACTGGAAAAGGGTTGTAAATATTATGTGTGTCTATGCCCTTCTTGCATTGTCTTTTGACTTTCTTGCAAATTATGTGGGGCTTGTCTGTCTTGGCGGGGCTCTTTTTACCGGTGTCGGAGGGTATCTGTCGGCCATATTTAATGTTCACCTCGGTTTACCTATATATCTTTCCATTCCCTTTGCAACAGTTTCCGGCGCAGCACTGTGCACAGCGCTCCTTTTGCCCTGTCTGCCTTTACGAGGGGTCTATTTTGCAATAATTACCCTGATGTATCCGCTTCTCCTTACCCGTGTCATAGAAGCATTGGACATCCTGGGGGGAACAAACGGGATAACAGGGCTGGATAGCTTCCCTAATGCATATATTGAACAATATGCAATCATCATCATGATGCTGGTTTTTTTGTTCGGAATGAGACGCTTTGTCAATCAGGATATAGGACTTGTATTGAGAGGGGTAAAAGATAACGATCAGTCAGTCAGGGCATCGGGAATAAATGTTACCCACATGAAGTTGCTTGCAGTATTTGTGGCGTCATTTATCGGATGTTTCAGCGGCGCCTATGTAGCGCATCTGTACATGTGGGCAGGTCTTTCTCTCTTTGCTCTCGATTTTTCCATCATACCCATAGCCTCTGTGGTAATCGGCGGAGGAGGAACATTGGTGGGGGCTCTTATAGGAAGTTTTATACTGGTCCCTCTCAGCGAGATTTTACGGGCCTTCGGTTCCTTCAGAATCGTTATCTACTGTGCTGTGCTGACAGGGTTTATTGTTTTTAAGAGCGAGGGAATAATGATTTATCTCCAGAGGAAATATCATCAATTCGAAAGATGGGTGAAAGTATGAGCGCTGAAACCGTCCTGTCTATTAAAAACATTTCAAAGTCATTCGGGGGGCTTAAGGCGCTCTCAGATGTGAGCTTTGATATTGCGCAGGGAGACGTATTCGGTATCATCGGTCCTAACGGGTCCGGCAAGACCACTCTCATAAATTGTATTACCGGTTTTATAAAACCCGCTTCAGGCCATGTATACTTTAAAGGAAAAGAGATTACCGCATGGCAGCCCCATAAGATAGCCCACGTCGGCATTGCAAGGACTTTTCAGATTATGAGACCCTACTATTCACTCCCGGCATACAAGAATCTTATCATACCCCTGTGGTCCCCAAGGGCAAGGAAGACAGGCGGATGGCGGGGCGGCGGGAAACACGGCGACAGGGATACCGTTGCCGTTGATATCCTTGAAGAAATCGGATTTGAAAGAGATTCCAGGGTGCCCTACAAACTTGCATCAGCGCTGCCTACAGGCTACTTAAAGCGCCTTGAACTGGCACGCTGTATGGCATTGAGACCTGAAATCATATTTTGCGATGAAGTCTTTTCCGGTTTGAGCATGAGTGAAATTGCCGGAATGCTTCCCCTGATTGAAAAAATGAAAATGGAGGGAATAACCCTTATCATGGTCGAGCATAGATTGAGAGAACTTTTCCGGGTTGCCAACAGGGTAATGGCATTGAATTTCGGTGAAAAATTAGTTGAGGGCGAACCCAACTTTGTTATTGAAAATAAACTGGTAAAAGAGGCTTATCTCGGCAGCGAAGGGATATAAAAACAGTGAATAGTGAATAGTTGCGCACGCCCCTTCGGGGCGATTTGTTACTGAGTAACTTTTAAAAAGAGGCAAGTTACTCAGAAGTGAAACAGAAAAAATAAAGGGGAAATCGGGAAATGCTTGAAGCCTTTGAATTAATGGTCTTTTATGAGAATATGATAGCGCTCAACAATGTGAGTATCCAATGCGATGAGAACAGGATTATAGGGATATTCGGCTCAAACAGCGCTGGTAAGAGTACGCTCATGTATGCTTTATCCGGTATTATCCTGGATATAAAAAATAAAGAGGAAATGCGCGGTGGAGAACGGATATCCGTATACGGGAGAATTTTTCTAAACGGAAAGGATGTGACTGCCCTCAAGCCCCATCAGAGGGCAAAGGCCGGGATTGTTTTGTGTCCTGAGCGCAGGCGTATATTTGCGGAAAGCTCGGTTATGGAAAATCTGAAAATAGGCTCCTATCTTTCCAATTTAAGAGAAAGAAAGGAAAATCTCGAATATGTCTTGAACCTCTTCCCCAGATTAAAAGATCACCTCCATCGGCAGGGAGGTTTTTTAAGCGGTGGAGAACAGCAGATGCTTGCCATTGGAAGGGCGCTTATGGCCAATCCGAAGGTTTTGCTTCTTGACGAGCCGCTCCTCGGTTTAAGTCCGGCCTATCAGGAAATTGTCATAAACGGCATAAAGGAAATTCGCGACACAAAAAATATCAGCGTAATTGTGACAGAACAATATGCAAGGCCTGTAATACCTATCATAGATTACGGATATATACTGGAAAACGGTTCGAGCGTCCTTTCCGGGTCAGGAGAAGAGTTGATGGATAACCCGGATGTTAAATCTGCATATTTTGGCGTGTGAGAGGTTTGCCTATGGGATCATTTGAAGAGGAATACACTTTTACCTGTTTTAGTAAAATCTGCAAAGAACATTCTTCCAAAACCGCCATAATTTATCTTGGACAGTATTTTACTTATGGCTATCTTGAGACGCTTATCGATAAGTTTGCAACAGGACTTGCCGATCTCGGGGTAAAAAAACAGGATAGAATAATGCTCTACATCTCCAATTGTCCGCAATGGATCATTGCAAATTTTGCCATTAATAAGATCGGTGCCGTAGTTGTGCCGGTATCTCCCATATACACAACCTTTGAAATTGAATACATGATAAGAGATGCAGGCATTGAAACAGTCATATGTCTCGATACAAATTTTGTCTATGTTAAAGAGATAATGGAAAAAACAAATCTTAAGCGGGTGATTGTTACAAATCTTGTGGATTTTGTATCCCCCATGAAGCAGTTTATAGGGTTTATGTTTGATAAAATTCCCAGCGGAAAGGTTACAAAGGGCAATAAAGTATACCTTTTCAAGGATATTGTTTATAAAAGCCGGTCTATACCCCCGCAAGTTGACATTGATCCGAGAAACGACCTTTCCTATATTATGTATACAGGCGGTACAACCGGTTTTCCGAAGGGCGTGCCCGGTAACCACATTGGAGAGGTTTCCTATATCAGAGACATTATGGATGATGTTATAAAGGATTATGTCAATAAAGGCAATGATGCCGTGCTGATGGTGAACCCCCTCTTTCACATCATGGCAAAAGGCTTTGCTATAGCCTTCGGATTCAATTTCGGGAATACGGTTATACTAATGCCGTTACCCGAGGTTGATCCCGTGCTTTCTGCAATCGAAAGATACAACATAAAATGGATGCTCGGGGTTCCGGCCCTGTACAGGATGATGCTTGAAAACGACAGAATCGATCAGTACAACCTGAGTTCGCTCAGATACTGTTACTGTGGCGGAGATGTCCTGCCGGCAGAGGTGTTTAAAACCTGGAAGGAGAAATACAGTATATCTTTATATCAGGTATATGGTTCAACGGAAATAGGCCATGTTGCCTACAGCCCTCTTAATAAAGAACCTTCCGCTACAACGATTGGAAAGCCTTTGAAAACAAGGAAATCTATTGTTGCCGACAGAGAAACTCTCGAAAAGCTCCCACCCGGAGAACTGGGAGAACTCCTTGTTACGTCCCCCTATACAATAAAACAGTATCTGAATAAGCCGGAAGAGACAGATTATTGTTATGTCAACATTAATGGAGAAACCTTTTATCGGATGGGTGATTTCGTGAAGATGAACGAAGAAGGTGAACTTGAATTCGTCGAAAGGACTGCCGACATTATTAAATATAAAGCATACAGAGTCTCGGCATCAGAGGTTGAAGCCGCCCTGCAGGATCATCCTACGGTAATCGGCGCCTGCGTTATCGGCATCCCTGACCCGAAAGTAGGTGAGAGGATTAAGGCAATCGTTGTCTTAAAGGAAGATGCCAGGGGTATCGGGAGCTCGGAGCTGATAAAGTGGTGCAGGGAAAGACTCGCCCCCTATAAAGTTCCAGGCTACATAGAATTCCGGGATATGCTCCCGAAATCAAAGGTAGGGAAGTTGCTCCGTCGCGAAATCAGGGACGAGGAAAAACGAAAGATGGAGAAGGAAAAAAAACGGGCATAGCGCCAAACACCAAGAGTTAGGTTTTGCTTCTTTGTTCATTAAGAATATTAAGCATTGTAAATGTTCGAAAAATAACAACGGTATTTACCTCCCGCTCCTTTCTAAAAAAAGACCATTGCTGATGGAATTTTCCCTGTTTCCCGGAACTCCGGATTGTTTTAACTTGACATATCCTTTGCCGTTGGTTAAATTACCAACAGGCAAACGAGAGGTGAACCTTGATAAGTTTTAAAGAAGCAGAAATAAGAAGCAGAATCATTAAAGCCCTTGCACATCCGGTACGTTTGATGATCGTTGATGTATTAAAAGAAGGAGAAATACCCTTTTCAAAGATCAACGATCTCTTTGAAAACGATAAATCAACCGTGTCCAAACACCTTCTCGTATTAAAGGAAGCGGGAATTGTCTCTTCACGGAAAAGCGGGTCGGATATGTTCTATAAACTTGAAGTGCCGTGCATAACTGATTTTTTTGGCTGTGTAACGGCAGTTATCGAAAGCACAGTAAAGAGGCAGCAGGTCTGTCTGTGTAAGAGATAGCATTTTTTTACAGTTAAAGGCTCCATCCCGAAAAGTGCGGTTTTAAGGAGGATACTTTGTATGTTGCAATATTTATCTGATATTTTGGTTTATAAATTAATCGGCATTCAACCGGGGACAAGATTAGGAGATTCTCTTAATTTCTTTTTTTATGACATTTCGAAGGTTTTTCTTCTTTTGATTACTATCATATTTGTAGTTGCAGTCATCCGGAGTTTCTTCCCTCCTGAACGCGCCAGAAAACTGCTCGGCCATCGCAGGGAATATGTTGGGAATTTCCTCGCTGCATTGCTTGGCATTGTCACACCCTTCTGTTCCTGTTCTGCAGTGCCCATGTTCATAGGTTTTATTGAATCAGGGCTGCCCCTTGGGGTAACCTTTTCCTTTCTCATCTCCTCGCCTACCGTAAACGAGGTGGCACTGGTTATGCTTTGGGGGCTATTCGGGTGGAAAATTGCCCTCCTCTATACCGTTACAGGCATTGCAGTCGCCTTCTTTGGCGGTATTATTATTGGAAAACTGAAATTAGAAAACCAGGTTGAAGACTATGTCTACCAGATTAAGATGGGTGAATGTGAAATGGTTGTTCCTACATGGAAGGAAAGAATTGAGAATGCCTGGGGTTACACAAAAGACATTCTGAAAAAGGTATGGATTTTCGTTGTAATAGGAATCGGCTTTGGGGCCTTAATCCATGGATATGTTCCCATGGATTTTGTTTTGAAATATGCCGGGCCTGGCAACCCTTTTGCTGTTATTGTGGCAGTACTTTTAGGTGTTCCTCTTTATTCGAATGCTGCCGGTACTATTCCTATAGTTCAGGCCCTTGTTGGAAAAGGTTTGCCAATGGGTACGGCGCTTGCCTTCATGATGTCAATTGTTGCCATATCCGCACCGGAGATTATCATACTCCGCAACGTCATCAAGCCAAAGCTTCTGGCTGTCTTTATCGGCATTGTTGCTGTGGCAATTATTATCGTAGGTTACTTATTTAATGCAATTTTATAGGAAGCTGCAAAAAATACACTTAAGGAGGCAGGCTTTATGAAGATTCAAATCTTGGGGTCCGGCTGTCAGAACTGCATGAAACTCGCGAAAAACGCGGAAGAAGCCGCAAAGGAAAAAGGGGCTGAATGCGAGGTCATAAAGATAACGGATATTAAAGAAATCATGAGTTATGGCGTTATGCAAACACCAGCCATTGCAATAGACGGCAAAGTAAAAAGTGTCGGGAGAATATTGTCGGTGGAAGAGATAAAAAAGCTCCTGTAAAAAAACAGAGCGCACAGCGTGAAAAAACATAACTTTGACAGCCTTGAAGCGCTGAAGAAAATATTTTAAAGCATGTGAAATTGAATGCGCACTGCTCATATTGTCTTTTATTTTGGAGGTATACACATGAGTCTTTTTCTTCTGAATATAAGCAAGGCCAGAACGAAACAGGTTGTTCTATGCCCGGCCATCTGCCTTGTCATCTTTGCCTTTTTCTTCAAGGGTTTCACCACCCCCGCGCTTGCTGCAGAAACCCTTGTCCCTTCTTTCGGCATGGGAAAGATAAATGTAAGGCTGTACACGGACTATTTCTGCTCGCCATGCAGGGCCATGGAACCGAAAATTGAACCGATTTTGGCTGAACTGGTGAAGAAAAATAATATTAATATCACATTTATCGATACGCCCTTGTCTAAAGCCTCTATTCTGTATGCCCGGTATTTTCTATACATCATGAATGAGAATAAGGATTTCGACCATGCTCTCCTCGCGCGGTCTGCTCTGATCGGGGCGTCCCTTGAAAAGATAACCGAAGAGGCAAAACTTGAGGAATATCTCAGGGATAAAGGGATTAAATCCAAACCTTTCGATATAAAGCCTGTCTTTAATTTCCTGAATAATTACCTGAAAGAGGACAAAATACAGTCAACACCAACCTGCGTCATAGACCGTGACGGCAAAACAGAGAAGTACACCGGCGGTCCTGATATTGTCAACGCCCTTGAAAATTTAAAACAGGGGATACCTAAAAAACCATAGCAAAACCACTTTAATAATAAGGAGATTCTTAATGAAAAAACTGTTTACTTTTTTCCTTTTATTGCTCACAGGACTTTTTCTATATTCCTGTTCGACATCATGCAAAGTGCCGCCCAAAGACGCTCAGGGCAACCCGACAGTTATCCAGTATCCAAATAAGTAGCCGGAGTATTCCCGGAAAGAATTGGAGGTTTTATGGAAAAGACAAAAGTTCTTTTTGTTTGCGTTCACAATTCAGCAAGAAGTCAAATGGCAGAAGCATTCCTCAAACACCTCCACGGGGACAGATTCATCGCTGAGAGTGCGGGCTTTGAACCGGGGACATTAAACCCTCTGGCAATAGAAGTAATGAAAGAGGTCAATATTGATATATCAAAAAACAGGACAAAGAGCGTCTTTGACTTTTACAAAGACGGGAAGCTCTTTTCGCATGTTGTTACTGTCTGTGATGCTGCAAGCAGCGAAATGTGCCCAATTTTTCCCGGACTCATCACTCAAACCATTCACTGGAGTTTTGAAGACCCCTCATCCTTTACCGGAAGCCATGAAGATAAACTTGAAAAAACGAGGAGAGTAAGGGACACTATAAAGGACAGCATTGAAAAATGGGTCAAAGAAATAACTGAACAAACTTTAACATAAACAAAAAAGTCTGAAAACCATTAAGACTATAACGTGGAGGGTTTTACATGAACATGTTGTTCGTGGATATGAAGATTGCAGGCAATCACATTTTTACGAAGATTCTCAATATTATTCTACCCCTGACAGGGATTGCGCTTATGCTTGTCTACGAATATTGCGAGACTTCCTGTCTGTATCTGAAAGGGACTTTTATGGGGATTGACCTGAAGTGGGTAGGGATCATTTATATGATTGCTCTCCTTTCAAGTACCTTCTCTCTGCGTGGGTCATTCGTTCAAATTGTCACACATTTTAGAACAGTTCTCATCTCTGCCGCAGTCGGGGTGGAATTTTTCCTGATCGGTTGGCAGATCGTAAATGACACATACTGCCCTTTCTGTTTTGCCTTCAGTGCCTGTATATTCATTCTCTTCGGCATTAACTTTAAAACCATGAACAGGAAACTTGTAATTGCATCTATAGCGGCCGCTCTCGTGGGCTTTACCCTGTTTTTTCAAGGACAAACCGTACCGCGTTACGATCTTATCTAAGACAAAGATAAAAAGAGCTTAACCACTGGTCATAAATAAATAGACCAAAGGGTATTGTCAAAATATAAATGAAAAGCCGGTATGCAAAATGAGTATTGACAGAAGTTTACAAAGAGAAAGCAGGGAGAGGGAAGTATGGGAAAATATCCAAGAGAAAAAGGTAAATAAACAAGAACCGGAACAATAATAGAAACTTTTTACAAAAAAACCAAGGCAAAAGGAGAAAGCATATGGGGACGAGACGCGTAATCAGCATAATAACAGCAATGGCAGTGCTTATGACGGTATCGCTTGCTTTTTCAAAAAATACTGCCCTTTCTCCAAAACCGCTTCCCCGTCTTGTTGATGTTGGCGCCGATAAATGCATCCCGTGCATCGCCATGGCGCCGATATTGGAAGAAATGAAGAAGGAATACGCCGGCATCCTTGATGTTGAGTTTGTAGATGTATGGAAAAATCCGAATGCCGGGCAGAAATATGGAATTCGAGGCATTCCTACGCAGATTTTCTATGATGCATCAGGGAAAGAACTTGGTCGGCATATGGGATTTATCTCCAAAGAACAGATACTTCAATCATTTAGAAAATTCGGTATAGAACTTAAAAACCCTGAACAAAAGAAAAAGTAAGAGGAAGCGGTGGCCATGATTGAAAAACTCTTTACGGCTCTGACCGATGCTGTTTCCGGAACGCCTGCAATTGCAATCGGAGCATCATTTCTCTGGGGTATTCTCAGTCTGGTCTTAAGTCCCTGCCACTTATCGAGCATACCTCTTATTGTGGGATTTATCGATGAACAGGGGCGTATATCGACAAAGCGGGCGTTTTTTATTGCTTTACTTTTTTCATCAGGACTTATGGTGAGCATCGCTATTATCGGCCTGTTCACCGCTATGGCAGGTCGTATGATGGGCGATGTGGGCAGATATGGTAATTACTTTGTGGCAGGGGTCTTTTTTCTCGTAGGCCTCCATCTTCTCGACATTATTCCCATGCCCTGGTCAGGTCCGGGTAATATAGGTTTTAAGCGCAAAGGTATACTTGCTTCTTTTATACTCGGTCTGATTTTCGGTGTTGCCCTTGGCCCCTGCACCTTTGCCTATATGGCCCCAATGCTGAGCATCACCTTCCAGCTTGCCGGAACGCAGATATGGTACGGCATAATTCTGCTTTTATCCTATGCTGTCGGCCACTGTTCGATTATCGTGGCAGCGGGCACATTTACAGAGCTTGTTCAACAATACCTCAACTGGAACGAACAGTCCAAAGGACCGATAATCGTAAAAAAAGTCTGCGGCATCCTTGTGATAATCGGCGGGTTTTATATGATTTTCACAACAATGTAGATTTATAAGCTGAGACATTAAATATTTACTTCCTTCCTTGCACCGTGAACCTGTTTATTATCAGAAGCTCCTATTTCTCTTTACCGATATTTCCGATCTCTCTCTTTCTCTGCTCTTTCTTCTCAAAAAACTTTCTATATTCTCTCAGCACTGCAATTACGTATTCCAAACGTACACGCTCATTCGAAGGGATGTAATTTTCTTTCGATAGTTGATTCACCAGTTCATTGGCAAGAGCATTATCCGGTAATTTTGCTTCCCGATAAGCAATTTCAAAAGCTCTGTCCAGACCTCTTACCCTAATCTTATCGCCATCGGAAAAAACAAGTTGTCGAAATTCCTCGATTCCCGGCATCGCGCATGGGCAAATCACTTCATTTAGTTCTGCCGACATTATAAACCTCCAAAAAAAAATCTTGAGCAACCAACATATTTCTCTGACCAGATATTGTTTGTCCCTCACCAAGAATTTAACCGGTCAATCTCCGCCAAAAAAGTGGCGGCTGGCGCATAACAGCATCTCAGGCATCATATTACCTGTTCTTGTCGGCTTGATCCTTAACATACTTCCGGTACTCCTTCAGCAGGATATAGGCATAATCTTTACGGGCGCGTTCAGACGAGGGAATGTAGTTCTTCATAGCTTCCAGTCTTGCCATAATCTCTTCGGCAGTCTCATCATTCGCCGGCTTGCCTCCAGAATAAAATTCAGCCATAATTTCATCCAGACCAAACACGCCGGCTTCTGTGTCATCGATAAATTTCAATATGTGCCAACTAACTGTTGGTTTTGGGGGGATTCAGCACCCTCCTACTCATCCCTTCTCATCATGGAGTAAGAGATTGTCTTCTTTTTCATTCTTCGACATATCGTACCTCCTTACTTGTTTTCCTCCTGACAGGAGGAGTAGTTTTGCATGTTCAAATCAAACCGGACTATTTTCCCTTGAACAATCTGAATAGCAAGCCTCTTTTTCGGCGCCTGTCAGGAAGGGGCTTGCATGAATCGCACTGTTTTTCATTGTTTTTTGCCTGGCCGTCAACATATATTTTGTATTCTTTCATAAGGAGATCACAATATTTTTCGCGGGCAGAAGGCGCAATATAGTTCTTTACAGAGAGCCGTTTCGTGATCTCTTCGGCAGTATTAACATTCACTTCTTTTCCTTCATCATAAATATCCGAAAGTATCTCGTTCAGCCCTAAAACGCCGGATTGGGTGCCATCAGGGAAAATCAACATGCGAAAACCTGATATTGTAGGGGTGCAACAATAAATTCCTTGTGCTTTTTCATCGTCTGTCATGTCTCCCCTACCCCCTGTCAATGCCTGTTTATACTCACTATTCCTATAATCGCCTCATTGACATGCATGCGTTTTCCTTAATCCACCATCTCATATCTATGAAAAACTTTAGCTTGATTGATATCAACATGATATTAAGCCTGTTTAGCTCCCTTCAATGTTTACGTGTGTAATAACACACCCCGGTCGATGTCTCAACTGCGTGAGGAAAATATTTTTTCCTGAACCTCAGAGACAGATGGACAAGGTTTATCAATACAGGCACCTCTACAAGGGGCCCGATAACAGCGGCGAAGGCCTGTCCTGAATTGATCCCGAACACCGAAACAGCCACCGCTATGGCAAGCTCGAAGTTGTTTGACGCAGCGGTAAATGAGAGCGTTGCGGCCTGGCCGTAATGGGCTTTTGCTTTTGCGCTCATGTAGAAGGATATGAGAAACATAATCATAAAATAGATCAGAAGAGGTATGGCGATCCTCACCACATCAAGAGGAATTTTCACAATATATTCGCCCTTAAGGGAAAACATGACAAGGATTGTAAAAAGGAGAGCAATGAGTGTAATGGGGCTGATCTTCGGTATGAACTTCTCATGATACCATTTTTTATCCTTTATCTTAATAAGGGTAAAACGGGTAATAATCCCGGCAATAAAAGGGATGCCGAGATATATAAATACACTCTCCGCAATCTGGCCTATGGTGATATTGACAACCACACCCTTCAGACCGATCATAGGCGGCAGAACTGTAATGAAAATGTACGCATAGACGGAGAAGAAAAGCACCTGGAAGATGGAATTAAAGGCAACCAAACCCGCACAATATTCCGTGTCACCCTTTGCCAGATCATTCCATACGATAACCATGGCGATGCACCGGGCAAGACCGATCATAATGAGCCCTACCATGTATTCCGGGTAGCCCCTTAAAAAAAGAATGGCAAGCAAAAACATGAGGATAGGCCCCACAACCCAGTTCTGAATAAGAGAGAGGACCAACACTCTATAGTTTTTGAATACCTCTCCCAATTCTTCATACTTCACCTTAGCAAGCGGCGGGTACATCATTAATATGAGGCCAACGGCTATCGGGATGTTGGTTGTCCCGCTTTGAAACTGATTCCAGAAATCAACTACACCGGGGGAAAGATAGCCCCAGCCTACACCTATAAACATAGCCAGGAAAATCCATAACGTGAGAAACCTGTCAAGAAATGAGAGTTTTTTACTGATTTGTTCTTCTGCCATACTATATATCCTCCTCTACAAAATCATTTCGTTATCCTGGCAATTATTCCTGGCCGGGTCAGGGGAAGAGTTATCGCAGAGTTTCTGCTTCTTTACATCTTCCAGCTTCTTTTCGTCGTCCAGGAATAGAGGGAATTGTATGAGTTGCTGCTTCATAAAGACAATCTGCGCATCAATCGCGCTGTCTGACAGGTCTCTCAGAGAATAATGCATCCACGTTCCTACGCGCCTGCTTTTGACTAATCCTGAATGTTTGAGGTATGCCAGGTGTCTTGAAACTTTTGACTGACTCTCTCCAAATATTGCCATTAGATCACAGACACAGAGTTCACCATGAGTGAGAAGCATCATAATCCTGAGCCTCATTTCTTCTGAAAGGGCTTTATACATCTGTGTCAACTGTTCCATAATACCCCTCGTTTATGCTTATAACCGTATATACGAATATAATATTATATTTATTGATAATAATGATGTCAAGGATTAAGGGCAACCTGAAATTCACCGGTTTTACAATAACAACGGAAAAGATTTTATAACCTGATTCATGGCTGCAAAAACCTTTTCCTTCATTGATCTGTTACGGGCATTTTTCCTTCTTGTGTTTCGCCCTGCCCTCTGATAGCATTAATAAAGTTAAATCGTACATCATACAGGAAACCGGATATGGAAATAAGAATAAAAAGAATAAAAACACCTGCAATAAACGAAGGTTCTGATCTGCCGGATGGAACCAATACTTACCTGGTTATTGACAATAGCCGGGAATTTGTGATCACTTGCAGATTTCATATCCACGGCAACAGTCTCCGCCTTGCCGGACAGGAAGGAACTCTGCACTCGGATACGGATACCGGGAAAGTATACAGACAATTGGTCGCTCCCGGCGGCGGCTGCGGTCTGATAATAACCGATGAGATTGTTGAAGGGTTATCGCCCTGGGCGCTCCGGGGCATTATCATTGCAGAGCAAAACAGGGAAGTAGGAGAAGTTCGTTTAATTGCAAATGATTCGAAGGGAATCCCCGATAAACAGCCGGACATATTTATTGACGGCATCGCCGCTGATGCTTTAAACGCCCAGCAGGCACATTGGGAGAAAACGTTTTCAGAAAAAGTTGCTATGTTTGGTACAAAGCCGAGCTATCCTGCCCTCAGAGCAACGGAATTGTTTAAAAAAGAAGGGGCAGTCAGAATCCTGGAACTTGGCGGCGGGCAGGGACGGGATACCATTTTTTTCGCGAACCAGGGGCTTCAGGTTAGTGTACTCGATTATAGCAAAGAGGGGCTTAAGGCGATAATGGAAAAAGCACAAGAATCCGGCATCTCGCAGTCTATCTCAATATTACAGCATGACATCAGAGAGCCTCTTCCTTTCGAGGATGAATCCTTTGACTGTTGCTTTTCTCACATGCTTTACTGCATGGCGCTGGCAACTGCTGAGCTTGAATCCCTCTCTAAGGAAATCAGCCGCGTACTAAAACCCGGTGGATTAAATATGTACACCGCCAGAAACACAGGCGATGCTCATTATCGGACAGGAATCCACCGCGGCGAGGACATGTGGGAAGTCGGAGGTTTTGTTGTCCACTTTTTCAGCAGGGAAAAGTTGGACCATCTGGCAAAAGGATACGATATGATCGGCGTCGAGGAATTTGAGGAAGGAGACCTCCCAAGAAAACTTTTTCTTGTGACTCTAAGGAAACACAACCGGTTCTAACATGAATGGAGAAAAACGTCTTGCGGCAACCTTTCTGGTAACAATCCTCATACTGGTTGCTGAAGTTGCGGGCGGTTTTTTGAGTAACAGCCTTGCCCTCTTAAGCGACGCAGGGCATATGGTCACTGACGCCCTGGCAATAGCCCTGGGCCTTGTAGCTGCCCGCGTCAGCAGAAAACCATCAGACAAAAACGCTACCTTCGGCTACCACCGGGTTGGCCTTCTGGCAGCGCTCATTAACGGATTAAGCCTTTTGGTTATCGCTGTACTCATTTTTTATGAATCCTACGAAAGGCTGGTATCCCCGCCTGCAATTGATATTCCTGTTATGCTCGGTGTCGCTGCTCTCGGTCTTGCGGGCAATCTTGTTATGGCTTTTATCCTCGGCCACAATCATGAGGACCTCAACGTGAAAAGTGTCTGGCTTCATGTCCTTGGTGATACCCTTTCTTCTGTTGGCGTCATAATCTCAGGCATCATCATCTATTTTACAGGGTGGATTTATGCAGACCCTATTGCAAGCGTCCTCATAGGTTGCATTATTATCCTGGGAGGTATACGGCTCGTACGTGAAACAACCTCTATTTTTCTCAACCTGACCCCCAGAGGCTTCAATGTGGAGACACTGGCACAGAAAATTATCGACATGCACGATGTTATAGATGTTCACGATGTACATCTATGGCCTGTTGCCCACAACCATGTTGCTTTTTCAGCCCATGTGCTTGTAAACGACAAAACCTTGAGCGAGGTTGAGGCAACAAAGATGAATATTGAGACGATGCTGAGAGAAAACGGGGTGGATCACAGCACCCTCCAGATCGAGTGCGCCAGTGTCACCTGCAACAATGGCCTGTACTGTCAGGGAAAAACCGATAACCATGACAAAGGGCACAATGACTGAACAGTAAAATAGCGGCCTCAATGCGCCTGCCTGTCATCTGTCACATTGACACTCCCCATACATCCTCAACACCCATCCAGTCGCGGTACTTCTCATCACCTCCCCTGACGCCCCAATCAGAGTCAATGGTAAGTCTGGAACTGATCCCTCCACGAGGATTGCATATCATAACTATACGAAGACGATCCGGTTCATAGACCTCCATAAGGTGATCATAGACAATATTTATAAGACGTTCATAGGAAACTGTAATTCCCCGTAATTGATAAACATAATATTTCAAGGACTTTAACTCGATGATTTTTTTCTTAGGATAAAATGTAATGTGCAAAACAGCAAAATCCGGCTGCTCACTGACTCCAAGAAATGTAAACTCCGGTATTTTTATCTTAATTTCATAGGCTTCACCGGTGGGGTTCGGAAGCGGCTTTAATAATGTTTTGTCGATATTCTTATAGGTTATTACAGTGTTATTCATTTCCCGTCTCCTTAAAATCAAACGTCAATCCCTCTTTCTCTCAATTCCTGCGTTTTTTTCTTGGAGCATTCTTCACAGCGAAATTCAGGTTTTACATCACCTGTCTTGTCATATCCCTTTGTCCTGATTATACGGTACCCCCTTGACTCGCGACCGCAGTCGGCGCATAAAACAATATCTATTATCTCCCATTGCACGGAAAGATGATCTGAAGTAAATATAACCTTATCTACCCAGAAAAATATGAGACCGCCTATGAAGTTGGCAATAATCGTTCCTGTAATCTTGTCCACATTTGAAAGAACAACAAGAACACCGGCAAGAATAGGCGTGGAGAGCTGCCAGCGGATAAGATACAAACCATAGCGTTTCCAGTTTACTTGTGCCATTTAAAATACTCCTTTTTATGAAAGAATTTCATTTATGTCCACCTGCTCTTCAAGAAGATCAATAGCTACACCAGGATGGTGGACAACATTATAAACCTTTTGCGCGCGCTCCATAACAGCAGTAGTAGCGCCCACACCTGAAGGACAATTCCTCGAAATCCATTCCATTACTATGAAGGCCCGATTAACTGCTTCACCTACAATATCGCGCATGGCGTATTGGGGATGACCGATAAGTCCAAGGTATATATTTCCCGAGTTGAGAGAAATTACCAGATCCTTGCGAAGGATCACCTTTTTGGCATGAATAGCCGCCTCAAGGGCCCTGTCCGCGTGGTCTGCCCCGGAAAAGAAACACAGAAAGCCGTCACCCACATATTTCACGGGGATTCCATCATACTTTAATACCGATTCGGTAAGATTGTAGAAGATAACATTGGCATGGTCTGCAATCTCCCGTGAATTTACCGACATTGAATATCGGGCAAAACTATTCATGCCGGAACAAAAAATCGTGGCATCAAAAATGCCGTTTTCCTTATCTGTCAGACCGAGCAAATAATCGGTGCTTACATCAAAAAGTCTTGCTATCTTCATAAGTATCGGCAAATCAGGATAATTAGCACCCTTCTCCCACTTTGACACAGCCTGAGGACTTACCTGAAGGGCATTGGCAAGATTAATCTGCTTGAGCCCGTGTTTCTCTCTTAAAATATGTATTTTCCGTCCCAGATCCATAACAGACTAAATGTATAATAAAATTATATTTTTTTCAACGAACCGGAGGTTCAAATAAATCTACTTCAGGTTGATAATATGTCAGGACAATAATTTTCTTTACAAAAAGCCCTCTTTAGTATTATGAATTCATAAAGCTTTATAAAGAAATAAGGGAGGTATTATTTATGAAGAGATCTTTATTGATTGCCGCTGTTCTATTGTTCGGTTTAGTTTTTGTCGCAGCGGGTTTTGCCCAGGATAAACCGGCAAAAATTACCAAACAAGCCAAAGGGAAAAAGGGGTTCGCCGGCGAAGTTGTAAAAGTTGACATTGCCGAGAATATTATCGTCGTTAAAGGTAAAAAAGGCGAGGAGACATTTGATATTAAAGACGTAAAATGGAAAATATATAAGGGCGCCGACGAAGTAAAGGCAGGCGACTTTGTGGTTATCAGTTCTATGGATGCAGAGGGCAAGAAAATCGCCAAAAGAATAATGAAAGGCAAGAGACCGATTGAAAAGAAGGCAAAGATAAAGAAAGATGAGGCAAAGCCTGCATCTGACACATCGACAGCGCCGGCATCAGCAAAGTAATTGAACATTAATGTTATACGGCCTCAATCGAAAAAAGCGGCGGGTTAATCAGGCTTGTCCGACAGATCGGGCATTTGCCCGGTTTTGTCAGACGGGTTCTTTTTATAAATAGAAAACCGCATTTCCCGCACTGAGCGGGAGTAACGGTGAGATTCTGGTTGTTCTTGTTTAAGGTCTTTCGTATATGTTCGAGATGACCGCTTACATCCTTCTCCTGAATCTTGAGGTATATGGATATATCTTTAGCTGATAAGGTGTTGTCTTCAAGCAGGGAAATAATATATCTGCGTATGGTGTTGTACCGTTCAACCGGCGTAGGCGGTTCTTTAATCTTCTTTTTCATTAATTCTTGTATTATAGACGCTTTGAAAAACTCCACGGCAACATCGATAGCACATATCGAACATTAAGCACAAAAAAGCCTTACTGCTTCAACATCTTTTCCCGATATTGAATATACGCGTCGCGTATAGCCAGATACGGGTCAATTGCCGCTTCTTTGAGGGTCTCATAATCACCGAGGCGAAAAGATGTCGTGTTCACTGCTTCATGCACATAGAGTCCTACGTTTTCCGGATTAATCCACTCAGATCCGCCAAGATATGTTGTTGGTTTAAGCGACCAGTCAACTCCCCATCCGACAGAATCACGGGCGCTTGAAGCGCCGAGAAATGGCCAGACTAAATAGAAACCATGACCCATGCCATATTTACCCAGTGTCTGGCCGAAATCCGTATCGCGGCCTTTAATATTGAAACACTCTGTCGCGCAATTTCTCAATCCGCCAACACCGACTGTGGAGTTAACAAGCAACTTGGCCAGTTCAATCCCCGCATATCCCAGCTCTCCCTGAAGAAGATTATTTACAATACGAATAGGAGCCCTGACATTCTGATAGAAGTTGCTTACCAAACCCCTGATGCCTTCCGGCAATACATACTTATAACCTTGTGCAGCAGGTTTTAATGCCCAGAAATATACTTTATCGTTGAAGTGATAAATGGCTCTGTTCCATGGCTCCAGGGGATCGGCAATACGCGGTCCTTCACCGCTGCCTGCTTGTTCCTCGGTAACATTATCATATTCATCGGAAGACTTTTTTCCGGCAGCAGATTGTTCCGACCCGGCCTCGCCTACACTTTTTTCCGCTTTTTTTTGCTCTTCGGCAATACCGGTACCCGAGTCCTGGACAGGGTCTGCCGCATACACCGTTAAAAGACCTGCAAATAAGGAGATCGCTGATATCAGGCAGACCAGCAATACAACAAAGAAACATGCCCTTCCCCAGTATCGCATCAATTCACTGCAATTCATTTTTTACCAACCTTCTTGCGCAATGTTTCAAGGAGCGTTTCCGGGGGGTTGTTTCCCAGGATTTCCCGGAATTGAGAACGGTAGTTGCTGATCAGGCTCACTCCTTCAATGACCACATCATAAACTTTCCAGTCGCTGTCTTTTTTGATAACCCTGTAATAGATGGGTACCTGACCGCTCTTTGTTGCCACAACACTCTGAACTTCTACCGTAGTTTCGGAAAGAGACGTCTCCTTGGTAAAATTCACCTTCTCATCAGTATAAGCCGTGATTTTGTCAACATATGCATCTTTAAGAATAGTCTTAAACAGCTCAACAAATTCTTTGCGCTGTTCCGGGGTGAATTTGTTCCAGTTCAACCCCAGCGTTCTCTTTGAAAGCTCTACAAAATCAAACATCTTATCAGCGGCAGCTACAATCCTCTGCTCTTTCACCTTTTTACCCGCTTCCCCTTTAAGCTTGGGATCACGCATCGCTTCGATCACACTATTTACATTTGTTTTCACGGTATCAAGGGGGATACCAGCAAAAACATTGAAGGGAATCATTAACATTATCATAATAATGAGCCTGGAAATCCTTTTTTTCAATATAATCCTCCTTTGTTGTCTTAACGGTTTTACGGGGTCTTGCCTGAGTCCTTCTTCGCGTCCCCGAAGGCGTACTTGCCTATAAGGTCTTCAATATCCGCCGGCACAGATGTCTGTGTAATAAAGCCGCCTCGCTTAATCGGCTCACCGGAACCGCCCGGTTCAATTTTTACATATTTATCACCAATAAGTCCTGATGTCTTTATAGTCGCTGCCGCGTCGTCATATACCTTCAGGCCTTTGTTGACTGTCATCTCGACAACTGCCATCTGTTTATCCGAGTCAATATTAAGGTTTTTAACGCTGCCCACTTCAAGCCCGTACACCTGTACTGAGCTTCCAACCCTAAGACCGGATGCCGAGGCAAATCTGGCATAGAGGACATACGTATCATCTCCGAAGAGCGAAACCTTACCCAGTTTCACCGTCATATAACCCACACATATAAGACCAATTAAAACAAAAATACCCACAGCCGTTTCCATCGAATACTTTTTCATTGCATACTACCTCCGGAATCGCATCGATACGTTGCGATAATCTCCTGCTTTTCTTCAGATCTCTTAATGATCTGTTCAATTTCGTCGTCAGGATAAACTCCCGTGAATCCTGCATGTATGTAGATATCGAAACATTCTCCGATACTTATCTTTGGTCTGGTCATATTTTCAATGACCCCGAGGGCTCCCTGTTGTAATTTTTTCGCAAAGTCCGCCACCAGTTCCCTTGCCTCATCCGGTGTTGTATGAGGGAATATGGTAAGTATCTGATCTCTGCTGTGGCGTGCGGAAAAACCTCCTACCGGATTAAATTGCCTGTTCGTGAATTCTCCAAGGAGCTTGAGAATTTCTAATGATGCCTGGGGACCGAGTGCAGCGTCCAGCAAATTGAGCCGCACACTGAAAACAGCGGCTGAAACACTCGTTGTCACGGCTGCACCTCCAAGCATCCCGGTATAATGCGCCCTGAAGGCCTCCCTGGAGAGCAGACCTGTAAGTTCGTCCTGGAACCCTTCCAGGCTGCGGAGAAACTCATCAATCAAGGGGAGCTTAATTTTTGAAGCCTCATCATAGGTCCCTTCAAAACCAACCCCGCCCTCCCAGAGGATAATAATACGATCAGAGATAAAAAATACATCGGGGATATCATGACTGATCATGACAGCTGTAAAGCCGAATTTTTTTCTGTAATGGGTGATCATGCTCAGGATCATATTCTTACGTATAGGGTCCTGACCTGTAGTCGGTTCATCAAAAAGCACAATCTTCGGGTCGGTTACCAGCGCGCGCGCCAGGGCTACCCGTTTCTGCATACCTCCTGAGAGTTCTGAGGGATACTTCTGTAAGGCGTCGGTGAGTTCCAGGTCTTCAATCCTTTTCAACACCATTTTTTCAATCTCTTTCTTATTGAGGTCTGTGGTTTGGCGCAGCGGAAAAGCAACATTATCAAAAACCGTCATGGAATCAAGGAGGGCATTATTCTGGAACAGATATGAAATATTGCCCATATATGTTTTACGTTCAGTCTTGTTCATTTTACTGATAGGTTTTCCTTGAAAAAAGATATCACCTTCATCGGGCTTAAGCAGACCGATAATGTGTTTAAGGAATACGCTTTTCCCGGTTCCGCTCTTCCCGATGATCGTTGTGATCTGGTTTTCATAGATGCTGGCATTAATCTTATTTAGTACGATCTTATCATTGAACTGCTTGCTGATATTTCTGAATTCTATCAAAGGAACATTTTCCATGGTCATCCTTACATAATAAAAGATGTTACTACGTAATCCGCAATGAGAATCATCACGCAGGAGATTACTACAGCCGAGACAGTGGCAAGCCCCACGGCCCTGGCGCCGTAGCCATCGTTCCGCATATGACAAAAATAACCCTGGAAGCAGCATATACATGAGACGATCACGGCAAAGACAAGGGCCTTTATGAAACCTCCCCTGACGTCCACCATATTTATAGATGACTGTACCCGGTAAAAATATGTGCCCGCATTTGTACCGAGGAGGAGAACGCCCGTAACATATCCCCCCAGTATCCCGATCAAGTCAAAAAAGGATGTGAGCAAGGGGAAACTGATAATTGAAGCAGCAACCCTGGGGCTGATAAGATAACGAACAGGGTCTATCCGCATGGAATAAAGGGCGTCGATCTGCTCGGAAATACGCATAATGCCGATCTCCGCGGTAATGCCGGAGCCTGCCCTTGCAGTAATCATAATAGCTGTGAGAACCGGTCCCAATTCCCTGATAAGGGATAGCGCTACAGCAGATCCGAGGGCGCCGACAGAACCAAACTTCACCAGGGTGTAGAAAAGCTGCAGCCCCATGACCATACCGGTAAAAAGACCTACAAGCATAACAATGAGCGATGATCTGGCGCCGATATAATAAACCTGTTTTACTATCTCGATAAATTGCTTTTTACGGAAGATATTGAAAAAAGCCAGGGAAAAGAAAATGACCATTGCGCCCAGATTACCCACAAGGCTGAGAGTTTTCTTACCGATATAAGGAAGAACAAGCGCTAAAGGCTTGTTTTGCCATTGTGAACATGTTTCCGCCAAATCTCCTCCCTAATCCCTATCTTCTTTTGACTTTGCAAATTGATTGAATATTTTAACCATAATGTTTTAACAGTGCAACTTTTTTATAATATTAATCCGGAATGGAACATCCTTTAGCTGTAACCCCTTCAGGATTCATTCAATATTTTTCCTGAAGGGGTTACGGTACAGTCTGCATCATCCCCCTTTTAAACAAACTCTTCCTCGCTTACCACTTCTGTTTTAACATATGTTAAAAGTTCCTGCAGCACAGGGAGGACATCCGTCCTGAATCTGCCGGCAACAAGAACATACATGATGTCGTCGCCGATCTTCAACTCCCCCTGGTTGATCCATACCCTGATTTCCACTATGCCGTCTCGTTTTTTCATATCACTTACGCGGGAGTCAAGTTTTTCCCTGTCAAAAGACAATTTCATCCCCTTTACAACTTTTCCGTCCTTTGCAGTGCCCCTGACTACACCATTGTGGGCAAGCATCATGCCCAGGGCTTCCGGGTCTGCGGCTGCTTTTATTTCACGTATCCATTCATCTATCATAATGAGACCTCCTTAAAATAATGTGTCCTGCCTGTATTATTACATAAAACCCCTATCCTTTTCATCAATTTCATAGCAACCTGCCGAACAATCATCGTAATCTGGATTCTATAATGATATTTCAACTCATTCAGGGTAAAATCAAAGGTTTCCTTCGGCGCGCGGGGCGGAACGCCCGGATGATTGTCTGTTATGAATGATGAAGAGCTTCTTCTTTAAAAACAGTTTTCTGTAGGCAATTCATTAAAATAAATGTATATTTAGGTGTATATAAACCATATTATGGAATAAAAATGTTGGATAAACACAATGAAGATAAAGAACCTGCATACCATGATAAAGTAAAATAATAAGGAGGAATAGCTATGGAAGACGACAGAATCTCTTACCACGAGTCAGTCCGTAAAGTTTACGATAGGATTAAAAGCGACAATATGACAAACATCTGGGACAGGTATGAAGCCCAGGGTATGGGCGGCAATCCTGACCAGAGATGCCCCTTCTGCCAGGGAGGGGTTCGGTGTGACCTCTGCTCAAACGGTCCCTGCAGGGCAGATACAGCCAAAGATAAGCGGGGAGTCTGCGGGATTACCGGCGACGGTATGGCAATGCGCATGATGGTGCTCAGAAATGTTATGGGCGCATCCACTTACCACTACCATACCGAGCAGACTATTAAAACACTTAAGGCAGTAGTAAACGGCAAAGCTCCTTTTAAGATGAAGAGCCCGGAAAAACTGGAAAAATTCGCGGAAAGGTTCGGGATACCCACAATAATACCTGAAGATGAAATAGCGCTCATGCTGTGCAATTATGTAGAAGCTGATTTTAACAGAAAATATGATGAACCGAGTTATATCGTAGAAGCCCTTGCTCCGAGGGAACGCACAAACCTCTGGAAGAAGCTTGGCATTATGCCGGGCGGGATCTACGGCGAAATGATGTTCGCTACAAGCTCCTGCCTTACAAACGTCGACGGGTATTACGCAAGTCTCGCGCTGAAGGCGATGCGCCTTTCTATAGCCACGGCATACCAGAGTCAGATCGTAAACGAATACTGCCAGGATATCATCTTCGGCGTTCCGACACCGCACAACATGCGTGTCGATCTGGGCGTCCTTGACCCTGATTATGTAAATGCATTGCCAAACGGGCATGAGCCTTTCCTCGGTTTCGCCATGATACAGCTTGCCAGAGAACAAAAGTGGCAGGAGAAGGCTAAGGCTGTCGGCGCAAAGGGCATGCGTATAATCGCAAATATCGAAGCAGGTCAGGAAATGATCCAGAGATGGGAAATGGATGATGTATTCTACGGCTTTACCGGCAACTGGATAACGCAGGAGGCTGTCCTTGCAAGCGGTTGTGTTGACCTTTTTGCCTGCGACATGAACTGCTCCATGCCTGTTGACCCCCTATATGCCGAGAAATATAAATTCAAGCTCATTCCCGTGAGTCAGCTTGTTGCCTTTGAAGGGATTACAGAGAGAATCAGCTATAATCCCGAAAAAGCAGAAGAGCAGGCTGCACAGCTCTTACAGATGGCTATCGACAATTTTAAAGAACGCAGGGCCACGGTTATACCGGTGACACAATTACCCATGAGAGAGGCAACGGTAGGCTTTTCAACGGAAAGTATCCTTGAGGTCCTTGGGGGCACCCCTGAACCGCTGTTAAAGGCAATAGCAAGCGGAGCCATTCGCGGCATCGCAGGCCTTGTATCCTGCACATCCCTCAGGGATGGCGGACAGGATGTTCACAGCATCCGGATAGCAAAAGAACTTATTAAGCGCGATGTGCTGGTGCTTTCAATGGGCTGCGGCAATAGCGCCATGCAGGTCGCGGGTCTATGCAGCCTTGAGGCAAAGGATCTCGCAGGTAATGGGCTTAAGGCAATATGCGAACTTCTGAAAATCCCCCCTGTATTGAGCTACGGCACATGCACAGATACAGGACGTATCGCGGACATGTTGTCAGCCATCTCTGTCGCCCTGGGGAATGTGCCCATACCGGACCTTCCTGTTGCAGCCGTGGCTCCTGAGTATATGGAGCAAAAGGCAACAATTGACGCGGTCTTTGCTGTTGCCTACGGACTCTATACCTATGTAAATCCTGTTCCTACGGTAACAGGAGGACCTAACCTTGTGAAGCTCCTCACTGAAGATTGCAAGCAGGTAACCGGAGGCATTATGAGCGTTGAAACAGACCCGGTCAAGGCAGTGGATGGTATATTGGCACATATTGAAGCAAACAGAAAGAAACTGGGAATTTAAGATAATAGTGAATAGTCGTTAGTGAATAGTAGATAGTGAATAGTGTGCGTTTTTAATCCCGCTTAATGCGGGACATAGTCCAAAACAGATTCAGGGTCAACTCTGTGGACATTCTATTAACTATCAACTATTCACCGCCTCTTTACTTCTGCTTTTTCACTATTCACTATTCACTATTCACTGTCTTTATATTTGTGGCCGTCTTTTCTTCCCGTATGGGATTTTGGGCAACTCCTGCTGTACATGGTCACAAAAAACCAGGAGTTCATGAAGATATTTTTCAACATCTTCTCGTATATATGTTCCCAGACCTTTATCAAAATCTGTTTTTATGGATATAAGGCCTTTAACCTGCTTTTTAACAGATTTTGGTTTTGTATTATTCGGGTCAGGTTTGGGGTTTTTGTAAGCGGTGAGCATTCTTTCAAGGGTAGCATTTGTTACCGGTGTTTTTATGACAGCATCGAATATGTTCTTAAGATCGGGACATTCAAGGTTTGCGGCGAAGAGATAGCCCTGTGAAACAGGGAGATTTCCTGCCTGAATTTCGGCCTGAATTTCCGGAGAAAGTTTTAAAAGTGAAATTGTGCGGAACAAGGTAGGATAAGACTTTGCAGAGATTTCAGAAGTTTTATTCACTGTGAATAAAAAATCTTCTGAGGCATAATCCGGTGCACGCATGGCCTTTACTAATTCGCTCATCACCCCGTCCACATCATAGTTTTTACCGGGATGTTTCGCTTGAATATACGTAAGAATCCCTTTAGCCTGATCTATGGGATTTAAGTCCTCTCTCTGCAAGTTCTCAGTGAGTTGCAGAGCTATGGTATCCCCTAATTCCTTGCCTGCTTCGATAATTCTTGCCGGTACGGATTCAAGTCCCAGTTGCCGGGATGCCGCAAGACGTCTCTCCCCGCATATGAGGAGATATGTCCCGTCATCCTGTGCGTTTACAATAAGCGGCTCTAAGATGCCTTTGTCTTTAATGGACTGCATAAGTGACTTGAATGAGTCTGTTTCAGTATTAATGCCTGACCGGACCTGTTCCAATACAACAATCTTTTCTACGGGAATGTACAGAAATTCAGGATTTGCATCGGTTTTCTTTGCTGCCATAATTACCCCCTGTTTGAAAGGCAGTGAATAGTGAATAGTGAATAGTGAATAGTCGATAGTGAACAGCAACACGCACCCCCTTGCCGGGGTGATTTATCAGGGGGTAACTTACAGAAAAGGTTAAGTTACTCAGAAGCTATAACCCGTTTACCGCCTTCATCACTATTCACTATTCACTGCCTTATTATTGTAGAAATTTAGAAACAATGTGTCAAGATTTCCCAAATCCACCACCTGATTTTTATTCCGCTCCCAGGTAGCTTCTGAGGGTA
>CAZHHX010000020.1:0-62398 GCA_964532465.1 uncultured Syntrophorhabdaceae bacterium | reverse complement strand
ACCCTGATATTCAAGGGTCAACGAGGTTTTTAATTATTTTGATGGTGAATTGAGGGTGGTGTGAGGCCTTCGTTTGCAAGTCCTGTGATAGGCCTCACATGCGCACCGGATCAGGTGTCCGCCACGGGTCGGATTCTGCAATTGTTATGGTGGGTAAAAAACGCCCTTAAAAATGTCGAATAGAAACAGCTATCTTGCGTCTGTTTATACGACAGCAAATTAATGAGTATAATACAAATGTTTTATACGCAGGATACTTAACCAAGCTTCTTTGCTTCCATCAACAAAGCGAGACCTTCGCGGTTCCCTAAAGGCAAGGATTGCCAGTAGAAACGCTTACCTATAGCCATTTCTGGATGCTTATTTTTAGTATCTACGAAGCAAGCACAGAGTTATTTTGGTGAATCTAATGATAATTTGTTGTAATCAATATTCGAGACTGATACATTTGCGTAGCAACTTTCATCTGGTAATACACAGGGATGATCAATATGAAGGTTAAATTTACCAATTTTTAATCCATCTCCCGATAAATAATTTCTCATCAAAGAAAAAGTAGTGCCGTGTATCTTGTGTTTGCCTTTTCCATTCATTCAAGGGCCCCCGTGCATTGTCAAAAGTGACTACCGAGGATGTCCTCTTGCCGTGTTACATGCACTGGGAAGTGATCTGGCAAAATCCTGGGTCAATCCTGGTACGGGTGTTACAAAAACATCTTGTTTTAGATTCCGTTCCTTTAATGTGGAAGAGAGCTCATTAACGGCATCATAGAACCCATCAGATCCAAGCTGAAATACTTGAAAATGGGAAGCAATACTGATATGAGCCCTCAGATCCAAATACGCCTGAACCGCCTCTGCGGGTCCCATGTGGACACCCGGACGATGTTCGTGAGGCGGCTCTTTTGATTGTTGTGGCCGGAAGGGTGAAATTGGAAGGAGTGCTGTCCTGATTGGTGAGAACCGCCGTGCTATTTCCTTAAAATGAGGACCATATCCCGTATCACCGGCGAAAAAGATATTCCCCGATGGACTTGAAATGACAAAACCTCCCCATAGGGTTTTGTTGCGATCCCATGGTGTACGTGATGAGAAATGCTGCGCCGGAACGAGAGTGACTGATACGTTTGGAGACAACTGGACTGACTGCCACCAATCAAGTTCCTTAACAATTGGTATTCCAGCTTTTTGAACAAGTTTGAAGTTGCCGAGAGCAACCACACAACGACGCGCCCCTCTTTCTCCGAGACGTTTCAATGTGGGAAGGTCAAGATGATCGTAGTGATTATGCGACACCAGGACTGCATCAATAGGCGGCAGGTCTTCAAAGCGAATACCGGGTATTTTATGCCGTTTGGGGCCCACCCATGATACAGGGCTACAGCGGTCAGACCAGATAGGGTCCGTCAGAATGTTGAGCCCGTCAATCTGAATGAGAAATGTTGCATGCCCGACAGAAGTTATGCGGAAAACATCCTCCGAAACACGGGCGACAGGTTGTGGCCCCGGCAGAGAATCTTTTATATCCGGCCATTCGGGCCAATCGTTTGCGAAAATCCAGCGCCAGATCCATCGGGAATGCTTTGGCTGCTGACTTGGTGAAGGTTGTTGATAACCGGGATTAAAGTATTGTTCACCGTTGAAATGATCCGATATCTGTTGCGCTTTGTCGGCGGAAGTGTTTGGCCCTGCCGTGCGCCCGGAGAAAAGCAGACATCCCGCAAGTACCAATCCGATGATAGATATGGCCAGAGCAAATTTTATCGGGTGTTTCATGTCAAGGGGTAATGTATCATATTTTTTGCAGGTAAGGAAACAGAAGCGTCATCCGTCACAGTCTGGTGCTTGAAACCGGTGACTTCCTTAAAACAATTGTTTATCTAAGACAAAAACTGCGATTGCTGGCATCATAAACCTGGAACCGTAAAATCATGTCAATATTGTAATGCACCTGCAATGTTCCTGTAATCAGGATTAAGCTAATCTTTACATGTTTCGAACCGTAAAGGGATAATGATGGAGATTACCAGGCACTTCATTGATTTTATAATACATATAAGGGTTTATTTTAATCAATTCATAAAGAGTTACGGCAGTTGTACATATTTTGTACTTTCCACCATCATTGCCCGTGCAACAAGTCCGGTTGCATGTCGTTTCTTTTTGGTAATTCCCTGCTCTTCGGGTGACCATTGCGGTTGTCGTTATTTCATCCTTACGGGAGTTATATAATTTTTGTGCCAGAAGTATAACAGTAAAGTAAAAGAGTATTGAATAAGGGGTTTATATGAATCAAACAAAAACATTTCTTCTCATGGTTTTCCTGACGATCATATTTGTTGCTTTAGGAACGCTAATTGGCGGTAAAACGGGCGCCTATATAGCGTTTCTGATTGCTCTTATTATGAACTTTGTAAGCTACTGGTTTTGCGATAAGATTGTCCTTGCCATGTATGGCGCGAAAGAGATATCACAAAACGAGGTTCCGCAGGTATATAGCATTATCTCTAACCTTACTCAAAAAGCATCTATCCCGATGCCGAGAATCTACATTATAGAGGATGAAAGCCCGAACGCATTTGCAACGGGCAGAGATCCTGCCCATGGTGTTGTTGCTGTCACTACAGGAATATTGAGGGTATTGAGCAGAGATGAACTTGAAGGAGTCATTGCACACGAAATATGCCACATAAAGAACAGGGACATACTCATACAGACAGTTGCAGCTACACTTGCCGGCGCCATTACCATGATTGGCAGTTGGGGGCGTTTTGCGTCTTTCTTTAGTGGCTCCAGCAGTGATGACAATAAAGGTGGCGGCAATATCATCAGCGTGATTATTTTTTCCATACTTGCTGCCTTTGCCGCCATGCTAATACAACTGGCAATTTCAAGATCAAGGGAATACCTCGCAGATGAAGGTGGGGCAAGGTTGTCAGGAAATCCCTTATATCTGTCAAAGGCATTAAGAAAACTGCATGAGGGCATTGCCCTTAATCCGATGAGTGACGCAAATCCTTCAACAGCACCACTTTTCATAATGAATCCCTTCAACGGAAAGGGTGTCCTGGCCCTTTTCAGCACCCATCCGCCCATGGAAGAAAGAATAAAAAGACTGGAGGATATGGTCTATAAAGGATAGTTTTGTCAAGCGCAGGGCGCAGCAAGACACCGCAGATAAGTATTTTTGCTCGACTTTGCTCGCAATTGAAACTCACAATCATGCTGTTGACCATCCAAAGGAAAACCTGTAAGAGTTGATGTTCAAAAAATAGCATAATGAGGTAATGAGCTTTTGATTATACCACTACAAACAGGAGGATAAGGCGAATGAAAAATGTGCTCTTTGGTTTTATGATCTGTGCATTTGTTCTAACTATCACAGGATGTGACAAAGCACAACAGATTATTGATGCAACCGACAAGGCTAAGGCTTTCACGACAGATATGGAGAAGAAGGCTAAGGAAATTATCCCTGAGTCAGCACGAAAACTTTTTCCAGGCAAAGAAAAAGAATCCGGTGAAAAAAAGAAGAAAGATAAAGATGATTGATAACTTGTCAGAAGGGTATGTTTAATCCAGTCGGATAGTATCTTAAATTTATTCATCTGGATGCTGGTGCAAGCTTGTACAGGAAATAAAGTAAAAACATGTCAAGATTAAAGGATTGAAATATGATTAAAACAAAAGAAAACATCCTCAACCGAAGCAAGCTCAGAGATGTTGTGCTGCTGTGCTGTTTTATATCTGCTATTTTTTACAGCGTTAACAATGTCAGCATTGCAATTGGCTTCATTATGCTTGCTGTAGGATGTTTTCTCCATGTGGTTGCCAAAGGCATCCTGATCCGCAATGTAGTTCTCTCTAACCGTGGACTATATGGAATTGTCCGACATCCCTATTATCTCGCCAATTATCTGATTGACTCCAGTTTCTGTGTTTTGAGCGGCAACCCTTACCTGCCTCTAATCTATCCCTTTCTTTTCTTCTGGGCATACGGACCTACTTTACGCAATGAAGAGTACCTGCTCAACGAGAAGCATGGCGCTATATTTATAAACGATAGTTTTATAATTCCACAGGTTTTTCCGGATACCGGCTCTTTAGAAGGTTTGAAGAGATTCTTTGAAGGGTTCTCGCGGAAACGTATCACTGCTAAAGAATATTCAAGAGTAGCAAGGTTCTTTTCTATGGGTTTTGCGATTACTCTTATTCACGAATTGAAGCTGGAGGGCTTGAATGGATTGAAACACCTGTTAATTCCCACAAGACACGATTATGACGAATTCGTTTTCATGCTGGTTGCGGTAATACTCTTTCTTTTCAGTCTTATTTTTGTAAAGGCAGTGAGAGATAATGGCGTAGCAACAAGCAGGCACAATGACAATCCTTGGTGATAAATTAAGCATGGAGCGTTGAATTGCGAGATTAATCTTTGGGAACTAAAGTTTATCTAATTAAGGCTACATCCGGTAAGACTATAGGACATGCAAAGCGGAACGAATGCAGCAGTATTTAGTATAGCAGGAGAATTCATGGATCTTCTGAAACACCTGATTGAGAGAACATATTATAATTACCGGCACTATAATAAACATGATTATGGGTTCCATGGCTATCGGGGGCATGGTAGCTTTATGGGAATATTGCCGGAAATACAGTATTTTTTGAGAAAAAGTAAAAAACTCATATATGCCTTGATTGCTGTTATCGGACTGGTTTTGCTTCTGTTAATTACCCTGCTTATTGTAATATTTCCGATTATATTGAGCGGAATTGATTGGGTGTACCAAAATGGCATTAACGGTGTCGTTAATCTGTTGCTGAAAACAGTTGATAAAATATGGAAGGGTGCAGGGAGTTAGGGAAAATTGAGAAGCCCTTAAGGGACAGGAAAAGAATCTTGTTGTTCATTTTAATAGCAATGGCAACATCAATGGTTTAAAGGAAAGCGTAGTCGTAGTGCACAAAATAACAGGTAGATATAGAAATGTATCTTCAATGTTGCTAAATGAGAGACGAGGTTTTTGTCATGAGTTCGCCACGAGAGAGGCGCTTTCCTTAATATCGGGAATCATAGTCAAAAAGAACTTGATGTGTTGAGGGATTATGAATGGAAAAAATATTTATATTACAAAAACAGACATGATCAAACTACGTAACCTGCTGAAAAATGGCCATAAGCCTGCAGATTGTCTGAACAAGCTGAAAGGGACTCTTGATCGCGCCAAAGTGGTGGAATCCCGCGGGGTTTTGGAAGATGTTATTACAATGAATTCACGCTTGACATTAAAAAATATTGACACCGGAAAAAAGGTAAAATGCTGGCTGGTATTTCCCGAAAAGGCAGATCCATCAAAAAATATGATTTCCGTCCTTGATGCTTTGGGAGCAGCCATACTTGGACACAGAGAAGGAGATGTATTTGAGGGAGAACTATACTCCGGAGTGAGCAGGTTGGAAATAATTGAAGTCATATACCAGCCGGAGAGGATGGGAAACTATATTCTATAGGAGAAAAAACAGTAATGGACCAGGTTATTAATGATGTTATCATGGTTTCGAAAAAGGATCATAGCAAGCGTGTTGTAGAAGTATTTTATCATGGAACAGGTGGGCTGGTTGCGCAGGAACTGTATGATGATAGTGGCAATCATATCAATCTGTCCGGACAAGTACCGGATGGTATTGTGAAAGAATATTATTGTGGAGGGCAACTAAAACAGATCATTATCTATAGGCGCAATAAGCCAAATGGGAAAAATACTATCTATTATCCCGAGGGTGAACTCTGGGTTGAACAGTATATGGAAGATGGCATGTTGGAGGGAGAATCTACAACATATTACAGAGACGGTATTATTGGGGAGGAATCATTTTATAAAACCGGAAAATTAGAAGGGAAACAAAGTATCTATTTTGATAATGGAGATAAACAAAGTATTGCATATTTCAGGAACGGTATTCCTGAAGGAAAATTCCAGCGTTTGTATCGGCATGACTTGCTTCAGGAGGTATGTTATTACTGTGGTGGTGTATTGCACGGCGTGCGAAAAGTCTTCCATGAGAGCGGTGAAATGAGTGTTATTGAATATTATGATTCAGATAAATTGGTTTATAAAATGGTTTTTGATGAGACGGATATCCCTGCTGCAAGAAGAGTCCGGCAACAAGTGAAGTAGTCTCCGGTATTTGCATAGGTAACTATCAGTCTTGCTTCATCTCCTCCACTTTTTTGCGGTCATTTTACCTTCTCTATGGCTTTCCAGATCGCATCGATTCTTTCCTGGGAAGGCGGATGGGTGGATATAATCGCCGGAGGATTCTTGCCGTTGGACAGTTTGAGTAACATTGTCTGGATGTCGGCCATTGCCCAAGGACTGTAACCGGCAAGATACATGATGTTGACCCCTTCGTTATCGGCCTGCAGTTCATTAACACGAGAGTTTTTCAATAGCAGCAGGCTGGCGCTGACTTCCGACGCCTTTAACATCAATGCCATGGAAATGGCCCCGGCATCACCAAGTTTGGCTGCAACCAACTGCAGTCCAAACTGTGCGATCATGCGTCGTTGGAGAGCCTTCAAAGCATGTTGGTGGATAACATGGCCTATCTCATGGCCCAATACACCAGCAATATCGTCATTATTTTTCAGTCTATTCAACATGCCCGTCGTGATGTAGATATATCCGCCGGGTGCGGCAAAGGCGTTGACTATCTCGTTATCGAGGACGGTAAAGTTGTAACTAAGGTTATTTCTCCTGGAGGAAGCTGCCAGCTTCTGGCCGATAGCGTTGATCCTCTGATTGAGTTTCTGGTCCGTTGATATCCTGTAGGTATGCCTCATCTGCTCATCAGTGTTTTTTCCAATGACTGCTTCATTTTTCTGGCTAATCAGAACAGGGTCGTGTTCTGTGTCGGTAACGAAATTACCCGCATGTATTTCACTACCTGCTGTGATGCTGAGGACGATTGCCATAACAGCGAAGAGTATTTTCATTGGTGAATTATTCTATCTCCTGCCTATTTAAAAATGCCTTAAAAGAATTATCTGTTGTCCGGGTTATAACCAGTAGGTGTTTCAATCTGTTTTTTTCGATGCTCCGTATTATACAAATTCTCGATTAGACTCACGTTAAAGTACTTCCTTAAAGGTTCTGAGAGAATAGGAAGTATGCTTTCATCTTTTAAATAATTTCTCTAACGCAGATCGCCTTTATTCCTTTTCAAATGTCATGCAGCCGTTACGGAATGCAAAAAAATAATTTCAAACTTTTCCGTCTTTCACCATGCAATGCCTTGCCTCTTGAGAGCATTTTGCGCAGGTATCAAACCCAGTCGTGCTGCAGCTTTTAAATCTTGAATTGCCTGCTGCTGGTTGCCAAGATTGTTATGTATAACTCCTCTGTTGTAGTAGGCTTTTGCGTCCTGGGGGTCCAGATCAATAGCCTTGCTGAAATCTTTGATCGCCTCCTGATAATTGACGAGTTTGCCGCGTGTTTTTCCTCTTTCACCATAAGCTTTGGCATACTTGGGGTCCAGCTCTATGGCCTTGCTTAAATCTTTGAGCACCTGCTGGTATTTACCGAGTTCGGCATACATTAGACTTCTGTTATAATAAGCCCTTGAATCCTGTGGATTCAGCTCGATAGCTTTATCATAATCCTTGATTGCCTCCATATAGCTGCCGAGCCTGCCATGCTCATTGCCTTTTTGAGAATATGTCCCCACATCCCCCCGATTCAGTTCTTTGATCTTACCTGAATCATCAATTGAGTCGGCAAAAGAATTGATAGAAATTGAAAGGAATTGCAGCATAAGGAAAATAAGGAGGGTAATTCTACCAGCCATTAGTCTATTCATAAACTATACCCCCGTATTTATCCAAAACAGTGCTGACTGGTAATATTGATACACGCAAAACGAGATTCAAAAACAAATATGTTCGTACGGAAATGCTTAAACAAATTTTAAGTTCTACCATAGTTGCAGAAGACTCACTTGTTTGCATTTTTACCTTTAACCTGATAACAGGAAAAAACCATTACAGTGTTACCAACTTTCTCTTCAAATATTGTCTTCACAGAGGACAAGGAGCCCTCTACCTCATTCATATCTCGTTTTCTTGTTAATATGTAGAACTTGTCCAACTTTTGCGTCATGCTCTGCAATTCGTCCTTTTTATGCTCATCTATATGTATTGCCTGTTTTCCTGCATAATACATATAAACGCCCCTTATGCTTCCATAATAAATCCAGGGCGTTCCGTCTTCTATGTAGCCTTTCATTTTTTCACATATAGGTTTAGCTGATTTATAATAATTCATCTTCTTATATAAAGACGCATTGGCTATGGTATAACAAATTGTCATGAACAGAAAAAAAATGAAACTCAGATAGATCAGCTTCTTTCTCCTTAACAAAAAGAATGCGGTGATTGAGACAACCAGGCATGACAAACCTATCAGCACCCGCTCATATGAGAATTCCATATAAATGTCGGTTTTATAAAAAAATAGAAGGGCGCTGAGTATCAAAAAGAGAAAGGAAAGCAATGAAAAAACTACAATATTGTATTTACTCTCTCTCTTCAAAAGGGCATACGAAGTGATGACTGAAATCGCCGGCAATAGAGGGAGCATATATTTGCTTATCTTTCCGGAGGAGATAGACAGGAAGAAGAACATCCACAAAAACCATATGAGAAAATATTTTGGCCGGTAGTCGGCTTTGAATTTTGTAAAGGTAATATAAATCCCTGCCGGTAAAAACAGACTCCAGGGGAAAAAATCAAGAGGCAAGGTTGTGAGGTAGTAGTAGAAGGGCCTTTTGTGGCTCCATGCATCAAAAAATCTTGTCAGGTTCTGACGGATGACATTTTCATAAAGATACGGCAAACCTTCACTGAAATAGATTGCAATATACCACGGGAGAACTACCAGCAAAAATATGATAATGCCGGCAAAAATTGTTCCGGGTTTCAGAATGCCTAATTTTCTCTCGTGTAACAGAAACATGAAGACCACAGGAAATATTAAAGCGATTGAAAGAGGCCCTTTTGTCATAAAAGCCAGCCCTGAAGAGAAAAAAAACAGATACAGATAGTAAGCTCTATTCGTATTGTAATACCAAAGGAAGAAAAATAGGCTGCCTGCCACAAAACATGAAAATATCATATCTACCTGAAGGTATCTTGCCTGCCAATAAAATAGGGGCGTTGTCATTAAAGTAAAGACAGTTATTGCTGCTATCTCTTTATTGAAAACCTTTTTTATCGTGAAGAAAGTGAATATTATGAAAAAGAAGGCAAAAAGAGCGGTGGGGATTCTCATGGAAGCTTCATCTTTAATTGAGGGAAGTAATATTTTGGAGGCGTAGATTATATAGTAAAAAAGCGGTGGTTTTTCACCGTAGGGTTTACCGTTTAAGTGAGGTACAATGAGATTGCCTTGCAGCTCTGTGGCTATCTGGGCAAAATCTCCTTCATCAGGAGCCCAGAAATCTCTGGATTGTAAGTTGTAAAAAAACAAAAAGGAAGACACGATACATACTGATATGATTAAGATTCTTCCTGTTAACATTTGCATCCCCTATTGTCTGACAATTTTATTCAATCTTAATATTGCCATTTCCACCGTGTTAGTGTCGCTGTTAAAGCTGATGTTCCATGCATATTTAGAGATAACTATCTGCGCATAAATCTGTCATTTTCGATAATTTATGAACACATTATATTGTATTGGCATTATATGGTATATCTTTACCGGGTCCAATATCATTAAGACTGGTTTTCCTATACAGCATTTTCACCTATCTCACCGGTTCTAATTCGAATAACATGCTCTATGTCGTGGATAAATATCTTCCCATCCCCCTTGTTGCCAGTGTGAGCATTCTCCATAATTATTCTTATCACATCTTCCATCATATCTTCGTTGTTGACAACGATCTCGATTTTTATTTTGGGTACATAATCAATAAGATCCTCAACTATCCTGTGGGGCGCGCCCTTTGCCTTTTCTTTCCCGAATCCCTGGACCCTGGTTACTGTCATACCCGGAAAATCAGTTATTTTTTGCAGCGCCGATGTTACTTTTGATAGCATGAAGGGTTGTATAATTGCCTTAATTTCTTTCATTATTCCTCCATTTTATTAAAAATCCAATCTTTCTTCTTCAAACCATTTATAGAAGGTGGGGAGTACTATGACAGTTAGGAACGTGGAGGTAATAAGACCTCCCACAACAACCACAGCAAGGGGTTTTTGTATTTCTGAGCCTATACCCGAAGAAAGCAGCAATGGCACAAGGCCTAACATAGTTACCGACGCGGTCATGAGAACCGGCCTCAGCCTCATTTCTGTTCCTTTTCTCACCGCCTCATCAAGCGGGACGCCCTCTCTCCTCAACTGGTTCAAACAGGATACCAGCACAATCCCGTTTAGGGCAGCCACTCCAAAGAGGGCAATAAAACCGACTGATGCAGGCACACTCAGGTACCCGCCTGAGACAAAGAGGGCGACGATTCCTCCCACGAGAGCGAAGGGGATATTCATAATAATGAGAAGGGCATTCTTTATGGAATTGAAAGTAAAATAGAGGAGAAGGAATATAAGTGCCAGAGTAACCGGCACAATTACAGCAAGGCGTTTCATTGCCCGCTCCTGGTTTTCAAACTGTCCGCCCCATTTCATAATGTAGCCCGCAGGCATGCTGACATGAGAAGCAATCTTTTTCTGTGCTTCTTCCACAAAGCTGCCCATGTCACGACCCTTTAAATTACATTCAATAACAATCCTTCTCAGCCCGTTTTCCCTGCTGACTTGATTCGGCCCTTCGATGAGTTTAAGCTCGGCAAGCTGGTTAAGGGGCACTCCCCTCCCTTCTTTTACGGGAACCAGCAGCTTGCCTATAGATTCAAGGCTATTACGATTTTCTTCAGGAAAACGTATTCGTACGGCAAAACGTTTATCTCCTTCAAATAATTGAGTCGGCTGGCCCCCGCGGATTGCTGTTTCAATCATCTCCTGGGCATCCGAGATGTTAATCCCATATCGTGCCGTTGCCTTTCTATCAAAATCAATATGGAGATAAGGTTGTCCCGACACCTGCTCGACCCTGAGGTCCATTGTGCCTTTGATTCCTGACATAACCTTTGCGATCTCTTCTGCTTTTTTCTTTAAAGTGTCAAGATCTTCACCGAATATTTTTATCGCCAATTGAGACTTCACTCCTGAAATCAACTCATCGACCCTGAGAGCGATGGGTTGTGTGAAATTGAAACCTACTCCCGGCAAGGATGATTCAAGGCGCTCCCGCATCTTCGCAATAAGCTGCTCCTGAGTATGCGCGGTTTTCCATTGGGAGCGAGGTTTAAGGGTGATTATGGGGTCGGAGAGCTCAGGTCCGGCAGGATCAGTGGCAATCTCTCCTGCCCCAATTCTTGATACCACCGTCTTAACTTCAGGAAAAGAATAGAGTATCTTATGAAATTTCTTTTCAATCGCTATAGATTCCTCAAGGGATACACTGGGAAATCTTATGGGTTGAATGACAAGGGTGCCTTCCTGCATAATAGGCATAAACTCACGACCGACAAATGGCAGGAGCAACAGACTTGCCGCAAGAAGTGTCACAGAGATAGCAACAACCTTTCCCCTATTGAGAAGGGCCCAATTAAGGATTGGCCTGAACTGTCTCTTAATAAAGGCAATGAGTCTTGTATCCTCTTCCTTTCCTGATTTCAGGATCAAAAACGCAAAAACAGGAACAAACACAAAAGAGACTATTAGCGAACTGATCAGAGCAATTACCACTGTAAGGGCAAGGGGAATAAACATTTTTCCTTCCACATCAGTAAGGCTAAAAAGGGGCAGAAATACGATGGCGATAATAATGATACCAAAGAAAACAGGCCGTACAACCTCTTTCGTTGCCTCTGCCACAACATGTATAGGCGGTTCCTCTTTTCTTTCCGAGAGACAACGGTATACGTTTTCCACGATAACAACCGCCCCGTCAACGATCATACCGATAGCGATAGTGAGGCCTCCCAAGGACATAAGATTTGCAGTAAGCCCTGTTTGTTTCATTATGGCAAAAGTGCAGAGTACGGTAAGGGGCAAGGAAAGGGTAACAACCAGGGCAGTTCTTACACTTCCCAGGAAGATAAACAGCACCACTATGACAAGAATAGAGCCTTCGGCAAGAGCCCAAATAATCGTGGAAAGCACTCGTTTTACCAGCTCTGAGCGGTCATAATAAGGTACGGTCTTGACTCCTTCCGGCAGGATCTTGTTGATCTCCTTGATCTTTTCCTTTACCTTCTCCACAACCTTCATGGAATTACCGCCCTTCACAAGGAGCACAATTCCGGCCACTGCTTCCTGTCCATTCTTGACTGCTGCCCCGGGAGTAAATGCCGCCCCGAGTTTTAATTCGGCAATGTCTTTTACATACACAGGCGTACCATGTGATGATGCAACAACAATATTGCCGATGTCATCGAGGGTCTTGAGGAGCCCTAAACCTCTTATGACATATCGTTCCCCACCGATATTCATGTAGCTGCCGCTTGCATTAGCGTTATTCCCGGCCACTGCTTCAAAAATCTGTCTCAACGAAAGATTGTATTTGATAAGTTTCTCAGGGCTTACAATGACCTGGTATTCTTTGACATCTCCTCCGTGAGAATTTACGTCGATGACGCCAGGCACAGTTTTTAAAACTCTCTTAACAACCCAGTCCTGCAATGTCCTCAAATCCATGAGGCTTTTACCTTGTCCTTCAAGGGTGTATTGATAAATTTCACCAAGACCCGTTGAGATCGGCCCAAAAGTCGGTTCTACTCCCTTGGGGAGCTTTTCTTTTACTTCGATCAGCCGCTCCAAAACAAGTTGCCGTGCAAAATAGATATCTATTTTATCCTCAAAAATAAGAGTAATAAGAGAGAGCCCGTACTTCGATATGGATCTCGTCTCCTTAAGGCCCGTAAGACCGCTCATTTGAAGTTCAATGGGTGCAGTCACAAATTTTTCTGTTTCAAGGGGAGACATGCCCGATGCTTGAGAAATGATCTGAACCTGGACATTTGTCACATCAGGGAAGGCATCAATTGAGATCGTTTTAAATGCAAATATGCCTGCTCCAATGAGCAAAACAAGACCGATAAGGACCAGAAGCCGCTGTTTTAATACAAAATCTACAATCCCTTGCATATTATCCCCTTATTGAGCCCTGAGCGCATCTTTCTTATATTCAGACTTAAGGGCAAACGTGCCTTTTGTTACAAGCATGTCGCCTTCTCTCAAACCCTCTAAGATTTCGACCTTCTTCCCCAGGGAACGTCCGAGGACCACATCTTTTTTCTTAAATATATTTTCACCGATACGTATAAAGACATATTTCAGCGGGCCGTCGATCAGAACCTGTTCTTCCGGAACAGCCATTATCTTTTCGACATTGACATCTTTTATCGAATCAATAGAAACAGTTGCGAACATACCCGGCTTAAGAAGTCCATCCCCATTTTCAATTGTAACACGGGTTTTTACCGTTCTCGTGGCATCATTCACAACATCACCGATGTAGGATATTTTTCCTTTGAAAGTTCTATCCGGCAAGGCGTTAACTGACACATGCGCAGTTGCGCCTGTCCTGAGTTTTGACATATCTTTTTCATAGATATCAACCAGTACCCACAAAGTTGACAGGTCGGCAATAGTGAAAAGCAGCTTTTCCGGACTTACCACCTCACCCTGCGTGACGGATTTCTCAATAATTGCTCCCCCTATAGGTGAGAGGATGGGAATCAGAGGCCTGGAATTGATGTCACTATTTTTTTTAGATTCCACAGTTTGTACATCAACGCCCAGGAGACGGAAGCGTTCTCTTGAAAAGACAAGGTCTGCCTCTGTTTCGCCCAACTCCTGCCTTGCCTTAAGTACATCTTTTTCAGGTGCAACGTTTTTTTCAAAAAGCGTTTCTTCCCTTTGGAGATTTTTCAGAGCAAGATTATGTCTGCCCCTATTTTTCCTGTATTCGGACCATATCTGATCAAGTTCAACCGTATCTATGAATGCAAGGGGCTGGCCCGTCTTTACACGGTCCCCCTGTGAAACCATAAGTTTTACAATTCTCCCGCCAACCCTTGAACTTACCCTTGAAGTCCTGTCTGCGTTCAGTTCTATTGCTGCTGTAGCCATAAGGGGTATAAAAGCTGTTTCAGGAGCAATACGTAAGACCTCAATATCTGAGGCCTTCAATTTATCCGGGGAAAGAGTTACTATACCTGTATCTTTTTCTGCGGGCGCAACGACATCTTTTTTTTCTCCATAATTTACTTCCCCTTGTTTCATATTGGGTTCTCTCCGTGCAAACACCGTTAGTGCAAGTATTGATCCAAGGATTACACATGCGATCATCAGAGCAATCTGTTTTTTTCGCTGAATTAAAAAGCCTATCATTATAAATTACCTCCTGCCGCTCTCTCCAGAGCGTGTATCCACCGTTGGGCCTGAAGCGTTGTATCAAGATAGATAAACTGCATTTCCAATGTATCCTTTTGAGCAGTTCTTACCTCAAAGAAGCTGATCTTGCCCTCTTTAAATGCAAAATTCAGCAGATTTAGCGTGTCAAAAGATTTGGTGATGATTTCTTTTTTGAATAGATCCAATTCATCCAGGGAAAAAACGAGATTGCTATAAGCCTCCTCTATTTCTTTATCGAGGGTCTTTTCTAAACCTGCTCGCTTTATTCTTGCTTGCGATACCCGAGAATCAGCTATCCTTCTCTCTGACTGTTTTCGATCAAACAAGGGGATTGAGATGGATATCAGCCCGCCCCTTTCATTCCTGTTTTCATCTCTTATATAAAATCCACCAAAGTTTATGTTGGGTATCATTTCTCTTTTTACAAGATCAACAGCCTTTTCAGATTTTTCAATCTCCAGCAAGGCTGCTTTTATATCTGGCCGCTGCAGGATAGTCCGCTCTTTAAGGAGTTTTTTGTCCGGCAAAGAATATTTGTCCGGGGAAAGGTCACCCGCCACTGTAAAACCGGCATCAGGCTTTGTGCCTATCAATCCCTGAAGGGTAATTATTGACTCTTTTAATTCTCTTTCCACTGAGATAAGGTCCCTTTTTGCCTTTCCGAGCTCAATCTCTGCGAGGTTCACTTCGAGTCCCGACACACTGCCGGCTCTGTACCTTATTTTTGTGAAGTGGAGCAGTTCTTCCTGTATTCCTACTACCTTTTCTGTCAATTCCTTTCTTTTCGTAAGGGAAAGGCTGCGGGCAAAAGCATCTTTTACATTGTAACCAAGTGTCCTTTCTTTATCCCTGATTTCAAAACCAACCTTCGAAAGGTTTTTAGTTGCTATATCAATCCTAAGCCCCCTCTGACCGGCTATTTCAAACTCCTGTGTCAACTTTGCTCCATAATTTGTGTACTTTCCTCCCCCGGCTTCTATGGGTTTATCTTTTTTGGATGTACTCCCTTCAATGTTCGGGTTTGAGGGGAAAAACAATTTTGCTTTCTGAAACTGCGCTTTTGCCACTTCTTCCTCAATTCTCAGCGCCTGAAGTTCAGTATTATTCTTAAGTGCTATCTGCACTGCTTCATCCATTGTAGCCCCATGTACAGTGGCTGCAGAAAACACCGCATATAAAACGATTGCAAATATGTGGAACATATATACTGCCTCCTTAAGCTGTTGTTGCTAAAACTGGTTTATATTGCTTTTGTTTTATACGATATGTTTTGGTTATTAATGAACTGTACCAATAAATCGTAAGCTCTCCAAAGTAAGTCCTTTGGGGATTGGATCTTTATCCTTTAATCGTCCTTGTATATTCCTCTCTTTTCATTTTCTAATCAATTGTGCGGCGGCAAACTGTTGCTGACAATGCTAAAACTGCTCCAATAAAATTTATTAATTTCACATTTTGTCTCCTCTTTGTTCACTGTGTTCCTTTTTTAGGTATCCGGAACCAGGATGAAAGATTTTGAACGTTGCGCCAATAATCAATTCTGTCATCTCGCCATTCCTTTAAACGGATCGCACAATAAGTTTGCATGTAATTTTAGGACTTCTTAAGAATAGAACAGCATACCAATTCAATGATTACGCAATGATGATAGAAACATTACATGGCTGTAATCTCTGCTTCTTCCTGCCGTGTTATTCTTAAAGACCTTAGCGCAGCACTTCCTTATTAAATGACTTATAACTACTATGTAATATATAGGGTATATTGATAATTATCCCGCCTCAAGGAGCCATCCCCACGGCAGATAAATTCACTGTATAAGGATTTGCCGATTATATTATAGAGAGCAGAGGACAAAATAATACCTTCTTAAATAAAGATGTATTAATTAATGTCCATCCGCGAACCTCAATTTAAAGTTTACTTGGGAAGTAAGTTTATTAACTTTTGAATTTTTTCCGGATTTGTCCTTTTTGTTTCCTCTATGTAAGTCACGATTGCCTGAACCGTTTTAGACATACCGCTTTTTGCTTTAGAGGAAAAGATGGATGCAAGTTTCGAATCGGGGTGAATAAATGATTTATATTTGAAAAGGGTTTTCGTTTCATATGGGGTAAATTGAACCATTCCTTTGCTGTCGATCAAGGAGTCAGACTCCACTAAATACCAGCTAATTTCATATTCGTTGCTTGCTGACTTCTTGAAAACATTCCCCGTGGAGTACTTGCTGTTAGAAAGGGGCCACGGGATGTACATTTCGAAGTCAACGATCATTTCGTTTTCAGATATCTTTTTTACGGGATCGGATTTAATTAAGTCAGGAATATATTTCTTTTGATCCTGGTAATGTGAAAAAAGGGCTGCTGCTTCAACGGGCAATACATCGATGAGAGCAAAAAAAGTCATTTCAGGCCAAGGACAACCTGGAATATTTTTGGAATAAACGACCGATTGCTTATTTGTAAGCGTTTTCAGTTCCATCGGGGTGAATTCTGCATGGGCAGCGACGGAGAAACTCAGAAAAGCATATATGGTTAAAATAAATACCGACAATAATTTTAAAATCATTTTATCTCCTTATAGTCTCTAAATATGTTTAATGTAGCACCGCCGGCGCTTATGCTGCCGACTATCAAAAAATTTCCATTGGGCCTGGACTTTTATATTGGCTTCCAGTTCAGGGTTGGTTTCTGCCTTAAGTATGTTATGACGTACATAGATTTTATTAAATTCGTGCATCAATAGGGCATTGATGCCTTTTCCCTGAAGGTCGGGTCTGACCGCAATCAGGCACATTTCAACAGTATCGTTTCTTCGCAAAGCCCTTAATAAATGAACAAATCCAAAAGGAAACAGTCGTCCCCGAGTTTTCCTAAGGGCTAATGCCAGGGAGGGAACGGTAACTCCAAAGGCGGCAACCCGGTCCTGTCTGTCTAAAATAACCGAAATATACTCGTGCTTTATCAGCCTGAAATACTGGTCAATATACATATCAATCTGCTTTTCCGACAAAGGAACTACTCCGTACAGACCTTCGTAAGATTCATTGAGAACATGAAATATCTCTCTTGCGTAGGGGAGAAGCTCCTTATTCTTTTTAATATGCAAAACTTTAAGATTATTTTTCCGACTAACAATCTCAGCCAGTCGCTTCAACTTTTCATGAATACCCGTAGGTACTTTTATCTGGAATTCTACCCAGTCCACATCTTTTTTATATCCATTTTTCTCTAGATGGACTGGGTAATAGGAAAAATTGTAGATTGCCCCCATTGTTCCAAGCTCTTCAAATCCTTCTATCAGCATTCCTTCAGGGTCAAGGTCAGTAAAACCAAGGGGCCCGCTCACGGACTCCATCCCTTTTTCCCTTGCCCAGATTTCGACTGTTTTGAGCAGAGCACCAGATACCTGCTCGTCGTCGATAAAGTCAATATAGCCAAATCGTAATGTTCTTTTTCCCCAGGTTTCGATGTACCGGTTATTGAGAATACCGGCAATTCTGCCGACTACTTTCCTGTTTCTTAAAGCTATCCAATATTTTACTTCGCAAAACTCGAAGGCCGGATTTTTATCCCATCGAAACGTTTGTAATTCTGCAAACCGGAGTGGAGGTACCCAGAAGGGATTTTCGGCATACAGAGAATAGGGCAAAGACACAAACTTCTTCAGATCGCTCATCCTGGTTACCAGTTTGATCTCGACGTCCATATTTATTCCTGCCTTAAATAATATTGAGTTGTTTTCCAACTTTTTTAAAGGCGGACAGGACTTGATCCAACTGTGAATCAGTGTGAGTAGCCATGAAGCTGGTTCTTAGAAGCTCTCTTCCCGGAGGAACTGCAGGGCTGACAATTGGATTGACAAAAACCCCCTCGTCAAATAATAATCTGCACATTTCATATGTTTTAGCTGCATCCTTGATCATAACCGGAATTATCGGTGTTTTACTCGCTCCTGTGTCGAATCCTAATTCTTTATATCCGTTAAGCATTTTATGTGTATTCTTCCATAACTGAATCAGAAGCTCAGGATTTTCATCAATAATGTCCAAAGCTGTACTTGCCGCGGCCACTGAAGCTGGCGGAAGGCTTGCACTGAACATCAGGGAACGGGCAGTGTGCCTGATATAGTCAATAATCGTCCGGTCCCCGGCGATAAACCCGCCGATGGCGGCCAGCGATTTACTGTAGGTTCCCATAATCATGTCCACCTGGTCTTCCAACCCGAAATGTTCGGCAGTTCCCCGTCCCGCCTTACCCAAAACACCAACTCCATGTGCATCATCCAGCATAATCCGTGCTCCGTAGGTTTTAGCCAGTTTAACAATTGAGGGTAAGTCGGCGATATCGCCTTCCATGCTAAAGACTCCATCTACGATGATCAACTGGCCGTATTCCCTGGTGTTTTCGAGAACACGGTGCAGATCGTTCATGTCGTTATGACGATATTTTTTCAGATGGCCGTACGATAACCGGCACCCATCAAGGATACTGGCATGATCGTATTTGTCAAGAATGGCCACATCGCTTCGTCCCAGAATAGCTGAGATCGTTCCTATGTTTGTCTGGTATCCTGTGGCAAAAATCAACGCTGCCGGCTTTCTGAAAAAGTGCGCCAATTTCCGTTCGAATGCTTCATGAATTTCAAGATTTCCGTTCAGGAATCTGGAACCGGCACAACCACTGCCGTATTTTGCTACTGCCTTGATTGCGGCTTCTTTAACCCGTGGATGGCAGGCTAATCCCAAGTAATTATTTGAGCCGACCATGATCACCCGACGGCCTCCCACGATGACTTCGGAGTCCTGCGGGGATTGGATTTCCCTGAAGTAAAAATAATTCCCGGACTCTCGAAGTCCACGAACTACCTGATTGATGAGTTTATCGCATTTGTCAAAAATATCCATCGTTTGTTTCCACCTTATATCCAATTATTGTTAAGATACCAATCAACAGTGATTTCTGTCCCTTGAATAAGGCCAATTGCCGGCCTGTATTCTAACATTTTATTTGCTTTAGTGATATCACAGCTCCAATTTTGCTGCACCATTTCTTTTGCCTTTTCACGAGTGAGTAAACATGGCTGATTTGAAAAACGAGATATCATCTCGTTCATCGCTCCGATTCCGCGAATCAGACATCCCGAAACAGGTAAACGGAATGTCCTGGTTTTCATTGCAGATGAAAAGGCATCATTAATTTCTTCCATCCGGTAATAATGACCGTCCGATATGAAAAAAATCTCGCCGTCCCCTATCCCGGCTCTGCCCGACCTAATCAACGAGTGTACTAAATCGCTGACGAAGCACATACTGATCATCTGGGTTACCCCCAATAGATTGAATGCAATCTTATTTGCGATAAGTTTCAGAAGAAACAGAAAATCCCGGTCACGAGGACCATAAACTGCGCTTGGGCGAAGAACGGTAACAGGAATGCGATTGCGGTGTTCCAACACAGCTTCCTCACCAATCCTTTTGCTCCTGCCATAAGACGAAATAGGAAAATCCGGGTCCAATTCCGTCTTCATCCGTCCGCCGACACCTGGGCCTGAAGCGGCCTGGCTCGAAAGATAGACAAACTTCTCTATTTTTGGATTATGGTCCAAGCAGGCCCGAATCAGATTCTCTGTTCCACCGGCATTTATCGTATAAAAATCTTTTTTGTTCTTTGCATTTGTTGCACCAGCCAAGTGGTAAACACAATCCACACCAGTTACAACCGGCAGCAGTGAGCTTTTATCAACGCAATCACCATATACAATTTCTACCGGTAGATCTCTGAGCCAGCGAAGATTGCTTGTCCGGCGTACAAGGCAGCGAACCTGTGTCCCGCTTAGCACCAATTTCTCAACTAAGTGGCTGCCAATAAACCCATTGGCACCCGTTACTAATACATTCAGCAATTTGTCTCCCGTAATTTAAAAATTGACTGAATAAGAACCTGCTTTAGTAGAAGAAGTTTGTTCTTTTTTGAGGGTCGAGGCAAATAGCTGCAAGCAACTATGCCAGTCCCTTTTCGCGCTGATGGCACGAGCATGCGCCTGTCGCGAGGCTTATTTTTTCTTTCAGTCATAAACCTTTAATCCTTATCGCCGCCCGATATTGCTGTAAAGATCAATTTCCATAAAGGGATCCATCTTTCTCAGTCTGCTTATTTTACTCTCTTTTGCAACAAAGAGTATCTTTTTATTCGACGAGAGCAATTGAAAAAAGCCTCCTTCATTTATAAAACAACTCCTTGGATCATCATACTGAGTCTCCATTGCCAGTTTTCCTTTGTTATTAAACAGGATAAGTCTCTATTTTGTGTAAAATTGGTTTTTCTGATGTCGAATGTAATTTATCCCTACACCTTAATTTATATACAAACATCGTTCGTTCTGGCATCGTATTGTTTCAATTCTGCGAGGAACCATCTGCCTAAGCCTGTCAATTTTATTCTCTTTTGTAACAAATAGCACCTTTTTGTCTGATAAGAGCAGTCGAACAAAGTCCGCTTCGCTTATAAAATAGTCCTTTGCATCATCATACTTTGAGCCCATTTTCAATTCCCCTGTGTGATTGGCAAGGATAAGCCTCGATTTTGTGTAAAAAAGGAATGTTTGTTCATAGCAGTCATAATTTACAAGAATATCGAAAGCGCCTTTCCTCTGATTTGCGGCCATAGCAAGTTCTTTTGAGGTCTTCAGGCGGTCGATCGTATTCACGTTAAAGCCCATCATGATGCAGACAAAAGAAAAGGACAAACCGAGGAGGACAAGGAATATGGCTCTATACCGGATGAATTTCTTAATACAGAACAGGCAAAGTACCGTAGCGGATAAAATTGATATTCCGATAGAAAATAATTTCAAATTTGCAGCAATTGTCGGAGCATCGTCCGATATCGTCCCGAGCCACTCAAGAAAGGGTTGATAACCATGAAGAAAAACGGGAAGGCAGAAGACGGCAAAAACCGCCATATAGATGATGATTTCCCTGGTCCTGCCTGCGTAATTGTTCCTGTTTTCGTAGAAGAATACACCCAGAACCAGGGAGAGAGCGGGAAAGATGGGAAGAATATAGGGCGGCAATTTTGAGCCGGACATGCTGAAGAAAACAAATACCACAGCACTCCAGATAATGAATAATCTCAACTCTCTTTTCTGCCAAAGCTTAATAATGCTTCTTGGAATGAAAATCGACCAGGGGAACATGCTGCCTATGAGTACAGGGAGAAAATAATAAAAAGGGCCCGTTCTTTTATGCTGGGTAGTGGCAAATCTCAGAAAATGCTGGTCAATAATAAAAAAATAGAGGAATTCCTTCTCCCTTAAGGAAATGGCGATTATCCACGGCAAAACAACTATCCCGTATATTGTCATACCCTTTATCCATTTTAGCTCTCTAAGAAAGGAAAACTTCTTTTCTGTGATGAGAAATATCAGTATTGTACAGCTCAGGAGGATTACGGATACCGGCCCTTTGGCAAGCGTGGCAAGACCTGCCAGAGCGTAAAAGAGGTAGAGGAAAACAGTTTTTTTGTTTCGATAGAAATCGTAGAAACAGAGGAGGGAAGCAAAAAGCAGGAAACTGAAACACATATCTGTTGTGACAATACGTGCCATAGAAAAAAACCCGAATGAAGAAATGAGAATGAGGCTGGACAACAGGGCTATCTTTTGACTGAACCACTTCCGGGTAAAGAAATAAAGGAACAAAACTATCAGTAAAGCATAGGCGGCATTTGTGAACCTGAATGACCATTCACTTATTCCAAACAGTTTATAGGAAATAGCCACTGACCAGTAAAGGAGAGGTGGTTTTTCAAAATACCTGACGTAATTGAGATGGGGAACGATATAATCGCCTGTTTCAATCATCTCCCTCGGAATTTCTGCATATCTCCCTTCATCAGGTTCTTTTAGCGAGTAATCTCCCAAAGCATAAAATAAAAAGATATAGGAAAAAAGAATGATGATGAGAAAATAAAGAAAATCTCTTCGATATCGGGTATAAAATGAATTTTTGTGTTTGCTCATTGTGTTCCTGTCCTATAGAGTTTTACCTATTAAAACGAAAAGCTGCTCCGTTTATATTTCATCTTTTCTTACATATAAAATATAGGCTTCTTTCTCATAGTTAGCTTTTTTTATCGGTCTGTAGAGCATGTCTAAATCTGAGGCAACTTTTCTTGCGTCATTCTCCGGTATTATGAGAACTGAGTCTATTTTTGCGTATTTTCTTATATCCTCAGCGCTGAGGAGTATCCTGGTCGGTTTGCCGATATAAAATATCAGACCGGCAGAGTTGTCTCCATACAAGAAAACATCCCTGCCCTTAATATAATCTTTCAGGTTATCTGTTATGAGCCGCGGAGATTTAAAGGCTTTATCCATAACCGGCAGGTAATAGGAGTTATGAAAAAACCCTACAAGAACAAGATAGACAAAAAGAAAAGTAAGGGCTCTATTTCCGGATTGCTTCTTCACGGCAGCCAGAAATAATGCTCCAGTCATGAATAATACAGTCATGTAAATATATATTGAAAGATTTGTCCTGAATTCTGCAATGACCTCATTTTGAAGCAAGAGAAGCGTGACAATAGCTCCCATAGGGAGACAGGCAAGAAGGAGCGCGAATATTTTCAGGAATATGTTTGTCTTTGATTCCTCTATAAGCCATAACCATCTGTCACGGATATAGAGCCCGCAGAGGAGAGCAGAAGCGGGATAGAGTGAAAGAAGATATATGGCCCTCTTGCTCGCGGATATCTCGAAAAAGAGAAAAGTGAAAAGAAACCATATAAGGGGAAACCAGTATTTTTTTCTGAAGGCGTGATAAATTGAAAAAGGCAGGAGTATGCTCCAGGGAAGAAAATTGAAAAATAGCTTATGGAAATAATAAAAGAAGTTTTCCTGATGGTCGAAGGCTTTAACATATCTGGTAATATTTTGATTCAGAATGAATTCATATAAATATTCTCTGCCTGCCATGAGGAACCAGATCATGGCAAGGGCAAGAGAGAGAAAGCAACCGTATGCCAGAGGCAGGATAAACCTCCCGACTTTTTTTGTGATAAGAAGGTAGATGAAGATTATACAGGCAGGGATCAACAGACCTGCGGGACCTTTTGTGAGAATAGCCAAGGATGCGGGGAGAAAGGACAGCATCAGTTGCCATCTGTTTTCTTTTTTTATAGCCAGATAATTAAGAAATATAGTGAGCCCGATAAAAAAAGCAAAGGTCATATCCATGACCGATTCCCTTGCATTTCCAAGGAACTGATAGTTTGTCAAAAGCACCATACCTGAAAGAAATCCGACACGGGCATCAGCCAGTTTGCTGCCGAGAAAGAAAGTAATAAGGACAAGCAGTCCTGCGGCAATGGCAGATGGTGCCTTTGAAGCAAATTCGTTGAGATTGCCCGTTATTTTAGAAACAAGGACAATCATCCAGGAATAAAAGGGAGGTTTCCAAAGATTCGGTTCTCCGTTTATATAAGTATGTATATAATCGTTTCTCTCAATCATCTCGCGTGCCACAATTGCCTGACGCGGTTCATCAGGGTCCCAGAGGGCAACTCCGCCCAGATTATGGATAAATAGAATGTAGGAAAGAAGTACGAGAATCAATATTTTCAGCAGCTTATCCCAGCCTATGATTAAGCGTTTACATCTATTCGTCAATGTTAAGATGCTGTTCTTATGTTTCTGCCAATTACCTATCATAAAGAATTGTATGCAATCCCCTTTTATTTTTTTGTCGCAGTCTGATGAGTAATGTTTTGCGGATAAATATACATTGAGGGTGATTACAGCAGGATTACCGGAACATTACATTCCTGTAATAAATACTTTAATTTGATGTAATGGTCATAACGGACGGAATGGAGAATCAACACTAATAAATACAGCAACATCATGTCATTTTAATCTTCCTGCAACAAAGGATTGTGCGTGTTTCTGCAAGTCCATGACAGCTCTTACATCTGAATGCAAATTCGTGTATGAGCTATCATGAGCAAATCCAATATCTAAGGAAGTAATTGATATGGCAGACACAATCTATAGAAACATAAATCACACGCTTCGAACATTTGAAAGAAAAAAAGCCAATCCGGTTGGTAATCTTATGGAGTCTTTTGTTGTAATATCTGCCGTAGGTCATGTTCGTAACCAGTCGATAGGGATATATATTCCTATAGATCAGATCTATGCCTCCTTACATTATTTGTTTACTTCCCCATGCTGTTGTGAACAAGAGCCTTTTTTGCATCAGAAGTCGCTTCTATGGGAGGTTATCTATTGAATGAGGGTCCCATTCAAGAAGACTTCGAAACTCTCGACCCCGAAGCAAAAATTTCTCTTAACGCCCCTGCAATACACCGGCTTGAATTCCAATACGTTCTCCCCTGCTTCTGTTACGACTATTTCAACCTGGCTGTAAAGTCCTTCCTCGGGGAGGCCAAAGAATAGTGCTATGCGTCCGGACTTCACTCTGATGCGTTTTTCAGTCACATATTTCACACCTGATCCTGCCTCCGGGTTTTCAAGGAATTCTCCCGTCTTAGGAATAATGTCTTCCTGTGCATCCACGCCCCAAGTCATCGCCTGACCGTCGATATTAAGTACGAAGGGATAACCATGTTTCCCATGGCCGTCTTTTATCCACCATAACGAGTGGTCTCCCGTATGTGTTTTTACGGAGGTTTTCACGACCACGTCAGCGAACCCCTTGGGCGGCGTTGACTCTGTGTTTTCCACTTCAATAAAAACATCCGTTTTCAGGCTGACGGATTTTGCCTGTATCTCTTTTAACGATGTTGCACATCCGACTGCTATAAAGCATGTCAGGACTGCCAGAAAAATAGTGTTCAGGATTTTTGTCATATCCAAGTCCTCCCTAATCATTAAATAATGTTTTTTGATACCTGTTTGTATTCTTCTCCATTACGTTTCCTTCACATTTCCGAATTTAATATAAAGAGACGGAAGCACTACCATATTAAGCGCTGTTGAACTGATCAGCCCGCCAAGTATGACAATAGCCAATGGTGACAATATCTCGTTACCCGGTTTATCGGCTGATATTGCAAAAGGGACAAGGGCAAGACCGGCGGCAAGGGCTGTCATGATTACCGGTCTCAATCTTTCCATTGATCCCTGGTAGACGGCCTCTTTCAGGCTGGCGCCTTTGGCCTCCATAAGATGCTTGTAATGAGAGACCAGTAGGATGCCATTTCTCGTGGCAATACCGAAGAGGGTTATAAATCCTACTATGGAGGCTATACTTATAATCCGGTCAGTAAAGAGAATGATGATTATTCCCCCGATAACAGAGAGCGGTAGATTGACCATGACGAGAATAGAAGTCCTGAAAGAATTAAATTCAACGTACAGTATGAGGAATATAGCCAATAGCGAGAGAATGCTGAGGATGCCTATGGTACGTGAGGCTTCAGCCTCACTCTTGAACTGGCCACCATATTCGATAAAGTAACCTGAAGGAAGCTTGAGGTTCGTTTCTATCCGGGACTTGGAATCTTCATACACGCTCCTAAGATCCCTTCCGGCGACATTTGCCTGAACAACTATATTCCTCTGGACATTCTCCCTGCTGATACTGTTCGGGCCTTTTGCAGAAGATATCTCTGCAATTGCCGACAAAGGAATCTTTGCACCTCCGGGTGTATCGATAATCGTAGATCGCATAGATTCAAAATCTTTTTTTGCGCTGTCATCGTATCTGACAAGAATATCAAAACCCCTGTCTCCCTCAAGGCTTCTGGAAACTACCTTCCCAAACATAGCTACTTCCGCGGCTTCTGCCATCTGAACAACAGACATGCCGTATTTCAGAAGCTCTGCCCTTTTAGCGACAATCCTTACTTGGGGAATGTCTACCTGCTGTTCTACGGAAAGATCGGCAATCCCTCTTACCTGGCTCATCTCTGACCTTACATCTTCTGCTATTGCCCGTAATCTGAACAGTTCAGTTCCGTAGATCTTCACGGCAATATTCGCCATTGTTCCGGACAGCATATGGTCGATCCTGTGGCTGATGGGCTGACTAAAGGCAATGATGGCGCCTGGAATCGAAGAGGTGGTGTTTCTGAGTTCAGAAAGAACATCATTAAGCCTCCTTCCTTTTACATCAAGCTTTGCGTCGATCTCGGAAGTGCTTGGAGGCTTTCCATGTTCATCGAGTTCTCCTCTCCCGGTCTTTCTCGACGTTTTCGAGACGTTCTGGTGGCTCCGCAGAACCTGTTCCACGCGATTACCTATTTCGACAGATTTCTCAAGGGAAGTTCCGGCTTCAGTTGCAACCAAAACCGTTAACGATCCCTCATTAAAGGGTGGAAGGAATGACCTTCCTATAAAAAGAAGGGGGATGAGAGACAGGGAGAACAGAATAAAGGCGGAAGCAATTATAAACACAGGTTTTTGGATTGAGAAATCGAGAACAGGTTTGTAAACTTTTTTCAGCCATTGCACCAGGATACTATCACTGCTTTTTTCAAAAAACCTACCCCTTTGCAGCAGATAGGAACACATGGCCGGGGTAACTGTTAGGGCCACAATCAGCGATGCTCCTATGGTAACCATATAGGCAATCCCAAGGGGTCTCAAAAGTTTTCCTTCAATGCCACTCAGGAAGAAAAGAGGGGCAAAGACAACGATTATAATGAGCGTTGCGTTGATGATAGGTCCTCTAATTTCTCTCGATGCATCAAGTATCACTGAAGTTGTTGCGTGTCCGTCCCCTTTGTGCTTGTGGTGATGTTCGACAAGTCTTCTGAATACATTTTCCACGTATATGATGGCATCATCGACAATGACGCCTATCGATATTGCCATGCCACCCAGGGTCATGGTGTTGATAGTGATATTGAAGTACCTGAGCACGAGGATTCCGAATATGAGCGACAGAGGCATGGCTGTCATGGAGATGATTGTTGCCCTCCAGTTACCTAAAAAGAGCATGATGATGATGAGAACGAGAATGCCACCCTCAACGACAACGCGCTGCACATTGCTAATGGCCCTCTGGATGAAATCTGACTGATTGAAGACGTTGGCGTCCATCATCATGCCTGCAGGGAGGGATTTCCTGATCTCAACCAGGGATTTCTCTAACCTCTTTGTGAGTTCTACCGTATTTGCGTCAGGGTGCTTCTGTATCGACAGAGTCACTGCGGGCATGCCGTCCACAGAGGCATCTCCTATCCTGAAAGCAGGTCCTGCCTTCACTTTTGCCACATCTCTGACCAGCACGGGGATACCGTTCTTTATCCCAACCGCAGCGGATTCCATATCGGAAATGGTTTTTACCCTTCCGATACCTCGTATAATGTAGTCCTGGCCCCCCGATTTCATTACCCCTGCGGAGAAATTCTCGTTTGACCCCTTGGCGGCGGCCAGCACATCATTGAGCGATATCCCGTATGCGGCCAAATTGTGGGGGTCAACATTGATCTGGTATTGTTTTGTTTCTCCCCCAACACTGACAACCTGTGATACCCCGGGAATGGAAAGGAGGCGTCTCCTCACCACAAAGTCTGCAACTTCCTTTGTCTCCATGAGGGAATATTTATCACCATACAGGCCGACAATCATGACCTCACCCATGACAGATGATATAGGAGCAAGAAGAGGAATGGCCCCTTCGGGAAGGGCTGCGGAAACGAGTTGCAGTTTCTCGTTGACAACCTGGCGTGCCCGGTAAATGTCTGTTCCCCAGTCGAATTCCACGTATACCGTTGAAATCCCCATAACGGATGTGGAGCGAAGCCGTCGTACACCTGTTGCTCCGTTGATTGCGCTTTCGATGGGGAAAGTAATCAATGTTTCAACTTCTTCCGGAGCCATGCCGTGGGCATCAGTCATAATGGTAACGGTTGGTGCTGTAAGGTCGGGAAAAATATCCACTCTCATCGTTGCTGTCACATATGCCCCAACCGTGAACAGAAGAATCGATGCCGCGATGATTATCAGTCTATTCTTGGTGCAGATATTTGTCAGTCTATCCAGCATGTTCAATCTCCTTGTCAGTGGTCGTGGCCATGACCCTGCTTTGTCCGTGCGGACATTGATGCAAGCTTTACGTAATAGCCGCCCTTCGTTACAATCCGCTCATCTTCTTTCACTCCATCAACGATCTGAACGGAGCCGTTCCCACGAATACCAACCTTCGTTTCCCGCCTCTCAAAAGATTCTCCATCCCGCTGGATATACACAAAGAACCTCCCTTCATCCTCGAAGAGGGCTTCTTCGGGCACCGTAAGGGCTTTTTCCATATGACCTGTCTTCACCGATACATCTGCAAACATGCCTGCTTTAAACATGCCCTTCGGGTTACTTACTTCAAAGATCACCGGGACTGTCCGGCTTTTGGGATCAACCACATCATTGACAGTAACGAGTCGTGTCGGTTTCAGTTCTCCTTCAATGCCGGCTATGGTAAATGTCGCCATCCCAAGGTTCTTCAGTTTTCCTATCTCGTTAACCGGTACGTTGACACGCAGCCAGAGCGTTGATGTATTGACAACCCTCATGAGAGGCTGCCCAGCCTCTACAAATTTCCCGTTTGATACGAGCAGCTCTACCACAGCACCACCCAAAGGCGATCTGACAACAATTTTATTATCACTGGTCGTGTTTTTCATAAACTGCATGGCCCTCTCCAGGGGGTCAAGCGCTGCTTTTGCACTGTCGAGAGCATATCCGGCTTCTTCGACCCTTCTTTGGGGTACTGCCTTTATCTCATAGAGGCGTTTTGCGCGGTCAAATTCTTTCCGCGCAAGGGTTGCCCTGGCCTTTGAATCAGCATAAGCAGCACTCAGTTGTCCAATGCCGCCTTGCTGGTGAACAGCAGGTTCTATATGGGCAACCACTTCATTTCTGGCAATCTTCTGCCCCACATAAGGAAGATGGTTGGAAACCGATAGAATGCCAGCAAGGGGCGCAGACACGGCAACTTCACTGTTCGATACCGGGATGAGTTCCCCCATTACGATGAACGATGAGGACAAGGACTTCCTAATGGGCGGTTCCGCCCTAAAGTCAATTTTCCATTGCTGTTCTTTGGAAAAGCCGATGGAAGCCCCTTCTTTTTCGCCAATGGACTTGTTTTCATATTTTTCTTTTTCATCCCTGACCTGGATATTATCTACAATTATTTCGTCGGTAAGCTTCTTTCCCAGAACGGTCGCTTTCATTATGTATTTCCCGGGCTGCTTGAAGGTGATCTCGGTTTTGAAAATACCGGGTTTTGCCGGGGCGTCCATTTTTACATTGACAGATTCACCCGATTCGGGCGTAAAGGTTAAAATAAGCGATCCTTCGACCACAGGTTTAAAGCTATCGAGCATTGTGAGGTGGAGGAGGAATTCTGTTTTCTGCCCGACCCCCGGCTCAGAATATTCAAGGAAGAGTTCGGATTTTTTAGTATAGACAGTCCTTTTAGCTGCCTCGCCTTCATATTGGTTTACATCTTGATGTTTTTGGACACAAGCGCCCAGAAGCATCAAGAGAAACAGTGGCAGCGCTACCATATATTTCATAATTTGTCTCCCGTATTTAAGATTCTTGTACTGGTTGCCCTCTCCATTTCGAACACTGATGCCCAATACTCATAGACAGCATTATTGTATTCCATTGATAACTCTTTTTCGGACCGGACAGCATCGAGTACTTCAATAAGGCTGATTTCTCCCTCTTCATAAGCAATGCTGGATATCTTCGTCACTTCTCTTGTTTTTTCCAGTTGCGCTAAAATATCTGAAATACGTGCTTGAAGATGGGAGGTTTTCTCCATGAGAATAGCAATTTCGCTGGACGCATATCTTTTCATGAGTTCGTAGTTGAGGCTTTGCTTTTCTTTTTCGGCCTGAGCGGCGGCAATTTTACCTTGATTCCTGTCGAAAAGAGGAAGGGGAATCGTCAAGCCGAAGACAAAACCGTCAAAACCTCCCATCCACCTTTTATATCCTGCCTCTACGGCCAAGGAGGGTGTGGCTTCACGCTTAGAGAGAGACAGAGATGCAGACATTGCATCGACGAGCGTTGCCTGTGCCTTAATATCTGACCGTGTATTGAGAGCCTTTTCAGAGGTTTCTTTAATATCCGGAAGAGGCGACTTATATTGAAACTTATCTTCAAGGTCAAAATCCATGTCTTGAATTCTCAACATAAGGGCCAGCCTTTTTCTTTCTGTCCTTAAATCAATTTTCAGTTCTTCAAGTATCCTTACAAACTTATGCTTCTCGGAAGTGAGCTTCATCAATTCAACTTCCGCTGCATCACCTGCCTTAACTCTCGCGGCAATTTTACGTTCCGCTTCTCCAGAAATTGTGATAACATGCTCTATGACCTTCTTGTTTTCTCCAAGGAGCAGAATTCTGTAATAGAGCTGCTTCATTTGTGAGAGAAGACCGGCAATCTCGTATTCGAGGAAAAGCTTGTGGGCATCTCTTTTCTTCTCAGCAGCTTCGATCCTCTTGCTCCTTTTTCCGGCAAAATCGATAGGCTGAACCACAGAGTATGTGGTTTCTTTGTCGTTTTGACCGCCCCCGATGGTTTCAAGCAAGTATTTTGCTTCGGGGTTTGGCAAGAGCCGCGCACCGGTAACGTCTGCGTCAGATTTTCGTAGATCCGTTTTCTTTACTTTTATTTCAATATTAGTATCGATCAGTAGTTTTTCTGCTTCATCAATGCTCAAGAGATAACCTGCAAGTACGGGTTGTACCTGGATGAGCAGGAATAGTGTGATAACCAGAATACGCATGGATATTCCTCCCTTAGGAAACATGGTAGAAATGTGTGAACAGTTATAAGACTGTTATGAAGCTACGTTATTAGTCGGGGTGATGTATTAGATATGTGGAGGAGAAAGGCCTGAAAAAATAGAATAGTTGCCCCTAAGGAGGCTCCCGGGAAAAAGCTGAACAACCAATATGTCGGTTGCATATAATGTAAAAAGGGGCGCTTGAGTAGGCAATAAACCATATTTAAGCGTTAAAGCGTCTGATTCGTCACTCTTGCATGAATTTACTATTACACTATGGGAGTCTATCAGAAAATGACCGTGGTGTGTGTGTGCTGAATCTCTGTCTGTTTCGTGGAGTTCACAGCAAGAACCTGCTGGGGCGCTACCAAGGTATAGTATGCTGTACTTTATGTGGTTGTGATCTCTAATAATCCCACCTTCTGCATGAGAGTGGAAAAAAGGCACCGATATAGTGAGGAGAAAATAGAGGAGAAAAAGAAAGAGATATTTCCGGGAACTTCTCAAATAGTACATAAACGATTGAATTTTAGCATAAACGGGGTTCTTAGAGCAAAAGTTTTTTAAACATCGTGACATATTCTAACCCGTAATCATTAATATAAATCCTCCATACCATTTAAAGATATTCAACATCGATAAGGGCATCTTATGTCGGACAGTAACCTTTCTGATGTGTTATCAAAATGGCTAATGTCCGTGCCTGTGGTGTGTGTCAGGCCAGTGGGAATGAACATGATTTTCTTCAAGATGCCTGTGTTCATGGATATGGGGCTCATGAACGGTTTCTGCATGTTCGTGCATATGATGAATATCCTTGTGATTATGCAAATGGGTATGAATCTCCTCTTGATGTAAGTGCAGATGTCGATGCTTTTCAGTACTTATGAGCCACACACCGGCGACTGTGAGTGCGATTGCGGGAAACATTACCCAACCAATCCACTCTTGAAGCAATATGAGGGACGTCACCGCACCGATAAAAGGGGCAAGACTGAAAAACATGCCTGTCCTGAAAGAACCTAACCCTTCGAGGGCTTTGATAAAAAACACAAGGCTAATGCCATAGCTGAAAGAACCCAGCAACAGAGCATAAAAAACAGTCACATCCCATTTAATGTTCATTCCGAGGGCATATGCTATGGATATAGATACCAAACCGGATACAAACCCTTTAATGCGGGTGATCTGCATCGGATTCCTTGTTGAGATGTTTCTGGTCAAGTTATTGTCTATACCCCAGCATATCATGGAAATGGTAACCAATAAGGGTCCGATCAGGTTAAACTTACCCTGGCTTGGATCCCACGCTAAAAACACTCCTGCCGCAGTCATGCATAACAGTGCCAGCCACAATCTCTTTCCAGCATTCTCCTTGAAAAAGATAACGGCTATAATCGCCGTAAATATCCCTTCCAGGTTCAGCAGCAATGAGGTGGTAAAACCGGATATCTGGTTTAATCCGAACATCAGACATATCGGGGCAATAATTCCGCCAGAAAGTATAGCGCCGAAAAGCCAGAGGAAATCGCCTTTTTTTAGATTGACACATCTTAGCTTTTCAGTATAAACGATCCCCCGAATCATCGAATAGAGAGAAAGTCCGGCAAAAGCACCTAAATAGAGAAGTCCGGCCAAAGCAACCGGGGGAATATTCTTCACAAGTAGCTTGGCGAAAGGCGGGCTGATTCCAAAGAGGGCAGCCGAAATTAAGATATATATCAGTGGTTGTTTATGCAATCTATTGAACTTTCCAATCTTTCAACATTTTCTCCATCAGGTTAATCATATTCAATTTTGGCAGATACTTCAAATGGTAAGTGTTACTTTTTTATTCTGTCCTGGACCATTGAGTTACCAGCATACCCATCGTACCACATTTATTGTTTATTTAATATTAGCTCTTACTGTAAATCCCGGTATTTCAATTGGTTTGCCTTGTCAAGCAGATAAAATGGGATAGAGGACGCGACTTATTTACTGGTAATGAACATTAAAATGTTTATGAAGCTGTCGTAATGTACAGAACGAGAATTTACGCTTAAGATTACAAGAATGTCATGTTGTTTTAATCATTTTGTAACAGAGGATAATGTATGTTTCTCCAGTTTAAGGCAGCTCTCATGTCTAAGTCCGAATTGGCACGTGAGCTGTTACAGACGAATCCAATATATAAGGAAGTAAATTCTCTATATGGCAAACACAAACATAATGTACAGAAAGACAAATCACACTCTTCGAACACTTAAAAGAATCAAAAGAGAATCCGGTTCGGCAGATTACCATCATGTAAGCAACCTACCGTTTCCCGGGCGAAAAAAGAAATGAAAATTCTATTTATTATCCCTTCCCAGGAATCGGTTTACGGCATAAAAATGCGGCCTGCCTATCCCCACTATGGAGCTCTGTACGTGTGTGCCATGCTTGAAAAGCACCATCACGATGTAGAATATATCGACATGGATATAGATGGGATGAATATCAGCTCCTTGCTCGATCATATCGCGCTGTCCGGTCCTCAAGTCGTCGGTATTTCCTGTGTCACGCCGATAGCCCATGAAGGTTTCAAGATTGCCCACGCCATAAAAACCAGTTTTAAAAACATATATGTTGTAATGGGCGGCGTTCACACAACGATTGATCCGGACAATTCTATCGCTCAGCCAGGTATCGATGCTATTTGCATAGGAGAGGGTGAGCATACCATGCGTGAACTTGTGGATAACCTTCAGAATAACGGCGATATGAAGAGCGTTCGAGGCATATATTTTAAGAACGATGACAAAGTACATAAAAATCCTCCCCGGGAAGTAGAAAAGAATCTTGATAATCTTCCTTTTCCAGCCTTTCATTTAATTAAAGATCCCAAGAAATATAGTCCACCTGATGCTCAACAACTTCCTGCATTTCCAATTATAACATCCAGGGGATGTCATGGACGGTGTACATACTGCTGCACGAAACAAATACTCGGACAAAAATTTAGAATGCGTTCAAATAAAAACATTTTGGAAGAATTGGATGTCTTTGTGGAAAAATACGGTGCTAAAGAGGCGCATTTTTTAGACGACAATCTTTCGTCTAACAAAAAACGGTTTCTTGATTTATGCCACGCTCTGAAAACTCGCAATTATCCTCTTAATTTTGAAACATCAAATGGAATACGGGCTGATTCGGTCGACGAAGAAATATTAAATGCTCTTAAAGGCATTGGCATTAATAATATAGGGTTTGGAGTGGAGTCCGGAGATGATGACATTCTTAAAGTAATTAAAAAAGGCATAACAAAGGATCAGGTTCGCAAGGCAATGAAGCTTGCCAAGGATTTAAAATTTACAACCTGGGGTTTTTTTGTGATCGGATTTTACAAGGATACTCCGAAGACTATTCAGAAAACCCTTGATTTTTCTATTGAATTGGACCCGGATTTTGCAAAGTATTTTATATTAAAACCATATCCGGGAAGTGAAGTATTTAAGCAGCTTCGCTATGAGGGTTTAATTGATTCGTTAGACTATTCAAAATATGGACTCTATACGAATCCGGTTCACCATCTCCCGGATGTATCCGCCCGTGAATTGATAAAATGGCAGAAAAAGGCCTATAGAAAATTCTATTTACGTCCGAAAAAGATTTTTATCTTAATTGCCAGAATAGGCTCCTGGACACAGTTAAAGCTTACAATTAACGGCACCTGGCTGGTTCTTTCAAGGATATTAACAAATGCTGCATAATACATTTACATTTTTTATTCTTCCTTATTCCCTTTACTAATACACGATTATTCAGAGTAAAATTACAGTTTTGTCATCTTTGTGTAATGGTTATGTAAGATTTACAATTATAAACTAAACTACCGCCGGTATTAACAGATGGCAGACCAATTCACTGATCACGAGAAAAGGATGAGAAATCTATAAAGGAGAATGAAATATCATGCAAAATATATTTAATCCGTCAATACAGGCAGAGCTATCCATAGATTCTCCCGGAGATAGACTCAAGGCTATAATTACGGACTTGCCGGCTGATAAGGTAACATTATCTGAGATAAGAGATATGCTCGGGCAGGATGGCCTTTTGTTGCTCACAGCCTTCCTTACAATTATTTTTCTAATTCCTGTTTCAATTCCAGGTGTTAGTACAGTATTTGGCGGCGCTATACTTCTGATCGGCATCAGCCGCCTCTTGAATAGCAATCTTTGGCTGCCGAAGCGCTTATCGGAAAGACAGTTGTCTACCGAGAAGCTGCGCCCCGGTCTCAACAAGGGGGTTATCTGGTTTCATAGACTTGAGCGTATCAGCCGTCCTCAACGTTTGAAGTGGCTGACTTGCGATGGATTTATTGGCGTCTTAAACGACTGTGCTTTGATATTAGGTGCATGTCTACTTATGGCCCCTTTTGGTTTGATACCCTTCAGCAACACGTTGCCTGCTCTTGCAATATTATTTTTTGCCATAGGACTTTTGCAGCGCGATGGTGTTTGTATACTGCTCGGCCATCTTGTTAACTTTGCTACAATTGTCTATTTCACCCTGCTTATAGTTGGCGGCGGAGCTACTATTTACGAGATATTCCAGCGGATATAACGTTATCTCCAAAACGACATGTTATACAGAGGAGGTATCTTGACTATTAATTTGATGACTTTTCCTGGAAAATTGTAATCTACCTGTAATGGATAATGGTATAGTATTATTTTGTTGAAAAGACCAGGAATTAATCGATACGAGGAAAACCATGCGAGTGCTCATTATAGAAGACGAAAGGAAGACGGCCCAGTATCTTAAAAAGGGCCTGTCTGAGCAGGGGTTTAATACTGATGTAGCCGAAAATGGTGAAGACGGGCTCCATCTTGCCCTAACGGGTGAGTATACATTTATCATCCTTGATGTCATGCTTCCTGACCGGGATGGATGGTCAATTCTGGCAGAACTGAGACGAACCGGCAAAGAAACCCCTGTAATCTTCCTCACAGCCCGTGATTCTGTTGATGACCGCGTAAAGGGTCTTGAGCTTGGCGCCGATGATTATCTTGTAAAACCCTTTGCCTTTTCGGAGCTTTTGGCAAGGATCAGGACTGTCCTTCGCCGCGGCCCCGGAAGAAACCCTGAGACAGTTCGTATTGCCGATCTTGAAATAGATTTCTTAAAGCGGAAAGCGATGCGGTCAGGGAAGCGTCTTGATCTGAGCCCCAAGGAATTTCTTCTCCTCTGGCTTCTGGCAAGTCATTCAGGAGAGGTGTTGACCAGGACATATATCTCTGAGCAGGTCTGGGATATGTTTTTTGATTGTGACACAAACGTTGTAGATGTGGCAATTCTCAGATTGCGGAAGAAAATTGACGATCCCTTTCCTGTAAAACTGCTCCATACTGTCCGCGGGGTGGGATATATACTCGAAAACAGAGTAAGTGAGGTGCATTTGTAAATGCTCACATTTATCCCCCGTTCCTGGTCTATAAGCAAACGACTCATATTCCTGTATACGATAACTGTTTGTCTTATCCTGACTTTTTCAGGCTTTTTTCTGGATTGGGTCCTCCGTACTGATATGGAACGGGAAGACAGGCAATTCCTTGCAGCAGAATTGCAAAGTATCCGAATACTATTACGTGAGTACCCCAATGATATTCAGGCGTGGAAAATAGAGATCGAACGGGAAACATATGCAGCAGCATCCACATTCATAAAATATTACGTGAGAATCTCAGATGAAACGGGAAAACCCATAATCGAGACACCGGGTACGGCCCAGATCGTCGATAACTCAAAATTCCCGAAAGCTGTGAGGACATCGGGAACAACTGTTGATTACACTAAGGCCATATCTTGTGACGGAAAACCCCTTCTCCTCACATCAGCAGTAGTTGAGGGGTATCGTGTCGGAGATGCTGAACGGATTGTTCAGATTGTTCTCGATATGTCCCATGAGGCAGCCATAATCAACGACTACCGCCAGAAGGTGACATTTGTAATCATAGCAGGTATCCTTGTCTCTGCTCTTTTGGGGTTTCTTATTACAAAAACAGGACTCAAGCCGCTTATGGAGCTGACCCGCAAAGTCCAGAGTATTACCCCTGAAAAGCTGAAGGAACGGGTTGGCAACAGGGGGTGGCCTGCAGAAATTTCCTCTCTTGCGAATACCTTTGATAAAATGCTTGACCGCCTCGAGGAGTCCTTCACTTCACTCTCCAGTTTTTCCGCTGACCTTGCCCATGAATTTCGTACCCCCATCAATAATCTGCGAGGTGAAACAGAAGTGATTTTATCCAAGACAAGGACTGCCGAGGAGTATCGCCAGGTCCTCATGTCCGGCCTGGAAGAGTATGAGAGGCTCTCCCGGACAATTGAAAACCTCCTCTTCCTGGCAAGAAATGACAGCAGGAAAAGCGGGGTAAGCCTCTCTCCCCTTAATGTCCGGCAGGAGGTGGAAGAGATGTTGGAATACTACGATGCCATACGGGAAGAGAATGACATTACCGTCATTGTAACAGGGAATTCACTTGTTAATGCTGATAAAACACTCTTCAGACGTGCTCTTGTCAATGTTCTTTCAAATGCTTTTCAGTATACTCCCTCCAAGGGAAGTATCACTGTTAATATTGATAGTTCATCAAAAACTTACCACAAAATAATTATCACTGATACAGGAATTGGCATAGAACCGGAAAACCTTTCAAGGATATTCGATCGCTTCTACAGAACCCCGAAAGCCAGATATCTTTATCACCAGGGAACAGGGCTTGGTTTCTCTATTGTCAAATCTGTCATGGATCTACACGGCGGTACTGTAACGGTGAAAAGTGAACCGGATTCGGGGACTACAGTTTTACTGGAATTCCCCCGAAGGGGTGACGACAGAATTGAAGGGAAAGAGATTTAGCACTATAACGCACAACCTCCACAGCAGAAATTACAGAATTGTAATAGAACAGTCATACACTCGTAATCATGAAATATGTATATTGTTAGGGTAACAACACATACTCACCAGGAGAAATGAATATGATATGTCAAAATTGCAAAACAAACGTACAGGAGGGTTTCCGATTTTGTCCTGGTTGCGGCGCCCCGGTTGGACAGAAGCCTGTTTGCCCCGGTTGTGGAAAAGAAACTGGTGCCGGATGGGTTGCCTGTGCGTATTGCGGGTATAAGTTCACAAATCAGCAGTCGCCGAATATTCCACACCAGAGCGCTTACTATGAGCCAAAACATGGGCATTATAACGGGAGCAGTTCGGGCCGCATGCATGGAGGTCATCAACGGAAAAAAGGATTTTTAGGCAGGCTTTTTTCATCTTGAACTTCTCAGAAGAGAATAGGGGGATACGAGATATGTGAGTGTCTCGGAGTTGGAAGCTACGGTGTTGTCCTCAGGGTACATAGGCATAACAGAGATTATGCCCTCAAAGCCTTTATGCCCGATAAAAAGGAAAACAACCCCTATCTCGAAAGGACCATCCTGTCCGGCCTGAACCATCCGGGAATACCCTGTTTCATAGAGGACTTCGAACATGAAGGGGTGCACTATATGGTTCAGGAATATATTGACGGGTATCCCCTCAGTTACTATATAGTGAAAGGAAAACGGTTTATTGAGGAAGAGGCAAAAGAAATCCTGTTTCAGCTTCTTGAGATACTGGCTTACCTTCACAAGTCGGAAGAAGGGAGACTTCCTGTTGTTCACAGAGATTTACGTCTCTCCAATCTGGTCTGGTATAAAGGCAGGGTTTATTTGATAGACTTCGGGCTTGCCAGGTATTGGAACAACGAGGGATTAAACCTTGAAGAATTCTCAACAATGACCGATATAAGAATGAGCCGTCGACGTCCGGGAACAAAGACCTATATCATGCTCCGGAAGGATACTTCGCCGAGGAGTGATTTATTTGGTGCAGGGGTTGTAGGCCTTGATATGTTTGCAAACTGGATTGAGGATGAAAATTTGTTCAGCAAGCCCTGGCAGGAGATACTTCCTGCAAGTGATTCATATAAGCTTTTCATCGAGAGATTATTGGAACTGGAAAACCCTTTCAAAAGTTCCTGTGATGCCTTAAAAGCAATTTCAAGAAGAGGTGAATAGATGAAAAAAGCTCTTCCCATTTTCTGTACATGTATAATTCTTGTTTCCGGGTGCGGATTTTTTCAGGGGGAGGGTTCTGACTTTACTATTAAGATTACAAGTACCGATGGACTTATATTCAGCGGCCACTATGCCATTGTGGTGGGTGATAGCCTTCCTGCTCCGATAAACGTAAGAGGCACAATGTCGACAGAGTACAAAGGGAAGGGTGTTATCGCTGTCTGTTTTTTCCGGAAGCTGACTGAAAGAGGGTCTCTGAAAGTGGAAATAGTAAATGATGGCAAAGTGGTATCTGAATCAGAAACTAATGCCCCGTATGGTTTTGTTTCTATGAAGACTCCGCTTCCAGAGCAAAATACTATAATTGCCCAGCTATTGAAAAAGTTCCTTGGCAGCAAATAAACGAGAAACATAGATAGTAACCATAAAGTATGAAGACATAGTCCTGACTTTTTATGCTGTTTGTATAGGCGTGTCTTGAAGGTAGAACTCCTTTACACTGATTGTGTATAATGGATGATGCTACTAATTTGCTGATTCTGGAGACACATATTAAAGATGGACATGCATAAGATATTTATTTATATTTTGAGTTAATCTTATGGAAATCAAACAAAAAGCTTCACTATTTGCCGCTGGAACAGCCCTTGTGCTTGCCTCCAGTAAATTTTCCATAGGGCTTGGTTCCGGCTCAATGGCGGTTATCTCCTCGGCTCTTGACAGTCTTCTTGACGTCTTTATGTCCACCATGAATTTTTTTGCCATACGAAAAGCAGCTCAACCTGCCGATGATTTACACCAGTATGGACATAGCAAAATAGAAGATCTTGCAGGGCTTATACAGTCTTTAGTCATTGTTTTTTCGGGTTCAATTATTATTTACAGGGCTGTTCAAGCTTATCTCCAGAATGAGAAGATATTTTATTCTTCACTGGATTTTGTTATCATGGGAATTTCTCTCGTCTTTACTATAGCGATCTGTACGGTTCTGATTAAGATAGGAAACAGAACCGGTTCCAACGCCCTTAAAGCGGATGCGCTTCATTATACAAGCGACCTCTATTCCAACTCTGGGGCAATTGCAGCCATTCTTCTAACATACCTTACTAAAATAGTCCTTTTTGATCTTGTCTTTGCGGTAATAGTCGGATGTATTATTATCTTTTCTGCCATAAAAATATTTAGAAGCAGCCTTCAAGGTATCATGGATGCCAGTGTCCCACAAAATATCGAAGGGGAGATTGAAGCAATCATGAACAACATGCCCTATCCGGCAGCGGGGTATCACAAATTGCGTACACGCCGTTCAGGAAGCAAAAAGTACATCGATTTTCATCTTCTTACATGCAGGAAGCTTCATATTGATGAAGCGCATGCTCTTGCCGACAGAGTGGAAAATGAAATTGCGGGGAAGATCGCGCTTGTCGATGTTGTGGCACACATTGAACCCTGCGACAGAGAATGTAATTTGACGGAAGAAACATGCTTGATGCTAAAAATGCATCCAGCCGATAGAATTGCCAAAGTTCCCGGGTAATCTCCCTTACGATTATATAAGCCTAACCATATTGTCATTTTCCGGTCATCGTCTTGTAACTATAATAATGCTATATATTTCAGCATGAACAGAAGTACACAATGGCGTTGTGAGGATTGGCTATGTCAAAGGTAGCAACAAGACTGCTAATGAGGGGCATGCAATATCAGGAAAAAAGGCTTTCTACTATAACCAATAACATGGCAAATTCTACTACCCCAGGGTATAAAACCTTCAAGCCTGTTTTTGATGGAATTGTATCGCGGTTAGCCCGTGACGAAGAAATATTATCATCAAACGGAGCAAAAAACGGTATTCAGAATACTTGTATAGATTTTTCTCAAGGACCTCTCATCGAAACAGGTGGAAAATTTGACCTTGCCATTGAAGGTAATGGGTTCTTTGTTGTTAACACCCCAGAAGGCACCCTCTACACAAGAAGCGGGCAATTCACCATCAGTAATGAGAAGAAGCTTGTCAATGCATCCGGATACCATGTCATGGGGTCAGGGGGCGAAATAACCATTTATGGGACGCAAGTTTCTGTCGCCTCTGATGGTTTGGTTACTGTAGACGGTAAGCCAGTCGGTACTGTGAAGATCGTTGATTTTAAGGAAAAAGAATCTATCCAGCCCATAGGTAACAGTCTTTTCATAAATACCATTCAGGATAACGAAGAAATAGCTTCAACGGGATACTCCATAAAACAGGGTTTCATAGAATCTTCCAATGTAAATGTTATGGATGAATTTATTAACCTGATTAACTGTATACGTGCATATGGGTCATATGATACTGTAAAGCAAAAGATTAGCGATGCAAGCAGTAAGTTAAATGAACTCCCGCGCCTCAAAACCTAACGGCCTTGATTCGGCCACATATTCATTCATTTCTTTTTATAATATCCCCTCGGATACAATATTCGTGAGCATTCAGGGCAGATACTGCTTTTGAGTTGTGCCTATGGTTTTTCTTGTAATATCAGGGAAAGGCTATTTTTCTCAATGTCAAGCAACGGGAAATCCTACAAAAAGAGATTCAGAAGGCAGTTGCACCGCTTTTTGGAAACCTTGCGGAAATACGGGGGATATTTATTGCAGATGTATTAGCTCAGTTGTAAATAGTCTTTTTTCAGAAAACAATATAAAATATGCAAGCATATGAGTGTTACATTCGGTGTTCAATAGACAGCCTTGAATGCGCATGGTGTAGCTTTGTATTTGTATTACATCCATGGAGGCTTCAAGATATTGGCATTCTCGAAGTAATCATCATCCAGTTTTCGCCGGGCAACACCTGTCTCCACTGCAGCTTTAGCTACAGCATGGGTGACGGCATGATGTACCTGATGATCCAGGGTGGTAGGCAATATTTCTCCTTCCGTTGCGGATTCAGCAATAGCACAAGCTGCTGCCGTATACATGGCAAAATTTATGGTTTGTGCCTGGGCATCAAGAGTTCCCCGCCATAAGCCGGGGCAGCACAGAAGATTGTTGATTGCCTTACTGTTGATGGTCAAACAGGAACCGGAAGCCATGGCTACGTCCGGATCTATCTCCGGGTGCGGCTGAGACAGGGCTAATATTATCTGGCCATCCCGTACCATTTCCGAAGATATGATATCACCCCTGGAGGTGGTGGCAACAACAATGTCCATCTGAGCCATTATATTTTCAAGGGTGGAAATGATACCTCCATCGGCCTCATGCCTCTTGGCGCTCGCTTCTGACAGTGTTGCCCCCCAGACCGGATTCCCTGTATAAGCTTTAATGAACCTGGCAATTGTCAATCCTGTCACTCCCAGGCCGATGACCCCTATTTTAGCCGTTTTGAGATTCATCTCGCAGAACTTGCAGGCATTGATGAGGGCTGCAAGAGCAACTGTAGCATTTCCCTGTTGGTCGTCATGGATAACCGGCATATGTAGTTCCTCTTCCAGTATGGCCATAATATCGAAGCAATAGGCAGAGGCAATGTTGGACAGATGAATACCGCTGAAAGTTGGCGCAATCCGTCGCATTCCCTCAATGAAGGTTTTCGTGTCAGGAGCATCCAGCAGTACAGGGTAACCGTTTATTCCGGTCAGTCTGTTTAAAAGAGCCGCCTTAGCCTCGACAATGGGCATTGCCACCACCGGCCCCTTGGGATCAAAGTCAAAAACGGAGGTTCCGTTTGTAACCACCGCAACATTATAAGGAATGCTCGTATAGGTGTTTTTCCAGTTATCGTTTTCATGGATAAGGGTACAGACTTCCCTCGATCCTGGGAAATAGAGTTTGCGAATATCCTCCACAGAGCTGATTTGCTTTGTCGGAAGCACCCCTACCAATCCGTTCTTGTGTAGTTCCAGAACCGCGTCCCTGATTTCTACAATTTTAACTCCAGGAATTTTAATCAATTCTTTCAATATCCGTGAAAGATGAGGCCTGCCTTCGATAAAAACATCGATATCGCGGACGACATAACGGTTTCCCAGGTGAATCGTCGCTATATTGCCGATAGTTGTACCTGTGTTGCCGATTGTAGTTGCAATTTTACCTAAAACTCCAGGAAGATTGGCGCTCTTGAAACGTATGGTTCTGACAAGGGGATAGTTGCTCATATTGCTCATTTAATGAACCTCCACGGATTTTACGCTTTCTGTTGCAAAAAACCTTTGACGGAATGGAAGAAAATGTAGCACCCTTTAAATGACTATCAGGGCTTTCTTTTTGCAGGTGCCCTGAATCCAAGCGCATCCTCTATGCCTGTCGCATAGAATCAAATATGTTACAATTCGCTTGAGATTTCAAGCAGAAATATTTTGCCTGTGCCATTAAATACAAGATGAAAGTCAGTATGTCCATGGGAAACTTGTAGTATTTTAAGTTCTTTCTTTGGATTTCTACGCTATCATTATGATTGCTTATACACAGGATGAAAAGGCAATTCAATGCTGATAGCGGTACCTTGCCCGGGCTTGCTGTCAATACGAATGAAGCTTTTATGATAATCAATGATCTTTTTTGTAATTGCCATACCTATTCCGGTTCCATTAGGTTTTGTGGTGTAGAATGGCATGAAGATGTTTTCAAGTGTCTCTCTGTCCATGCCGGACCCATGATCCTTTATGCTGATAGTTATATATGTCTTTCCTGGGTTCACCGTGACAGTAACTGTTTGATCTATCCCTGATGCTTCAATCGCGTTGTCGATTAGGTTAACCAGTGCCCTCTCAAATAGGAAGCTGTCTATATCAGACAACAATGGTTCAGAGGGTAAATCCAGCAAAACTTTTACCTTGTAATGCTCAGCTTTTGTCTTGCATATATCCAAAGCGTGGTTGATAACCGTAATGATATCTATTATTTTCTGCAAAGTTAATTGCAGAGGTTTCGCAAAGTCAAGCGTGCTATCGACAATTGTTTGCATATTACGGGCGGCATTGAGAATTATTTCTATTGCGGTGTCAGTGTCCCCTTTCTTCTCCGATATGCGTCGGGTAAAACCTGTGATAGCAGTAAGAGAGTTCCGGAGATCGTGCGCTACAGATGTTGAAGTACGGCCCAGTGCTGCGAGATATGCCTCTTTTTCCAATTGTTTCCGATATCGCTTCTCTCTATCGACTAAAAAACCGGCCAAAAATGCGAATACTCCAAAAAACAGAGCATGTAAAAAGTCCTCGGCGAGAAACAGGGCCTTTACATGCCAGACAAAATAAATATAGGGAAAATAAAGAACGATTACAGAAATGTATGTGAGGATAGCACCCCACAGACCGAACACCAGAGCGCCAAACAAGTACCGGGATATAGTAGAGATCCATGTAGATGCTGCGCAGGGGCCAAACAGCCGGAGATGTTGCATAATGAAGGCAACTGATTATTACTGTGGAAACAACTATGACAATTATGTAAAATTTGTTTCGATTATTCGTTATGATCCTTCCTTTCGGTCTTGGGTTACCGCTTTTTAATTTTTTTGATCTCTTCCTGCACCTTGCCTGCACATTCAGGGCATATGCCGTGAGTCATCTTGGGAGCTCCCATCTCCTCCAGGTATTTTTCGATTGGGTGCCAAGCCCCGTCCTCACTTCTATATTTTTTGCAATAAGCGCAAATCGGCAGTAACGACTCAAGATCACTAATTATTCTCTCCTGTGTGCGTTGGGTTCTTATCGCCCTGAGAAAACCCAAAACAAGAAAAAGGACTCCCAATACATCGGAAAATCCTCCAATTATAACAGCCACCAGGGAAAAATCTTCCCGGGAAAGCCTCAACAGGTCAGCAATATGGATGGTCGGATGTTCAATCAACACTTCACAGAGCCGTGCAATGGATAAAAAGAAAACGCTCACAATCACAGGGACAAATGATTGAAATTTCTTCCGCTCCTTCCATACTACATAGAATACCCATGCAAGCGGAAACAAAACAATCACGTCCAAAACAAAAACTAAAAACATTGGTCATTCTCCCTGTGTACGGGCGAAATATATCGATATCCCTTATTAATGAATTCTCCGCCCGTTTGCGGTGTATGCATTCTTTGGCGCTGTAATCAACAACTGTTAGAAAAGAAAGTGGGGCCAAGTCTTAAATCATGTGCTTATTCATTGTTTTAGCACGTATATATTTTTTCATTTTCCTGCTATTGTGATTATTTTGCAAGCAAAAATTCATTTGCAGCATTGCTGAATACTATTTTAAATTTACAATATGAAATGTTAGGAATAAAAATACTGTGATGGAACTTCTTCACAGAAAAAACTTTTTCCCTCATTAATTTAATTCTTCCTGAACCATTACTTTGTTTCTGCTCTGTCTATGAAGTATCTTATGATAATCCAGCCTGCAATTAATATAAAGAGAGCCAGAATCAAGATATAATCTATCCGTGTAATGTCTCCCTTCAGTATCATTATACTGTTGCCGCCAAGGTACCCAATACCCAAATTGATCGAGATTGTAATGATTGCGGAGAGACCGTCGGCAATCAGGAACTTTGTAAGGGAAATGCGCATTACCCCAGAAATGAGGAATATGGGCGCCCTGAAACCGATGAAGTGTCTTCCCACAAATACTGTCAGAGCGCCACATTGCGTAAATTTCTCTTCAAGTCTCGAAAGAGTGGCAGGTGAAACGATCTTGGAAAATCTTTTATGTTCAACAACCATTCTGCCGTATTTTCTGCCGATAGAATAAAGGATAAAATCGGCTATTAGCAGGGATGGATAGATGATTATGAGTGCAGGGGCAAGTTTAATAACGCCATGGGCGATAAGCAGCCCGCTCACAATAAGCACCCCGTCTTCCGGAAAGGGCAACCCCAGTCCGCCGAGAATCAGAAGACAGAAAATACCGATATATGTAAAGTGCTGTATAACTATATTCGGATCAACCATACTGTCACATGAAAGCTTGCTCTTCAATCATAACTTTGCCCATTTGTAGAAGAACCTTTTTGCTGCCTCTGCTGCAATGATATACAGAATAACAATAAGAAGGAGCGTCAAAATGTATGGCAGCGGTATCGGCGCAAAGCCAAAGAGCTTTCCCACAGGGGTATAAGGGAAAAGGATTGTAACAATGACAACAAGGAGAGTGGCAGTCAATAAAGCCTTGCCCGGCCTACTTTTCAGGAAAGGTCCCCTGGTTCGGACTACCAGCACGATCATTGATGCAGAGATAACAGATTCTATGAACCAGCCGGTTCTGAATTCTTCGACTGATGCATTGAGAACGAGAAGAAGGACACCGAAGGTGAGATAGTCAAAAACTGAGCTAAGCAAACCGAAAACAAGCATAAAATTGCGGATGAACTTGATGTTCCATCTCCGGGGCTGATTAAGCATCTCCTGGTCAACGCTGTCAGTAGCGATTGTCATCTCGGGAAAGTCAGTCAACAGGTTCGTAAAGAGAATCTGCTTCGGGAGGAGAGGAAGGAAGGAAAGAAAGAGCGAGGCCCCTGCCATGCTGAACATGTTGCCAAAGTTGGCGCTTGTAGCCATGAAGACATACTTCAGCGTATTTGCGAAGGTTTTTCTGCCCTCCAGTACACCGTTTGCCAAGACACTGAGGTCCTTTTCAAGAAGTACGATATCAGCTACCTCCTTGGCTACATCTACGGCGCTGTTTACCGAAATTCCTACATCCGCCGCATGTAAAGCGGATGCGTCATTGATGCCGTCTCCCATGTATCCGACTACATTTCCAGATTTCCTCAAGGCAAGAATGATACGCTCTTTTTGATTCGGTTCAATCTCAGCGAAGATATCCACACTATTGACTCTCTTCATCAGGGCTTCATTACTCATATCACGAATACTGGAGCCGGTAAGTATGTCACGATTTGGGAAGTTCATACGTTCAGCCACACTGGCGGCAACAAGTTCGCTGTCGCCGGTAATAACCTTCAGAGTGACACCGGATTCTTTCAGGGTTTTGATGACTTCAATGATGCCCTCCTTAAGGGGGTCAAAGAAGACGAGGAAACCGAGAAAGGTCATCCGTGTTTCATCATCTTTTGTCATGGAAAATTGAGAACCCATGTCCTTATATGCGAGGCCGAGAGTCCTGAAACCCTTACTACTCAAGTCAATGAACTGCTGATTTATTTTCTCCTGAAACACCTCTATGTCAGCAACCTTTCCGCCTGGTATTTCTACGGTTGAGCAAACAGCAAGCACGTTTGAAAGGGCGCCTTTTGTTACCATGAGATGAGCATTGTCATTTTCCACAAGTATGGTCAGACGCTTGCGGATAAAGTCGTAGGGTACTTCATCAAGCTTGCTCATGTGTGAAATGTCGAGCTGTCGGTAATGGCGAATTGCTTCATCAAGAGGGTTTGTAAAACCTGTTTCATAGGAGGCGTTGATATATGCATAAAGAAGGGCTTTTTCGCTCTCCCGGCGCTCTATATCAAGGACAGTGTGTAATTGCACCAGACCCTCAGTCAAGGTGCCGGTTTTATCGGAACAGAGGATGTTCATGCTTCCGAAGTTCTCAATCGATGCAAGCCGTTTTACGATAACCTTCTGGTCAGCCATCCGTTTTGCGCCATGTGCGAGGTTGATGCTGATTATGGCCGGTAGAAGCTGAGGTGTAAGCCCTACTGCCAGGGCAAGGGAAAAAAGGAACGATTCCAGCACAGGCCGGTGGAAATATACGTTGATAGCAAAGATCGCTATTATAAGTATCATGGTAATCTCTAACAGGAGGTAGCCAAAACGACTGACGCCATGTTCAAACTCTGTCTCAGGCGGCCTGAATTTGAGCTGTTCAGATATCTTACCGAACTCAGTATCCTTGCCGGTATGGACAACAATCGCCTTCCCGCTACCGCTCACAACGTGGGTGCCCATGAAAAGCGTGTTTGTTCTCCGGCTGAGAGGGGTTGCCTCGCTAAGTATCCCCGCTTCTTTTTCCACCGGGTAGGTTTCCCCTGTCAATGTTGCTTCGTCAAGAAAAAGGTTCTTGGATTCAATAATCATGCAGTCACCGGGGATAATATCTCCCGCGTTTAATGTGATAATATCACCTGGCACCACTTCCTCAATCGGCACATCTTTGAAATCTCCGTCACGGAGCGTCGTTGTTCTGACCTGGACAATAGAGAGGAGTTTCTGAACAGCATTAACCGCTCCACGTTCCTGGAAAAAGCCAAGGAGACCGCTGATGAGGACTATTGCCAGTATGATCAACGCATCGGTTACGTCATGGAGTGCAAAAGAAAGCCCAATCGCAAAAAGCAGTATTATAATGATGGGGCTTTTGAACTGTGCGAGGATAAGAGCGAGTGAGTCATTCCGCTTATTTGGTTTCAGGGTATTAGGGCCGAAGATTTGAAGTCGTTTTTGCGCATTAATCCCGGTCAAACCGCTGAGGGTTGTTTGAAGGATGGCAAAAACAATATTCGGGGACTGGGACCAGAAAAAATTTAATCCATTTGTTGATTTAATCATATTTAAGTCATTATAGTTTCTCCACAATTTTTATACAATGGTTTAATAAGAGTGGCATGCTGGAAATAATGTCCTAAAATAGTATTTTGCCTGATGGGGGTTACTAAATGCATAGAATCGCTGAGGCCTCTGTCAAAAGCAGTCCTTATATTCCTTGTTATTCCCCCTGCCCGGATATCTGTATGGTAAGCATAGATATTGATCCTCCGTCAAATCCTTCAATAGGGAAACTTATGCCTTCGCCTTTTCTACGCGGCCCGAGTATATAGAGCAAAGGAAGATAATGGTCAGGCGTCGGAACAGAGAGCTTTGCTCCATGCCCCAATGCCGGATAATCGATAAGCTGAGTGTCTTCCCCGGCCTGGAGCAGAACCCGTATGTTTTCTTCAAATCTTGAGGCCCAGTCGAAAGCCCCTGCATCAGGCCGATCCCACTCATAGGCTTGAAGGTTATGTACAAGGTTCCCGCTACTCAATAGAAGAATCCCCTCATCCCGCAATGGTGCCAACAATTTCCCTATTTCATAATGAAATGAGGGCGGTTGCGTTCGGTCAACACTAAGCTGCGCCACCGGGATATCAGCATCCGGAAACATATGATAAAGAACCGACCAAGCACCGTGGTCAAACCCCCACTCCTTGTCAAGCTCCACTGGAATCGGGGCAAGTATATCCCGCACTTTTGCGGCAAGTGCAGGATCGCCAGGTGCAGGATACCTCATTTCATAAAGCTCTTGAGGGAAACCGCCGAAATCATGGATAGTCCGAGGATATGGCATGGCTGTCACCATAGTGGCAGGAAGGTACCAGTGGGCGGACACGGCAAGGATAGCTTTGGGTCGAGGCAATGCACCACCGAGGGCAATCCAGCCTTCTGTCCACTGATTGCGCCGTATGATATTCATAGGATTGCCATGACCGACAAAAATGGCAGGCATGGATTTTGTCTCGGGGATTGCTATATGCTTTATCCTCCTCCTCGCTTCTGAAGCTAATGTTTCTCGCTGGACATATTGATTTCAACCCATGCAGCAAATGTATTTATGAATTTTGCAGCAAATTCCTTGATTGAATCATTGGCAAAATTACCGCTCTCATCGAATAAATTACCGGCATTCCCGATGTAAGCCTCAGGCTGCTGCATAGTGGGAACATTAAGGAATACCAGCGATTGACGCAGGTGGTGATTTGCGCCGAATCCACCTATTGCACCGGGCGAGACACTCATCACCGCACCGGGTTTCCCACCCCAGACACTTTTGCCATAGGGACGTGAACCCACATCGATAGCATTCTTGAGCACGGCTGGAACTGAACGGTTGTACTCAGGCGTGACAAATATGACACCATCAAACTTCATTAATTGTTCCCTGAACTCGGCCCAGGCAACCGGCAGGTTGTTTTCAAGGTCTTCATCATAGAGAGGAAGTCCGCCGATCTCGATGATTTCAAGCTTTAGCGACGCAGGCGCAAGACCTGTGAGCGCCTTTGCCATTTTCCTATTAAAGGATTCCTTGCGAAGACTTCCCACAAAAACAGCAATCTTTTTCTGTGTCATAACTTTTTCCTCCTTATTGTTTTTTTAGTTTCCTATTCCAAACTGTTTCATGTACGTTACATTATCCCACAACAGTCATTCTTCAATCATGACAGCATTCTTCCAATGCCCCATTATTTTCTTACCCTAACAAAACTTTTAATCAGCCCTGTCGAAAATACCATTAAGGAAGACATCCGGAACAGGCTTATTCAGCCAACTAATCTTCCATGAAGTCATGGTATTTGTTTCCTTATCAAAATTATAGTCTATACAAGCTGAGGCAATCATACCAGGGGCTGTTCCTGATGAAACAGTTATCATGTGTCCCCCTTGTTTCTCTTCAGTCAGCATCAGAACGTAAGAAGCATTCTCCGCTAATGCCTTCTCTCTGATCCTTTTTATGAGTCCGTCTCTTTGGAGTTCGTCTTTGAAAGAGAAGAACACCACCTTCATGGTACCGTCCTTATATACGAAAAATAATGTTGGTTGGATCTTTCCAGCAGAGGCCAGATTGTTTCTTGCCCTGTCGGCTGCTTTTTCAATAACACCCTTAAGGGCATCGGATGAAATAGGCAGGGTGCGCATCTCGTGGTTTGTACTTACGGTGACGGGAGGAGGAACAGGAGAGTCAGGTGCTAATAGGGTAGGGTGTGGCCGAGATTCATCCACTATTTTAACTTTTCCTCTTCTTTTCCTGGACATTTCTCTGTAATTATACGCCATGTAATACGATTTTAAATCAACAATGTTCATGTCCGGTTCTAATTTTATTAAAGAAGGCTCTACTGCTATTACGACACATGAGCTTTATTAATAGAATACAAACTGTTAAGCGCTTGCACGTTTCATGTGGTATTCAATAGGCTCTCCCGATCGTACATGGTGCAGATTTGTAGGTATTTGGAAGCGAGTATACCCTATTATAGTGTGATTTATTTAGTTCAGGAAGTTATCGTTGCTTAAGGCGACAACCACGCAGTATCAACTTCGGGAAGAAAGCAGTGCTTCAGGCAAAAACTACGCAGTATCAGCATCACAAAGTTGTCTGTGCTTCAACACTTGATCCGCATTGCAGGCGGCTAACCTTCATTGAACTGAGAAAAGCCGTTTTTCTTGTCAAAATATGGGATATGAAGGAATCATTCTTTATTTCCGCCGGATTCACATGATTCCACATAATATATTTATTGAAATTTTATTAGATAAATGTATTATTAAATAAACTTAAAATATAAACAGACGGGGGGTCCTGGTACATCAGCCACTCTATGAAGGGGCGGGAAGATAAACATGCTTTTAACAAAAATATCAAAAAAGGGGGATATGGCATGACCGCGCAAAAGAAAACTGAAAGTCTGGAATTTTTGTATTTGTCTTTAGGAAATATTGTTGTGGAAGAACAGGTTCGTTCAACGGTTGACAAAACAAGCGAATCCTTTATAGCCCTCATGGAGTCAATCAAAGACAGGGGAGTCCTTGAACCTGTCCTGGTAACACCGAAGGATGATACCCAGCTTCTGCTCTGCGGGGAAAGGCGATATCTTGCAGCGCAGAAGCTGGGTATGGAAACTATTCCGGCAAGGATTGTTAACGCCATTACACAAAAAGATGAAATATTAGCCATACAGTTGACGGAAAATCTCCAAAGGGAAGACCTGAATCCAATAGACCAAGCCAATGGAATACTGGCATATATTCAGGCAAAACATCCTGACAAGGGGTATAATTTGGATGGAGTGATGAGTGATCTCGTAATGTATAATAGGAGACCTGACTCAGTACCAGTTGAAATTGCGGAAACAGTTTCCGCAATTTCAGAAATCGTCGGGAAAACTACAAGGACGCTGCTTAACGTAACATCACTCCTAAAACTGGTTCCTAAAATTCAGGATGCCTGCCCTCGAGTGTCTTAGTCGGGGGTAATTGCTGCCGGAAAACTGTCTCTTTCACAGGGATATCTCTTTGCCGCGAACCTGGGCAGTCCTGACTTTTTTACCATCTTTGATGAAATAATGGAGACTCCGGTTACCAATGCAAAATTAGAGAAAATGCTTACCGCATATAAGAAAGCCAAACACCTGCCCTCGGGTGTCTTAGTCGGGGGGAAATCAACAGATCAGAAACCCGTACCTATGAAAATAAAGATTGCAAGTCTACAGTCTATAGAAACATACTTTCAGAAAAAAGTCGGGATGTACGCCAAATCAGACCTTCAGAAGTACCTTGATGAACTGAAAACTTTAACCTCATTAATAGAACAGCAAATTGAAAAAGTGCCTGAGACAGCGCCGGTAAAACCGGTAAAAAGACCTGCTCCGCAGATATAAAGGAAATCTTTTGTAAAAGGATTCAACGGAAAGAATGTGGGGAATGGAACAATTTCCTGCTTTATAATATTTTTCATATTCTGCCTCCGTGAGTTCAATCCATCTTATGGAGGCAGAATGTATCGGTTTCAGCTAAAACTTCGGTTTTACGCTCTTTGCCGGCTGTAAGTCAAGGCTCGTAATAACTTCGGCATTGTTAACCGCTTCCATGAAGGTTTTTCTTCTGTCGAGAAAATCAAAGACATCTTCTCTGTCAAAATAGATATGGATATACTCAACAAAACCTCCGTACTGATTGCACTGCGAGTAATCCCTGACCGGCCAGTATATTCCAATAGCCAATCCTTCAATATCATCCCTTTTGAGATCTTCCTTTTTTACATAATTCAAATATTTAGGAAAGTAATTGCTAAGCACAGTAGAAAATCTTTGCTCTGGCTTTGTGGCTTTTTCATCAAAAGCAATCTCTGATGGCCTGATATTAATCATTATGTAATGAAGTTTTTCATTTTTTTCATCATTCAGTATTGCCAAGCCTAAACCTTCTTTATAAAAATTCACATTGGAACTGTTGAGGCGGGCGTAAATACCTTTCAGTAAAGTCTCATTTTCTGCGTAAAGTTTTTTCATCTTAGGATCAGCATATGAGGTTTTCATGCTCTCTGCCTGATTTGTAGCCATATGAATCGGACCGGTAGCACAGGAACAGAGAAAACCCAATAAACATATCAATACCACTTTCTTCATAATCAGCCCCTTCCCCGCAATATTTCTACAATTTCTGTCAGTTCTTCTCTTATCTCATCTAAAACATTCTTCTTGGCGGACATATATTTTTTTGCTCCATCAATAGTGTATTTTCTTTCGTAGAGGAGTTTCTTAATAATAAATATAGCATTAAGATCTTTCTTCTTATACAGTCTTTGTCCGGCAGTGCTCTTTAAGGGTTTTATATCCTTGAATTCCTGCTCCCAGTACCTCAATACATGCGGCTTGAGGCCTGTAAGTATACATACCTCTTTTATCCTGTAAAACATCCTGTCAGGGATATTTGACATCATTTTCTTTACTTGCTGTTTATCTCATCTTTTAAAACCTGGCTCAACCTGTAATTCAGGACTTTCCTCTGGCTTATTTCAATCTCATCCCCGGTCTGCGGGTTTCTTCCTCTTCGTGATCTCTTCTGTTTTATAATAAAATTACCGAATCCTGACACCTTGACATTTTCTCCCTTTGCCAGCGTTTCCTTTATAATCTCAAAAAACAAGTCAACAAGATCCGCACATTCACGTTTTGAAAGACCGAGCCTTTCATATACGTTTGTAACTATTTCTGACTTTGTCATATATATACCCTCCTTAGTTCCTCAATGTAATTCCATTTATGGCTGTAAGCTCCTGGATAATAATTCTCTGTAAATCATTAACCTCTTCATCTTTTAATGTATCTTTATAAGACTGAAATACTACACGGAATGATATGCTTTTCATTTCTTTTTTAAACATGTCAAAAATACCGACTGACTGTATTAAAGGCGACACCTTTTTAATCTTATCGATCAGCATGGATACATGCATTTCATCATCCAAGTAAAACGAAAAATCTCTTGTCACCTGTGGATATCTTGGCATAGGTTTGAACTTTGGTTCAATTGTACCAGTTTTTAAAATTATGTCAAATCTTAATTCAGCTCCATAGACTTTTTGTTCAATCTCATACGATTTTAAGACTTCTTCGCTAATTTCCCCTATCCAGCCGATTTTCATGCCATCCACCAAAATATCAGCGGCATTTGAAATATTCAAAAAAGGTTCAACAGTTCTTTCAAAGGTAAATTCCAGCCCGAAATAATTAGCCGAACCTTCCAAAGCACCTTTTATATCATAAAAATCATATTCTTTACATACATCCCTCCAGAAATATTCCCTTTCCTTCCCGGTTAATGCAAAACAGACAACAGGATATTCAAGGGGCATCCCGTCTTCTTCATTCTGAAAAAACACTTTCCCCATTTCATAAAATTTTAAATTCTTTGAGCCCCTATTTAAATTATAGGCAATATTCTTCAATAATCCTGCCGCAATAAACGTTCTCATTGACTCATATTCTTTTGATATAGGGTTTAAAATATTCACACATGAATTTCTTTGATCATCAGGTGAAATTAAAAAATTATCTATATCCTTTTTACAGAAAAAAGCGAAATTTATTACTTCATAGAAACCGGCTGATTTCAGATAATCTTTCATGAGAACGAAATATCGATCTTTTTTATCCCATTTCAAGGTCTTGGAGGCTGAAACAGGCATTGTTGCAGGTATGGAATCATAACCATATATGCGCGCTATTTCTTCTATTATATCAATATATTCATTTATGTCGTGCCTGAAGCCGGGTACTGAAACAAAAAAACCGCTCTCTTCTTCTTTCACTACAGGTAAATTTATCGATTCCAAAGCATTTACTATATCAGTATGCTCTATTGCCAATCCGAGAATATCGTTTATCTTCCCAAAGCTTACAAAAATCTGCTTTTCTTCCTTCTTTTCAAATACTTCACATTTTCCGCCTGCAATCACTCCACCGGAGAGCTTATTCATCAGGAAAGCTGCTCTTTTTCCGGCAAAATCAACATTATCAATATCAATACCTTTTTCAAACCTCAGTGAAGCTTCTGATTTTAATCCCAATCTTCTCGCTGTTTTCCTTATAAACAAGGGATTGAAAAAAGCGCTTTCAAGTGTAACGTCTGTTGTGTCAAGGGCAATCTCAGAATTCTCACCGCCCATTATACCTGCGATTGCAACAGGGCCCTCGCCGTCACATATGAGCATATCCCCATTTTCAAGTTTTCTGTCTGCCCCGTCAAGCGTCCGGAAGATGGTTTCTGATTCAATGAGTTTTACTCTTATTTTATTATTTCTAATCTTCCGATAGTCAAATGCGTGAAGCGGTTGTCCAAGTTCCAGCATAACATAATTGGTAACATCAACAATTGAGTTTATAGGCCTCATCCCGCATTTTATTATCCTGCTTCTCATCCAGTAAGGTGATTTATTTATGGTTATGCCCTTCAGCATCAATAATACATATCTGGGACATCCATCAAGACTCTGAATTTCAAGGGAAACATCATCATTTATATCTATTTTTTCGTCCGTAATATATTCAAAGGGCGGCAGCATAACCTTTTGGTTCAGTATGCTTCCCACTTCCCTTGCGATCCCGAAGACAGATGAACAATCGCCTCTGTTCGGCGGCACATTTATATCAAAAATAAAGTCGCTGAAACCTTCAATATCTTTAAGCTGTTTACCTGCCTGAAGATTGTTATCTAAAATAAATATGCCGCTGTGATCGTCAGAGAAGCCGAGTTCTTTTTCTGAGCAGAGCATACCTGAAGAAGAAATCCCCTTTATCTCTTTATTCTCTAAAACCGTTCCGTCAGGCAAACATGCGCCGACCATTGCGACAGGGACATTGTCCCCTGCATTAACATTCTTGGCTCCGCATACGATTGACAGGACATTCTCGCCGACATCTATTTTACAGAGAGACAAATTGTCTGCAAAGGGATGTTTCTCTACAGCCAGGACATTTCCAACAATCACATTGTCGAAGGCAGGTTTATATTCCTCCAAAGACTCGACCTCGAGACCGCGCATGGTAAGTCTTTTGGCGAGCTCATAGGGATTTATATCCGTAACAACGAATTCTTTTAGCCATTCATAGGGGACTTTCAAGACATTACCTCAGAATTGTGAAAGGAATCGTAAATCATTATAATAAAACTGTCTTATATCATCTATGCCGAATTTAAGCATTGCAATTCTTTCTACACCCATGCCAAAAGCAAAACCGGCAACTTCTTCAGGATCGTAACCGACAATCCTGAACACCTGTGGATGTACCATACCCGAACCCAGTATCTCAAGCCAGCCGGTATCTTTACAAACCCTGCAACCCGTGCCTCCGCATATCACACATCCGATATCTACTTCAGCGGAAGGTTCCGTAAAAGGAAAGTAGCTCGGTCTGAACCTTAAAGGCGTTTTACTGCCGAACATCTCCTGTATAAAAATGCTCAATATGCCTTTCAAATCTGAAAACCTTATGTGTTTATCCACCATAAGTCCTTCAACCTGATGAAACATAGGCGTATGCGAGACATCACTGTCACACCTGTAAACAGCTCCGGGCGCTATAATCTTGACCGGAGGCAACTGGGACTCCATAGTTCTTATCTGAACCGGTGATGTGTGTGTCCTTAAAACAACACCTTTTTTAATATAAAAAGTATCCTGCATATCCCTTGCCGGATGATCTTTGGGAATATTCAAGGCTTCAAAGTTATAATAATCTATTTCAATATCCGGGCCTTCAGCGACAGAAAAGCCCAATGTAGAAAATATTTTTATGATTTCATCCATTACCTGGCTGACAGGGTGTTTTTTGCCGATAACAGGACGTTTGCCCGGCATCGTAAAATCAATTCGTGACGCAAGGTCTTTTTTTCGTTTTTCTTCAGTTTTAAAATGTTCTTTTAAATCCTTTAAACTGTTTTCAGCCCACTTCTTGAGCTCGTTTATCTCTCTGCCGAAGGTCTTTTTCTCATCATTATTCAACATCTTTATACTATCGATCAATTCAGAAAAAAGACCTTTTCTGCCGATAAGAGAAATCTTTGCGTTATTCAATTCATCAACAGTCTTTATGGAAGAGATTTCACTCTCAATTTTATTTTTAAATTCCTGTATGTCCATCTTAAACCATATACAAGCTGTATTTTACGGGCTACAGATTGAAATCAGAAGTTCGAAGCCCAAATTTATTTTGCAATATAACCAGTAGTTTATTGAACCATCACTTGCTTAACTTTTGTCACAACATTCTCAAACCCTGAAGGGTCATTGACTGCCATTTCTGCAAGAGATTTTCTGTTTAAAGAGATATTGGCCGCTTTCAACCCATTGATAAACCTGCTGTAGGGTATGCCGTAGGATCTGCAGGCAGCATTTATTCTTGCTATCCATAATGACCTGAAATCTCTCTTTTTCTGTCTCCTGTCACGGTAAGCATAGGTCAACGCCTTAAATACCGCACGTTTTGCTACACTGTATGTTGTGCGCCTGCTCGCATTCATACCTCTCGCGAGTTTCAAAATCTTTTTTCTTCTTCTCCTTGCTTTTACTCCTCTTTTTGCCCTGGGCATCTCTCTACACCTCTTTCATTATTATAAATAAGGTACTAACGATTTTATCCTCTTAATATCAGCAGGATGAACAGTATCGGACTTGGACAGTCTTCTTTTCTCTTTTGGTGATTTAGAAGAAAGAAGATGGCTGTGGTATGCCTTGGCCCTTTTTATCTTCCCCTTTGCAGTTACCTTTACTCTTTTTGCCAATCCCCTGTGGGACTTCAGCTTTGGCATAATCAGCCTCCTTTACAGTGGAGCAAATACCATAACGATATTCCTACCATCAAATTTTGGTTTTTGTTCAGGTTCACCTATATCTTTTATCTCTTCAATTATTCTCTGGGCAAGCTTTTCTCCAATGTCTGTACGGAAGACCTCTCTTCCTTTAAACATGATTATAATCTTCACTTTACAATCTTCACCCAGAAAATCTCTAATATGCTTAATCTTAAACATAAGGTCGTGTTCATCAATCTTCAGCCCCAATTTCATTTCTTTGAGCTGAACGACACTCTGTTTTTTCTTTGCTTCCTGCAGCTTTTTTGCAATCTGGTACTTATATTTTCCGTAATCCATAATCTTGCAAACAGGAGGAACAGTTTTAGGGGAAACCTCTACCAGGTCAACTCCTTGTTCTTTTGCCATCCTGAGCGCTTCAGACGTTTGGACAATACCAAGTTGCGTCCCGGCTTCATCGATTAACCTTACCTCTTTTGCCTTTATCCGCTCGTTAATATTTATATCTTTTACGCCACTATCCTTTCCTATAAAAGCTCACCTCCTGGAAATATTATCTTCTCTAACCCTCTTAATAAAATCCTCTAACGCTATGTCCTTTAATTCACTGCCATCTCTTACCCTTACGGTAATTGTATTTGATTCCATTTCTTTCTTACCCGATATTACCATATAAGGAACTTTCTTTACTATTGCTTCCCGTATCTTTAACCCGAGCTTCTCATTCCTCACATCAAGCTCGGCCCTTATATCCTGATTCACTAATGTTTCGTAAATCATCTTAACATAATCCGACTGTTCATCGGTAATATTCATTATTATTACCTGTACCGGTGAAAGCCATACAGGGAATTTGCCCCCATAATGTTCAATGAGCACACCGATAAATCTTTCAATAGCCCCGAGAATAACTCTATGCAGCATAACAGGTCTTTTTCGCATACCGTCACTGTCTACATAATGAAGGTCAAACCTCTCAGGCAAGGCAAAATCGCATTGAATTGTAGCGCATTGCCACTTTCTCCCGATAGCATCCTTAAGCTTGACATCAATTTTAGGTCCGTAGAAAGCTCCGTCACCCTCATTTAAATCAAAAGGAATCTCCTGCGCTTCCAGAACTTCCTTTAATATCGTTTCAGCCTTATTCCAGTCTTCCAAAGCGCCAATAAATTTTTCAGGTCTTGTGCTTATCTCCATTTCATATTCAAAATTGAAGATTTTCATGGTATCACGTATAAAATTTATAATATTAAGTATTTCATCATGCAACTGATCCTGCCGCAGGAATATATGGGCATCATCCTGTGTAAATTCTCTCACTCTGAGCAGTCCGTGCAATACCCCTGATTTTTCATGTCTTGATACTGTGCCAAGCTCAAAATATCGAATGGGCAGATCCCGGTAACTCCGGATGTCGGATTTATACACCATGATATGCGCCAGACAATTCATGGGTTTAATCCCGTAATCAACATCATCCACCTTGGTGAAATACATATTTTCTCTATAGTTTTCATAATGTCCGGACTTCTTCCACATATCCATTTTAAGTATATGGGGCCCGTAAACAAACTGATAACCTCTCTTCAAATGTTCCTTTCTCTCAAAATCTTCAAGAAGGTACCGCAATAAAGCACCATTGGGATGGTATATTACAAAACCTGCGCCTACCTCGTCGGTTATACTGTAAAGATCAAGCTCTTTTCCAAGCCTTCTATGATCTCTCTTTTTTATCTCTTCAAGAAATTGGGTGTATTCATTTAAGGATTTCTCATCCTGGAAGGCTGTCCCATAAATTCTTGTAAGCATCTTGTTTTTCTCATCTCCCCTCCAGTACGCACCGGCAAGGCTGAGCAGTTTAAATGCCTTTATTTTACCTGTTGACGGCAAATGGGGCCCTCTGCACATATCCGTAAAATCTTCCTGAATATATATGCTTACCTCATCATCATCAATATTTTCCAGCAACTCAATCTTATATATCTCACCCTGTTTCTTAAACATCTCCAGGGCATCCTCTTTTTTTATTATACTTCTCTCTATTGGAATGTCTTTTTTTGCAATTTCCCTCATCCGCACTTCAATTTTTACCAGATCATCTTCGGTAAAACCCGGGCCGTAATCGAAATCATAATAAAACCCTGTATCTATTGACGGGCCGATAGCAACCTTCACATCAGGAAAAAGCTGCTTAACGGCGTGAGCCATCAGGTGAGAAGTGCTGTGCCTCAACATATCAAGCGCTTCTTTTTTTTTCTGTTCCTTTTCTGTTAATATTCCTTTCATATCAGCACCATAAAACATTAATTAAATTGAGAGATATTATTAACATTTTGTCTTTTCCTTGTCAATTCTTATAGTTAAACTGAAGCAACAATTTTTTGGCGCGTGAAAGGATACGGGGATAACGCTTTGTATCAAGAATGTGAAGAAGGTGGACTATACCGGAGTTTCCCCGGTTTTTTTGATAAATCCGTAAAGAGTTGTTTCTTTTGTTGCTCCCTTTTATGCGATTTTTATAGATTGAACTAACGTGGGATAATTAATCACTCCCGGGCGTTCCTCGTCCCTTCAGTGCCCTCCCCGCACGCTTCCCTGTCAGTTTGCGATCTTCGATGGAGAGGACACCGTTCACCAGCACATGAACAATCCCCTCGGCATACTCGGTTGGTTTTTCAAAGGTAGATCGGTCAGTCAGAGTTTTTAAATCCAGGACGACGATATCGGCAAAGGCGCCCTTTTCAATTTTTCCTCTGCCCTGCATACCGAGCTTTTCCGCCGGTAAAAATGTCATGGACCGTATGGCATCGTTAAAGTCCATCTGTTTTTCCCCAAGGGCGTAAACTTTCAGCTTTCGCGCAAAGGCGCCGTAATTTCTCGGGTGGGCGCCCGGCATGTCTTTCGCCCATGTCATTCCGTCAGAACAGGTGAAGACATAATGATTCGGCATAAAGTCCTTCATGGCCTGCTCGTTATGGGCAAAAATGACCCCTTCCGCAACATAATCGCAAACCAGGTCCGCGTAGCAGTCAGCCGGGTCTTTTCCTCCCCCTGCGGCAATCTCCTTGAGAGATTTGCCTTCATATTCCTTTTTGTCACAAGTCATAATTTTAATTTTCTCAGGTGGAATATCGATCAATATAGTGCGGATTACATCACTGATCTCCCTTCTGCCTTCTTTTGTCTTGTATCGGTCGGAAATACCGCCTGCGGCTGTCTTAAACTTATTGGGAAGCAGAATAGCGAGTTCGGTCAACCCTGCAGTATAGGGATAGCTGTCGGCGGTTACGTCGAGACCTTCTCTGCGCGCCCCTTCAATAAGAGCAAGCATTTGAGAGGCCTTTAAGCCGCTGTGGGGGCCTGAAGTTTCAGATGGGATATCTGGACAGGAACCCCGGATTTTCTTCCCACTTCAATGGCTTCTTTTATGGACTCAAGGACGGCAAACTTGCCGTCCTCCTGGATGGTGCCTGTTTCATCCCTCATGTGTACCGCAAAAATACCGCTCTGTTTATGAACTACTCCGGCAAGCTCAATCAATTCATCGATTCCAGCGTTGATTCCAGGGGCATAGGCAAGGCCCGCGCTAAGTCCGCAAGCACCTGCCTTCATTTCCTTTTCTACCCTTGCCTTTAATTCTTCAAGCTCTTTGCTGCTCAGTTTCCCGGGCTGACTTCTCTTGCCGAAAAGCTCGTATCGAATTACACCGTGGGGAATAAGGTGCATCACATTGGTGCGGTGCCGAATTTTATTGATTCCACTGTTTTGAACCACTTTGCCGTATCACCGACACTTAAGCCACAATTCCCCGTCACAACGGTTGTCACTCCCTGAAAAAGGGCATTGAAATTTCCTTTCAAATCCTCCCGCATGACCGGTGTCAGATCGGCTGAGATTTCGGAAGTCATCCGGGTGAACATCATGTCGGAATGTTCGTGGATGTCAATGAACCCCGGCGTGACGATAAAAAGCCTTTCGCGTAAATGATCTTTTTAGCTTTTCCATTCAGAAGATTCCCTATGTCCGCAATCCTGTCACCTTTAACCGCGATATCCGCGATAAAGGGCGGCCTCAACGTGCCGTCGTATACTGTTCCGCCCTTGATCAGGATATCATAGGACAGCTCATCGGAAGCGGCGGCAGTCGGGCAAATATCCGTCGGCAACAGCAGAAACACAATTGCCCAGAGCCCGACAAATAAAACAAATACCTTTCGAGACATTCTAGTACTACAACGACATATAGTGCTTGACATATTATGACAACTCCAATAATCTA
>CAZHHX010000019.1:0-65689 GCA_964532465.1 uncultured Syntrophorhabdaceae bacterium | reverse complement strand
AAGATAGATTATTGGAGTTGTCATAATATGTCAAGCACTATATGTCGTTGTAGTAGTAATCTATTGAAGGTAATTTAAGGCGCAAAAAAACGTATTTGCAGACATATTCAAGAAGACCATATAATGTGAATGTACAAGGTGAGTAAATATATACAACAATGCTCTTTCAACGCTTAAAAAAACAAATTAAAAATTATTATTATCATTGTCTTTTCCGGTATTTTTCCGTCTACATCAGGCCGAATAATTCCGTCGTTGAGGTCAATCCTGCCACAGACAGAGCTATAGAGTCATTCGATCACGTTCGTTTCTTGTTTATCGGGAAGGATGTGCCGGATAGTATAAGCCGTGACAGGATATGTTCTATCCAGGACATACAAAGGACACCCCCGGATTATTTTCTTCTGAACGGCAACATCCAGCACGAGAGCAACATCCAGAAACTCTTACTGGTGTTACACTCTCTTTGTTCCGCCCAGTCACGCATGATAGTGACTTATTATAGCAGTGTCTGGAAGCCCATAATATATCTTGCTACTTTGCTTGGTTTGCGTGAGAAGACTATGGAACAAAATTGGATTTCGCATGAAGATATGCCGAATTTTTTGTTGCTTACAGATTTTGAACCAGTACTGTCCAATAATAGGATCCTCTGCCCAATATATGTCCCTTTCCTCAGCAACTTTCTTAATCGGTATTGTGCTCATCTGCCTTTTTTTCGCCTTTTCTGCATGGTGAGCATCCTGATGGTCAGGCCGACAGGGATACAGCGAGAACAGGTTATGTCGGTCTCAGTTGTGGTTCCGGCGAGGAATGAGGCTGATAATATAGAGAATCTTGTAAAACGTCTGCCCCGGATGGGGCCGGATGACGAACTAATATTTGTTGAAGGCGGTTCAAAGGATAACACTTGGGATAGGATCATCGAAGTACAACGTAAATACTCTTCGGACATGCAAATCAAGATAATGAAGCAGAATGGCAAGGGCAAGGGTGATGCGGTACGAAAGGGATTTGAAGCTGCGTCAAAAGACATCCTGATGATTCTTGACGCGGATTTATCAGTGACCCCGGAGAGTCTGCCTTTATTCTATGATGCCATTGTTCGTAATAAGGGTGAATTTTTGAATGGAAGCCGGCTTGTTTACCCTATGGATAAAAAGGCGATGCGTTTTTTTAACATGATCGCAAACAAGTTCTTTGCACTGGCATTTTCATACGTGTTGGGCCAAAAACTTAAAGATACTTTGTGTGGTACAAAAGTTATATCAAGAGACAGCTACCGTAAGCTTGCCGAAACCAGATCTTTCTTCGGGGAATTCGATCCTTTTGGTGATTTTGATCTAATATTTGGCGCCTCCCGGCTCGGCTTGAAGGTTGTCGAGATACCTATTTCGTATAAGGAGCGTTCATACGGCACAACAAACATACACAGATGGAAGCATGGATATATTCTATTAGAAATGCTGTTTTATTCAGCAAAAAAGATAAAATTTGTTTGATGTATGAATATGAATGCTGGCGATGATCTGTTCGAGCACGATACTGTTGTTACACGTATTAACCGCAACAAACTCCAACAGAATCCCAATTTGCTGTTTTGGTACCGCAACCTTTATGAAAGCCAGTTCCGGGAAATTGAGGATATTTCAAGAAAATTAATACTCGAGATAGGCAGCGGAACATCGCCTCTTAAACTTTTTTACAAGAATGTCATTACCAGTGATGTCCTCGATTTGGATTATGTTGACTACACGTTCGATTGTCACCAGATCGATACTTTTGATCCGATCCCGGACGCCAGTTTAGATATTGTAACGTTGACCAATGTTCTGCATCATCTGAAAGAACCGATAACCTTTCTAATAAAGATGGCAACCAAATTGAAGTCAGGGGGTCAGATCATTTTTGCAGAACCTTTTTTTTCGGTCATCTCGGGTGTCATATATAAATGTCTGCACCACGAACCGTCAATTTTCAATATTAATCTGCCGGTCTTAGACGAAATAAAGGGCCCTCTATCCTCAGCCAACATGGCGATGCCATACCTCATTTTTTTTAAGCGGGACGATTGGAGCAGGCCGTTGGATAAGGTCTTCAGCTTTTCCAGCAGGGAAGCGATATATTATTCCGCTTTTTCCTATATGATCACCGGCGGAATTTCGCGACGAATACCAATACCACAATTGTTGTATAAGGGAATGTTTGGTTTTGACCTTTGGCTATCCCGGACTTTTCCAAAGGTCTTCAGCTCGTTTTTTATAATGAAGCTCAAGAAGAAGTAATCCCGATAGGCGGTTGATGCCATGGAAGAAAAAAATATGGATGCAGTATTCATCAATCCTTTCCCCGGCGGCAAAGGTTTAAATGAGGCGACGGTTATCCCGCCCATAGGGCTGGGATATATTGCTGCGGTTTTGGAAAGGGAGGGATTTAAATGCTCGATTATAGACGCGAACCTTTTAAGGCTGAACAACACAGAGATCACAAGCCGTATCCCGGAAAATACCCGCTTGATCGGCGTCTATTTGAATTCCTTTACCTACCAGACAGTCAAGGACTTGACGTTCCTTCTCCGTAAAAACTTTAAGGATTGTACTATTATTTTAGGTGGCCCCCTGCCTACGGCTGAACCGGAGATGATCTTGGCGGAGATAGATTGCGATGGGATTATCAGAGGTGAGGGGGAATATGCTGTTTTAAATATTATGCAAAATATCAGAAAAGGGCTGTTCCCTTTTGAAGGAAAAATCTCTGGTGCTGCATACTATGAACCAAATAGTAAGGCAATAGTTAAGAATTCTGTAACCAGAATCAACAACCTTGACGATCTCCCTTTTCCGGCATATCATCTTTTACCTCATTTTAAATTTTATAAGATACGGCTTCGCAAGAGCCCTTCTGCGCCAATTATAACCAGCAGGGGGTGCGCCTATAGCTGCATTTTTTGCAGTAAAGACGTTTTTGAGAAAAAAATAACTTTCAGGAGCAGCCGGAATGTTTTAGATGAGATAGATCATCTGGTCAAGCATTATGGCATCCGTCAACTGGATATTATGGATGACAATTTTGCCTTTAACAAGACAAGAATGCACGATATATTGGATGGCATTTTAGAGAGAAAATACAATTTATCTATCAACATGCAGTCAGGCATCAGGACAGAACTGGTAGATGAACCTCTTTTAGATAAGATGAAAAAAGCTGGGGTATACAAATTAGCTTTTGGCATAGAGTCTGCAGATAAAGATGTCCTTGCGACATGCCGTAAACAGATAGACTTGGATAAGGTCAAAGATGTTGTACACCTTGCCCAAAAAAAAGGTTTTTTGATATATGGCTTCTTTATCATAGGCTTGCCCGGTGAGACCGAAGAGGCTTTCGAATGCACCCTCGAATATGCAAAAACCCTCAAACCGGATGTCGCAAACTTTTGTATGGCAGTTCCCTTTGTGGGGACCGAATTATACCGCATGGTAAAGCAAAACGGCCATTTCTTGGTCGATACAGCCAGAAATATTTCTTCCGGATTCTATGACGGTAAAGTATTCTATGAATATAAGGGCGCAAAGGAAGAGGATATCCTCAGGAGATACAAAAGAGCATACAGGGAATTTTACTCTCTGAACAAAAAGATGACCTTGCTTTTAAAGATACGTTCATTTAATGAACTGAAATGGTTTTGGGATGTAGCCCTTATGGTTGTTAAAGGCATGTTCAATTCGAAACGATGAAAGAACAACGATTAAAAATGCTTTCGCTATGCGAGTACTCGGGTGTCAATAGAGATGATCCAATACGATTCTACAGAATGCCCTTTATCGGAAATATATACCGCAAGAGGGTTAAAATGTGTCTATCGGAGTTATCGGGCGGGTCAAGGGTGCTTGAGATTGGTTTTGGTTCCGGAGTGACATTTCTAAACCTGAACGATATGTACAGCGAGATCCATGGACTTGATCTGACGGCGAACGCCGAAGCTGTTACTGCAACATTCCAGAAATTAGGTGTCCGCACATTCCTGAGGAACGGCAGTGTTCTTGATTTACCTTATCAGGATGGTTATTTTGATAGCGTTTTGCTTATATCAATATTGGAACACTTAAAACCCGAATTTCTGGTCCCTGCATTTCAGAAAATATTCAGAGTGCTAAAGCAAAACGGACAGATCGTCTATGGAGTCCCTGTTGATAAAAAGATCATGGATTATGCCTTTAAATTATTAGGTTATAATATTAAAGAACATCATTTTTCAGATCATAAGCAAGTATCTGCGGCCGCAGGAACGGTTTTTAAAGAAGTCTCAAACTCTACCATATGTGTCTGGCCTTTTGGAGATCTTTATGAGGTAGGACATTGCAGAAAAGAGGAATCCTGTGGCAAAAGCTGAGCTACGGGTACCGATATGGTGAAAGATGCGAAGCTTTTTATCATTCTTATAATGGCAGCAGTCGTAAGGGTCTTGTGCTTTCTTTATTATCAGGCCTATCTGGAGATCAGGACCTTTGAATATGAGACTGTGGCAGTCAACCTTATACAAGGTAAGGGTTTTACTTTTGATTGCCTCGAAGCTGTTTACAGGGCCGGTATTGCACCTGTTTTTCCGGTGTTATGCGCTTTCATTTATCTTCTATTCGGCCATCATCAGACCCTGATCGTAATTCTGCAGATAGCTCTCAGTACTGCTACCTGTGCAATAATCTTTTTTATAGCAAGGAGGTTTTTTGATTCCAGGTGCGCTTATCTAGCTGCAGTGCTTATGGCATTACATCCGGCACTGATTATTTACTCCTCGACCATGTTGCACACGCTTTCACTTTATTCATTTCTTATCTGTAGCTCATTTCTCCTGCTTATTGTTACCCTTGAAAATCGTGGCATGCAAAACAATATCTTGTTAGGCGTTTGTACGGGTCTCTGTGTCCTTGAGCGAGCAACATTCCTGCCTTTTTTCGTCTTGGGTTGGTTCTGGCTTTTGTATTACTCCGTGGACAAAAAAGAGGCAAAGAAGGTCATCTTTGTCAGTATAGTCTCGCTGTTCCTTATAGTTGCGCCCTGGGTCATTCGCAATATGATTATTTTTAAACAGACTGTGTTTATTCAAACAAACCAGTGGATTGGACTGTGGATCGGCAATAACCCGCAAAGTTCGGGAACAGCTATGATGCCATCAGGAAAAACCTGGAAAGATACAATCCCCGATGAATTACGTAAAAAACTTTTAAGTCTCGATGAGATAGGGCAGATGGAGTTGTTTAAAGCAGAGGCGCTTACTTTCATCCGGCAGCATCCCGGTCAATTTATTGAAAACACTCTCAAAAAGCTTTATTATTTCTGGTGGTTTTCGCCTCAGGCGGGGTTGCTCTATCCCGCTTCTTATCTGATATTGTACAAAATTTATTACACCGTCATATTACTATGTTCGTTTGTCGGGCTTACATGGGCGTTGAGAATCAAGAAGATACGCCCTTTGATGATTCTTATCCTTTTTCTTTTCAGCTCAAACTCGCTGGTGCACAGCCTTTACTATCTTGAGGGAAGGCACCGCTGCAGTATCGAGCCCTTTCTATTAATATGTTTTTCATTCGGTGTATTTCAAATCTTGTGTTTAAGAACTATATCGAAGAACAAATTGTATGAGAGCATGAATGGAAAAGCTTAAATAAAACAAAGGTGCGAGCATTTTGCCTAAGTTGTTGACAGGGGTGAAGGAAAGTTTTCCTGTACCTGCTTGCATAATTTCCGGCTATGAACCTGTCGGACTTGCCCGGTATATTATTTAATTAGTTCTGTTTTACCGTTCATTATTAGTCAACTATTCATAATAATAAGCAATTATCACTTATTGCTAATATATACAGTTCTTTTTTTAGGAAAGTTGCAGCATGGGTTTTGTATTCCGGCGTCTGCTATTAACTTCAAGGGTTTAATAATTTTATGGAGAAAAAGTGCTTCAATCAGGCATTGATATGAAAAAAATATTAGTTGTTTCAAATACAAGTTGGTCGATATATAATTTTAGGTTAGGACTAATGAAATCATTAAGAAATAGTGGTTTTGATGTGGTGGCGATAGCGCCGGAAGATGCCTTCTCCAGAAAGATTGAAAATGAAAACTTTAAACTTATTTTCATAAAACAATTAGTTGGAAGGGGCACAAATCCATTAAAAGATTTTAAATTATTTCTTGAATTTTACTCAATATATAAAAGAGAAAAGCCTATTCTGGTTATTCATTACACAATTAAGCCTAATATGTACGGTAGTTTATCCGCTATTTTAAACAGAACCAAATATATTAACGTAATTACAGGTTTAGGCTATGTATTTCTAAAAGATTCGCTGCTTCAGAGATTTGTTAGGTTTTTATACAAAATAATATGTTCTTTTTCACAATTTGTTGTATTTCAAAATAGTGAAGATAAAAATATTTTCTTGAAGAAGAACATTGTTAAAAAAGAGAAAGCAATGCTTATTGAAGGTTCCGGTGTGGATACAAGTTATTTTGTACCAAACTCATATAAGGATCAACTTGTTAAAGAAAATGCAATTGTTTTTCTTATGGTTTCAAGAATGTTATATGACAAGGGTGTTATTGAATTTGTTGAAGCAGCAAGGATCGTTAGACAGAAGTGCTTTAATGCAAGGTTTTTATTGCTTGGCGCATGTGATAACAGCAATCCTTCATGTATACCGGAAAGCTTAATAAAAAGCTGGCACGAAGAAGGTGTCATTAATTACTTTCAAGAAACTGATGATGTTAGACCTTTTATGAATAGCTCTGATGTTATAGTACTGCCTTCATACAGGGAAGGATTATCCAAAGTATTGCTTGAGGCTATGGCCTTAGAAAGACCGATTATTACAACAGATGTTGCAGGCTGCAGAGAAACAACAGATAATGGGAAGAATGGTTTTTTAGTACCAGTTAGAGACGCCAAAAGTCTTGCTGATGCAATGATGAAAATGATAGAAATTGGCGAGTCAGAGAGAAAAAAGATGGGACAAGTCAGTAGAAAAAAAGTAAAAGAAGAATTCGATGAAAAGATCGTGATAAAACATTATCAAGACCTTATAGAGAAAACAATTACCCCCTGAAATATCGAGAATTAATAGTATTTTTGATTAGAAAGATTATTATAACAAATATAATTGTTTTGAGTTGGTCTTAAGTAAATTTTTTCTTTTTGGAATTTAGAAACATGCTGAATCACATACCTAAAAAGAAACTGTTATTGTTGTTCGGGGATATACTTCTGGTTTATGGTGCATATCTTTTATCGCCCATTGTTTATTTCAGAGTGCTTGTCTTTGACCCTTTCCAGTCATTGCATGAAGTTATATTAGTTATTTTCATATATGTAAGCTGTTTTTATATCGGAGATTTATATAGTTTTGAGAGCAAATTTACAACTACTGGATATATATATAGGTTTTTTGCAGGTACAACTGTTGCAACTGGAGTAACCTTGGTTATTTTTTCTTTTTTTCCAAGAATTGAATTGACTCGGGGTATATTTATTGTCAACAGTGTTTTAACATTTATTCTGACTTTTTTATGGAGATTAACATTTGAGATAGTATTTAGAAAATACATTTCCAAGCAAAAGAATATATTAATTGTTGGAGCTGGCAGGACAGGGGAAAGCATTTATAAAATAATAAAGAATGATCCTTCATGCAGAATCGCAGGTTTTATTGATGATGATCCGGACAGACACGGAAGGCATAAATTGCCTAATTTATTGGGTGATTATGCAATGATAGAGCAGATAGTACAAAATGAACACATTGACAATATCATAATTGCTATAAAAAATATTAAGAATAATATTTTGCTGAGAAGCATTTTAAAATGTAAGATCAATGGAATAAATGTTTATGACATGCCCTCCTACTGCGAAGAAATGCTGGGGAAAATACAGGTTGAGTGGCTGGATGATCTGTGGTTTTTGAATATGCCATTGTATGGAGTTAAAAGGAATGTCTACAATAGAAGGATAAAAAGGATAATAAGCATAATTCTTTCATCTGGTTTCCTTGCAATTAGCCTGCCATTATTGTTGATAACTATGATTGCAATAAAACTCGATTCAAAAGGTCCCATTTTTTTCAGGCAAAAAAGGGTTGGCTTGAATAGGATACTTTTCGAAGTGATAAAATTCAGGACAATGAAAATAGGAACAGATAGTAATAGAGAGTTTGCTGGGAAGAAAGATGATCCTCGAATTACAAGAATAGGCCGCATATTAAGGCTTTCCAGGGTAGACGAGATACCCCAGATGTGGAATGTGCTCAAGGGTGAGATGAACGTAATCGGACCAAGGGCATTGATGTTGGAGGAGGTTGAGCAGTTCGAGGCAAAAGTGCCATATTTTTCGTTGCGCCATTCTGTAAAGCCTGGCATCACTGGATGGGCGCAGGTAAATTACCAACATGGCGTATCCGTTGAAGATGCTCTTCAGAAACTCAAGTATGACCTGTTCTATATCAAGAATCTTTCACCTTTTCTTGATTTTCATATATTACTGCGTACAGTCAGAGTAGTGATGTTTGGTAAGGGCGCAAGATAAACAAAATCTACCTACCTATATGTTAAAAAAAACTTACAATAGACGTATCATTTTCTTTATTTTTGGAGATTTTGCTTTTCTTTCATTGGCATTATACTTTTCCTTTTTAATTAAATTCGATTGGACTATCCCATTACAATATAACTTGTTTTTGTATATCCCGATTTTTTTAGTAATAAAGATTATGCTTTTATTTCTTTTCAGGCTTTATACGGTTTCATGGGCTTTTTCAGGAATTCATGAACTTATCGATATTGTAAAGGCATTATCTGCAAGTGCTGTATGCATTTTATTGACCGTTTTTTTGGTCACTCCAGGCAATAATTATAAAGCATTGCCTTTGTCTATTGTATTGCTGGACTATATACTGTCTTTGCTGTTTGTGTGTTTATTCAGATTTTCCAAAAGAGTTTATTTTCATATTATTAATAAATATGCAAGAGATGGGAAGAGAATGTTGATTATCGGTGCAGGCAGCGCCGGTGAATTGATTGCACGGGATATGCGTCGTCACAGCCAGAGCCAATACACACCAATCGGTTTTCTGGATGACAATCTTGATAAGAGGGGGAGTTCAATTCAAGGGATAAGGGTGCTCGGAAATACTGCTGATATACCGAAACTTGTTGATGAGCTTGATATTGAGTCTATACTGATTGCTATTCCTTCCGCAACAAGCAAAGAAACCAGAAGAATAATGGCAATTGTACGAAAAACTGAATTAAAGGATATAAAGGTTGTTCCCGATATACGAAGAATTATAGAAAATTGTAGCGTTACAGTTGCCGACATAAGAGAGATAAACATAGAAGATGTTATTGGCAGAGAACAGGTATTGGTTGATTACAGGGAAATAGAAAGTTTTATCAAAGGAAAAAGAATTTTATTAACTGGCGCCGGGGGGTCGATTGGTTTGGAAATTGTCATGCAAGTATGTGTTTTTCATCCTGAAGAGGTAATCCTTTTCGATATTGACGAGACAGAATTGCATAATCTTGGACTTAAACTCAACAGGCTGTTTTCTCATTTATCTGGACAGATACATTACATAACCGGTGATGTAAGGGATGAGATGAGGCTGAAGGAAGTTTTTGAAGCATTTAAACCTCAGATTGTTTTCCATGCTGCTGCTTATAAGCATGTGCCAATGATGGAATACAACCCGAAAGAGGCTGTGAAGGTAAACATTTTTGGTACATATAATCTTGCAAAGACAGCAGTGGAGTATGGAGTTGAAAAGTTTATTATGATCTCTACCGATAAGGCTGTGAAGCCCACCAGTATTATGGGCGCCACGAAGAGAATGGCAGAGTATGTGTGTAAGGCTATGAATAACGACAGAGGCCAGAGGTCAGAGACTATAGGTTACAAATTAGAGGATAAGTGCCCATCACCCATCACCCATCACCCATCTGCTACTATCAAATTCATCTCCGTTCGTTTTGGTAATGTGCTCGGGAGCAGAGGTAGTGTTCTGCCGCTTTTTCTTGATCAGTTGAAGCATGGCGGGCCGCTTACGGTAACCCATAAGGACATGAAAAGATATTTTATGACTATTCCGGAGGCTGTATCGCTTGTGTTACAGGCGTCCACCATGGGAGAGGGCGGAGAAGTCTTTGTTCTTGATATGGGTGAGCCGGTAAAGATTACCGATATTGCTGAGGAATTAATAAGGATTCACGGTATGGAGCCTTATAAAGATATAGATATAGAATTTACAGGTTTGCGCCCAGGGGAAAAGCTTTTTGAAGAAATACTTACTGCTGAAGAAGGAACGTTGTCAAGTAAGCACGAGAAAGTTTTTATCGCAAAAAACAGTGAAAAGTATTCCCTTGAGGACATTGAAGAAATTCTGAAGGAGTTCAGACAACTTATAGCTGAATCTTCCATCGGCAATGACGGGAAGGTGAGGGAACTGCTGAAAAAATATGTAAAACACTACGAAGAAACTAAATAACAATTTTGAATTATGAACTCTGTGTTGAACAACAAGAACTGTCGTCCAACACAGAGTTCAAGGTTTCCGGGATAGATTAAAACTTTTTGAAGGGGGATTCAGCTATGAAAAGTAAATCAATCTTTGTTTTACTGATCGTATTCTTTGTATCAATAATCTATACGTCTGCTTATACAATGGATGCCGAGGTTACTCGACAGACATTGAAGGGTCTGCAAGGCATATATATAACTGTGGAGAATATTCAACCTAATATTCAGAAATATGCTCAAAAAGCAGGCGTTACAAAAGAACAGATGCAGAAGGATGTAGAGGTAAAATTAAAATCAGCAGGTATTAAAGCATTTACAAAGGAAGAATGGCTTAAGGCTCCAGGAAGACCTATTCTTTATATAAATGTTAATACGCACGAATACGAAAAATACTGGTATGCCTATGATATAAAAGTAGAACTGCAACAGATTGTTTCTCTTGAAACAAGCCCTTCCATCAAGACTATGGCAGATACATGGTCCACTAATATGACAGGCATCGCAAACATCGGCACTCTTAATTCAATCCGTAACAGCGTGGGGGTACTGACAGACCGCTTTATTGCTGCATATAAGAGCGTGAATAAATAAGAAAAGATATAAATTTAAATTAACCGGTCAGCCCCCGGCTTTGCCGGTGGAATATGACTTTATAAAATCAAAACCATTATCTTCCAAAGAACAATCAAAAATACCCGCAGTTTTCACTCCTTTTTTAATGCCCCGCCTCGATCTACTCCCTGAAAAATCCTAAAAACTTGTTGTCAAATACTGTTACATGTTATATAAACTAACATGATATATTTATTGTTCGCTGTTTTTCTCCTTTTCCCGCAGTTACTGACAGCGAATGATGGTATTACCGCTGCTTCTTATCTGCTTGTTGAAAAAGAGACTTTTCAAGTTATATCCGGTAAGGATTTTCACGCAAAAATGGCGCCTGCAAGTACGACTAAGGTGATGACTGCTATCATAGCCATTGAGAAGCTTACAGGTGAGGAGCAGGTAGTGCCGGACGGGAATGTGAGTGCAATCCCTGCATCAAAATTGAACCTTGTCCCGGATAAAAAATACAGAGCAATGGATTTGGTAAAAGGCGCACTTGTTAAGTCCGCGAATGATGCGGCCTATGCGCTTGCTGTACATATTGGCGGTTCAGAAGGCCGTTTTGCACAGATGATGACTGAAAAAGCTGCGGAGATCGGCGCGCGGAATACACAATTCAGAAATGCCTCAGGTCTTTTTGCTGATGGTCAGTATACGACCTGCTATGACCTTGCATTGATCTTCCGGTATGCCTTGTCAAATGAAACATTCAAGGAAACATCGGCAACGAAATATTTCCTTTTCAACAAGGGCAGTCAAAATATAAAATACAAGAATCACAACAGGCTCCTCTTTTGTTTTGAGCCTACCATAGCCGGAAAGACAGGTTTTACAAGACTCTCAAGGCATTGCTATGTCGGTGCATTTGAAAAGAATGGAAAAGTGTATATCCTGTCTATACTCGGCAGCAACAACCTTTGGGGCGACGCGATACTGATATTGAAAAACGTTTATAATGATCTACCATCCGATAAAGAAATAAAAATGGCAAAAGCAAGTCCCATCGTTCTTGCTTCATACAAAGAAAAGGAGCGCAATAAACAGATAAGAACGGCAACGAAGAAAAAGGCGGCAAAAAACTCTGTTGCTCTCACCTCTTACAAATCGAAGAAAGATATAAAACCAACATCAAAAAACAAGTTCAAAAAGCATAAATATCAACAAAAGAATAAAACAATAGCCAAAAGCACTTAATGAAATTCAGATATTCTGTAATAATATTCCTCATATTATTTCTTCCAATGCAACTGTATGGTTTAACGCTTGAGGAAGAAAGGAAATACGGACAGGAAGTATACCTTCAGATAGCCAATTCCGTAGCTGTTAATACTGATCCGTATATCTCCATATATTTGGGCAATATAAAAGACAACCTTGAAGCCGCGGCAAATTTACCATTTCCCATGGTGCTTACCGTTATAGAATCGACTTCGGTTGATGCTTTTACCACACCCGGCGGTTATGTATACCTGACAACCGGGCTTATCGGGATGTGCGATAAGGAGGAAGAAGTAGCCGGAGTAATTGCTCACGAGTTTGCCCATAACGCAAAAAGGCATATTGCGAAGCGTTTGGAGAAAGACAAATATATCAATATTGGTATGTTAGCCGCTCTTATGGCAGGGATGTTGATTCCTGACCCGAAAGCGAAATCAACGATACTTGCAACCGGAAGCGCTTCTGCCATGGCGTTGTCTCTCAAATACTCACGTGAAGATGAAGACGAAGCCGACAGGGTTGGCGCGTCTATTGCAGATAAAGCCGGATATGGCGCCCTTGGCACGGCTGATTTTTTAAAGAAATTGAGATCAGGAGGAGGCGACAAGGCATTGCCGCAATATCTCCTGACTCACCCCTATCATGAAGAGCGTATTGTCAAAATTGAAAAAGCCTGGGCAGGAAGTAAGTCGCGTATAGACGGCGCTTTTTTTCCTTATCTGTTGGTAAGAACCAAAGTGCTTCACAGTCCTCTTACGGAAGGAATGAGAGATACATGGGTGAACAAATACAGGAAAGATATTAATGATCCGTTAACAATATACGGGATATCCCTTATGTACTCATTCATAGGCAACGCAAGCGATTCTGTCCGTATTGTAAAAAGTATAAATTCGCCTTACAGAAGTCTGCTCCTTGGAGAAATCCTGGTGAATGCCCGTCAATTTGAGGATGCCATTAGTGTTTTAAGGGGCGAAACTTCCCCTATATCCCGTTTTTTTCTTGCAAAGGCCTATGAAGGTTACGGAGACAGAGGAGCGGCGCTGGAAGTTTTAAACGGATTATTGCAGTACGGTAAGATTTATCCTGAGATATATCAGCGGTATGGAATGCTGATGGGAAGAGGCGGCAACCAGGCTAAAGGGTTCGAATATCTGGGGTGGTATTATCTTGAGACAGGCAAACAACATCTCGCAAGAAGCAATTTTGAAAAAGCCGTAACAAAGTATGGAATTAATTCGCAAGAAGCCAGGGATATATTAAGACTCCTTGATACAATAAAGAAATAATACCAAGTTGTTTTCAATAAACAATGAATATTTGAAAGCTTACTTGGTATTATGCCCGGCAAATTAGACTTATAATGTTTGACAGCGGCTTGGTATAAACTGTAAACATTAATAGAGGCGGGGGGATAGCCTTTTTGTTGCTGTCTGTTTTGATTTTACTGGAAGGCCCTTCTCTTTTTTTTCCTTATGGGGTTTGGTACAAGGAGGTCGATAATATCATCTACGGTGATGACGCCTTTTATCTTATCGTCTTCGCCAATAACGGGGATCGCGATAAAGTCGTACTTTGATATAATTTCCGCTATGTCCTGCCGCTCATCTTCAATGCGTACAAATTTTACATTCTGTGTCATGATATCTTCCAATTTTGCGTATAACGGACTTGTAAGGAGTTTTTTTAAGGTCAGAACGCCAAGCAGATGGTCATTATTATCTACTACATAGATGTAATATATAAATTCAACATCAGGAGCAAGAAGTCTGATGTTTGCCAGCACTTCATCTATTGTCATGTCCGGCGAAAAATCAAGAAATTCACTTGTCATTAAGCCGCCTGCAGTATCTTCCTCGTAGCTCAACAGATCTTTTACCTCTGTTGCTTCTTCGCTTTCCATAAGCGACAGAAGTTCCTCGGAGGCCTCTTCAGGCATATCTCCCAATATATCCGCAGCCTCATCCGGGGGCATCTCTTCAAGGATGTCCGATATCATCTCCTTATCCATTTCCTGGAAAATCTTTTCTCTTACCTCTATTGAGACTTCGTGGAGCGCTTCCCCTGCCAGTTCTTCATCAACGGATGAGAGCAGCAACGTTCCTTCTTCCGGCGGAATCTCACTCAGAATCTGGGCAAGATCTGACGGATGGAGTTCGCCAAGCTGTTTTCTTGCAACGTTTAAGGTTAAATTCCTCAAATGAGGGTCAATAGTCTGGAGAAAATTCCAATCGATAATATGTTCTTTAATGGGTTTTTTAAAAAGCTCAAAAGTTTTTTGAACTGTCTGTCCACCATCTATTCTTCGAAGTATTCCGTTGAGGCCCACATCAATACCCACTATACAGACAATGCCGTCACTCTCGCCAAGTTTTAAATCGTTCACTCTTACTACCTTTGCGCCGTTTACATCGAGTATCTGCTTATCGAGAATATGTCTTTTTATCAGGATATCTCCTTCGTGATGCCTGTAATGGGCAAGGGGTTTTTCCGACAGGTTAATCGCAATGACAAATTTGTTAAAGAGATGGACATCTGTAGCGGGAACCTCGATTAACTGTTTTCTATTCTTCAGTACCAGCTTGATCACTCCGGGGAATCTGGCTCCGGGGACAATCACGAGGTCCCAAAGCGCACCAATCCTTTTCCCATGCTGGTCAATGACATCTTTTTTCAGCACTTCGCTCAGATAAACGTCTGTTATATAGGTCATGTTTCATTTTAGCACCAAGAATTTTGAATCACAACGATTTATTAAACAGAAGGCTGTAAACTCTGAGTCATCAGTTCAATAATCTTAGTTTCAATTACAGATATGGCTATTATCTCCGCGCCCTGTCTGAATGTCTGGAAACGCCCTCTCGGATGCCATATAAGCGGGTTGGAATCAATAAAAATTGTAAGAGAAAAAAGACCGCACATTCCTGCAAAATGAGCCATGCCGGAATCGTTGGAAACAAATATGCCGCCATTCAAAAAAAATTCCTTGATATCAGAGAGTTCCTGGAAAGATATTTTGTCCGGAATATCTATGTTCATGCCGAGAGATTCAAGGATATGTACTTTTATATCTTTTAATTTCAGTAAATTATAGAGTTCTATGAAGTTTTCAAGAGGCCATTTGTTCTTTTGAAAACCTTTTTCAGGGTAGAGAATTGTCCGGCTTAAAGGTTTAGGTTTTATTTCTTTTTTAATTGGATGAATTCCATATTGTGCAAGTTGTGCCAACTGATAATCTTCAACATGAACATCCTTGGCAGCATGTTTTTTATTGACCTCACTTTTAAGCTTTGAGTTGTGAGCCATTAACCTGTCTTCCGGATACATCTCTATAAATATAAGAGGTTCCCTGGAAAAACCCTTCCATCTTTTTCGTAAATTACCTTCCCGGTCCTTTCCGATAAATATGATCTGTTTATAAACGATATCATGACAATGATCTGAAAAAAGATGAAGCCATTTTATCGATTCAATTCTGTGAATTTCTGCAAAATATTCGTCAAAGAGCTTGAGGAATCTTGTATATCCCAATGCTTCCATATCCCTTTCAAAGTGTCTTGATAGGGAAAGGAATGTTGACTCGGAAAGGCACATATCCCCAAGCCCGCCGAGATGAATAAGAAGGGTTTTGTCATTGTCCGGGACTGTATTCATGATTAATCGTATTTTATAACCCATGTGCTGTCAATAGCATAACGATCCGTCACTTGAGCAAAATCTCTTTAAAATGATAATTATCGGTTGTCAACAGGACTGTTAGAAATGTAACTATCTAATATAACATAATGTTTATTGTAAAGAATAGATTGTGAGTTATCTATGAGCGGCTGCGGGTTGTCTTTTTAAGTGGACTTTTTAAGAAATATCTGCAATATTTAACACATCGGGGCGTAGCGCAGCATGGTTTAGCGCACCTGCTTGGGGTGCAGGAGGCCGCAGGTTCAAATCCCGTCGCCCCGATTCTATTTCTTTAAGGTGTCCCTTGCAAATTCTTTTAACAAACGATGACGGTATTCACTCGGAGGGGCTTGTATTGCTCAGGGAATGCCTGTTGAAGCAGCATGATGTGTATGTTATGGCGCCTGAGAAGGAAAGAACATGCGTCGGACACGCGATTACTCTCCATAAGCCTTTACGTGTGAAGGATTTAGGGGACAGGGTCTTTGCTTCGAATGGAACACCTGTTGATTGCGTCCTGCTTGGACTAAGGACGCTGTTTTCTCAACCGCCTGATTTTATTATATCCGGAATCAACAAGGGCCCCAATATGGGTCAGGATATAAATTATTCAGGAACTGTTGCGGCAGCAAGGGAAGGAGCTTTTCTGGGCATACCTTCTCTGGCTGTTTCAATTAATGCAAGAAAAGATTATCGTTTTGCCGATGCAGCCAGAATTACCGAAGATATTATCGGCATGATGAAGGGCAGCGCCTGCCTTGCCCGGACATTTTTAAATATCAATATCCCCAACATATCCTATGAAAATATAAAAGATTTTATGGTGACAAGGCTCGGAAAAAGGGTTTATAATGATGCTGTAGTTGAAAGAATTGACCCGAGGGGCGGGAAATATTACTGGATAGGCGGGAATAGCCACGGTTTTGATTTGATAGAAGGCACCGATTTTTATGCAGTGGAAAACGATTACGCATCGATTACGCCGATAGATGTTGACGCAATAAGTGACGGCTCAATAAATATATTAAAGCAATATTTAGACAGGAAAAGCTTAAAGCAGTGTTCAAAATAAGAACGTAAGAGTTATTGTAAAATTCTCGAAGGAACTGAGTTTGGCTGAGAAATATTATATTGAAACATTAGGCTGTCAGATGAATGAACATGATTCTGAAAAAATGGCAGATATTCTCCGAATTGCCGGCTACGAGCATATTGATAACGCTCAGGAGGCGGATATTGTTATCGTGAATACATGCTGTGTCCGGGAAAAAGCCGAGCAGAAGTTCTATAGTCTTATGGGCAGGCTGAAGAGGATTAAGGCTGCGAAAGGGACAATTCTGGGGGTGACCGGCTGTATTGCTCAGATGGAAAAAGAATCTATCTCCGACAGACTCCCTTTTATAGATTTTTCTCTGGGTACTTCCAATATTCATAAAGTTCAGGAAGCCGTTGAACATGCCTCAAAAAAAACCGGATTCTTTGAATTTTCCGAAAACGGGTGCGGCAATACCCTGTTTGTAAGACCGGAAAATGTGAACGGAGGGATTAAAAAATTCATAACTATCATGAAAGGATGCAACAATTTTTGCAGCTATTGTATTGTGCCCTATGTGAGAGGCAGAGAAACAAGCAGAGACAGTGCCGGCATTCTGAAAGAGATCGATGGACTGGCAAAAAACGGCATTAAAGATGTGACACTTCTCGGACAAAATGTTAACTCTTACAACATTGGAACGGATGATGTCTCCTTTCCGGAACTGCTGCGCGAAATAAACAGGATAAAGGGAATTGAAAGGATCAGGTTTGTTACTTCTCACCCGAAAGATTTGTCTGACAAACTTATTGACTGCTTCGGAAGTATTGAGAAATTATGCGAGCAGATTCACCTGCCCTTTCAGTCAGGATCAGACAAGGTTTTAAAGCTCATGAACAGAGGTTATGCAGCCGATGAATACAGAGAAAAGATAGGGCGCCTGCGAAAGAGATATGAAAATATTGCTGTTACGGCGGATTGTATTGTCGGTTTTCCGGGGGAGGATGAAGATGACTTTGGGAAAACCATGCAATTGATAAAAGATATTGAATTTGACGGATTATTCTCTTTTGCTTATTCTCCGAGAAAATATACTGCTGCCTCAACCCTGCCGGATGAAGTGCCCCGGGATACAGCACAAAAAAGACTGAAGCACTTGCAGGAAACTCAAAAGGCAATAACATTAAAAAAGAACAGAACAATCGAAGGCAGCATTGTAGAGGTTTTGGTCGAAGGCCTGAGCAGGAATTCAAATGAAGACCTTACAGGAAGAACACGAACGAACAAGGTTGTCAATTTTGCAGGCAATGAAGACATGGTTGGAAAGCTGGTGCATGTGAAAATAGTAAGAGGTTATGCAAATTCCCTGAAAGGGGAACTTGAAAAAGCAGGTGACAGGAAATATAGTACCGTATAACCCTGGTGACTGTATTGCGGAGGTATGAATGTTAAAAGAAATGAAGGTTGCAGGCATTACTGTGGACCCCTTTACCAACACTCCGATTGTGCTTCTGAAAGATGTGGAGGAAAAGGATGTTCTTCCTATCTGGATAGGCCTGCTTGAGGCTTCGAGCATTGCCACGGCATTGGAAAATATAAATACGCCAAGGCCTATGACGCATGACCTTTTAAAGAATATACTCGACAATCTTGGGGTAAGGGTTATCAGGATTGAGGTGAATGACCTTAAGGACAACACGTATTACGCGTTATTGCATCTCGATGTAGACAATAAGAGACTTGTTATTGATTCAAGACCGAGCGATGCCATAGCAATCGCCTTAAGAACCGGCGCGCCCATATTTGTTGAAGAAACTGTTATAAGAAAATCGGCTAAAATTGACCTTTCCGGAAAGGGCGATAAGGTAGTTACCGATGCAAACGAGTGGGAAGAGATACTCGAAAACCTCTCACCCGATGATTTCGGCAAATACAAGATGTAATTATGTTATTCGGTTTCTTTTGTCTGTCTTGCAAAAGAAAAAAGGGAATATTGTCAAAAGTTACATGAAAAATTAATATGAAGTTTGTGTGTAGACAAGCCTCTGCAAAATAAGATAAGGGGGAGGTAAAAAATAGAATTGAAAATGAATAAATTCACCCCTTTCTTTATTCCGGATTCACATAAGCGTATATGTGAATCCGGGTTGAGTGGGCAACAGCATATTGAAAATGGTTCAGGTGTGGATGGGCTGCAAGCTTTGCAGGCCGTAAGCGTACTTAATGTACGCTGGAGGATCGCAAGGCGCAGCAGACCGCCGCAGATGGACATTTTCAATATGCTGTTGCGCGACCAAGTGAAAAGCAGACAAAACTGCTCAAGAAACAAAACAATTTGATGAGAACTTTTGACAATACCAAAAAGGGAATAGAGGAAAAATAAATGATAGATTTACATACTCACTCATTATTAAGCGACGGAGTACTGCTCCCTGCAGAGCTTGCGAGAAGGGCAAAAGTTATAGGTTACAAAACCATAGGAATATCCGACCATGTTGATCATACCAATATAGAGACGGTTATCCGCTCAATACTGAAGCTGAGTGAGAAGATTACCTATCATGAAGGCATAACAATTCTTCCCGGAATAGAGATCACTCATGTTCCCAAAGGACTTATTAAAGAATTGATTGAATTCGCCCGGAAGCTCGGCATATTCTATGTAGTTGTTCACGGAGAAACCATTGCTGAGCCGGTGGAAGAAGGGACAAACAGAGCGGCAATCGAAGGCGGGGCCGATATAATAGCGCACCCCGGTCTTATTAAAGAAGCAGATGCTGCATTTGCGCAGGAAAAAGGAGTTCTCCTTGAAATCAGCAGCAGGAAGGGGCATTCCCTTACAAATGGCCATGTGGCATTAACAGCAAAGAAAACAGGCGCAAAGCTGGTATTTAATACGGATTCCCACAGCCCCTCTGATCTGGCAACAGAATATGGGGCTAAAAGGATAGTAATAGGCGCTGGGCTTTCCGAGGAAGATTTTTATATAATGCAGAGGAATGCGGAGGAACTTGTAAAAACAGTTCTAAAGCGGTAAAAATTAATGAAAGCAGGAAATGAGTGAGCAAAATGAAACTTTCAATTGATAAAAATATACAGGAGATACCTTTTTATCCGAAGGCCATGAAATACGGTCTTGACGATGATTGGATAAAACTGGCTTCAAATGAAAACCCCTTTCCGCCATCACAAAAGGCGCTTTCTGTTATGATCGAAGCAATGACATCCATAAACAGATATCCCGGCAGCGAATTTGAATTAAAAACAGCAATTTCGAATAAGTACAAAGTAAAACCGGAACAGGTTGTGCTTGGAGACGGCTCTGACGAGCTTATAGAGCTCGTGTTAAAGGCAATGAAGCATGAAGTGAAAAACAAGGTTATTATTTCCGAGCCCTCATTTGCCTTTTATGCTATTGCTTCAAAGATATACGGATATGAAACATGCAAGGTTCCCATTACAAATATGACTGTCAACCTGGGTCATATAAAAGAAGCCATTGATGACAGGACGCGGGTGATATTCTTAAACAACCCCCTGAACCCTACCGGTACAATTTTTGAAGATGATGCCTTTAAAGCTTTTTTGCAGGAACTGCCACCGGATATACTTGTAGTTGTTGATGAAGCTTATGCGGAGTTTTCCGAAAGCAGGAATTTTCCTGATGCTTTCCCGTATATCAACGATTATCCGGTCCTGATTTTAAGGACATTTTCAAAGGCATACGCCCTTGCAGGCTTAAGGGTTGGTTATGGAATCGGTGAATCATCCCTCATGTCCTTTCTCGAAAGAACGCGGCAGCCCTTCAGCGTTAATACGATAGCTCTTGCAGGCGCGAAGGCGGCCATAGAGGATGTCGTTTATCTGGAGAAGGTGCTGGAGAACAACAGGGAGGGCAAGCAATTTTTCTATAATGCCTTTAAGAAGCTATCCATAGAGTTTGTTCAGACAGAATCGAATTTTATACTTTTCAAGTACGGAAAGGATGCTGAAACATTGATAAAAAGGCTCTTTGAAGAAAAAATCCTGGCAAGATGGATGGGCCCCTACGGCCTGCCTGATTATATCAGGGTATCAATCGGAAAAATGGAGGAAAATACAAGGTTTATAAAAACGTTTAAAAGGATGTTGTAGCATATAGCAAATGCAACGTATGACCTATAGTTCATAAAACATGCTTTCCTGTGAACTATTCACCATGTTGAAAAAGGCTTGAAAAAATCCTATTCGAAAACTTTTACAGAAAGATAAAAAAATAAGGAGATGTCCCGGTAAATGAAAAAAAACCTGATTATTACAATTGACGGTCCCAGCGGTGCCGGTAAAAGTACGATTGCCAGGATGGTCGCGCGTACACTGGGGTACCAATATATCGATACCGGCGCCATGTACCGGGGAGCGGCATATGCCTTTAAAACGCTGTGTGCCGCGCAAAATGCGCAGGGTGATTATACGGGCATGGAACAATTTCTGAAAGACCTTCCCATAAAGTTTGAGTTTGGAGACAGGGCAAGAGTTTTTCTGGACAGGGTGGATATTTCCGAAAAGATCCGCGATCCTGAAATATCCCTTCTTGCATCAAAACTTTCTCAGGAGAGAAGCGTAAGAGAATATCTTACTGTCCAACAGAGACAAATAGGTAAAAACGGCGGTGTTGTCCTTGAAGGGAGAGATACAGGCAGTGTAGTGTTTCCGGAAGCTCATTTAAAGTTCTATCTTGACGCCGATCAGGACGAAAGAGCAAAGAGGAGACACATTGAGTTGTCTTTAAAAGGTATAGAGTCGGGAGAATCTGTTGTTAAAGAGGAAATGCAAAAGAGAGACAGGGATGACTCGGAAAGGGAGATTGCTCCTCTTGTTATACCGGAACATGCCCTGTACATTGATACAAGCAAACTGGACGCGCAAGGTGTTGCCGACAAGGTGCTGAATGTTATCTATGGGTCGGAGGTCTGATGGAGGTTTTGAAGACAGAGCACCCCGGTTTTTGTTTCGGGGTACGCCGGGCCATAGACATGGTTTTACAGGAGAGGGAAAAAACTCAAGGCAGTATATTTACCATAGGCCCGATTATTCATAACCCGCAGATGGTGGAAGCCTTAAAGCATAGAGGAATTATTCCCGTGGAAAATGTTTCCGAGATAAAGGACGGAACTGTCGTGTTCCGCACACACGGGATCAAGGAAGAAGAGGAAGAAGATATCAGACTGAAGGGGTTGAAATCAATAGACGCAACCTGTCCTTTTGTAAGGAGGGTGAGAAAAAAGGCTCTTTTCCTTAAAAATAATGGTTATAAGGTAGTAATTGTAGGGGATAAAGACCACCCTGAAGTTAAAAGTGTATTGAGTTATTTGCATAATGATGGTATTGTATTGCAAAAACCAACCCTTATAACAGCAAAAAAGGTTGGAGTGGTATGTCAGACAACACAGGATAATGACACATTTTTTAATATAGTTCACGGGCTTATAGAGGGAGTTGAAGAGTTGAGGGTATATAACACAATTTGCGAGAGTACCGCGATCAGGCAGAGAGAGGTTGCCCAGCTTTCGTCAATTGCCGATGCTGTGCTTATCGTGGGTGGAAAGAACAGTTCCAATACAACAAAACTGTACAACATCGCAAAAAGCATACAACCCAATACGTATCACATTGAAACGGAAACAGACATTAAGCCCGAATGGTTTTCGGGTATGAAAAAGGTCGGAATAACAGGCGGTGCATCTACCCCTGATAACATATTAGACATTGTGGAAAGGTATGTAAAAAATCTTTAGGGGGAATCATGGTAGATACCGGTGATACCGCAGCACAAAAAGAAAAAACACCAGAAGAAATGAGGGAACTTTATGAAAGCTCAATGAGAAGCCTGCAGGATGGTAATATCCTTAAAGGCAGGATCATTAACATAAATGTTGATTCGGTGATTGTTGATGTGGGCTTGAAATCGGAAGGAAAGCTCTCTATTGATGAACTTATTGATAAGTCCGGAGAACATAAATTCAATATCGGGGACGAAGTTGAGGTTATGATAGTAGGCAGGGAAATGGGGTTTGGCCTGCTGCTGCTTTCAAAACAGAAAGCAGATATTATCAGAATATGGGAAAGGGTAAATAAAGCGTCTGAAGACGGCACCCCCATGGAAGGAGATATTACATCTGAAGTGAAAGGCGGTTTTCTGGTGGATATCGGAGTAAGCGCTTTTCTGCCCATATCGCAGGTAGATATTAAACCTGTGAAGAATCCCTCCTCCTTTGTGGGCAGGCATCTGAAATTCAAGGTCATCAAAGTAAACCAGCGGAAGTTGAATGTCATAGTTTCAAGAAGAATGTTTATGGAAGAAGAGCGGGACAGGAAAAAGAAAGAATTCTGGAAAAATGTAAAAATAGACCAGGTTGTTTATGGTATTGTCAGGAATATAACCGATTACGGCGCTTTTATAGATATGGGCGGTGTTGACGGCCTTTTGTATCTCAATGAGATAACATGGGGAAGGATAACCCATCCAAAGGAGTATTTGCGGGTTGGGGATGAAATTAAGGTAAAAGTAATAGATGTAGATGTTGAGAAAGAGCGGGTGTCTGTCAGCGTAAAGCAGCTTAAGCAGGACCCCTGGCTTAAAATTGATGAAAGGTATGGCGTAGGAACAAAGGTAAGAGGGAAAGTTGCCGGGATTGTTGATTACGGTGTTTTTGTTGAACTCGAGCAGGGAATTGAAGGGCTTCTTCATATCAGCGAGATGAGTTGGGACAAGAGGCTTAAAAACCCGAATAAGATTGTTAAAAAAGGCGACTGGCTCGATCTGGTTGTCCTTGATGTTGATAAAGAAAAAAGCAGGGTCTCCCTCGGTTTAAAACAGTTGCTGCCGGACCCCTGGGAGGAGCTTGTCGGCCAGTATCCTCCGGGCTCTGTAGTAAAGGGGAGAGTTAAAAATATCACAGATTTCGGTATGTTTGTAGGCATAGGCAACGGGATTGACGGATTAGTCCATATGTCCGAGGTGTCATGGTCGAGAAGAAAAAAGATCGTTTCAGAAACATTTAAAAAAGGGACGATGGTCGAAGCTCTTGTAATTAATGTTGATAAAGCACAAAAGAAATTTTCCCTGAGTCTGAAACAATTGAAGGAAAACCCCTGGAGAGGAATACTGTCAAGGTATCAGGTCGGAGAAATAGTTGAAGGCTATGTGACAAGCATAACAGACTTCGGTGCTTTTGTGGAAATTGAGGAAGGCATAGAGGGGCTCATACATCTGTCGGAGATGGATGAGGCAAAGGGAAAGCATCCATCTGAAATATTCAATATCGATGATAAAGTAAAGACGGTTATTCTGAATATTGACGCAAAGGATAAAAGAATCGGCTTGAGCATTAAGGCTATCAAAAAGATTGAAGAAGTTAAGACAATAGAGACTCACAAAAATGATGAAAACTTTTTTTCAACTCTTGGCGACATACTTGAACCGGCGATAAACAAGGAAAACAGTGAAATTTCCTGAAATAGCCAGGAGGCGCAATGTCTATGAATAAGGATCTGCTTGAAATACTCTGCTGCCCTAAGTGCAAAGGAGATATAAGATTAAATGAGTCAGAAGACGGGCTCATATGCGACGCATGTAAACTTATGTATCTTATTAAGGACGATATCCCCATAATGCTTATTGATGAAGCTGTAGATATTAAAGCTTAAGCAGATTTGTGTGTTTATAGATCTTTTCCTTATATCTATTGTTAAAATTCTTCAACAGATAATACGAATTCTCCCGGAACATGGGCAGCGCTCCATAGGTGTATCCTTCGGGAGACTGGCTTTTATTATCTTAAAAGGCAGAAAAAAAGTCGCCATATCAAATATTAAAAGAGCTTTCAAAAACATAAACGACGTCGAAGCGACAGTTATTGCAAAGCAGAATTTTGAAAAACTGGGTATCAATTTTGTAGAAATGCTCATGATACCATATGTTCCAAAAAGTGAATACAGCAGCAGATTCACAATGGAAAACCGGCATTATATCGACGATGCCGTAAAGCAGAATAAAGGGGTGATAGTCCTTATTTTCCATTATACCAACTGGGAAATTATGGGTGTCGCGTCAACGTCTCTGTCAAATGAAATTGTTGTCCTTGCCCGTCCTCTAAAAAAGCATAAATATATCGATGAGTTCTTAAACGGAATTAGAAACGCGACAGGCCTTCGCATCATCCCCAATGCTGACAGCGCAAAAGATGTGATAAGACATCTCAAGGCTAATAAAATTATCGGTATTCTCGCGGATCAGAGAGAAAAGAGATCCCGCGGGGTTTTTGTTGAACTCTTCGGAGAAAAAGTTCCTACAACAAAGGGCATCGCGGCCATAGGTATGAAAACAGGCGCGCCCGTCATTCCTATGTATTTTGTGAGAGAAGGATTCCTGAGATACAGAGTTGTCTGGAACGAACCTATTGAAATGGAAAGAAAAGGTCCTATTGAAGAACTTATTTACCGGAACACGAGAAAAATCAATGCCTTTTTAGAGACCATAATCCTGAAGCATCCTGACGAGTGGTTTTGGGTGCATAGGAGATGGGGAAGAAAACAAAAATAAAAACCGCTGGTTTTTATTTTTGCAGTTTCGAGTTTCGAGTTTCGAGTTTCGAGTTGTTTGACCTCTTGTTTCCATAGAAGAGTGATTCTAAAAACCAGCCTATTTTGGATAAGAACCCTTTTTGTTTGACCTTATTTTTCATTGCCTTGGCCATATCAAGACCGGAGGATTTCCGGTATGTTCTGAGGAATAGCATCTTTTCCTTTATATCAATCTTCAACTTCCCCTGTCTCTCCATTTTTCCCGCGTATCTGTTGAGCCTCCAGAACATTTGTTCCATATCTTTTTTGGTTATTGACTTTCTGCGCGCCCTGTCAAAATCGAGGAACTTAAGTGTGCCTTCGGCGTTTACAAGCGCATTATTCAGATGCAGATCAGGGTGATAGATGCCAAGAGTCTCCATATGCCACATAATCTGCGCGAGCATCTTTATAATTCTGAACCTTTGTTTTCCTGTTGAGACGCTCAGAACCTCCAAGAGGTCGGCTGCTTTTTCCTCAAATACGGTAAGAATGTACAATGATTTTGTGACAAAGTTCTCTCTAATAATAAGACCGTATGGCTGCACCACCGGAAAATCTTTTTCCTTCAGGTACTGCAGAATCTCCAATTCCTCCTCTGCCCTCTTCGCGCTGAAAAAGATATCTCCTGTTATGGCCCGCAGCAATCCGCCGTGAATATACTTCCGGCAGGCTATATTCCCGCCGTTTATTTCGAGCAATGTAACGCCGCCTCTGCCTTTATTTTCTAAAGGAGGGGCGTTGCGGAACCGGTCAATAAGGGTGGAAGGTTCTGCAATTGGTAATGCCGCGCCTTCAATGGTATAGATTTTGTACCGGTTATATGTTGTCTTCTTTAAATTCATGGAATGTTTTTTGGCATCAATAACCTCGGAACATTTTCAAGCCTCTGGCGGGCTTCGACAAGATTGATGACCGTTTCATATACGGCGTTATGTTCAATTTTCAATAGACTTCTCTTCTATGGCCTATCTTTAAGATGAATATGATTCTTGTATTATCGTCCACATCAAAAAGAACTCTGTAGTTCCCTACTTTCATTCTGAAGTCAGATATGGGGTGGTTTGTCAGTTTTTTAGTGTTTTCGACATCAGGAAATCGGACAAGTTTCTCGATTTCGGACTTAATTTTCCTTAATGAGCGGGTTTCTATGTCTCTTATATCCTTTGCAACAGATTTAGAGTAAACGATTTTATAATCCGGCCTTGGACCAGAACTCGTCATGTGCAATTACTTCTCCTTTCTTTGCTTGGGTTTTTCTCTCGGCAAGCTCGCTCTTAAGAGCTTCATTGCAGACAATCTCCTCAATCCGGACTTTGTTTTTCGGGAACAGTTTCAAAAAACCTACAAACCTGTCAAATATACTTTCATCGATAGATATAAATAAAGCCCTCATTTTGTCCTCCATATATACAATTATATCGTTTGTAGAAATTTGATGTCAATGAAAGACTATGGTATTAGATTTTCACCATATGATACCAATTCGCCTTCAACCATTCCTGCCTGCCCCCGCCTACGGGGACTTAACGAGTTCTTTTAACCACAGTGAATCCCTCCCTTCGGGAGGACAGGCTCCCGCCAGGCAAGAGCAGGCGTCGTTAGTGAACAGTAAACAGTAAATGATAAAAAACAAATTCAGTGTCAACCCGCAACCCGCAACCCCTATACCCCATCTTTTCCCGCTCCACCGTCTTTCCCTCTTTTACAAGCCCGCTTATCTTTCCACTATCCACTATCCACTATCCACTATCCACTATCCACTGCCTTCGTAACTATTCACTGTGAGCTAACAACTATTCACTGTTTTTATACCTGTGGCCGTCTTTTCTTTCCATATGGTATTTTGGGCACCTGTTGCTGGACATAATCACAGAAAACTAAGAGTTCATGAAGGAATTTTTCAACATCTTCACGCACATAGGTTCCAAGGTCTTTCTCAAAACCTGTTTTCATAGATACAATACCGGCAACATACTTTTTAACAGGCACAGGCTTTGTTTTGCCCATGTCCGGTTTGACTTTTTTGTACGCAGTGAGTCTGCTTTCTAAAGTTATATAGGTTACTGGCGTTTTTAAAATATCGGTGAATATCTTCATGAGATCAGGGCAATCAAGGTTTGCGGCAAAGAGATAACCCTGGGAAACAGGAAGATTTTCTGCCCGGATTGCGGCCTGAATTTCAGGAGAAAGTTTTAAAAGTGAAATCATGCGAAGCAGCGTCCGTGTTGACTTCCCGGAGATTTCTGCGATTGCGGACAATGTGTCCGCAATTTCCTCAGCCAGGTCTTCAGGCCTTCTGTTGTAGCTTACCAAATCACTCATTACCCCATCCACATCATACCCTTTGTCAGGATGTCTTGCCTGAATAAATGACAAAATCCCCTTCGCCTGGTCTATGGGGTTGAGGTCTTCCCTCTGGAGGTTTTCTGTCAGTTGGTAGGCTAATACTTCGTCCTTCTGAATGATCGTATCGACAACAAGCGCCGGGATGGATTCCATTTCCAGCTTCTGTGCAGCCTGATAACGCCTCTCCCCGCAGAGGAGAAGGTATTTATCTTCCTTCGGCATTACGATAACAGGTTCTAAAACACCCCGGTCTTTAACAGATTCCACAAGGGCCTTGAAAGACTCTCCCTCCGTATCAACACTTGAGCGAATCTGTTCCTCCACAACAATACTCCCCAAAGTTAGGTGCATAAATTCCGGACTCCCCCTTTTTTCCAGTTCAGTCATTTTTATCTTCCCCCTATTTTAAGTTTCGTGAAGTCCCCGTCAAGCGAGGACAGGTCCCCGTCAAGCGAGGACAGGCGTAAATGCTACAATTAGTAATCAATAAAATTGCCTTATGAATCCCCCTCGATGTTGTTTACTAATTGGAATTGATGTCATGCTTTTTACGATACCACTAATAATAATATTGGTGTCTAAAACAGCCTTAATTCTATGCATTTTTTCTTACATCGGAAATAGCACATTCAACATCGGTCAGCACTTCCTTTATTGTGAACCTCTTATTTTTATTACCAAGCTGTTGAAGCGCTCTTCCGAAACGTTCCTGCCACGAAGGGACCTTTTCCCTGTCCAGTTTTTTTCTGAGAAACATTTTTTCATCCAATTCAAGCTGATCCACAACGGCAAGAAGTTCCTGAAAAGAAATGTCTAATTTCAATGTTCTTGCAGCCATAAAAACCTCCTTACTCCCTGGGGTTATAAGTATGAATGAGATAGATTTTATACTTTCCCCTGCATAATTTCAAACAAATTGAATTTAGTGAAGTCCATGCCAAGCGAGTACAGGCTCACCGCCTTTAATATTGAAAATGTGTCAAGTTTTTAATACCGGTACAGCCATTGCGGTATGACACATTTGGCCTGCAATCCACCCCCCATCATTTTTCATCAGTTGACCAGAAATCGGCTAGCGCTTCGGCCTGATCCAGCACTTTGGTAACCGAAACTGTATATTCGCCTGTTGACGGGTCGTCAGGCGGGTATTTGTATTTTCTGAGTATCCTCTTCACCATTACCCGGAGTTTAGCTTGGACGCTCTCTTTTACCTGCCAGTCAATTGAGGTATTTTTCTGCACGGTTTCCACAAGTTCATGGGCAATGAGTTTTAGTGTGTAGTCGCCGAGCACCGCTTCAGCAGTCGGGTTATCGGCTAAAGCATCATAGAAGGCTAACTCATCGGGCCGCAGGTTCATCTTTTCGCCGCGTTTGTCGGCCTCTCTAATGTCTTTGGCCAGTCGAATCAGTTCATCAATCATCCTTGCCGAATCAATCAGTCCGCTCTGGTAACGCTTGACCGCGTCGGCAAGCATTTCGGAGAACTTTCGGCCCTGTACGAGATTAGTTTTTCCACGGGTTTTGACCTCGTCATTGAGGAGTCGTTTGAGTAGTTCCAACGCAAGGTTTTGCCGCTTCATTCCCTGAATCTCGGCAAGGAATTCATCTGAAAGAATTGAAATGTCGGGTTTCTTAATACCGGCGGCATCGAAGACATCCACCACTTCCTCTGAAATAATGGCGTCATTTATAATCTGTCTGATGGCAGTTTCAATTTCCTGATTAGTCCTGGTTCTGGTCTGATCCTCAAACTTGGCAAAACGGGCTTTGATAGCTTGGAATAAAGCAAGATCATCGCGAATTTCTATGGCTTTAGGATGTGGTACGGCAAGACCAAAGGCCTGCTGCAAACGGACAACGTTTTCCTTAAAACGTTCTTTCCCATTGCGGATAACTTTTCCCTCTTTGTCACCGGTAAGTTCTTCGATGAAATTGGCGGCATCAAGAATAAATTCAAGCTTTGCCTTCGGTTCAAGCGTAAAATATCGGCAATAATCAAAACCATCGAACATATCTACTACGATTTCGTATAGTTCCTGCATCTTTGCAACCGCCTCATCCAGATCATAGGCAATCTCGCCCCTGCCTTTGCTTGCCGTATAGTTTGCCAGCGCGTTCTTCAGGTCCTGGGCGATGCCGATATAATCAACTACCAGACCGCCTTTCTTGTCGCCAAAGACACGGTTGACGCGTGCAATGGCCTGCATCAGGTTGTGCCCGTTCATGGGTTTGTCAACATACATTGTATGGAGGCAGGGCACATCAAAACCGGTGAGCCACATATCACGGACAATAACGAGCTTGAGCGGATCATCAGGGTCTTTCAGCCTGTTGCCGATGGCTTTGCGGCGTTCTTTATTACGGATATGTTCCTGCCAGTCAAGGGGATCACTTGCAGATCCCGTCATAATCACCTTGATAGCCCCCTTGTCATCCTCTGAATTGTACCAGTGGGGCCTCAATTTGATAATCTCGCCATACAAGCCGACACAGATTCGACGACTCATGCATACAATCATACCTTTGCCTGCTGACGCACTGAGCCGTCCTTCGAAGTGTTTGACCAGATCGGCGGCAACCTGTTTCAGTCTGTCTGCACTGCCCACAACAGCCTCTTTGCTTGCCCATTTCACAAAGCGTTTCTGCCGTTCAGTTAACTCGTCGTCTTCCGTTACCTCTTCCACGCGCTCATCGAGTATTTTGCGGTCAGACTCTGAGAGGTTAACCCGTGCAAGACGGCTCTCATAATAAATAGGTACGGTTGCACCATCTTCCACAGCCTGCTGGATATCGTAGATGTCAATATAATTACCGAATACAGCCTGGGTATTCTTGTCCTCCTTTTCAAGAGGAGTCCCGGTAAATCCGATAAAGGAGGCATTTGGCAGGGCATCGCGCATATGTCTGGCAAAACCGTCAATAAAATCGTACTGGCTCCGGTGGGCTTCGTCGGCAATAACCACAATGTTCCGCCGGTCAGCAAGAAGTGGATAAGTCCCGCCTTTCTCTTCAGGCAGGAACTTCTGAATGGTTGTAAAGATAATGCCGCCCGAGGCCACAGAGAGAAGCTTTCGAAGATCGTCCCGATTGGCTGCCTGAGTCGGGGTCTGGCGGAGAAGCTGCTGACAGTTGCCGAAGGTCTCAAATAACTGCTGGTCAAGATCGTTCCGGTCAGTGAGCACCACAATAGTGGGGTTGTTCATCTCTTCCGCCAGCACGAGCTTACCCGCGTAGAACACCATGGAGAGGCTCTTGCCGCTGCCCTGTGTATGCCAGACAACACCTGCCCGCTTGTCACCCTGGACCTGCTCGTCAACACTTTGAAAACCATACTCTGCGGGATGCTCAGCCACAAAAGACCCCGGTTCCACAGAGGCGCGGATAGTGGAAGTAATGGCCCGGTTGACGGCATAATATTGATGATAGGCAGCAATCTTCTTAATTGTTGCCTCTTTGGTCTTTTCGAAGACAATGAAGTGGCGGATAGCATCAAGGAGGGTTGCTTTATTAAGAAGTCCCTTTATCATGGGTTCCAGTTCGGACTGATGCTTGGCATCCACAATGGTCCTGCCGTCAACGCTCTTCCAGTCCATAAAACGTGAGTAATCGCTGGAGATGGTGCCGATCTTCGCAAACCAGCCGTCACTGATGACAAGAAAAGCATTGTAGGTAAAGAGCGACGGGATAAGCTGCTGGTAGGTCTGGAGTTGATTGAAGGCTGCCTGCACGTCAGCATTCTCATCGGCAGGGTTTTTCAGTTCCATTACCACAAGGGGGATACCATTAATAAAAATGACAATGTCAGGCCGCTTGTTGTTATGGTTTTCAAGGACTGTGAACTGATTGACAGCCACGAATTCGTTGTTTTCCGGGTTATCGAAGTCGATGAGTCTAACCTTATCACTTTTTGATTTACCTTCACCGATGCCGAATTTGACGTCTACGCCTTCGGTAAGGAGGCGATGGAATGTTTCGTTGTTGTCGATGACAGTTGTAAAGGAGGTACGAATGGACTTTTTGAAGGCGTCGTCTCTTGCTTCGGTAGGGATGTTGGGGTTGATGCGGTCGATAGCCGTCCGAAGGCGGGCTTGCAGGACAACTTCGGTATATTCGCGCTCCTTAGCGACTCCTTCGGAGACGTCTGGGCCATAAAGGATTTCGTTGTATTGATTCTCGTCGCGAAGAATCTCAAGAGCAATCTGTTCGATTTCTGATTCGTAAAGGATCATGAGTTTTTCTCCAAACAACAATGGAACTTGTTACACAATCTTCTAAAACACTTGACGACCAGAACAGATTCAATTATGCTCATGTCAGCCTCGCCTGCCATGTGTAGAAGGAGCGTTCGAAGCCGTCCCTGTGGGCGGCTTCAGTCTTTTCTGATACAAAAACATTCTTCAAGTAGCCAATTCCCCACTTGCCTGTTCTCTATGGCTCCACAAGACGGGATTAACGCTATAGTTTTTTAATGCGTCAATTACTGATGTTGACGGAGAATGTTCTGAATCATTAAGAAAAACATATGCACGGGAGTTGGCAGGCCGCACTTCTTTTGTATCAATCCATGAAAATGCCAGCGCCTCGGCGGTATCACGGTTTGGCCGGTTTATTGCTTTCAATATTCTCTCAGGCTGCTGTTTTGATGCAGGAATGACAAAATCAAAAAGATGGTCGTAGCCGCTCTTACCCGTAAACTTGATATTGGGTGTATAGCGTATCTCATGCAAATTCAACCATGAAGTCACATCTTCAAGAAAGAGGTTTGCAACCATTGGGGCAGCCAGATAAAAGAGGTCATTAACTCCAAGCATTGCCTGAACCAGATTATGTTTTCTTAATGCGAAATTATCAGGTGAGGCATGGACAATCAAGGCATTATTAACCAGTCTTATCCCGAAACCATTCAGCGTGAGATTTAGAAGATCGGTTCGTTTTTTGCTTTCCAACTCACAACCTGAACGCTTCAGGTCTTCTATCGTATAGCCGTCATCAGTAAGAATAAATCCGCCATTTTCGTGTTTCACGTATATCTGGAGGTAATCATTATGCCTGTCGAGGTAAGGTGTAGTAATCTCAACCCAATCCTTTACCTGGCGAAGAGCAGTCTTATCCTTCAGCCATACCAGATATTTATCCAATAACTTCTGAATTTCATCTATCATGTAAACAACCCCTTTTGCATTGATGGAGGCTCTGTAATATTACAAAATCTCATGAAATCTTCCAAAAGTCGCCATAAATCCGATATATCCGGAAAGATTTCGGAAGGCACAGGAGCAGCCCATTTATCACCATAACCTTCCCGATACAGATGAAGATGAGGAGATGTAACCTCTTGACCATCCGGGTTACGATGGGGGCGACCTCCAAAATCCAGACGTACAAGAATAATCACCTGTCTGGAGCGGTTTTGATAGGTTCCCTTCAAAAGATCAATTTTCCCACGACTCACATCAAGAATGAAGCTTTCCCTTTTGTTAGAGGAAATCAAAGGTATACTGATTGATCCGCCAACTACAGGGTATTCCCATCGGTCATTGTTAAGGCGATGTTTTTCCATAGCGATGAGCAGATCGGCTTCGGCCTGGGTAAGGTTAATATCGGACATAGTATCTCAACCTCCGTAAATTGCATGAAAGATATAGAAATATATGGCGATTCATATTCGTTATTCTACCTCTTTTATACATATTTTACCTGACATGAGTTTCGGCAATAGGTTGTCGCGGATTTGGATAAGAGTGCTGGATTCATAAAGATTTTCTTTGATCCTCATCATTACAGCATTTATTGCAATATTGAACCGCTCAATAACTTCCTTGGGTGGATGAACAACCGCCATTTGTTCAAAAGTACTTCTGGTTATGGTATCAAAAACTGAACCATTTGCACCTTTCTGTAATTGCAAGGAAATGGATCGCGTCAAATAAAAAGTATATATACCAATATCATCTTGTTTACCATTGAGACCATAGCAAGATTGATTCATAGCCATAGGAACACCGCTAAGCGCTATTTTTCCAACAGTTCCTCTTGCTGAAATTATCGTAGTACCTTCTGGCAATATATTTGTCGAGGAGTTATCAATTCCAGTTTGAGTAACTTTTTTTTCGGTATTAATTACAAATACATCGGAATCATGTGGCACATCAACTACAGAAAACCAGGGAATATCTCCGTTCCAATAGTCTTCGACTGAGGTTTTGGGTGTACCACCTCCAATAATCTCTACTGTGTTGCTGAGATTCTCCACCTTCCATCCCTTCGGAATCGGTCCTAATTCGCTGTCCTGCATCTCGCCGGTTGCGCCGGGGAAATTGAAATCAACAAACCATTCCTTGAAAATGGCCTGTGCGATGGCTTCCAGTGTGGCATTGGTCTGGCGGTTGAGTTCTATTTTATCGTCTAGAGAGGAGAGGATGGCGGCAATGTGGTTTTGTGTGGCCAAATCGTCTGTTATTTCAAGCTCAAATGCCCGTAGATCACCTAATAAAAGATTTTGTTGTGTTGTTCCTGATGCTGTATTTATGATATCTCTTGTCCGTGACAATAGATTATAATAAAGAAATTGAGGGGTTACTTTGTTTTTAATAGGCTTAAGTATGGCAACACTTTTCTGAAAAGTTGTCCTACGTGTTAACTTGTTATCCCCTGCCAACGCCAACCTACCAATCGTGCCGCTGTTTGTTAGCAAAACGTCAAAAGGTTCTAATTGAGTTCTTTTGTGAGTATCTTCGAAATCCTGTTTAGTGATCTGACGTGCATTTATATATGAAATTTTTCCGTTCGTTACGTCTTTCGCGCTTATAAAATAGTAGCCGGAGTTCTCGTGGTTTTCACAATCACCATGCTTACCATCAGTTACTAAGCTACAAATATCTTGAAGTTTTCTTTTTACCCACCCTTCTTTACTCATACCACACCCTCTTCATGTTCCCGTCCATGGATGACTTGCTGTACAAATTCGGGGCGTAGTGAGTCCCAGATTGGCACAGCCATAAAACCACACTGGAACAAGTTGCCGCAAAGCTGTCCGGTCATTTCACCACTTCCCAGTGCCCGCCTTTGGCTGGCCCCACACGGCGTAGACGGTCTTGCCCGCGTAGCCTGGCGATCTGTTTTTCTACTGCACGAGTCGTAATGCCAAGGGCTTCCGCCAGTTCAGGAATTGTCAGCTTTCCATTGGCCGAAAGTAACCCGACTATCTGCTCTTCAGTTTTCCCCGAACTTTTACCCGAACTTTCTTCGGTGATTCTTTCTGTCGTTGTCACTCCTCTACACCCTTTCCCAGCTCTCTCTCAATCTCCTCTATACTAGGCAGGCTGGGTTTCAGGCTATCAGGGAGCACCTGAGTAAGCTGATATTCAGAAGCACCTATGGGCTTGTGGATATCACTCAGTGCATACTCGGCAAGCATAATTTGGGCAGCAACCTGTTGCCTGCATCCGTCTTTCGGCATTTGCGAAACAAGCTGTTTCGCAATTCGGCCAACAGCTTGTTGGCTATTACCATATACTCTCGCGGTCTCGGGTTGAAAGGCCTTCACTTCATTACCTCCCAATGTCCTGCTTTTGTTGATCCCACATGACGGACGACTCCTGCTTTCTGAAGCATTCGCATGTGATGCCGAATACTGGCGGTAGTCTGTTCTAATTGGGCCGCAAGCTCTTTCACACTTATTTCGGGGCGTTCCCTGAGAGCCGCGAGGATAGATTCTTTGGTGTTTATTTGGTGTTTCTTTGGTGTTTCTTTGGTTGGCGTGCCGTCTATACCAACAGTTGCCGCGCCGGTACGTCCGGTTTCTCCTTTACCGCTACCAACAAAAGACGGTCTATTGAAGGCGGCGATGAATATTTGGGCTATTTCGCTGAATTGCACAGTCGGTTCCTCGGTGAGGATAAGGCGCATTCCGCGCCCCCAGGTCTCAACCATCTGGATTCGACGCAGCAGGTCGGCAACAAGGGGATTCCGCCTCTTGGAAACGTTGCCCTTCCGTATCTTCTTGATCGTCAGGCCTCCGTATAGCCCGCCGGGATTTCTGATCTCGACGCGGTCCTTGAAAATAGCTACCTGCACATAGTCCGGATCACGATAGTCGCGATGGCAAAAGGCATTGATAATCGCCTCGCGCATAGCGGCCACCGAAATTTCCGGTACGTCAACGCGGTAAAGGCCGTCGAGCCGCATCCCTATGTGAATGTTCTTGAGAATGTACTTCTGCGCCTCTTCAATGAGGTCCAGGATATCTCCGGTGAAATCGTGTCGGTCGATAATGGTTGCAGTGTCTGTCGAGGCAAAGACGGCGCAACGCAACTGGAGTGTTGGTTTCCTGGCAAAAAAGAGTATAGAGGCGTTGAGCAACTGCCCGTTATGGGAAAGCCCCAGTTTCTCCAATACGTTGGTGATATTGTCCCATACAAGACCTGCTCGTTTTATAAAAGCCTTGACCTTTCTTTCGCTAATGTCTTTTATGGAGACATCTGAAGGATCATTATCCCAACGAATCCCTTGGCGGTTTCTGGCAAGGATAAGGTTTTCAAGTTCTTTAGCGGTAAGGTGTCTATCCTCATCGGCCACGCGCATATAAGCCCTGCCGTATGCAAAATAAGGCTTTTCTTTTCCTGAAAAGACTATCTTGATGCAGGTCTTACCGTCCAGTTTCTCCTCGGTGACCTGCGGATAAATCTTTGGCTCAATATGTGCGGCAATAGATTGCGAGATATCACGGAGTGTTTTGTCATTTATTACGAGACCTTTCGGCTTGCCGTCAGGGGCAACACCGAACCAGAGTTCGCCTGCGCCGTGTTTATTGAGGATCGCCGAGATTGAGATCAAGCCCTCCTTGAGGGCGGTAAGGCTTTTCTTGAGTTCGATTGTTTCGCCTTCCTTAAAACTCATACCCGATCCCTTTGAGATTTTCCCGAATGGTCTTCTCCAATTCCGAGCTTTTGGCAAACTGCTCGGCCAGCTTTGTTGTGAGGACTTTCATCTTGTCATCAAAGGGGATTCCATCGTCAATTTCTTCCTCTGTACCCACGTAACGTCCGGGCATTAATACGTGTCCGTTATTTTGCACCTCTGCAATTGTGGCCGATTTACAGAAACCAGTTTTGTCTTCATATCCACCGTCTTTGCTGCGCCAACTGTGATATGTTCCGGCAATGAGGGCTATATCGGCATCGGTCAATTCGCGGTTGCGCCGGTTGAGCATTGTGCCGAGTTTGCGGGTATCGATAAAGAGAATTTCTTTCGAGCGGTCGCGGAATTTGTGATTGGTTTTGTTCCGCGCCAGAAACCAGAGGCATGCGGGAATCATTGTATTGTAGAAAAGCTGAGAAGGCAGGGCCACCATACAATCTATAAGTCCTGCTTCGATCATGTTCTTCCGTATCTCGCCTTCTCCGCCGGTGTTGCTGTTCATGCTCCCGTTTGCAAGGACAATCCCGGCAGTACCGCTTGGGCTGAGTTTGTGGGCGAAGTGCTGAAGCCAGGCATAGTTGGCATTACCTGTTGGCGGAACACCGTATTTCCAGCGGCTGTCATCGCGCAGAAGCTCGCCGCTCCAATCGCTTATGTTGAAGGGTGGATTGGCAAGGATAAAGTCGAATTTCAAATCCTTGTCCTTGAACCTGTCATTCAGAAAGGTGTCCCCGACTTCCAGTTGGGCGTCTATGCCTCGAATGGCAAGATTCATTCTGGCAAGACGGAGAGTTGCCGGGTTTGACTCCTGCCCGTAAATAGAGATGTCCTTGATATTACCCTGATGGCTGAGGATAAATTTTTCGCTCTGGACAAACATGCCGCCTGAACCGCAGCAGCCGTCATAGACACGCCCTTTGTAAGGCTCCAGCATTTCAACAAGGAGTTTCACAATGCTTTGAGGAGTCCAGAACTGCCCGCCTTTTTTGCCTTCGGCATCAGCAAACTGGCCAAGAAAGTATTCATATACTCTGCCGAGTAGGTCCTTTGATGTATGGCCATCCTGGTTAAATCCGATAGTCGCAATAAGGTCGATCAGTTCACCGAGTCTTTGTTTGTTCAGATCAGCATCGGCGTAAATTTGCGGCAGAACACCCTTGAGCGATGGATTGATTTTCTCGATTGCCTCCATAGCCTCGTCAACAAACTTGCCTATCTCCGGCTGTTTGGCGTGGTCTTGAAGAAATTGCCAGCGGGCCTTTTCGGGGACAAAGAAGATATTTTTAGCAAGGTATTCATCCCTGTCTTCCGGGTCCGCACCTTCAAATTCGCCATTACCTGTTTTCAGCTTTCCGTGGAGGTCATTGAAGGCATCGGAGATATATTTGAGAAAGATCAATCCCAGAACAACGTGTTTATACTGCGCCGCATCCATATTGTTGCGCAGCTTATCCGCCGTAGCCCAGAGGGTTCTTTCCAGTTCGTTGTTATCAGCCATTTATTTTCTCCTCATTGCGTCATTGAGGACGCTAACTTTTTTAATAGCTTCTTTACAACCTCTGAGGCTGAAATACCTGACATAAAAACCCGTCTACCTCGTTGAGACTGGCGTGGGATGGTGTTCTGTACTATTAATATCTTTGGCATGTCTTATCTTATTGGATTATGTTTACAACATTCTATCCTTTTGACCACGAAAATCAAAGAAATAATAACATTTTCGGCGGAATAATTTACCTTTTTGCCCGGTATGCCCCTATTTCCTGTCATTACATATCAAGCGTAATCGAGCCTTGGAAGGGGTTAAAAATGATACGCTCATACATGGAGGGGAACATCTTCTTAAAACCGAGCGGCGGAATTATTACAGGAGGTATTCTTTTCTTATCTTCTGCAGACTGCGGAAGATATTTTTCTTCACATTCGGGTTATGTTTCTCAAGCTCTGCAACAATGCCCTTTACAAGACTTCTTTTGGATATCTTGCCGTTAGGACATTCCGAGGCGATGACAGGTAAATCGAGGGCCTTTGCAAGCACGACTATTTCCTTTTCCTCCACATATGCCAGGGGTCTTATGATTGCCAGCTCGCCGTCAAACATCTCCTGATAGGGACGCATGGTGCCGATTTCGCCCTGAAAAAAAAGGTTCAGAAGCATTGTTTCGATAATATCATCCATGTGGTGGGCAAAGACAATCTTTGTATAGCCGGATTCGTGGGCAAGGTCGAATAATGCTTTCCTCCTGTTCCAACTGCACCAGAAACAGTCGAAGGCTTCCTTTCCGTTCCATCCCTGTGGGTGCGGCGCAATAATGTAGGGGATTTCTTCTTTTTCAAAATGCTCGATGAGGATATTCTTGTTGATCCAGTCGAAGCCCATATCCACAAAACATGCGGTAATCTCATAGGTTATGGGGACGAACTTTATCCGTTCTTTCATGATCCTGAGAAGGGAAAGGCTGTCTTTGCCGCCTGACACGCCGATGAGCACCTTATCCCCTTCTTTGAGCATCTGATAATCCCAGACGGCCTTGCCCACCTTTTTTGTTGTAAAATACAGGGGACCTCTTATGTTCATACTATTGATTCTGCAAGTGTTTTTGTTTTTTCTTTATACTCGTCTTTCACTGCTCCTTCCTGTTCGCATCCGGTTGCTTCAATGCCGCCCGCATAGTCAAGGCCAAGGAGGCTGAAAGTTTTTTGGAACATATCTATGGCAGGCCTGCATGTTTCCCTGTCTTCGTCAGCGCAGGTCATAATGGTGACGGCCTTTTTCCCTTTGATCCGCGACTCATAGTTTTCATCAAGAAACGCTATAGACCTGTCAATTACAAGCTTCAACTGACTGGAGGGTGAAAACCAGTAGATGGGTGTCGCATAGACAATAATGTCCGATTCCATAATATATTTCCCTATGTCTTTCATATCATCATTTATTTTGCATATTCCTTCCGGCAAACAGGCAAGGCATCCCTGGCAGGGCCTGATGTTCAGGTCATTAAGGTGTACGATTCGAACGTTATGTCCTCTTTCTTTTAATATTTGTGAAAATATGGCGGTAAGCTGGATTGTATTGCCCTCTTTTCGCGGGCTTCCGAATAAAATAACTGCGTTCATCTCTGCCTCTCCTTGTGTTTCAGGATTTTGTCAAAAATTTCCTTCCCTTTGCTCTCCTGGTCGGGCAGCGGCATTTGAGAATTTTTAATCTGCGGCGGTCTGCTTCGCCTTGCGATCTTCCAACGTACGTTCAGTACGTCTCCAGCCTGCAAAGCTCACAGCCCATCCATATCTGTAAAAATGTTGCTCGATAATGCCCACTCGCAATGAAACCTTCCCTAAAATGCCGCAGCCCACTCAAGCCGGATTCCCATCTGCCATTATTTACTGATGTGAATCCGGCGGAAATGAAGAAGACCTTCTTCATTTCCCATAATTCCTCCTGTTTTCTCCTTGTAAACATCTGTTAATGCTCACTCTGTATATTTTTTTCATACAGCTTTTGACAATACCTGTTTCAAATTTCCTTATTATAAGGGGATTCTGCCTGAAGGGTCAAGCGGCGATTGTATGAATGCGGCATAGTAAATTATTCCAATTCAAAATCAAAGATGAAATCAAGGCGGCAAGGAAGAAGCGACGAGGCGTACTACACGGTACGTCGAGGAGACTGATGACGAAGCCAACGAAGATAGCGCTTTGATTTTGAATTGGAATTACACTTCAAAATAACGAAGTCTCCGAAGTTTTATGATTACATAAATTTCTTTACCGACTTCGATGCGCATTTCGTCAAAGGCACTTTTTTGCAGCTCGGCAAGGAGGTTGTTGCTTCCTATGGCTACCCGCACCCTTGTTGTAGAATTGATGTGCAGAACTTCGGTAACAATTCCCCTGTAACGGTTGAGCGCGGGGCCGGGCGGTTTTATATCCGATATGAAAATGTCATGAGGCGATATGGCAATTTTTTTAATGCCCATGCCTTCATAGGGAAGGACAATTGTCATATCGCCGGAGATGATCTCTATAAGTCCTGATGAGAGAATGTGGCAGTTGTCGCAGTTTAAGATATTCGGCATTCCGATAAACTCTGAGACCACATCTGTTCCGGGATTAAAAAAAATATCTTTCGGGGCCGCAAGCTGTTCTATTCTGCCGTTATGGATGATGGCGATCCTGTCAGCCAGCTCTTCCGCGCCAAGGAGGTCATGGATCACAAATACAGATGTAATTTCGAGGCGCTTCAGAAGTTCCCCTAATTCTGTCCGGAAGTATTTAGCTGTTTGCTGATCAAGCCCGGAGAAGGGTTCATCAAGGAGTAAAATCTTCTGAAAGGGAGCAACGGCGCGGGCAATGGCTACCCTCTGTTTTTCTCCCCCGCTTAAAGACAAAGGGTATCTCTCTTTCAGTTTTGTTATATTGAGGGCCTCCATAAGTTCCGCCACCCTTTTGTGAATAGTTTTTGCAGGATATCCTTGTATTTTGAGGCCGTAGGCTATATTGGAAGACACATTAAGGTGGGGAAAGAGGGCCAAATCCTGGAACAGGTAGCCCACTCCTCTTTTATGCGGCGGGATACGATTCATTTGCTTATTGTCGAAAAAAACTTCACCGCTGTAATCAGTGAGCCCTGCGATAATATTAAGGAGTGTTGATTTCCCTGCTCCGTTGGGGCCGACAAGAGCAAGGAGTTCCTTGTCCTTTATTCCAAGGTTTATATCATGGAGTACATATTTGCTTATATTTTTAAGTTCTATCCGGGGCATGGTTCAATTATCCGATTCATATATAGCTTGTCTTCCGGGTAAAGAGCCGCACACTGTAGAGAACGCCCAGGCCGATACCTATAAGGATAAGCACCAGAACAACGGTTCCTTCTATGTCTGCGTTGGCAAGTCTCATAAATATCGCAACAGGAATAGTCTCTGTTTTCATTGCCATAGAACCGGCAATGGTGATTGTCGCGCCGAATTCGCCGAGGGCCTTTGCCCAGGTGAGGATAGATGCTGCGATAATTCCTTTCCTGCTCAGCGGCAGGGTAACGGTGAAAAATGCCTTTGCAGGCGACGCCCCGAGGGTTTTTGCCACCTCCTCATATCTTTTAGGGATCTCGTCCATTGCCGCTTTAATAAGCCTCGTTGCAATGCCGACTGTGGTTACAAATTGAGCAAGCAATATGCCGTAGACGGTAAAAACAATTTGTATGCCCCTGTCCTGTATGGCTACGCCCACGGGATTATTAAAAAAAACAAGGAGCATTGCTCCCAGGGCGACGGGAGAGACGATCATAGGCAGTTCAAGGGCCGTATCAATCACCTGCCTGCCGGGAAACTTAAACCGCGACAGGGCATAGGCGGAAGGGACGGCAAAGAACACTGAAAGCAGAGTGACACCTGTGGCTGCAATAAGGCTTAAACGGATGGAAAACAGGGTTCTTTCAGAGAGAAGGATATCAAGAAAAAGACCGGGCCTGTAGAAATAAAAAAGGGACAGGATAAGCCCGGCGTACAGAAAAAATATGAAGAAGCTGAAGACAATGGCAAGCTGTTTGAAACTCATTTTATGATCCAATCCTTCGGAACTGTATACTCCCCGCCTACAGGCTTTGGCTCTCCAATCCATTGCGACGCTTCTTCAGGGCTCATGAAGTAATGGTATTTTTTGAACAGCGCTTTCCCTTCTTCGGAGAGGACGAAGTCAATAAATTTTTGGGCAAGGACTCTGTTTTTGGTAAATTTGGATATGGCGATGGGGATATAGCCGATACGCACCACATCCTGTTTCTTCAGAGGGATAGTCTCTATCCGGTCCGGGCTCCAGTACTGTAATACGCTCCAGCCGATCACTGCATCCACTGTCTTTAATGATACGGCAGTTGCCGTTTTTTCGCAGCTTTCCGTATAATTAACAAGATTTCTTTTAAAGGCACCCTTTGCAGCAGGTGTCAATGATTTTTCTATAATCTCAACAGCATACAAGCCGAGACAAACTCCTTCCGGGTTTGCGATAGCAACCCGGACACCTGTCCTTGTCATATCCTGGAGCGATTTTATCCCTTTCGGATTTCCTTTTTGAACATTGATAGCAGGGACAAGATAAACAACATGCCTTTCGGTTTCAGGAAAGACCAGCCCTTTCTTTTTTGCCAGTTCCATGAAATCCGATGATCCCGGAAAGTATATATCACCGGACTTGCTTAAACCCATTTGGGAAAGTACAAAACCTGAGCCGCCAAAATTTATATTTACCTTTACACCCGTCTTTTTTTCAAAAGCTTTTGCAGCATCTTCTGTCGGCGGCTTGCTTGCTGCCCCTGCAAAAACCGTCAATTCTTCACTATGTGAAGATTGTACTAAAAAAAATAACATTAAAAAAATAATCACAGTAATGCTTTTGCCAAGTAAAGTGCAATAGCGTTGCATAATGCCGCCTCCCGACTGATTACGTGTATTAATACCGTTATATCAAAACGTAAATAACGATATATAATATTCAAATATCTGCACTTTTGTCAAGGTTGTTTATATTTATTTGCTTAAAACGCTTTCATATAAATAAAGATGAGCAATAGATTGAAGGTTAATCCGAAACAAGAAATGAACTGTCCCGCTGAAAGTGAAAGGGAGTGTCCAAAAAACTCTTTGCAGCAAGCTGCGGGGAACTTACCAGCTTAGAATTGCATATCTTTATCAGATATAATTGTCAAGCAGCAGCGAGAGGGTTTTTTCAATGCTGCCCGGTTCTTTTGCTTCCATTTCACGGATCTGTTTTTTTATTTTGAAGCATGTAAGTTCATCATTTAAGTCGTTTAATCCCTTGTAAATACCGGCTCTTCTCCCAAACCTGAATACAAGTTTCTGCTCCTCGGTAAGGGAAAGAAATCCATCAATAACAGACAGTATCTTTTCTTTATCTTCAGGAAGCTTGCCGTCGACCTCTTCGAGCAGGTTAAGAATGTGGTCGCTTTTTATATGACTTGTAATTCCATTGAGATTCTCTATCAAAAGCCGTTCCTCTGAAACAATTTCCTCTTCAGATGAGAGCGCAAAATCACCTGTTTCAAGCTTTTCGTAGAGAAGCATATCCTTTAAGACTTTTAATGTCCTGAAACGGATATAATCGGGGTTTATCCGGTTAAGAACTTCGGCAGTTTCAATCGCGTGATTTTTCCACCATTTTGTGCCGCCCATGCCGAGCACAACATATTCGGAGAGCTCAATACCGGCTTCCTTGACCTTTTTCCCGCATTCAATGTGATCTTCCTTCGTCGCCCCTTTTTTCATGTACTTAAGGAGGGCATTGCTTCCTGATTCCAGACCTATGTGAAGTCTGGTAAGTCCGGCGTTTTTTATCTTTTTTAAATCGTCGACAGTCAGCTTTTTTGCAATAGTCCTTGAACGGGCATATGAAGTTACTCTTTCCACAGTTGGAAACTTTTCTTTCAAGTATTCCAGGGCATTAACAAAAATATCCGGTTTCATGGCAAGGGAGTTCGCATCCTGTATGAATACGTTTTTCCCTCCAAAATACAGCCAGACAGCTACGCTTCTGTAGCATTCATTATAGATGTTGCCGGAGAATATGTATTCTGCCAGCGCTTCGGTGATTTTACCATCAAACCCTTTTTCCAACGATAGATTTACAATATCGTCATGTATGGCGCTTATAGTATCTATATCTTTTTTTATTTCTTCCAGATCCCTTGTTTCGAACTTTCTCCTCTTGTATGCGTGACAAAAGGAGCATTGGTTCCAGGGGCAGTTCCGGGTAAACCTCAATAAAAGGCTGTATGCCTCATTAGGGGGCCTGATCGGACCTATTTCATAACGGAAGGCATTACTCATTTTTTTCTACATGAATAGCAAAAGCCGGTGTAGACATCTTTGACATAGTTCTTTTTCTTTTCTTCCCTGACGCTGTTCTTTTCCTCTTTCTTCTTAATTCTACCTTTTTTGTATTAGAACCCATATGCTCTACCTCCTTTTCAATCTGATAAACATAACACATAAACCCTGTATTTTCAACGTGAATATGGCACATCAACTTATGGCGGGCTATAAAGGAAAAGAGATTGCGTCAAATCAATGCAAACAATCAATATGCGTTTATGATTTAGCGCTGTAAATTGATTACTAAAGGCAAATCTGCGGTATTCTGCCTCGTGTTGTAATGGTTTTTTAAGAAACGCTTCCGGCAGTTTTCTTACGTAATTTCCATCTAAAAAAACCTAAGCCGGCAAGGCCGAAGACGAGCAGAAATACAACCGATGGTTCGGGAAGCGCTGTGGCGCCGCCGCTTATAAATTCCTGGTTAACGGTATTGGTTGCCGTGTAGACGCGTACTGAGCTGAAGTTAAATTTAGAAGCATCTATGGAACGCGCGGCATTGAGCCAATCTGATGAACCTGCAGGATCAGGTGCTGATGAGTTAAAGACATTCCATAATGCAAACTGGATCTGCCCTACCTGAGAGGGGTTGCTCTCCATCTGGCTGATAAGCCATCCTGCCTGCTGATACATTGAGACCGCGTTAGGCGCGCCGCCGAATTTTGTTTGAGAAAGGTTGGACAGAGTGCTTACCGCCACGGCAAAAGAACTGGGCACATAGGTTGTCGTGGCAAAGTCGTCGCAATAGTATTTCATGGCATACCCGCCATTGAGGTTTCCGCCAACTGCGCCGACATAATATCCGCTATAGGTGGCGGATGGGAGAGTCAGGAGATTGATGGTGTCGACGGCAAGACCGGCATTGGCGCTGAACATCAATATAAAACCTGTTATAATCAAGGTTAAGTATGTTTTTTTCATATTCTTTCCTCCATATTAATAAAAAATACTATATTAATAATCCTTGCTTTCATTATACATCATAAAAATTGCAATTTTAGTGCCGTTCAATTTACTTGAAAAAACACGCTTTTTTTCAACTCCTCCTACAATTTATGTCAAAATATCCACAAAGATTGAAGATATATTACTATATTGTAGCACATTTATTCCATCTATGTATTATCGTCAGATAAAATAAATATCTTAACTGTCGATGATGTGGCGGTTTCTTCAGGGTTTGTCGAGTTTAACTTTTGTGATTCTTCTTCCCTCTAAGCCCACTACAGTGAATCTCTGCGCCCCATGATGAATTATCTCTCCGCCTCTGGGAATATCCTGTAGCCGGATAAGAATAAATCCACCGAGGGTCTCATAATCAGGGGATTCCGGCAGATTGATATTCAACCTGTTGTTCAGGTCCCTGACAGAATAGGAGGCATCAATAATAATAGCGCCGTCCCTTAGTCTTTCTATTCTATTGTCCACGTCTGTCTCATCCATAATTTCCCCGAATACTTCTTCCATAAGATCTTCAAGCGTAACAATGCCAATGGTTGTTCCGTATTCATCAATAACAACAGCAAGGTGCTGACGTCTTTTTTGCATCTCCTTCAACAAGACGTTCACCTTCATTGTATCAGGCACAAAATAAGGCTTTCTTACCAGTTTTTCCAGATTGAAATCTGCCTGCTGACCCCACATCTGCTTAAAGATGTCTTTTAGATAAACAATGCCTGCAATGTTATCAAGATTGTGCTTGTAAACAGGGTAACGGGAAAATTCGTTTTCAACGATATATTCCATGATGGTTTCTTTGGTGTCTTCAATATTGATGCTGTAAATATTCGGTTTGGGAACCATAACATCTTTTACCGACTTGTCGGCAAATTCAAATACACCATGGATTAACTCCTCTTCTGTCTTATCAAAAATACCTTTCCTCCTGCCCTCCTCCAGCAATATTTTTATTTCACCCTCTCCGAAATGCTCTTCACGTTTTTTCAGATTAAGATTTTGCACTACGAACATTGTAGAGAGCGACATAAGATTCACAAAAATAAAGAAAAACCTGGAGGTAAAACCGAATAAGGGCGTAACCCACAGGGCAACACGTTTTTTATAATTAATGCCGATATATTTCGGCACAAGCTCACCGATAATAAGGAAAAAATATGTTAATACAACTACTACAATTGCGAGAGAAACTGTATCGCTTATGGCCCGGATAAAAGGTATATCGTCAAACAACGGCTTGAGGTACTTTACCGAAAAGACGCCTCCTATAGCAGATGCAAGGGTGCCGAATAAAGTAATGCCGATCTGCACTGCGGAGAGGAATCCTTCCGGATTTTCCTTCATTTCGAGCAACGCATCGGCTCTTTTTTCTTTTTTTTCCTTCACCATCTCACTTATCTCACTTTTTCTCAGGGAAACAATGGCCATTTCTCCTGCTGAAAAAATGCCGTTCAGGATTAAAAGAATTATTACGGAAATAATTTCTAAAAAAGGCATGTCTTTAATACTCCTTTAATGCAGGTTTTATAACTCTGATTAATTATACAACAATCAGAGTTATAAAAAAAAGTTCTTCGGGCATATATAAATTATTTCAGAGGCAGATAGGGAATTAAACTTAATGGATAAGTTATAACAGGCATGCCTTTTTTATGTTGAAACACATTTCCTCTATCAGTACCGCGGTCTTCCCTGATTGGGCATAAAACAGCGTCCGCCAATCTTTTTTAATTGTTCCCCAGTCTGAATGCAAGCTGTGCCGGCTATTTCAGGATATGGTGAGACGAAAACCAACACGCCCTCCGATAGTTTTATAGAAGGTTGAGCAAGCGGCAAGCTTGTCAGCTTCCGCCGCTGATCTTTGTCCAAACCCGATGAACAACCAGCCTCAATCCTGCACGTCGGACAGGCAAGTCTCATCGCATTTTCCACTGTCTGTAAACGCTGCTTGCATGATGTGATGCTGGTATGTCCTTGGTATATAAACTCAATATTCAACGATTCGTGCGATGTTGCATTTATACAGGGATAAAACCCCGTCTGCGGCAATAATTTAATTGAAATATAAACGGCCGCTACTATTATATTTATGTAGGCCAATGCCAACCCGATGAAAGAATACATCAATAAATTCGAGGCAACAGCCGCCATGAAGTGCATCTGTAGATTTTATATTCCGGGAAAGTCTCGGCAAGAATCTGTTCTTCCCAATGAATACGGCGCAATTGGAAATAAAACACTGCCATCAGGATCACAACTGTTATGAACGAACGATACTGAAGCAAAATACCAAGATCGGATATCATTTCAGCAAGATAAAGCGGATGGCGGATGTGAGTGTAGACGCCATCGGTGACAAGTTTTCTTGCCTCCGGCATAATACTGAGAGAACGTCCAAGAGTTGTCACAGAAATCAAACATAGAAAATTGCCTATAAAAAGCAGTGTTGACGAGGCAAGATCATACCAGACCTGCTGATCTGCGCGCGGGAACAAAAGCAGCAAATATGCCAGGCCCATGCCCATTAATGCTGCGATTCTGGGACTGAATGTTGTGTAACCGGAGACCGACCTGTAGCGTGCGGCATGAAAAACCACCAGCAGAACTAAAAAAAAGATCATGCCGATACGGGCGGAAAGACTGATCAAAAAATTCCAGTCTCCATCAAAAAACGGATGAGTAATGACAAAACCACGTAAGGAATTAAAATCTCTCCACAAGAAAAAAGATGATATCGCGATGATGGGCAGACGCATAAACATGTCATATTGCTGAGTGCGACGCATGTCCAGTTGAAATTCCATTAGCTTATTGGAAATTATTTTTATAATAGACTAAGTATAAAAAAAGTGAATAGATGTGTCAATTCTTATCTTCATGAACATATCTGTAATATAATTATGTTGCCCCTTTTTACAGCATAACTATAAATACCTTAACTGAAGAATATTACGAGAATAATTTGCATTACTATTCAAACCATTCATTTATCAGGCTTTTGATGGCATGTCCAAACCTTTCTCTTTGAACCTGAGATCAATGGGTTTACGGGTAGGGAATATTGTCCTAAATGCGCTTGACCCATGATCTGTGTTGACATTTTATCCTTTTATGTACAAAATAACAGAATGATCGGCATATCCAAGTTGTATTGCGGGGTCGTTGAGGCATCAGACCCCCTCAGGTACGGCAGAGATTCGTCAAAGCTGCCTTCGCATCTGCTGCAGTTTTCCCAGGATAAAAAACCGGTAGTTGTATGGAATATGACAAAACGGTGTAATCTGAAGTGTGTACACTGTTATGCCTTTGCTGAAGATGAAGGATACAAAGGAAAGGAGCTTTCAACACATGAAGGCATAAAGTTGATAGATGACCTTGCTTCTTTTGGCGTGCCTGTAATCCTTTTTTCCGGCGGCGAGCCTCTGCTGCGGGATGACCTGCCCCACCTTATCGGCTACGCGGTAAAAAAAGGGATGCGGGCAGTCATCTCAACGAACGGCACCCTCATTACGCAGGAAAAAGCGCAGATGTTTTCAGAATTTTCACTCTCCTATGTAGGAGTCAGTATTGACGGCATCGGAGAAATAAATGATTCCTTCAGGGGTGTTAAAGGGGCTTTCGGGCGTGCCATAACCGGGATCAGGAACGCAAAAAAGGCAGGAATAAAGGTAGGTTTGCGATTCACGATAAATAGAAGAAATTACAAGGAGATTCCAAAGGTTTTTGACCTTATTGAGGAAGAAGGCATAGAGCGGGTTTGCTTCTATCACCTCGTATATGCGGGAAGAGGCTCAAAGCTGATTGCTGAAGACCTCCCTCACGATAAGTCAAGAAAAGTTGTTGATTATATTCTGGACCGAACAAAATCCTTTTTTGACAAAGGCAACCCCATCGAAGTGCTTACTGTTGACAACCACGCCGATGGCGCCTACATATATCTTCGACTTTTAAATGAGAACAGAAAAAGGGCTGAAGAGGTATATGAACTTCTTATGATGAATGAAGGGAATGCGTCAGGCAAGGGCATTGCCTGTGTGGATGAAGAAGGGTATATCCATGCGGACCAATTCTGGAGGCATTATGCCTTTGGCAATGTTAGAGAAAGACCCTTCAGCAAAATATGGACAGATTCCTCCAACGAACTTATGGCAAAGCTGAAGGATAAGAAGCGTTTTGTGAAAGGCAGATGCGCAAGGTGCCGATGGCTGAATATATGCGCCGGAAATTTCAGGGTCAGGGCTGAAGCATTTACGGGCGACGTGTGGGCAGAAGACCCGCAGTGCTATCTGACAGAAGAAGAGATTTCCCCATAGGCATTATCTTATACCAAGTTGCTTTCAAACAATAAACTATGATTTTATTGAAAGCTTACTTGGTATTATGCCCGGTAATTCATACATATAATGTTTGGCCGCGACTTGGTATTAATTGGTTTTATTCGCGGCAATGTTTTATTTTGTCAGCGGCATCTTTCTTCTGGTCTCGAATCAGAACAAACGCTTTCCGGTATCAGACTCTTCAGACTGGAAAGCGTGCGGGAAGTAAAATAAACAGTCACAAATCTTCAATAATAAGACTTATCAGACACTGTGTCTGAAACATTTTCAGCAACTGTTGCTGTAAAAGGTAAAATCCACGTAAAGTCAATACAGGCTTTGGTTTTGATAATTGAGTAAATTTTACATTCACAGTGAATGTAGGTATGAAAATTTTTTATGAAATGTTTTTTATGAAGTACGGAGACACGTTATGTTCGTTAAAAACAGAAAGGAGATGCTGCAATGAATGATGAGATATTTACGCCGACCCTTGCAACCGAGGATTCAGTGCCTGAGGAATATCGCATTGTTTCCCCTATAGAACAGCGCCAATACCTCTGTGACGGCTCAATCAGAGAATGGACCGGTCCGCAGCAGGACGTGCTCTCTCCCATATGTGAAGTAATCGACGGTGTTGTTCGTCAAAAGCGAATCGGCAGCTATCCCCTGTTGAAGGAGCAGCAGGCATTGGAGGCTCTTGACGCGGCAGGCAGGGCCTATGATCACGGGCGGGGAGCATGGCCGACTATGTCTGTCGAGGAACGGATTAAGCATGTAGAAGCATTTGTCTACCGGATGAAGGAACAACGGGAAGATGTTGTCAAACTCCTCATGTGGGAGATTGGAAAGACGCTGCCCGATGCCGGGAAGGAGTTCGACAGGACAATCGATTACATGAGGGACACTATTGATGCTCTTAAGGATCTGGATCGCGTATCGTCACGTTTTGTTATCGAAGAGGGTGTAATCGGGCAGATTCGCCGTGCGCCCCTCGGAGTGGTACTGTGCATGGGACCTTTTAACTACCCCCTCAATGAAACCTTTACAACCTTGATTCCAGCGCTTATCATGGGAAATGCCGTGATTTTCAAACCGCCGAAGCTGGGAGTTCTGCTTCACAAACCGCTTCTTGAAGCATTTAGGGATTCCTTCCCCAAGGGTGTTATTAACACCGTTTATGGTGAAGGACGCAAAGTCATAGGCCCTCTTATGAAATCCGGAAGAATTGATGTATTGGCATTTATCGGCAGCAGCCGGGTTGCTGATACTCTAAAGAAGCAGCATCCGAAACCGCATCGCCTGCGCTGCGTGCTCGGACTCGAAGCCAAGAATGCGGGCATTGTCCTGAAAGATGCCGACATAGACAATGCGGTGAAAGAATGTGTTCTGGGGTCCCTTTCTTTTAACGGCCAGCGCTGTACAGCCCTTAAGATGCTTTTTGTTCATGAGGAAATTGCCGATGCCTTTATAACAAAATTCAGTGAAGCTGTAGACAGGCTTAAAAGCGGGATGCCCTGGGAAACCGGCGTCCAGATTACACCGCTGCCGGAAGATGACAAGACGAAGTATCTCACTGAACTGATTGATGACGCGCGTGCAAAAGGCGCGCGCCTGATGAATGAAAAAGGCGGTATCGTGAATCACACCTTTATGTCCCCGGCAGTTATCTATCCGGTTGGACCGGGAATGAGACTGTATTCCGAGGAACAGTTCGGACCCGTTGTCCCCATTGCCCGATTTAATGATATTGAAGAGCCCATGGACTATATAACTCAATCAGACTACGGGCAGCAGGTCAGCCTTTTTGGAAGCGATCCGGAGCTTATCGCCGGCCTCATAGATCCGCTGGTTAATCAGGTGTGCCGCGTCAACATAAACAGTCAGTGCCAGCGCGGCCCCGACATATTTCCTTTCACCGGGAGAAAGGACTCCGCGGAAGGCACTTTGTCCGTTTCGGACGCGCTGAGGGTTTTTACTATCCGGACGCTTGTGGCTGCCAAGGAGACTGACGCGAATCGAGGGATCATTAAGTCAATTTTGAAGGAACGGCGTTCCCGATTTCTTTCAACGGACTTTATTCTGTGATAGAGACTATCGTGTAGCCCGGATGTATGTGAACAGGCATATAATAGTTCATTTTGTTTCTTTCTCAAAAATAGATACTGCCTGTTGCGGAATATACACTTTCTTTGTCCGCGGGGAGAAGATCGTTACCCCCTGCATCCTGTATTCTTTTCGATCTGTTCCAATTCTAATAATGTCTTTACTGAATGGTATTTCTGCGTATTTGCCTTTCTTTTCCACTACAAGTATCGGATTGGCGGGATCTCTATTCTCCGTCTTTACATTTGCCCCTATTCTTCCGAAAGCCTCCTGCGCATCCGCAAAAAGCTCTCTGTCTATGTCTGCCAGATTAAAACCCATGGCTTTGGCAATTATGCGCGCTATATCGGTGTTTTCAATGAGACCGATAGGCCTGTTAAGGCCGTAAACATAGAAAAACAGGTCTTCGCCTGTATGTCCGGTTGTTGTCCAGCCGATATTAGCCCTCCTGCTGATCATGGGACCCGTGGTTGAGTTCATCCTGCCCGGCCTTGCTTTTTTTACGGCATCAATCTCGTCTTCTGTCAGATCATCAACTCCGGCATATTGCAGCATGATTTTTTTGATGTGTTCGTCCGAGGGATTCTTTGCCATTGCCCTTTCGAGACCTTCACCTGTTAACCGGGCTTTTTTTAAAGGGACAAAAACAGCATCGTAAGAGAGTTTAGAATAAGTGCTGTTGGTTGCCTTATTTCCTATGGACATTCCGCCGGTACCGTGGTCGGAAAAGGCGAGCACCATCGTCTTCCCCTTTGCCTGCGCAAAATCCAGAGCGACCTTCACTGCGTCGTCGAAGGCAAGGACATCGCTTATCACCCCTATGGGGTCATTTGCATGGGAAGCCCAATCGATCTTGCTTCCTTCAACAAAGAGGAAGAAGCCTTTCGGATTTTTTGACAGTATTTCAATTGCTTTTTTTGTCATCTCTGAAAGCGTTGGTTGTTCGGGATGGAATATTCTCCGGTCAAATTCATAGGCCATAGCATTATCGCCAAATATGCCCCATAGTTTGCTTGAAGCGCTGTTCAGCATTGCATCCTTTGTCTCCACAAAGTCATAACCCCTTGACTTCAGGACTTCCATGAGGTCCTCCCCGTCGACACGGGTACCCCCTTTTTCCTTATTTACAAGGTATCTTTTCCCTCCACCCAGTACAACGTCCATATTCAGATACACCTGTTGTTCTGCAATTTCATTGAAGTTTTTCCTGTCCGGCCAATGTGCTGAAAATCCGGCAGGGGTGGCATGCTGGATATTGGATGTTGCAATAATTCCGACAGACCTGCCTGAGAGTTTCGCGCCTTCGAGAACATTTGCCGTCGGTTTATACATTAAATTATCGGATATTTTTTGTAAACCCGGTATTGTGACAGTTCCCGGCAGCACACCGATCATTTTATCGAATGTTTTATGCCCTGTGGCAAAGGCAGTTACAGCCGGCGCGGAATCGGTGATAGTGGAATCGGCCCCATAAGTTCTCACAGCTCCCAGATACATCCTGTCAAGGGCAAGGGGAGACCCTTTGTACCAGCGGGAAACAGTTGTATGCGTTGAACCCATGCCGTCTGCTACCAGGACAATTACATTTTCAAAGGATGTCTCCTCGGAAAGAGCTGTGCCGGTCAGGAGAAGCAGAATAAGTCCTGCTGTTAAAAGATATTGCCTGAACTTCATTTTTATTAAAATATTCATTTGTATCTTTTCTCCTTATTCATGAATTACCTGCCCTGATTGAGAAAAAGAAATGTAAATCTGAAAAGGTTAGTTTACATGAAATTCGAGGCAATTTCCGTCTTTATTTGGTTAATTTAGTAAGTTTGCAGTTGCGACCTTAGCTTGATTTCGTGATAAATTTTGAATATAATTGCAGAAGGATAGAACAGGGTTACAAGAAAGAGACCTTGAAAACAATTAAGGAAAACATTCCTACAAAGGAGACGGACATGTCGGAAATAATACTGAAAAAGGGAAAATTATCATCCTCTCTCAGAAGCGGCTTAGTCGAATACTATTCAAAAATACCTGATCTCGGTTTGCTTTATATTGATGCGAGATGGGAACAGTGGAGTGAAAGCAGCGACATTACCGTCTATCTTGTCAGAGAAGATAACAAGACTGTGGGTTGGATTATTTACAATAAAGTTATTAGTTCTATTGAAGATATATTTGTGAATTCAAAAGAGAATGAGACAGTTATTTTTACGAAAGCCATTGATGCGCTCATTGCATTGGAAAGTCTTGTCTCCGCCGAAATTGCGGAAGCAGACAGAAAGAAGTTTGACCGACTGGTGGAATACGGTTTTCGTCCTTCCAGAAAAATAAAAGCATTCGATCTTTCTCTGGTCAGGATGGAGCTTAGTACATCCGTGTTTTTTGAGCGGCTGAAAGAGCATAAACCTTCCAGGCCCTATCGCAAAAAAGAACAGGTAGTTATCGAAGAGGTTGCCGGAGCCCAGACAGAAAAAGATATAAAGGCATCCCTGCTGAATCTTTTGAACAGGCTCGGAGGCATAAGGAAATATGTAAAACCCGGTCAGACCGTAGTTCTCAAACCGAATGTGGTGGCTGACCACGGCATGACGGGAGGCAAGTATGTGGGCGGAGTGGTCACGGATATCCGTATCCTGAAGGGGCTCATTGAGCTGCTGCTGCCTGTTGCCGGGAAAATCATTGTGGCCGAGGGCTCATCAATAAACCGGAGCGCTACCGGCAAGATGTTTGACGTCTATGGATATCCCGAACTGATTGATCTGGACCCGAACAAGGTGAGTCTTATTGATTTAAATACCGACAAACTTGTAGAGAAATCGGTTCCTGCGGGAAAGAGAATGAAATCCCGAAAAGTTCCGCTGACGATTGAGGAAGCTGATGTGCTCATAAGCATTCCTGTTATGAAGATACATTTCGCAGCAGGCGTTTCTCTCGGAGTTAAAAATCTTCAGGGCGCCATGCCTCCCCTTGAGAAGTATATGACCCATTTCTTCGGCCTCTGGCAGAATCTTGTAAACATACATCATGTTGTTAAGCCCCATCTGACGATAATTGACGGCATTGTGGGACAGGAGGATTTCGGACCTGTTTCGGGTACGCCGAAAACGATGAATCTCCTCATAGGGGGAAACAATCCTGTGGCAGTTGATGCTGTTACTATGCGGGTTATGGGTCTTGACCCTCATATGTCCCCTCCGGTACTTTTGGCATACCTCCAGGGATTGGGCCCTATTGAGCCTGAGAGGATAGAAGTTCTCGGCGCCTCTATAGACAAGGTGGCAAGTCCTTTCAAACAGCCCCATATTAATCTGGAGAGCGGCAGGGACTTCAGAATCCATGCGGCAAATGCCTGTGGCGGCTGCAGAGGATATCTTCACTTTGTTCTCAACAAACTGCGGAAACCTGATCCGGCAGATTCCAACAGATTACTGATCGACCGGCCTTTTGATTCAAGAGTGAACATTTTTCTCGGCCCTTATGAGGGCGCTGACGTTGATCCGAGTGAAACTAATATTTTTATGGGTATCTGCCAGCTTCACCACGCTGACAAAGGTACAGCCCTGGTAGGCTGCCCTCCCCACGCGGAGGTCATCATGAACGGTATATTCCGACTCTTCCCTGATGTGGAGAGACCCAAATATGCCGATGAGACCGAGGAGGCAAAGCTTGAGAAGATGCTGAAGGAAGTGCTGGATAACCTTGCGTGATCTGATACCAGGTTGCCTTCATTTGCATGCCTTTGTTGCACCTGTGCCTCTTGCGGACATCCTTGTCTCATCCCACTGTTCGTGGTGCGCGCGTCGACCCCTCCACCAGTAAAAGCTGTCGGAGCCTCCCGCGACCGGAAGCGGGTACCCGCAGTGCCACATTAAGGCTGCGGCGATATACAGGTTGTTGCCAAGACGGGACCACAAATTCTGTTGACATGAAGTATGAGTTAGGGGCAATGTTAAATGATGTATAACTAACCAATATTAAAAGACAAAGCAGACTTTGTTGCGTATAGCAAATACAAATTTTAGGAAATTGTACACCAAAGCAGTTGTGTGTTACGGGATAAAACCAGCGGACATGAATTCAGCAAGACTTATGCTATGCCGTTTCTTGGTTTGCGTTCAACCTTCCTGTTTTATCTAATATTCATAATCAACGACAGCCAAATCCGCTATCTCAGTCAGAAGATTCTTTATTCTGATGTGATCGGGATGCTTCCTGTACCTCTCTAATGCTTCCGCATTCTCAAAACTTGAAACTATTGCCAGGTCATAAGCTGTGCTTGAAGGCAGAGCTTGCTTGCCCATGCTCCATTCTCGCACCTCGGAAATAGATTGTCCCAGGGTACGGAGCATATTTACGGCATTCTCGCGTTTTTCTTCGGATGCTGAGGTGCGAAACTTACAGAGAACTACGTGTCTAATCATACTTTTTCCTCCTTGTTCAAATTTCCTCCGGACACAATGCTTTACTTGCCGGCCCGGTCAACTGCAATATAGGCCAAAAACATGCTATAGCTTCGAGAAAGGAAGAACGGTCAATGAACCGGATTGCCTTCATGCCCATCCTGCGTGCAGTTACACAATGTGCCTCAGTATCATCTACAAAAAGAAGCCTCTCCGGTGCACAATTCAGACGTGTGATAATATCTGAAAAATGGGAAGGGTCCATCTTACTTTTTCTAAGATTATAGCTGTTAAACACAACATCGAAATATTTAAAAAAATCGTATTGTTCGTTTAATTCATCGAGCCAATTGGTTTGATCGCTTAGGATAGCAGTTCCGATACCATTTGCTTTGAGCTTTTTTACAATAGCAAACATCCAGGGCCGCAGAACAAATCGTGAGAGGACTTCATCGCGGAGCATTATGTCGTTATCTTCAATGCCTGTTTTTTCGCGGATTATCTGCCAGAAGGCGTGTTCTTCAATGTGGCCCGTCAGATATCCTGTCGAGTAAATCAAGTCATAAGCCAGATTATAAAAGGCCGTTTCATCTAACCCGTGGCGCATCGCAACAGCCCTCAGTCCCTCTTCAAATCCTATTTCAGCCAGGACACCCCCGAAATCAAAAATGACCACATCTATTGTTCTGTCTTGAATATTCATATTTATCTCCAAAAAAAAGAGCGTATCACAATCGGAAAGCTGTTTTCTACTTTTTACGAGTTCATCAAAATTGATTTATTCAAAAACCACTTTCTGTGAAGCTCTTCCTTATTATATGTTTGTCATCATAAAAACGTCATTGTTATTGACAATATTATCGGTTAAGCATAATAATTTTGAAATTATAAATGAATCTATGGGGAGGTCGAACAATGAAGGCAATTGCAATTAATGGAAGCCCACGTAAAGATGGGAATACGGAATTCTTGCTGAAAAAAGTGCTTGAGCCTATTACTGAAGCAGGAATAACAACGGAACTGATCCAGATTGGCGGTAAGCAAGTGCATGGCTGCATAGCCTGCTATAAGTGTAAGGAAAACAAGAATTCAAGATGTGCAATTGACACAGACATAGTGAATGAATGCATTGGTAAAATGATTGAATCCGATGCAATCATCTTGGGTTCACCAACATACTTTGCCGGAATGACATCAGAAATGAAAGCATTAATAGACCGTGCAGGATTCGTGGCTAATGCGAATGGCCGCCTTTTCTCTCATAAAATCGGCGCGGCAGTAACTGTGAACAGAAGGGGAGGAGCAACCAGTGTTATAGATTCAATGTACCATATGTTTTTAATGTCCAGAATGATTATCCCAGGTTCAACATACTGGAATTTTGGTGTAGGACGGGAAAAGGGGGAAGTTGAGAAAGATGCTGAAGCACTTGAAAACATGAAAGACTTGGGTGAAACAATCGCATGGCTGGTCACAAGCTTAAAAGCATGATGCCATACTTAATGGCTGTCAGAGGGAGTTGGCTGAAAATATTTCGCAATTCCCCGCTGTTTGTCCAATGCTTGATAAATGAGTGATAGAAAAATTATCAAAGAATTAATGCGGTTAAGCATTTCTTCATGTAATCCTTGCTTCTGGGAAATCCACGAAGATATTATCAAAAACATAAGCGAGAGGGATGAATCTTTCTGTATTTCTTATGACTTTTACCTGCCGTGTAATTTAATCCAATCGTTATTTTAAGGAGGATTATGTCCCTGAAGATGACATTACGTAGTGACCGGGCATTACCATACTTAAACGAAGCGTAACAGAGAGGATGATCTTATGCATTTTCTACGATCTCGACAAAAAGCATGTCAGCAGATGCCCGAGCTTTTTATACAGCCCTCCATGAACGAGATATTTTGGATAGAGCTATTTTGCCTGATATTGTCGAACGATATAATCCCTGCTTCTGATTTAGGCAACGGAACCATCACTTGCCCAAAGCTTACCTGTGCCATAAAAACGGGTTTTTAGGCCACGGTCAAAAGTCTTCTCCGAGTTGATTTCAATTTTTGGCGCTATTTTTCCTTACCTCTTCCGGTATGGTTTATATTTCAGCACATATTACATGTTTTATATCAATATCAGCGTTCACACTCTCGATATGAGGTTAAAATATAAAGATTACTGCATCTTATTTAGGAAAGGACCGGATATATTAAAAAACCGCCGTTCTGAAAAACGGCGGTTTTTTAATATATCAAATCAATTTTAACTATTCAGTCTTACGAGCTGCGGTAATCCTCGCGTATTGCAAAGGTCTGCCGGAAAGCATTCACAATTCTCTTCTGCTATATCCTTTTATTCCTATGCTGCTTTAGATATTCTGCAGAGAAGTGCTTTCATCTCTGTGTAACCTGTTACGGGGTCGCGCGGTTCAAGTTCAGTCAACAAATTGCAGTTTGCGTTTTTATTCCACCCATGGGGAACGCTTAACACCCCGCGAACCAGTTTCTCGGTAGTCTTTGCCTTCATAAGGATCTTGCCTTTCTGCGTCTCTATATTTATCATGTTGCCATCTGAAATACCATACAGGGCTGCCGTGTCCGGATGTATCTCTGCCAAAGGCTCAGGCGCGGTCTTGTGTACGGAAGAAATACCTCTGAGCTGGGTGTGCGTATATTCCGGGATTCTAGACCCTGTTGTAAGGATAACAGGATACTTTTTGAACATCTCCGGCGAGCTTATGGGGCTCTTGCTGGGCTCCACAGGCTTTGGCAGGGGATCGTAACCGTTTTCCTCCAATGTCTGGGAATAAAGCTCGATTTTTCCTGAAGGTGTATTGTAGCGTTTCTGTTGAACATATTTCATTTCAGTATAATAGGCGCCTTCCGGATGTTCATTGGTCAACTGCTCCCTGTTCAGTCCGCTCGGTTTTAGAAAGAAATCTATAATTTCTTCTTCAGTGTTCCAGGGGAAGAAACTGCCATAACCCATTCTTCTGCCTATTTCTGTCCATATTTTCCAATCCGGCCAGCATTCGCCGATAGGATCAATTACTTTCTTGCGCACCATTGCATAGGGAATACAGTTTGTAACGCCATATACGTAACCTACGCCGCTTTTCTCAAGGAATGAGCAAGCGGGCAGTACAATATCGGCGAGTTCGGCAGTTTCAGTCATAAACAGCTCTGATACTACTACAAATTCAAGGGCCTTTATTGCTTCTTTTATACGTTCTGAATCAGGCAATGTAACAGCCGGATTCCCGCCGGTGCAGATCATGCCCTTAATATGGTATGGTTTGCCTTTCAAAACTGCATCGGCAAAGAGCATTTGCTGTCCGTAAGGAGATGTTCTACCCCAGAAGCGGCGGAAAAGTGGATGTTCTTCAGTACCGATGGGATCGCTGATCTCTGTAACTCTCATGTCTCCGAGACGGATAAAGGGGATATTCACCCAGCCGCCGGGAATGTCAATATTGCCTGTTATTGCCTGTATTATGGCATGAACGCGGTTGCCCTGAAAGCCGTTTACATGCTGATCTATCGAGCATGTTCCCGGAACCAGGGATGCCGGTTTGCTTGTTGCAAACAGACGGGCTATTTTTCTTATGTCGTCTGCAGGCACCCAGGTGATCTCAGACATTTTTTCAGGTGTATACTGTTTTACGTGTTCAGTCAGTTTGTCGAAACCGATGCAGAACTTTTCGACAAATTCTTTGTCGTAGAGTTTTTCCCCTATAATAACGTTGAGTATGCCCAGACAAAGAGCTGTGTCTGTACCGGGCCTGATCTGGATATGAATGCCTTTCTCCGCCATGGGGATCTTTTTCGGATCAACGATTATGACGTGCTTAAGTGTCCCGGCTTCCATGGCCTTATATATTTTGCGGCCCACGGTTACTCTGGAGTTATCCATATTCTGTCCGAAAACGATAATGCACTCGGCATTCCAGGGTTCCTCAATCGGGTATCCGCCGAAGGTCATCTGGCGAGCCATGATGCGTGAACGGAAGCAGTTTCCTTCCACGGACAGAAGATTGGGCGTTCCGTAAACTCCGCGAAACCTCTGAGCATAGGCTGCCAGCTCAATATTTTCCGTTCCCAATGAACCGGTGTATACAGCAAGAGCTTTTGCGCCGTATTTGTCTTTTATCTCCTGAAATTTTTTAGCTATCGTATCTATCGCATCATCCCAGGATATGCGTTCCCATCCGCCGTCGGTCTTCTTCCGCAAAGGGTGCGTAAGCCTGTCTTTTGAATATACCCACTCGGGTAGAGCCTCGCCCCTGGGGCACAACTCCCCTAAGCTGATAGGGTGCTCTTTCATACCCTCGACTTTGACGAGTTTGCCGTCTTCAACATATGCGTTTATTCCACAACTGTTGATGCACATAATACAGTCTGATTTAATAACTTGTGTAGCCATATTGCTTCTCCTCCTTGTTCAATATTTCTTCCATAATATTTCTATTCCTCCGTGGAAGATTTAATTCCATTAAAAACCAATTCAAAGATCTCGTCGTAATGTTCAACGAGGTCGTACTTTTCTTCTTTGAGCAGCCACCAGGTGACTCTGTGCTCCAGAAACCCGAGCAATAATTCCCGGATAATGTATATGTCAACATCCTTTCTTATACGCCCTTCTTCCTGACCTTCCTTGATTATTTCAAGAACCTTATCGGTGAAGACCTTTATCCTGTCATAGGTTTTTGACCTTATAAAACTCTTGCTCACGCGCATTTCGAGCATAAGACTGCGGGCATAACCAGGATTTGTTTTAAAGAAATAGAGGTAGTACCAGATTAATTTTCTAATTTTGCCGAAAGTATCATTAATTCCCTGGAGATGGAGATCAAATTCATCGCAGAATTCATCTGTTTTCTCCGCAGGGATTGAAAAGAAAAGATCTTCTTTGTTCTTAAAGTATTGATAAAGTGTGCCCTCGGCCACGTTTGCCTTCTGGGCGATTTCAGAGATGGCGGCATTTTGAAAATTACTGTTGCCGAAGACTTCGGTAGCGGCCTGAATGATCTGCTGTTTCTTTAAATCTTTTTTCGACAAGTTTAAGTTTCCTTTGAAACTCTAATTGAATATAATTCATTATAGGCGATAAAAACTGTTTTGTAAAGGACTATCTATTATAATAAAACATTTATCTACAGATAGTTATAATAAATGAATGTTGCTCATAAAAAATTAAAGATTAATTTAATCAATATGTTGGCAATCTAATTATCCTGTAATATAAAATATTTAATATTTTTTCTTGACAAATATTTAATCGTTTGATATATAAAACATATGTTTGATATAGAGAACACAATATGAATTACGCGAATCAAAATATGAACCAAAGAGAATTTAAAAGAGTGCCGGCCGTTGACAAATGTTTTGCTATTCTGGAATTGCTTGCCCAATCGAAAGAACCTCTGGGCATAAGTGACATGTCCGGGAAACTATCCTTGAACAAGAGCACGGTGTACAACATAAGCCATACTCTTGTAGATCTCAATGTGCTTGAAAATCAACGCGACGGTAAATTTACCTTTGGTACAAACTTTTATATTCTGGCAAATATGGCAGGTAAACGCTCAACGGTCATACAGCTTGCGCGTCCGTATTTGGAGGAAATAAATAAAAAAACCAATCTTTCGGTTTTTTTAGGACTTCGATCTGAATGTCAGGCAATTCTTATTGATAAAGTAGATTCAGACCATGGAATCAAGGTATCATCGGAAATAGGCATGAAGATGCCCATCCTGGCTGGTGCCGGGATTAAGGCAATGTTATCCCAGTTGTCTGATGAAGTAATCAACGATATTCTTGCCCGAACCGAACTGAAGCGATATACACCCTATTCCATTATAGATAAGGCTGTCTATAAAGAGGAGATCCTTGAAGTACGCAAACGAGGCATTGCCTATGATATGGGAGAATATATTGAGAGCATGGTTGGTTTTGGCGTACCCATTAATGCCTGCGGCAAGGATGTTCAAGTTGCTATCTGGGCTGCCGGTTTGAGGAATCAGATAACGGACTCGTCCCGTCATTGGTTGGTAGAATCGCTGATAAAGATTTCCGAAGAGATTAACTGTCGATTACAGTGAGGTGTTGAGTTATAGGGTCGCGGGTGTGAGCCCGCGAGAATCTATTTAAGTGATTGGAGGAGGATAAGACATGTATTATAGAGTTTATTGTAATGTAAAAGAGATAGAAGCTCCGGATATAGAAACTGCAGAGCTGATTCTTAAGAATTCGTTGCAAGAGGTTATTTGGTTGCTTCCAATCACAGACACTCCTGTGGCGCCTCAAGCAAGAATCCCTAAAAAAGTTGAAGTAAAGGAAAAGAAAGGCGGACACGGTTCAATGACCGCCCGCCATTAAAAAGTGCCGAGGAAGCACATGAAATTTTAACAACCTGCGCAGCCGGAAGTTATGCTGCGAAAAGACCTATGAGGAGTAAAGAATGAGGTATGCAGAAACAGGGTATAATTTAGAAATTGATTTGTCAAAGGGAAGCATTGATAAGGTAGAGACCGATCCGAGAGATACGGCATTGTATCTGGGCGGCCACGGTATGAACGCGAAGATACTATATGATCGTGTTCCTCCTGACACTGATCCATGGTCTCCCGAGAACCTGCTCATTTTCGGTAATGGTCTTCTGAACGGTACATGCGTTCCCGGCGCAAACCGCGTGTCGGTCAATACCATTGCCCCCGTGAACGGATTTTTTGGGCATTCACTGATGGGTGGATTTTTTGGGGCGGAAATGAAAATGGCCGGCTATGACAGAATAATCATCAAGGGTGAAGCTTCCGATCTGGTCTACCTGGCGATACACAACGATAAAGTTGAAATCCGTGATGCCAGGCATCTTGCCGGAAAAGGAATGGTTGACACTCAGAGAATGATCCAGGAAGAGTTGAACGACAAAAGAGCCATGGTGGCTGCTATCGGCCCGGCCGGGGAGCACAGATGTATTACAGCTTCCATTGATTGCGGCAACTCGAGCGCTGCTCGTACACCTGGGCCGGTTATGGGAGCAAAAAAGCTGAAGGCGATTGCCATCCGGGGAACAAAAGACGTCAATCTCGCTCACCCCGTAGAAATGTGGGAGATGTGTTCACGTCTGAGGAAGGAGCTTGATGCGAACCCGAATATCGGGGACTGGATGGCGACTGATGAAGATGACAGTTTCCATCACAACAATTTCTCCTGGGGCAATGCACGTGTACGGCGAAAGACCTTCTGGAGTGATGCTCTCGAAGAGAGATGGCGGAACCTCAAGTACGACCACATGAACCGCTGGACGGGCTGCTGGAACTGCCCGAAGGCATGTCACAATCTCATTCAGTGGCCGAACAGGAGAAGATTCTCCTACAAGTGCTACGGAAAAGATACCTACCACATGGCTTCCTTCCAGGAACTGGACTTTACCTACGAGATACTTCCTATTGCTATGGATTTAGGATTTGACTCCTACTCAACACCACAGGTTCTTGCCTTTGCTCTTGAGCTCCTGGATGCCGGGATTTTAACTGATAAGGACTTCCCGGGTATGCCTGACGATATTAGACAAAGGTTCTACTATCTCCTTCAGAAGATAGCATTTAGAGAAGGCATTGGAGACATTCTCGCCCATGGCGTTTCCGGGGCTGCAGCTATAATTGGTAACGGCGCCGAGCAATTCGATCACAATACGGTAAAGAAATTCGAGCAGTTGCCCATCAAACTCGGCAAACTCAATCCGGCCTATTATCTCATGATAGCCACTGGTGAGGATATGGCTATAACACAGATCGAAGGCTCATTCCCGCAAGACCCGATCGCGGATCCTGAGCTGAGGGAAGAGTTCATCAAGAAGTGGGTCGCGGTCCCGGATAAAAAATTCCATGACTGGTTCCGGCAGTGGGTAAAACGCGATCAGTTGCCCGATGACGCTATGTGTGCTATTACTGATTGGAATGAGTGTATGCACTACCTTGATGATGCCCTTGGATTCTGCGGATTTGTATCATCATTCCGTGGTCAGTTCGGTGGCACCACAGGGTATCACGTATGGAACATGCCGCAGATAATCACCCATGCGACGGGGTGGGAGTTTGACAAAGACAGGCTGTGGGAATGCTTCCAGAGGGATCGGAACCTGATTAGAGCACTCAATAACAGACTGGGTCTGAGGAGACATATGGAGAGGCCGCCGGAGGATCACTGGGCGGTAAGGAATGAAGAATATGAGCAGCAGTTGCTGACCAAATATTATGACTTCAAAGGCTGGACCTTTGATGGAATTCCAACCAAAGAGACCTTGGATAAATTGAGCTTGGGCTACGTGTCGGAAGACTTGATCAAGAGGGGTGTTTTGACCGGGAATGAAGTTACTGCTCTTAATGATACCAGGGCCAAGAAAGAGAAGGAATAAGGGGTGTCACCGTGGACAACAAAGAGAAAAAAACAAAAATAGTTAAAAATATAAAAGTGGATACAAGGAAGTGCGTGGGATGCAAGGCCTGTGAGATAGCGTGCTCCGCCTTCCATGCAGTACCGAGATACAGTTCGATTAATACCGGACGTTCCCGGATCATGGTAGTTATGGACGAAATGACCGATGTCTTTGTGCCGATCCGGGCAGGTGATTATGCCGAGGCGGAATGTAACGGGAGAAACACTTACGTGATTGACGGCAAAGAGTATAATGAGTGCACTTTCTGCCCTGCCTCCTGCCCGTCGAGAGACGCCTTCAAGGAACCGGATTCAGGGCTTCCGCTCAAGTGCGATATGTGTGAAAGCGATCCGCCCATAGAAAAGCCTATGTGCGTAGACGCATGCACCTTCGGCGCCCTGACATACGAAGAAAGGGAAGTGGAAGTTGAAAAGGAAGAGGCGAAGCGCGGAGAGATTGAAATAGGGCTGAAGGCCTTAATAAGGAAACATGGACTGAAGAAGATAATGGACACTGCTGTCCGGGTATCAAAGGAATAAGACATTAACACTAAATACGAGGATTAGGAAAGACGATGGAAACAGTAGCCCCTTTCAAAGAGGTAATTGATGAAATAAAACAGGGCGGTG
>CAZHHX010000018.1:0-70352 GCA_964532465.1 uncultured Syntrophorhabdaceae bacterium | reverse complement strand
ACCCTCAGAAGCTACCTGGGAGCGGAATAAAAATCAGGTGGTGGATTTGGGTTGCGTTAACCAATGCACAGAGGGGGCAGGGGTTATGCAGTCCTTGTGTCGAGCACTCCAGAACACAATACGTTTTATGAAGAATTATTAGATAGCACCTACAAGTCGGTACTACGTGGTTTTCTAAAGGCAAGGGTTACCAGCAGAAATGCATACCTCCAGCCATTTCTGGATGATTTTTCTTTCACCTACAAGCAAACAGTCTTGGAGACAATGCAGAGCACCGATTACCACACGAAAGAGAGTACGATAAAATCAGCCGGAGCGGTAGCGATCGGCTGAATTGCCCTTGTTATTGGACGTTTGTCATTGATTAAACGCAAGAACCTCTCGACACATAGCGAGGAACTCGTCAAGTGTTAGATCGTTCTTTGCATCATTTACACGCCAAGAACAGATATTGAACTGGGGCTTACCTAAACCATCATCAACATGGTCAACCGTAGGTAGATCACCAAACTGTTTCTTATACTCTCTCCCCTTAGCTATTGATTGGTCGTTGTCGTATGTATTAATTAAATCCCATCTCAATTTCTTTCCTGTGTATACATCGATACCCTCGGATTTAATCACGGCTTCATAAATTGCAATCTTATACAGTTCTCTTGTCGCATTTGCGTTTCCACGTTTCCTATCACGCTTCAGATGTCTTCTGGCTTGACTCTCAAGCCAATTCTCAAATTCGAGAGGGTCACATTGGTTCGCAAGACAATCGGGAAATTGATATTTATTTTTGGTAATAATCATTTATGTATTCATCCAACATAAAGGCAATGCCTTGTTGGGGTTGTATATCCTTCCCGCCCCCAAGGCAACAAGGCAGGGAAGTTTAGTTTTTTTGAAGAAGTTTCTATCGGATGTTAGGAAAACGTCGTTTTCGTTTCTGATGTGACACCACATCGTATGTACGTCGCAGATGCGGTTTAGCCACTTTCTGCCAACAGGCGAGTCTATGCCTTGTAAGGCAATGTTTATCGGTTGCGCATCGCCAAATAGTACGTTTTCGATTTTGTCTGCTAGGGCGATCATCTCGTCGTCTCCCCAAATGCACTTATCCAAGAAAGTAACGTCAAACATGAGCATCGGACTAAGGCGCGGCAGATGGGCAATTCCAGAGTTGGATAGTAGCTGCTCGAATAGATCATACCTATCTGGTCGCACACCCCTTGCACGCATCTCGGAGGCACCAATATCGACCACGTAACACTCATGCATACTCGAATTGACCAATAGTTTGATCTTCATGCCCGTAGCATTTCCATCCAAAAGGTCAATAATGCAATTATGGTCAAGTGTGATCTTCATTGTTCATGAGGCCCAACGCCGCGCCTGACCAGCGGGCGCGCTTTTTAGCCAGTCTGTGTCCAGGCGCATGTTAAAAAAATATTATATTTCATCGAAAGGTGGAATTTTGCTTCTAATTAAAACACTAACAATTTTTTGCCCAAGATTTGTGGGTCTTAGAGAGGTTCCTTCGACAACAATAATTTTTTTTCTGGTTAATGAATCGATAACTTCTTGAAACGGATTATTTTCCGGAGATAAAGTAAATGGTGGCTTTAGATTTTCTGCAAGTAATTTTAGCATTCTAAAAATGGCCTTTTGATCCATTTTCTTATAGCCCCCAATAAACATGAGCAAAAAAAATTTTTCTGGCATAGTCAAATTACTAACCATTAAATTAATATCATTTTCCTCTGACAAGATTCCAACTGTGTTTATAATTTGATCTATGCTAGTTGTCTTAAGGTTACCCTTTATAAAAGTTTCCATTTGATTTACCATTAGTCGGGTACTTTGATTCGAGAGAATTCGATTACCCATAAACATGGAAAAAGTTCCTAATGCGATAAGTATTATTCCTAAAATATTTAAGAAGTTACCATTTTGGAATATTGCCATATTTATTTTATCCTTTCTCTTTTAACAATTAATATACAAAGTTGGTTATCTTTCAATCATATATCAACAAAATAATAAATCAAGAAAAATATTCCTTTATTTTCCGCAATAATGAACACTAATTATGCTGCTAAATTGTTTTACTGATATTACGCACTAAAAACCAATATACTTTTCTTTGGATTTATTTGCATAAGAACGGATTGCCACATGAAACATTTTATAATTTTAAATTAGTATGCCTATCGCTTTCAGGAAGCAGTTTTTACCTCAGGGAAAAACCACGCAGTATCAACTTCAGAAAGGAGTCGTTACCCACAAGGATTCCAAAGAATTCTAAATTTTGGCATTTTATACCTCTTTGCCCACCTTGTTTTCTCTTTATAAAAGTTTGTGTATACTCATTCTATAAACCAATTCTTCCTGCTTTTGAAATACCGCTCCATAGCTTTTTCCGGTTTTATCTCTGATTTCCTGTTCCGCTTGTGACGGGGTATCATCATGATTTGTTTGATTTTATTTAATTGGGTAATATAACGAAAAGGTCAGCGAGACGCGTCTTTTTGCGGATTCGCTGCACCGCCTTGTTCGACTATTTTTGTGTTCGTTTCTTTGACCAATCGCAAATCTATACGAAAGCCTAGCGCGTGCGCGTACTTACGTAATGTAGAGAGAGAAGGGGAATGCTTACCTCGACCAGACTCTAAGCGTGCAACCGCTGACTGTGTCGTGCCCATCCTTTCGGCAATTTCTGCTTGACTCATGCCGGTAGCGGCACGAGCCTTGAGGAATTCGTCAAGAAAAGCAAATTCTTCATCAAGTCTATCATATTCAATCTTTACATCATCACGCTCAAGAGCGCGTGACCTAAGTTCTTTGTGCTTCAACATTTTTGATCTCCTTCATCCTCCGTCGAGCTAAGGCAATCTCTTTCGGCGGTGTTTTCTCGGTTTTTTTCATGAACTGGTGCAAAATCATGATCTTCTTTCCAATCATTGTACAGTAAAGTATTCGGGCAATGCCTTCCGTAGCTTTTAATCGTAGCTCAAACAGTCCTTCACTCATTGCCCGCGTGTGAGGCATACCCAAATCCGGCCCATAAATTTCCATACGGTCTGTATATCGAAGATAACGAGCAAGCAGGCCTGCTGGTAGAGCAAGAAGCTCTTTTTGAACAGACTCGCTGTAATAAGTAATTGTCCATTTCATAAATAAATTATAGCATAATTGCTATAATTCTGTACAAAGAATACTGAAATTCTTGTAGTCGATGCATATAATACAATTATGAAAAACTGAGGGTTTTCCTTGCTTCCATAGAACTTCAGGAACAGACAGCCCCGGAGATTGCACCGGAGTAAAAATAGGGCGGAAAACTCCGGCAGAGTCAGCATGCAGATCATTTCAGAAATTGGGCATAAAACAGGTTCTTAATATGATATAATGAGGCAATGGAGGATGGAACAATGAGTACAGGCAAGGTTTCAATCATAAAGTTTTCAGATACGGAACGTATTCAGGTTGACGACATGGTCACTATCGAAGAACCTTTAGAGATATATATTGATAATGAGCCCTTCTATACGACAATGAGAATGCCGGGCGATGAGATATTGCTTGCTCTTGGTATATGCTTTTCCGACAGTATTATTGATTCCATGGAAGACGTTGCAGGCGTAAATTACTGCAGTGATGTGTCCCGAAATAAGATCAATGTTTATTTAAGCCCTACAGTAAATAAAGAAGACCGCCTCAGACAGAAACAAAAACGCACAACAGCATATTCAAGCTGCGGCATCTGCGGCACTGATATGATAGAGAACATAACCAGTTCCAAAGGCAGAATCGAGGAGAGAATAAAAATAGATGCTTCATCTGTCGCCGTTATGCAAAAGGCTCTACAGGAAAACCAGATTGTCTTTCCTGTAACAGGCGGAACACATGCAGCCGGAATTTTCAGCGCAGAGGGAGAACTCCTGTCATTTTCAGAAGATGTGGGAAGACACAATGCCCTCGATAAGGCCATAGGAAAATTGTTATTCCACCGGAACATCAGGAAAGCTGCCATTGTCGTCTTAACCTCAAGACTCAGCTTTGAGATGGTTCAAAAGGCTGCCCGCCTGGGCGCTGAAATCATCTGCGGGGTATCATCGCCTACCTCTCTTGCCATAGAGTTGGCAAAAACAGTAAATCTTACCCTTATCGGATTCATGCGGGGCAGCCGGGGGAATATTTATACCTGCCCTGACCGTATCACAGCCGGCCCTTGAAATCACAAACAGGGAATTTTCTGTTCTTTACCGTAAAATACCGGCCACCGAAGCCTTGGCAATAATTAGATAATAGGGGGTTAAAATAACAGGGCAAACCGTATACAATTTTTTGCTTTTTTGTTGGTGTATTTTCTTGACAATAAAGGAAGAAAAGGATATAAGAAGATTAAAATGTGTAACAATTTTAAATAATATGTAGAATAGGGGGTATGGATGATAAAAGAATCATTAATATCGGAGTTTCAAAAAATCGTTGGAAAAGAGAACGTTCTTACAACGCCTGAAGCGTTAAAGGCATACTCTTACGATGGGACTACGAGCTGGATCCATGAACCTGATTGTGTCGTATTTCCAAAAAACACTCAGGAGATCTCTGAGATCATGAAAATTGCCAATGCAGAAAAGATACCGGTAACCCCCAGAGGAGGGGGTACAAACGTAAGCGGCGGCTCTGTACCCTGGCTTGGAGGGGTCGTACTCTGCTTGACAAAGATGAACACAATAGTGAAGGTTGATAAGGAAAATCTCTCTGTTACTGTTGAACCGGGCGTTGTTCTTCAGGATCTCAACATGAGGCTGGCAAAAGAGGGGCTCTTCTTTCCTCCTGATCCACAGAGCTTTCTCGGCGCAACTCTTGGCGGGATCATAGCGGAAAATGCCGGCGGGCCTGCCTGTGTAAAATACGGGGTAACAAAACAGTACATCCTTGGTCTTGAGGTTGTACTCCCTGACGGCAGAATTACAAACTTCGGCGGCAGGACATTAAAAAATGTAGTCGGTTATGATCTGCTCCATATCTTTATCAGCTCCGAAGGAACGCTCGGCATTATTACAAAGGCAGAACTGAAGCTCAACCCCTTGCCGCTGGCAAAGAAAACAATCATGGCCGTATATGCGGAAATAGCAATGGCAGGAGAGAGCGTATTCAGGGTTTTGGAAAACGGGGTAATTCCCGCCAAGATTGAACTTCTCGATAACTGGGTAATAAACAGGATAGAAGAAATGATGCCCATGGGACTTCCAAAGGATGCAGACGCGGTGTTGCTCTTTGAATGCGACGGAATCCCTGAAGCAGTAGAAAAAGAGACGGAAAAGATCGTTGAGATTACAAAGAAATACGGCGCTACCGATGTGAGAGTCGCCAAAGACATGGACGAGGCAAACAAATATTGGATGGCAAGAAAAGCAGGGTTTGCGGCAGTCTTTGGAAAGGCGCCTACTGTTATGGCGGAAGACGTCACAGTGCCAAGGGGCAGAATTCCTGACTTTATAAGAAGGTGCAGGGATTTGTCAAAAAAATATGACATTGAGATGTGCATACTGGGTCATGCAGGAGACGGAAACCTTCACCCTGCCATACTTACGGATATAAAAAACAAGGAACACTACGAAAGGGCATTAAAGGTTATGGATGGGATTATTGAAGGTGCTGTTGAGTTCGGCGGTGTACTCTCCGGAGAACACGGCATAGGGCTCGAAAAACAGAAATTCTTCAGGAGAACCGTTGATCCTGTTGCAGTCGAACTGATGATTAAGATCAAGGCTCTTATTGATCCGAACAACATCATGAACCCCGGCAAGATCTGGGATTAAGGGGGTTGAGTTTGAAAGACTTATCAGAGCTGAAAAAAATTGAAAAATTTGCCGACCAGTGTATGAAATGCGGTTTTTGCAGCTTTTTCTGTCCTGTGTATCAGGAAGAAAAGACTGAAACCGCCGTTGCAAGAGGGAAAAATTATCTCGTAAAGCTTGCTCTGAAAGGAGAGCAGGAGTTTACCCCGGAGATGGGCGACATTATCGGAAAGTGCCTCCTCTGTAAAAGGTGCGCCGCCAACTGTCCGTCAAAGACACAAATCGACAGGGTTGTAGTGGGGGCAAGGGCGCAGATGGTAAAAGATAAAGGACTTGGTTTTATCAAGGACTTTGCCTTCAGAAAGGTTATGTCAAACAGAAAAGCCTTCGGAAGATATTTAAAACTCGCAAAGGCTTTCCAGTGGATGCTTCCTAAAACCGAAGGCAACATAAGACATCTGCCTGACTTTTTAAAAGGCCTCGGACAGGGAAGGAACATCCCTGCAATGGCAAAGACTTTTTTACGTGATATGGTAAAACCCGTGTATAAACCGGTAAACGGTGAGAAACCGAAAATGAGAGTAGGCTTTTTCATGGGCTGCGCCACCGATTTCGTATATCCTGAACTGGGACTGAAGCTTATAGACTTTCTTACCAAAAGGGGTATAGAGGTTGTAGTGCCTGAGGCACAGAACTGCTGCGGCGCTGCCATCTATTTCAGCGGTGATTTCGTGACCGGACGGATGCTCGCCGAAGAGAACATTAAAGCATTTAAGGACGTGGATTACATTGTCACTGCCTGCGGTACATGCAGTTCAACACTCAAGGATTATCAGAAGTATCTCCCTGACAATGAGGATCAGCAGAAACGGTATGAAGCTTTTGAAAAAAAGATAAAAGACAGCACCGAATTTGTCATTGATGTTATGAAAATTCCACCGGAAGACTTTAAGTTGAGGAAAGAGTTTGAAGGCAAAACCGCCACATGGCACGATCCCTGCCACCTTATAAGATATCAGAACATTAAGGAACAGCCCAGGGCAATCCTCAAGGCATTGAAGGGACTGAAGTATGTGGAAATGCCGAATGCGGATATGTGCTGCGGCATGGGCGGCTCCTTCAGCGTGTATCATTATGACCTTACAAAAAAGATAGCCGACAAGAAGATGGACGGAATCAAGGCAACAGGAGCGGATATTGTAGTTACTGCCTGCCCCGGTTGTATGATCAATTTGATTGACAACGCTCTGAGGAACAAGATGACTCAAAAGGTATATCATCTCCTGGAGCTTGTAGAGTGAAAAGGAAATTCAAAAAAGCTGACTTTAAAACTACTTAAGGAGGGTTAATCATGAACAATGGTCACTGGATGACGGCAAAGGATGTTTTGAGGGTAAACGCCTTCAAATGGCCGGACAAAATAGGCATCAAAGACATGAACAAGGCGTATACCTTTAAGCAGTGGGATGACAGGGCATGCAGGCTTGCCAACGCACTTGCCGATATGGGACTGAAGAAAGGCGAAAGATTCGCGGTGCTTGCTTACAACTGCGTAGAGTGGCTCGAAATATACGCCGCTGCCGCAAAGGGCGGGTTTGTATGCGTACCGATTATGTTCAGGCTCGCGCAACCGGAAATGGAGTACATCCTTAGTCACTGCGAGGCAAAGGTTTTAATCGTGCAGGGCGGGAAAGACAGAGACGGAGCTGAACTTCCCTGGGTAACCATGGCAGAGGGGATGAAGAAAAACCTTCCAACAGTAGAAAAATACATATCTTTTGCAATAGATAATCCCCACTTCGACGGTTTTGCCTCTTATGAAGATGTAATCGCGGCGGCAAGTCCGGAAGAGCCTGCGGTATCGGTTGACGCGGATGATATCTGGGTCATCATGTATACCGGCGGAACAACAGGAAGGCCAAAGGGCGTTATGAAGAGCCATGCCAACCTCTTTGCACAGTATTTTATTATGGTCTACGACCATCAGTTTAATTTCGATGATACAAACCTGCTTGTCATGCCTTGCTGCCACGTAAACTCACTCTTCTACTCCTTTGTTGTCACCTGGGTAGGCGGCACTGTCATGGCATATAATATGGTAAGTTTCAATCCTGAAGACCTCCTGAAGACCTTCGCGGAACAGAAGGTCACCTTTACCTCACTTGTTCCGACTCATTACATTATGCTCCTTGCGCTCCCGGATGAAGTAAAAGCGAAATTTGATGTAACCTGCGTGAAGAAGCTGCTCTGTTCTTCAGCGCCGGCAAGACGTGATACAAAACTCGGAATCCTGAAAATGTTCCCGAATTCAAATCTTTATGAGGCATACGGATCTACGGAAGCCGGTATCGTAACTGTCCTGAAGCCCCACGAACAGATGACGAAACTCGGCTCCATCGGACGTGAAGTCATGGGTACGGATATTTTAAAACTCTACGACGAAGACGGGAACCTTGTTACAAAACCGAATGAGGTGGGCGAACTCTACTCAAGAAGCTCCATGCTCTTTGAAGGTTACTGGAAAGACCCTGAAAAAACCGCGGCGGCAATGAAGGGTGAGTACTTCAGCGCAGGCGACATGGCATACATTGATGAGGACGGATATTATACTCTCGTTGACAGGAAAGCCAACATGATCATCTCCGGCGGTGAAAACATATTTCCCTCCGAAGTGGAAAACTGTGTCGGCGGGCACCCGGCTGTAAAAGACGTTGCAGTTATCGGCGTCCCCCATGAAAAATGGGGTGAGCAGGTTACCGCTATAGTTGTTCTCCATGAAAATCAGACTGCAACGCCTGATGAGATTTCCGGTTTCTGTAAAGGCAAGATCGCAGGATTCAAAGTTCCAAAGAATGTAATCCTCATAAAAGACTCAGAGATGCCGAGAAGCGCGGCTGGCAAGATCCTTCACAGGTTATTAAGAGAACAGTTCGGTAAGTGGAGTGATCACACGTAAAAGTATCTCTTTTAGCTCACACGGTGAGCGAGAAGGGGAGGCTCCGACGGCTATGCCGGTGGAGGGGGCGACGTGAGCCCCAGAAATAGAGAACAGTTCGGCAAGTGGAGTGATCACACGTAATTTCAATTAAATTATGTAAAAAAGCGGGGAGTCAATCCCCGCTTTTTTTATTCATGCAGGGTTTATCTGCACAGCAATAGTTGCAAAACATATCTATTACCTGTTATCATCTCTGCTGACAAAATGGAAATAAAAGAGAATGAACTTATAAGACGGCTTAAAAGGTTTGGAGTATCATCCAAAGAAATACTGAGAGGCATCGGCGATGACGGAGCAGTAACCCGAATGGCAGAGGGCTCCTATGTCTTTGTCCAGGACGGACTTGCTGAGCATGTTCATTTTGATTTTGCCTTTATGGACAGCTATTATGTAGGTAAAAAAGCCATATATGTAAACATATCCGATATCCTTTCCATGGGGGCTGAACCTCTCTACTTTCTTGTTACGATCGGCATCCCGGAACATATCACTTACCGGCAGATTAACAGATTTTACAAAGGTATGGCCATGGCCGCAAAGGAATTCAATACAATTCTCCTCGGCGGTGATACAATAGAAACAAAAAGCGATTTTTTTATTGATATTTCAATGACAGGAAAATTAATAACCGACAGATATCTCGGAAGAAACAATGCGGAAGAAGGTGATCTGATAGGAGTCACAGGTTGGCTGGGAGAAAGCGCATACGGCTTGAGCCTCCTGCAGAAAGGTAAAAAAGCAACAGTCTCAAACAGATTTATAAACAGGCACATAAATCCTAAACCGCCCTATAGCCTGTGGAAGGAATTGATAAAAAGTGATATAACTAATGCGATGATGGATATAAGCGATGGGTTAGTTATTGACCTAGAAAGGATGATGAAGGAAAGCGGGAAATCCGCAAGGATAAACCTTGAAGACATACCAATGCCTAATGTTCTGAAAAGAGAAGGTCTTGAGCATCTTGCCCTGGCTGGCGGTGAAGACTACCAACTGCTCTTCACATTCTCCCCTCAGAAGCTTCAAACAATCACAGATATCATAAATAATGGATTCCCTGTTTCCATAATAGGCAAAGTAGGAAAAGGCAGAGGCGTGAAAATCTTAAAAAACGGAAAAGTCATAAAGCCCGACATTAAGGGCTTCGAGCACTTTGGAGACCACTCGTGAGAAAAAGCATATTTATTAGGGATATTAACAAGGAAGGCACTGAGGTCAACGACCTTTTCATTGTTTCAAAAAAGAATATCTTTACAGGAAAAAATAACGCGAAGTATATGAGCATAGAACTCAAGGACAAAACCGGCAGCATTGAAGGTAAAGTCTGGGAAAACGTAGACAATACAAACAAGCTTTTTGAAAAAGACGATCTTGTCTTTGTTAAGGCAAAGATGCGGCTCTACCAGGAAAAACCTCAGTTGACCATAACCGGCATCAAGAAGTTTGACGATGAAGTCAATCTGGAAGATATGAGCGCATTCTTCCCGGAAGCCGAACCGGGGATTGAAAATTTAAAAAAAGATTTTTTTCAGCTCCTGAATGAAATTGAGGATCCTCATATAGCCTCAGTCTTCTCTGCGCTAATCAGAAGGAATGATATTCTGGAGAAATTTTTTTTATATCCTGCTTCTATAGCGGTGCACCATGTCTCTCTGGGTGGACTCCTTGAACACTCTCTGTCAATAGCGCATATGGGTAAGCATGTGGCCGACATAACAGGCGCGGATAAAGACATCATCATTGCAGGAAGCCTTTTACATGACATTGGAAAAGTTGAAGAGTTTTGTATTAAAGGGGGTTTTCAATACTCGGACAGAGGAAGACTTCTGGGACACATAGCTCTTGGAGCTATAATGTTCGAAGAAATGGCAAAAGAGGTGAAGGGATTACCGGAGCATACATCGGATATGCTTGCCCACATCATTATCAGCCACCATGGCGTTGAAGAATGGGGCTCTCCGAAAAAACCCATGTCCATAGAAGCTCTTACCGTACATTATCTTGATGATCTCGACGCCAAGGTTATGGGCGTAAAGGAACACATGAAACAGAATATGGCAGGCGAGAAATGGTCGGAATATCACAGGTTGTATGGGGCACGATTCTATAAGCTTCCGGAAAGGTAATATATGGAAATAAGAAGAGTTTTTGTAGACAAGCTGAAGATAAAGAACGGTATGGCGCTGCTTACGGGCCCTATGTATAAATATATTATTAATGTTCTGAGAAAAACAATCGGCGACAGAATAGACCTGATTGACGGAAAGGGCTACCTTTACAGATGCACCATCAACGGCATAAAAGGTAAGGAATTGTATCTTCGGGTAATGGATGTCGTACATCACCCTGAAGAAAAAAGGCCTAAGGTAACTCTCTGTGTAAGTCCGATAAAAGGGCCGCGTATGGACTGGCTCGTCGAGAAGGCAACGGAACTCCGTGTGGAAAGGATACTGCCTACAATTTTCAAGAGGACTTTAATTAAATTTGATGATAAGGAAAAAGGGAAATGCGACCGCTGGAAACGGATTACTATAGAAGCATCCCGTCAGTCGGGAAGATTTACCATACCTGAGGTGGTTGAACCTACTCCCTTGAGAGGGATACTCCCCTATACGGAAAATATTTCAAACCGGTGGGCCTTTTACGAACAGGAAAAAGAAGTATCATTCAATGATGTTATGTCAAACCGGAAAGAGGGAGGGGAGATATGCGTGGTGATAGGCCCTGAAGGCGGGATAGATGATCTGGAGATTGAATGGCTTAGGGGGAATGGCTTTACCTCATGCACACTTGGAGAAAATATATTCAGAACCGAAACAACACCTCTCGTAATTCTGTCGGTCATTTCCTATGAATATTTTAACAAATATAAATAATTGGGGGAACAATGAATAACAGAGGAAAGGCGGGGTGCGGCTGTCTTATGTTCATCCTCGTCGCTTGTATGATTATTGCAGGAATCTTTGTCCATCCTTTCTCGTTAAAAACTATCGCAAATCAGCTTAGATACGAAGATAAAATCTTTCCTTCAGACGCCATATTTGTCCCCAGGTTCTTTGAAGATAAAAACGGGGAGTTATACACAGAGGCTTTCAGAGAATATTGGGCAGGAGACGGCAAAACCATATGGATTGAAGATGATAAAATACTTGGAATGAGCATACTGGATATTGTTGCAAAAACAGCGCAAACAAGGGGCATCAAGGAAGGTGTGCTCAAGAAGATTGCCGTAGAAGGCGAAGGCAGAATAAAGGTCAATAAAACACAGGAGGCATTCTCAAAGATCGGAGTAAAAAAGGTTATCATTCTTGTGCCGGAATATGCCTCAAGAAGATTTCACCTGTTGTATTCCCCGTCAAAAGAAGGTGCTGTAGTATATCTTATCAAACCTGTGAATATGTCGTATTTTAAGAAGGACAAATGGTGGAAAGAACCGATGTCGCGGGACATGTTTTTAAAGGAACTCTCCTATATGGCCTCATATTTCCTTGAGAGGTTTAAGTATGGCGAAAAAAACGATACTGAAAAACCATGAGCGATGTTCAGGCTGTATGTCATGCATACTGGCCTGCTCGCTCTTTAACTTCAATGTTATAAACCCGGATAAATCTTTCATAACATTAGACAAAAATGATGAGAAGCAGAGTTTTGCCATATCTGTCGCCCAGGGCTGTAAGCTCTGCGGTGAATGCATAACAGCATGTGCTTACAAAGCGTTGAGGTGGGAAGATGCGAATCCTCGTAATTGATCTTGAGAAAAAGGAACATACATATTTTGAAGACGAGGGATTAAGATCACGATATATGGGAGGAGTGGGAGTTAATACCGCCCTTTTGTATAAAAATACTGACAGGACAATTGAGCCTCTTGATGCAAAGAACAGTTTGTTTTTTACAAGCGGCGCTCTGGTAGGCACAAATATACCTACCGCCTCTCGGTGCGAGGCAACCGCCCTCTCGCCTACAGGGTATTTCGGGACAGCAAACTCCGGCGGCAAGACAGGCCTTGCAATAAAACTCTGCAATATTGACTCCATATGGATAAAGAGTAAATCAGAAACTCCTGTTTATGCCCTTATTAATGAAAAGGGCGTGGTTTTAAAAGATGCATCAGCCTTATGGGGAAAAGATACCTTTGAAACAGTACATATATTAAAAGAGAAAGAAGGAAAGGACGCGGAGGTTTTAAGTATCGGACAGGCAGGTGAAGCCTCTGTGTATTTCGCTTCTATTCAGGCGGATTATCACCATTCTTTCGGTCGTACAGGCCTGGGCGCGATTATGGGCAGCAAAAAACTGAAAGCCATATGTTTTGTTGGAAAGGGAGAAATACAGATCAGGGATAAAAATCTTCTCCGGGCAATCACAAAGAAATTCAGAGAACGCATCTTATCCTCTGATTCTTTCGGTTATACAAGACGGTATGGCTCAATGGTAGTCTCCGATGTTTATAATAAACTGGGCATACTGCCGGGACGGAATTTCAGGCAGGGCTCTTTCGACAACTGGGAAGCAACAAGGGGCAGAAGATTTTTTGAAGAAAAGTATAAGGAACGGACACTTGCTTGTGTATCATGCCCTATCGGCTGTCTGCACTGGTCGAAAGTAAAGGATGGAGAGTATGCAGGATACGAAACATGCGGCCTTGAGGTAACCTTTACCCTTGAGTTCGGCGCAAAACTTAACCTTGAAAGTATTCCTGAGATATTCCAATGCGTAGAGTTGTGCAACAGACTCGGTATGGATGTCATATCCGCAAGCGCAACAACGGCATACATCATAGAGCTTTTTGAGAAGGGCTTTCTGAAAGAAGCTGATATAGGATTCAGCCCTGTTTTCGGGGATTTTAAAAGCATTTACAAATTGATTTCCATGATAGGCATGAAAGAAGGCATAGGAGAAATGTTCGGCCATGGGATAAAGAACGCAGTGGAACATTTCAAGGGTTCCGAATCCTTTGCCTGCGAGATTAAAGGGCTTGAAATGCCGGTACGCGACCCCAGAGGCAGGTTTGACACATGGATGCTTGGTGTGCTTATAAACACGAGAGGAGGCGACCATCTCCGCATCAGAACCCCCGTGGATGATCTGAAGGATTTTGAGAGAAGTTACGAATATGAACCTCTTGCGCTAAGCCCTGCAGAACTCGAACTTGTTGACATGCCGCAGGCGTTGAAAGACAATATCCTCGGCATGCCTCCTTCAAAAGTTGCCATACCTGCCATGGCAAAATACTCTGAAGAATATATGACGCTCCTTAATTCCTTCGGGCTGTGTATAAGGCCGCCTGTTTTACGAACCATAGGCCCGTCTCTTATGAGTGAAGCCTTCCATGCAGTCTACGGATATGAAATGGATGAAAATGAACTTCTATTTGCTGCAGAACGCATTGTCAACATGGCGCACCTCTTTAACCTTGACAGAGGGCTTGCATTTCAGGATTACCATTATCCGGATAGGTTTTATAAAGAGTCGGAAGATTATATTAAGGGGAAGCGCCTGCCCCTCGATCAAAAAAAGATAGAAGTGATGCTGAAAGCTTATTTTGCGCTTCGCGGGTGGGACGAAACAGGGCATGTAAAGGAAGAGACTGTAAGAAGACTCGGCATTACACTATGAATGAACTGACTGCAATCATTGCGTTATCAAGAATCAAAGGTATAAACAACATTAAAAAGAGAGAGATTATCGAGACAACCGATAATCTCGCAGATTTATTTGATGGAAAAATAAATATATCCGATGAATCAATAAAGGCACAGATAAATGCATTCAAGGATTGGAAGAATATTGAAAAGACAACGGAAAAACTTACAAAATCAGGCGCGGGCATAGTCACTGTCAGAGACAGAGAATATCCGGAGCTTTTAAAGCATATACCCGACCCCCCTGTGGTACTATATAAAAAAGGTCCGCTGAAATCAGACGGCAACACGCTTGCTGTAGTAGGTTCAAGGAAAGCAACATTTGAGGGCATGGCTCTTGCTGAAAAAATTGCCAATACCCTCTCTTCTCTGGGGATAACTATTGTAAGCGGCCTTGCAAGGGGTATTGATGCCTCTGCCCATAAGGGGGCTTTATTGGAAAAAGGCAGAACGATTGCAGTCCTGGGGTGCGGTATCGATATCTGCTATCCGGCGGAAAATATCCGGCTATTCGAAAAAATCGGAGAAGAAGGCCTGCTGCTCACGGAATACATCCCTGGAGACCCTCCTGTTAATTACCATTTTCCGGAAAGAAACCGCATCATAGCCGGTCTGTCAAAGGGCGTACTTGTTATAGAGGCATCAGGAAAGAGCGGCTCTCTCATTACTGCCCGCCTTGGTCTTGAATATGCAAGGGATGTTATGGCAATACCCGGGAGCATCTTCAGTAATGAACATAAGGGAGCAAACGCTCTCATTAAACAGGGAGCAAAGCTTGTTGACGGCATTGAAGACATCCTCACAACCTCTTTTCCTGATTTTACTTTGAAAAAGCAACAGAAGATTGAAATGGACAAAGACGAAGATTATGTGTATTCATATATAGGACATGAGAGAATACACGTGGATGGATTGATAGACAATACCGGAATGCAGGCAAAACAGGTAATGGCCATACTTACAAGACTTGAAATGAAAGAAATCATCCGGGGGTTTCCCGGAGGGTATTATATCAGAAAATAGAAGGCAGCTTTTAGAGTGCCTTTTTTTGCGGAAATTACAGGGGTCCGACTAAAATCTGTTTTTTTTCTCAAAGTCAACAGCCTGAAAGCTTTAATTTAAGGAGTTATAATGGGTAACAAATCACTTTTGGTAGTTGAGTCACCGACTAAGATGAAAACGCTTTCAAAATTCCTTGGCAAGGATTTTACCATAAAAGCAACATTCGGCCATATTAAGGATCTCCCGAAAAGCAAAATCGGCGTTGATATTGAGAAGGATTTTGCACCTCACTTTCTCGTGCTGAAGGGTAAAGCAAAAGTTGTGGATGAACTGAAAAAAGCAGGAAAGGATGCTCAAAAGATATACATCGGCTCCGACCCTGACAGAGAAGGAGAAGCCATCGCCTTTCACGTGGCTGAGGTAATAGGCGGCAAAAAAGAGATTGAGCGGGTTTTGTTCCATGAGATTACAAAAAAAGGTGTGCTTGACGCGTTAAAAAACCCGGTAAAGCTCGATGAATCAAAATACAACGCGCAGAAGGCCAGAAGAATTCTTGACAGGCTCGTAGGATATAAGATCAGCCCGATATTATGGGAAAAGGTAAGCTACGGGCTTTCCGCGGGCAGGGTTCAATCGGTCGCTTTAAGGATTGTCTGCGACAGAGAAGATGAAATAGACGGTTTTATAAAAGAGGAATACTGGATTGTTGATGCCGAATTTGAACTGTCATCGGGAGAAAAGTTTAAGGCAACATTTGAACGAAAAGGGAAAGAAAAGATCAAAATCTCCTCAAAAGAAGACGCTCAAAAAATCAAATCAGGAATAAAAGGCAAGATATTCAATATATCTAATATAGAAGTAAAAGACAGGCAGATATCTCCCCAACCCGCCTTTATTACAAGCAGACTTCAACAGGAGGCATCACGGAGATTCCGGTTTTCACCCAAAAAAACAATGCTTATCGCACAAAAACTTTATGAAGGCGTCAATATCGGGGAAGAAGAGGCTACGGGGCTTATTACTTACATGAGGACAGATTCCGTCAGAGTATCTGCGGAAGCAATAACCGCGGCAAGGCATTATATTGATGAGACTTACGGAAAACCATATCTTCCAAAAACACCTAACTTTTTCAAGAACAAAAAGACTGCCCAGGATGCGCATGAGGCAATACGCCCTGCCGATCCTCTACTAACTCCTGATAAGATAAAACCCTATCTCGATAAGGATCTTTTCCTTTTGTATGAATTGATATGGAAACGATTCATCGCCTCGCAGATGGCTAAGGAAAAGTTTAAGTCAAAGGTTGTGGATGTTTCATCAGATGAATATGTTTTTGTCGCAAGAGGCTCTGAAGTTCTTTTTGACGGATTCACGAAAATATATGAAGAGCAGGATGAAACCGATGAAAAAGGTTCTAAACTGCCCGCGATGAAACAAGGAGAGGCCGTTTCCCTTCTTGAAGTCTTTATGGATCAGAAATTCACAGCACCACCTCCGAGATATTCAGAGGCATCTCTTATAAAAATGCTCGAGGCAAAGGGCATCGGCAGACCATCTACATACGCAACCATTGTCAGCACAATAGAAGATAGAAGCTACGTCAAGAAGGATAAAGGGAGGCTCCTCCCTACTTCCCTCGGCAGGACTGTAAGCAAACTGTTAAAGGAATTCTTCCCGTCTATTGTCGATATAGGTTTTACGGCAAATATGGAAGAGCGGCTTGACCTCATAGAAGACGGCAAAAAGAACTGGGTCAAATCGCTTGAAACATTTTACCATTCCTTTGAAAACGAACTTGCCACAGCTAAAGAAGGCATGAAAAGCCTGAAAAAAGAAGAAACCATTACTGATATTATTTGTGAAAAATGCGGGGAGAAGATGCTTCTCAGGTGGGGCAAGAACGGTGAATACCTTGTATGCAGTGCAAAGCCTGGCTGTAAAAACAAAAAGAACGCCCAGGTTGATGAAACAGGCGCAATAAAGATTGTTGAAAGTGAAATAAAGGGGAAATGTCCGCAATGCGGCGGAAATCTCATTGAAAAACGGGGGAGATTCGGAAGATTTATAGCGTGCAGCAATTACCCTGATTGCAAACATACAGAGGCATACACTCTTGGATTTCCATGTCCGTTGGAAGGATGTACAGGCAAGCTTGTAGAGAGGGTCTCTAAAATGAAAAAGAAAAGATTTATCAGTTGTTCCCGTTACCCTGATTGCACATTTGCCACAAACGCGGAACCGATTGAAGGTATATGCCCGGTCTGTGCTGCACCGATCATATTCAGTTATAGAAAGAAACCCTTTTGCCTGCGCAAGGATTGCGGATGGAAGTCAGAGTAGTCGGGGGCGGGCTTGCAGGGGCCGAGGCAGCTTACCAGATTGCCCGAAGGGGCCGGAAAGTTACGCTTTTTGAGATGAGGCCCCTTGTTTTCACACCGGCACACAAAACAGCATATCTTTCAGAACTTGTTTGCAGCAATTCTTTAAAATCAAAGGAGTTGACGAACGCCCACGGGCTTTTAAAGGAAGAGTTAAGGCGTCTCGACTCACTTATTGTACGTGCCGCAGATGAAACATCGATACCCGGGGGCAAAGCTCTTGTAGTGGATAGAGAAAAATTTTCAAAGATAATTACAGACAGCCTTGAAGCTGATCCGCTCATAGAGGTTGTGCGTAAAGAGATACAGGATATACCACATGGTTGCGTAATTATTGCCACAGGACCTCTTACCAGTGAAGCCTTTACAGAGAATATCCGTAACGTTACCGGCACAGAAAACCTCTACTTTTTTGACGCAATATCACCGATCATAGACATGGAAACAATGGATATGGAAAAAGCGTTCTTCGGTTCACGTTACATGGAAGACGCAGGGGATTATCTGAATTGTCCCCTTACCGAGGAAGAATATAATGTATTCTATGAGGAGCTTCTTAACGCGGAAAAAGTAGATTTTCATGAATTTGAAAAAACCGCGTATTTTGAAGGATGTCTGCCTGTTGAGGTTATGGCCGGCAGGGGTAAACAGACGCTCCTTTACGGCCCCTTGAAACCTGTCGGCATCATAGATAAAAGAACGAACAAAAGACCTTTTGCGATTATACAGTTGAGAAAAGAAAGCGCGGCAGGCAACATGTATAACATGGTAGGCTTTCAGACTAAACTGACATATCCGGAGCAGGAAAGGGTTTTCAGGCTTATTCCTGCGCTTAAGAATGCCCTGTTCTTAAGACATGGAAGCATCCACAGGAACACATACATTAACTCTCCGGCTGTCCTTAATAAAAATCTCAGTCTTAAAAACAATGAGCAGGTCTTCTTTGCAGGTCAGATAACAGGCGTGGAAGGGTACATGGAATCAACAGCCATGGGTATTGTTGCAGGTATCTCGGCGCTTGCCTCTCTTAATGGTAAAGTATTTGTTCCACCGCCGGAAGAGACCTGTATCGGAGCCCTGGCAAACTACATCACCACACCGGCAAAAGGCTTCCAGCCTATGAATGCAAATTTTGGAATTCTCAAGGGTTACAATAAAAAATACAAAGAAAAAGTTATAGAAAAAGCACTTTCTTTAATTTCGGAATGGAAAGAAAGCCTGAGCGGAATATTATAATCAGTTTCCACCCGGTAACTCTGGATGAGAAACTATTGAGAACTAATTATCCTACCGTCTCTCCGAGTTTGAATATGGGCAGGTACATGGCAATAACCAGGCCGCCCAAAATAACGCCGAGGAACATCATAATCATAGGCTCCATCATTGCCGTCAGGTTTGTTACAAGGTTATCAACATCTTCCTCATAAAAATCTGCAATCCTGTTCAGCATGCTGTCCAATGCACCAGTTGATTCACCAACCTGAATCATCTGAACAACCATCGGAGGAAAAACTCCGCTCTCCTGAAGGGGTTCGGACATGCTTCTGCCTTCACTGATACGTGCCCGTGCAACAACCAGAGCCTCTTCAACAACCTTATTTCCGGCAACCTTCGCCACAATCGTAAGAGCTTCAAGAATGGCAACGCCGCTTGATAAAAGCGTGGCAAGCGTTCTCGTAACCCTGGCAACTGATGCCTTTATTGTAAGGATGCCAAAGATCGGGAGTTTCAGGACAATACCATCTATTTTTCGTTTTCCGCCTTCGGTCTTATAGTATCTTTTAAAAAGAAAAATAACTAAAACAAGAGCGCCTATCATATAATGTATGCTTGATTTTACAAATCTGCTCATATTGACGACTATCTGGGTTGGAGCCGGAAGGGAAGCGCCCATATCTTTGAACATAGTTTCAAAAACCGGTATTACAAAAACCAGGAGCACCATTACTACCGCAATTGCGACGATAATAATGCTGATAGGGTAAATCATTGCAGATTTTACCTTTTTTTTCAGTTTCATAGATTTTTCCATATAAACGGAAAGCCTCGAAAGCACCGTGTCGAGCAGACCGCCCTCTTCACCTGCAACAACAAGGTTTACATACAAGGCATCAAAACACCCGGGATAATCCTTGAGGCTGTCGGCGAACCTTGATCCGCCTTCTATTTTCTCTTTTATCTCCCGGACAATACCCCGCAGGTTCTTATCCTCAATCTGGCTGGATAGTATTTCAAGAGACTGGACAAGAGGAAGACCCGATGAAATCATTGTTGAAAGCTGCCTTGTAAAAATCACAACACTTATCTGGTCAATTTTTTTCTTCGGGTTATATGATTCCTTTTTTGAGACATCTTTTTTTTCAGTTGATTTTATGACAATAATGCCGTCTCTTCTCAAAACAGACCTAAGGGAGGCCTCGGAATCAGCTCTTGTAACTCCTGATTTTTTCTCCCCTTTTAATGTTTTGCCCTGCCATTCGTAAACTGCCATAATTCCTATGTTACCTCAAATATAATATAATGAAAAGAAAATTGTTTTCAGTTCATTTTTATTTGTTTTAAAACCTCTTCATCCAAATTGGCGGATTCACGCAAACCATGAAACTTGCAGCAACCCAAAATTATTCATCCCTTAATACTATATAAAAAGTTGAATTTTCTCTCTTTACCAACAGCACTATACCTTCCTTAACATTTCCCCTCTTTGTGGCATCCTTAAAATCAGTGATATTCCGTACAGGTTTTCTGTTAATCTCCTTTATAATATCTCCGGAACGAATATCTACATTCTGCGCCGGACTCCCCGGCTGAACATCCGTTACAATTACACCTTTTTTATCTTTTAAGTTCATGTGTTTTGCAATCTCAGGGGTAATGTCCTGCACAACAAGCCCAAAATCCTTTTCTACTTCGGGTTTCTTTGACGCCAGCCTTTCTTCTTTTAATTCATCTATCATAATATTTACTTCAAAATTCTTCCCGTCCCTTATAATGCCGACTTTGACCTGCTTACCGATTTCCGTTGCTCCTACCAGCCTCGGAAGCATATCCATATCTTTTATTTTTTTCTCGTTAAAAGATATGATAATATCTCCCCTTTTAATCCCTGCTTTTTCTGCTGGACTCTGTTCCATTACATCCGACACAAGGGCTCCTTCAGACTCTTTCAAGCCAAAACTCTTGGCGATCTCCGGGGTTATCTTCTGTATTACTACGCCAAGCCATCCCCTTGCAACCCTTCCCTTTGACTTCAGTTGAGCAAGCATTTCTTTGGCAACATTTATCGGGATAGCAAAACCTATTCCCTGCCCCCCCGAAACAATGGCAGTGTTTATGCCTACAACCTCGCCTTTTAAATTAAATAAAGGACCTCCGCTGTTGCCCGGATTAATTGATGCATCAGTCTGTATAAAATCATCATAAGGGCCGGCCCCGATGACCCTGCCCTTAGCACTGACAATGCCTGCTGTAACGGTTTGTTCGAGGCCGAAGGGGTTTCCGATGGCAACAACCCAATCACCAACCTCCAGCTTAGTGGAATCACCGAATGCCGCAACGGGAAGATTGTGCTTTGCATCTATTTTGATCAAAGCAATATCAGTCTTGGCATCTCTTCCTATCACTTTTGCATCATACTCCTTATCATCGGAAAGTTTTACTTTTATGCTCGACGCCTTTTCAACAACATGGTTATTGGTAAGGATGTATCCCTCTCTGTCGATAATAAAACCTGAACCGAGACTTCTGTGTTTGAATTCCTTCCTTGGCATATCGCCAAAAAATTTCTCAAAAAAATCATTTCCAAAAAAATCTTTAAAGGGATTCTGCTGCCCATAAAACCGTTCCTGCATGTCAGGTCCTTTGAAAACAGTTGTTGTGCTGATATTCACCACAGCAGGTTTTACATCCTTTATAAGCTCGCTTAAACTCGGTAAACCTTTATCAAAGGCAAAGGCCGCCTTCTTTACATTCACATTTGTTGCATCAAAGGAGGATTCCCCGGAAGCCAACTTGCTTTTCGCATAAACGGCTACTGACAACACAACAATCAGCAATAAAATAACCAAATACCATCTTCTGTTTCTCATATAAGCTCCTCATTTATACGGGTAATTTTATCGAGAACAAGCTTCCTTCTGAAAGCCGACTCTGTACTTCTATTGTCCCTTTATGTATTTCAGCAATCCATTTGCTTATCGAAAGCCCCAGCCCGCTGCCGCTTTCGCGTTTTCTCGATTTGTCTCCCCTGTAGAATCTGTCAAAGACAAATTTAATGTCGTCTTCCGCTATGCCCACACCATTGTCCCTTATATCAATCTGTACATAGCCATTATTGATGGAAGAAGATATTTCCACCTCTCCTCCCGGCTGGGTGTATTTAATGCCATTTTCCACAATATTCAGAAACATTCTTCTCAGCTTCAGCTCATCACCCTTTATTTTAACATCTTCCAGTTCTTTTATTATCAAACCTATCCCTTTATTGTCCGCAAAAATCTTAACATTCATGCAAACATCGGAAATAAGGTTTTTCAGTGAAACATCTTCTGCGCTCAGTTTGACCTCTTTTGCATCAGCCTTGGAGAGCAGCAACAGATCATCTATAATCTCTGCCATTCTATTAATCTCTTCAAGGTTGCTCTTAAGTATGTTTTTATAATCCTCATTATCTCTCTCTTTTCTTAACGCAACCTCAGTCTGCCCCTTTAATATTGTAAGAGGGGTTTTAAGCTCATGCGAGACATCAATACTAAACTGATTTATCCTCTGAAATGAATCCCGTAATCTGCTGATCATTTCATTAAAAGTCCGTGCAAGCCTGCCAAGTTCATCCCTTCTGCTGCCGATATCAATTTTCTCGCCAAGGTTGCTCAAAGTAATCTTCAAAGCAGCCTTCCTTATCTGATCAACAGGCCGAAATGCTTTTTTTGCTAAAAAATATCCGCCTACTATGCTGACGCCTATCGATGTGGGAATGCTGATTGCCATGATAATAAGGAGTTTTTTCATGGTTTCATCGAAATCCTCTAATGATGTGCCTATTTGGACGATACTCGTTACCTTCTTATTATCTTTATTATCCATGATAGGGATTGTAACCATCCTCAGTCTCGGATTTACCCGTTCCATTGTTTCATAGACAACTTCTCCATTTAATACTTTTTCGAGTGTTTTAAAACTTGATGGGAGGATTTCGGTTTCAATATCGTTCATCTTTGCCCCTATTTTTCCTGAGGCATCCATTATTTGAATAAATTTACCTTTCGGCTTTTTACCAAGGACATTTTCAATGTATCTTTCAAAGTTGCCGAATATGGTTGTGTTATGACCTTCTGTCATGGAAGACGACAATATCTCGCCGATTGATTTAATCTTTGCGTCTATACTTTTTTGAAGGCTGTTTCTGAAATATATATACACACCGCTTGAAAAAACTGAAAGGATCAAAGAAAGGATTAGCCCATACCATAATGTGAGCCTCCATTTTATAGGTAAATTAATCTTTTTCATTTTCTTCTTTCAGAATGTAACCAATACCCCTGACAGTGTGAATATATTTCTTCGAAGATAAAGATTCCATTTTCTTTCTGAGAAAATTGACATAAACATCCACAATATTAGTTGAATCGTTTGCATTCTGCCATGCGTATTCCGCAATTTCCTTTCTGTTTAAGGGCTTTTCCTTGTTTTTCAACATGTATTCCAATATCATATACTCTTTTTCAGTCAATTCCGCCTCTTTAGAGGCTATGTTCATTTTTCTGCTATAGGGGTTTAAAACCAGATCTTTATACTCAAGGATATGGGCATCCGCCTTTTTGCTTCTTCTTAATAACGCTCTTACCCTTGCAAGAAGCTCATCAAAGGAAAAGGGTTTCGTAAGATAATCATCACTGCCTGCATCAAGTCCTTTTATAACATCTTCTTTTGAAGTTTTTGCTGTGATTATCAATACGGGGGTGTCAACGCCCCATGCACGCATACTGCCGAGAAGTTCAAGCCCGTCCACTTCCGGTATCATGAGGTCGAGAAGGACAATATCGTAGGCACGCTCACTTAAGAGCTCAAGTCCTGTTCTGCCGTTATAAGCAATTTCTACGTCGTACCCTTCTTCCTCCAGTCCTTTGCTTATAAAGCCAGCCACCTTTTCTTCATCTTCTACTAATAATATCTTCATGCTATTTATTATATAGTAAAAATTATTAATTTAAAATATTTTGATAATAAAAGGCTTTGAAATGATTTTTCAGCGCGTTTATATTTAGTTGCCATCCTGGGTTTCCGGATGGCAACTAAATATCCATTTCTTTACGACGCTGAGCAAGTTCCGTTCTAGCAATTTCTTTAGAATTCGGGAGGAAAAACCATTTGTCAATTAATCGTTCCAACGATACGGCAAATTTCTCAGGTATTATTGGAAACCGTTGAGCCAGAAACCGGAAATTTCCTGCATAACGGGTCAGCTTATCCGAATCCTGTACGATTTGATCATTGATTGAAAAGGCTTCACTCCGGGTGTCGTGGCCGTCAATTATTTTAAGGATTTCAGTTGTTCTTATTACATCATAGTCAATTTTTTTAAGGATTTCTCTCGCAATTTTCAAGCTTTCTTCTTCGTGAATTCTGAGGAGAATTTTATCCGGATTAGCTCGACATGCCTTTTCAATAATTTCTTCAGAAACAGTGCACCATCCAACATCGTGCAGAATCATGGCCGGGATAACCACAGCCCTCTCAGCCCCGTATATTTTAAGCAACCTGAAAGCGAACCCTACCGCATCCAGCGTATGAGATTCATTATTTCTTGTTTGCAAATAAGGCTTGGCTAACCGGAAAATAGGCAATTCGGTACTGTTCAGGCGAGGTGTTTTGGGATCTTTACACATTGCGTTAGTCCTTAATTATGTCACTTTTTGAGATACTATCATTTTTCTCACAAAATGAGTAGAATCTGTTGAATTAAACGATTAAAATACTGGAATTTGGCGCCTTCCGGGCATTTTTAATCAAGCCCTGGACTGACTCTGGTAATACCATCCGGCAGCCTTTCCAATTTAAACCCCATTTTCCTGCTCAGCTTCAACATTTTTTCATTCTCGGTAAGCACAATTCCGTAAATCTCCTGCAATCCTTTGTCCTGCGCTATCCCTATAGTAATATCGAGGAATTTTTCTCCCAGACCCTGTTTTTGAAAGTCGTCATGGACAGACAAAGCAAATTGACCGCTCCCGGAATCCGGTTCGACGATGAGGCGTCCGCCGCCGATAATCTTCTTTTTGTCGCCTTCATTTAACTCAGCAACAATAGCAATTTCTCTGTCATAATCAGTGTTACAAAAATTCATGAGCATTCTGTGGTCAATTTCCATGGCCACAAAAAACCTTAACCGCAGTGTTTCTTTGGACAATGTAGACATCATTTCTTTAATCAGCGGCTCATCTTCGGCCCTGAGAGGGCGCATCAATATATCTCTTCCGTTCCTCAATCTCCAAGGCATAACATACCGAGTCGGGTAGAACATAATAATAAGGTGAGGATAATTGGCAATGCCCTTTTGATAGTTTTTGTCGACCTGGATTGTTACACTTTTTGCATATACCCTGCCGTCGTTTGCTTTAATCTTGCATTTATATTCTTCCGGGTTTATCATTGCATAAGAGATATCTGCCATGCGCAAAAAAACGAATGTCTTATACATTCAGGAACCCTTATTTGAGGAATATAAAAAAGATATCTGCTATGTCTGTCGCAAATGGATCAAAAAGGATGACGGACTGAATGTGGGCAAGGGTGTATGGAGACACTTGAAGTGTAAGCCCACAGACTTAAAATTATTAAAAAAATAGCCGGTTTAACAGCATAAAACATTCAATAATGCAAATTAATAAATAATAGAATCTTACAGGACAGGTTTGGAAGGACAACCACAGAGCTTTAATATATCAAGGATAAAAAAGATGGCGGCTTCTGCCGGAATGATACTGATAATTGCCTATTCTATTATCATGGGGACCATGTACTTCACGCAGGACAGCATGATCTACTTCCCCGAAAAAGAGATTTTGAAAACTCCGTCAAGCATAAATCTTGATTACAGTGAGGTCAATTTTAAGACAAAAGACAATATAAAGATATCCGGGTGGTATATCCCTGTAAAATTGGAGAAAGGCATTATTCTTTTCTGTCATGGAAATGCGGGAAATGTATCAAATTTAATAGAGTATATAAGGATTTTTCATGAGATGAACTTTAGTGTCCTGGTTTTTGATTACAGAGGTTACGGTAAAAGCGAAGACAAGCCGTCAGAGGAGGGTACCTATCTTGACGCGGAGGCTGCCTGGGACTATCTGATACAACAAGGAAATCTCCCTGAAAAGATTGTTGTTTACGGCCATTCGCTTGGCAGCGCAGTAGCCGCAGAGATTGCTTTAAGGAAGAACCCTGATGCCTTGATTATAGAATCAGGCTTTACATCCATGCCTGATCTTGGAGTAAAACTTTACCCGTGGCTGCCTGTAAAACTCCTGTCAAAATACCAATATTCCACTATAAGCAAAATAGACATGATAAAGTCTCATAAACTCATTATCCACAGTCCGGATGATGAAATAGTTCCCTTTCAGCATGGCAGGATGCTCTACGAAAAGGCATCTCAACCTAAGTATTTTCTGGAAATCAGGGGCGGACATAATGATGGTTTTCTCCTCTCAAATTCAATATATAAAAATGGATTAATGAAATTTTTTGAAAAGTATACGATAATCAGGTGAATATGAAAAATAAGAAAGAAAAAAAGAAAAGTGTTAAATCAGAGAAGAACAATAAACCTGAGAAAGGCGGCAAATCCGCCCGGAATAACGCAAAAAAAGGAAACAGCAAGGAACGGGTTAAAGCAATCATTCTTTTGATTATTGCGCTGTTTTTCTTTGTATACATGTTTTATGCAGGCAGTACATTGGGCGGCTTCTTAGCGCTAATCATCGGGATTGTCTGTGGATTAATCGGATTTCTTTATCTTAAGTAATTTCTATTCGGAAGCTAAGTAGTCTGTTCTTTTAATGTGCTGGCTGCTTCTTCCGGTGTAATTGAGGTGACATAAAATTCATCTTCCCGCTTATATTTGGAAGATTTCTGGTCCATGGGAAGTATCTCGATATGCCAATGAAAGTATTCGCTTATCGGTAACTCTTCCTTTTGAAAATCTGTTTTGTATATATTCGGCGATGTGTGAATCACCAGCGTATAGGCATTTGTCAATTTTTCAATCCTTCTCATAATATCCAGCATAATACTGACAAGCTGGAGTTTTGCATCATCCTTCCGCATTTGTTCAAAGCTTTCGCTATGCATCCTCGGCAGGATCCAGACCTCAAAAGGAAATCTTGAGGCAAAAGGGCATATTGCAATAAAACCGGAATTCATGCTGACCACTCTTTTGTTCTGCTTTATTTCCTGATTTATTATATCGCAGAGCAAACATCTCTGTTTTTGCTGATAATAATTTTTTGAATTGATAATCTCAAGTTCAAGCCTTGCAGCCATCATGGGCGTCGCAAGGAGATGGGAATGAGGATGAAACATATGCGAACCTGCAAGTTCCCCGTGATTTTTGAATACCTGTATATTTTTAAACCTTTTGTCCTTCTTTAAATCGGAAATCCTTTCCATGTAGACTTCCAATAGCAATAACAGTTCTTTATCCGTAAAATCCGACATGGTCTTTGTATGTGACCTGTTTTCAACAATGATTTCATGTGCCCCAACATTGTCCATTTTATCATAAAGCCCTTCAGCCCTCTTATTTTCAACAGCTTCTATGACAAAAACAGAATTTGCTGCCGGAAAACAACGCATAAGCCATGAGCCGTCAACATCTTTGTATTCTCTGATTGCTTTAGGGGTAAGATGTTCATTACCGGGACAAAAAGGGCAAATCCCTACCGAGCTGCTTTCAGGTCCTTTGTGGCCGGTAACTATCCAGTTGCCTGCCACAGGGTCTTTTCTCAATTCCGCCATAATATGAATATTAGAACATGTTTTAAAATTTGTCAAAGAAGTAATTTTGTTATCGCCTTGATTCCTGCTTTTTGAAAGTACAGCAAGGGCAGTATGAAGGACAGTATTATTCAGTTCTTATTACATGCGGTGGAAGAGATGATAACCATTTTTGTCGAATAGCATATGTATTTCGACAGTTTTGCATATAAATCTAAGCTACTAAAGACAGAGATATCTAAAATCATAAACTATTATATAGAGATGCATGCATTGTAGATTATGGTACAGATATTGCTTTGTTTATGTATATGATCGGAAATATTTGCAAAATAATTTGTGGAGGTTGGAAATGAAAAAAATCATTGTAATTGCACTGGTTTTATTAATGGGGATTATGATCGGGAACCCTTCCGTGAGCTATAGCAGTTCTTTTGACCGTGGCCGGGGCGATTACAAGCATGCGGCAGTAAACAACTACAACCGTTATGAGCGGCAGACACCCCATCCTTACAATAATGTCCGCTCTGTGAGATCAAACGACAACAACAACGGTTTGCTTATCGCAGGAGCAGCACTGGGCGGTATTGTGCTTGGCGCCATTCTCATCAGCGCCATGTCTCAACCGGGATACACACCTACCCGGCAAGCTGTCTACAACGTTCCTTCATCCGGATCACCTGCCTATGTTCAGCCATATACATACGGAACGTCCTATAACCAGGATGCGCCTCCCGGACAGTGGGTTACCGTACAGGGACAATGGGTAAACGGCCAGTGGATACCGGCCCATAATGCATGGGTACCCGTTAATCCATAACAGGACATTTGACTATAACTCGGATGATTTTGAAAACATTAGGACAGCACATGATAAAACAACAATTTTGTCGAACATTCCATGTCTTTTTCGACATTATTTTCTTTTATTGTCCATACTTTGATATTTTGTTATATAACAAATACAGTATGTTGCAATTTTTTATTGACCGGTATGCTTATTGCTATCCTATAATAAACAAATATGCCTGTCACAGGGCTGAAAAAAGGTGATGAAAATGAGAAAAAAGATATTAGCAGCTTTGATTATTATTTTTGGAATCTCACTTATCCTACCCGTTGCAAGTTTCGCCTGGAGAGGAGGGGGTAGGTATCATGGCGGATGGGATCCTTACAGATCACACGGGTGGTATCGTCCCAGAGTTTATGTAGGACCGGCCTTTGTGGGCCCATGGTATGTTCCCCCTCCTGTATATACTTATTCACCGCCCGTTGTGTATGTCAACCCAGTTCCCCAGCCTGTCTATGCCTATCCGGATCCAGGAGTCTCAGGACAATACAGAGGCGAGAACCCTCCCGGCCAGTGGGTTACCGTACCCGGTCAATGGGTAGACGGTAAATGGATTCCTTCTCATAGGGCCTGGGTTGCTGTAAATCCTTAGTCATACTATGCTTAACCGCTATCCTGACACAGGATATTGTTGTTTTTTTAATTTTTATGCAATATTAACTTGTTGGGATAGCTTTTATCCTCAGAGCATCTTCCCGAATATTCCATGTATTAACTTAAGAATATTTAAAGAAAAACGATAACATTACAAATGGGCTGCAATGTTGAATGCTATAGCACAATGAAGATGCAGGGGGTAAATTAAAATGGATTTACGAAATATAAGCATTAAAAAACGTCTGTATACCTCATTCGGGATGTGCATATTTTTTGTTGTTCTTATTTGTGTTATCTCTTTCGCTGGCTTGGGGAACGTAAGCAACAGAACAAATGAAATCTTAAATGTTGTCTACGAAAAAACAATAATATTACAGAAAATAATCAATGCCGTTCACAGTGTGCAAAACTCATTGGCAATTATTGCGTCAGAAAAGGACAGTAGTACATTAAACAGGGAAAAAGAGAATATAACAGCAAAAACAAAGATGTACAAAGAAGAGATTGATAAGCTTGAAAAATTTGAAACAACCGACAAAGGGAAAGCAATAACCGGGAAGTGCAAAGTGCTGCTTGAAAAAGCTCAGGCAATAAATAATCAGATCATAGATTTTGGCGCAGGTGGGAACAATACGGAAGCTTCACAAAAATATTTGAACGAGGCAGCGCCTGCATCGAAGGAGCTTATCAGCGCTCTGGATGAGATGGTCCGGCACCAGAATCAAGGTTTGAAAACAAGCCTTGAGGGGATTATGGACAGCAACAACGGGGCAAAAATATTTCTTTTCATATGCGGTTTTATATCAATGGCGATAGGCACTGCGGCAGCCTTTTTGATAACGAGGTCCATACTCCGGCCTATTAGCCGTATCGCTTATCTGACTACAAGGTTTGCCGATGGAGACCTTGCGGTAGACCTCGGAGGTGCAACAAAAGATGAATTCAATGTAGTAAAAGATGCCCTGATAAGCCTCAAAAAGCAGTGGCGAACCGTTGTAACAGACATGAAGTCGGCTGCAAATCAAATATCGTCGGCAGCCCAGGAGATGAATTCCGGCGCCGGGCAGATGTCTGCAGGATCAAACGAGCAGGCAAGCAGATCCTCGCAGGTTGCTACAGCCTCGGAAGAAATGTCCCAGACCATCCTGGATATTGCACAAAACGTGAATAATATCGCAAAATCTGCTTCAAATACAGTAATGGTGGCAAAAGAAGGGGATCAGATAGTCACAAAATCAGTGCAGAAAGTGAAGGAAATTGCCAGGATTGTTGATGATTCCGGAAACTTTGTGAAATCCCTTGGCGAACGATCAAAACAGATAGGCGATATCGTAAATGTTATCAATGACATCGCAGATCAGACAAATCTTTTAGCCCTAAATGCGGCAATAGAAGCAGCGCGCGCGGGAGACCAGGGAAGAGGATTTGCAGTAGTTGCCGATGAGGTGAGAAAGCTTGCAGAGAGAACCGCCCATTCAACTTCAGAAATCGGCCAAATGATAAAGGGCATTCAGGACGAAGTCTCTATGGCAGTCAATTCTATGGAAAATGCCACAAATAATGTGAACCTTGGCGTGGAACTCGTGATAAAAGCCGGGTCCGCTCTTCAGGATATCGTGGTAAGCGCCGACGAACTTCAGGTCATGGTGCAGGAGATTGCCTCTGCGACAGAAGAAATGTCGGCAACCTCTGAGGAAATAAGTAAGGACATAGAGCATATAGCATCAATCTCAAAAGACACATGCGCCTCTGCTGAGAATGTCGCGCAGTCATCAGTACAATTATCAGATTTATCAGAGACTATGGAAATAGCGGTAAGTGAGTTTAAATTGTAGTTGATTAAGGCTATACAAAAGACTTTTTCTGAAAGGCAAAAATATTTTTTGTATAACTAAAAAAGGATGGCTCAAAAGCGCCCCCCTTCTAACATTTTAGGATTAATTTTAACGTATATTGGCGGCAAATCCATATTTATCAACCTGCCATCCTTCCTCAGGCATCTGAACGCCGTCTATATAGAGCGTTCTGCCGTCAAGGGCTGCTCGGCCTTTTAAAATAAGTTCATGTACGGCAAAAGGGTATATCTGCCAATCTCCTTCGACTTTAAGCGCTTCCTGAATATTGGCAGAAACCTCCTGAAGTGATTTGTAAAGATTGTTTCCTTCTCTTTGCGCATTTTCCCTGAATGTTTTGAGAGCTCTTGCCTCTGTTTTTTCTGCGAATCTTCTTATGTCGCGCAACTCATTATCCCAACGTGAAAGCGGGAATGATGCCGATTGAATCAGGATCGGGCCACCGTCATCGCTTTGATCTACGAAAAAAACAGTTGATTTTACACAGCTTTCTTCTGCCAATATTGCCTTGGCAGTAGGTATCCACCCAAGGCCTATATATTTTTTCGCATCACCGGGATGAACATTAAGAATCCTTGGATAGTATCTCTCAACCATCCAGTTTCCTATCCATAGATCGTATCCGGCCAGGCAAATAAGATCCGGCTGCCCTTTCAGAGTCTGTTCTATAAGGGTCATGATTGCCATATCATAACTGTCTCTTTCAGAACCGTGCCTGGGAACCCTTTCCAGCCCGCACATTTCATGAAAATATCTGTCGGAGTCTAACGAAACTGTTTGGGCGCCGTGTTTTTCTGCCTTTATTATGCCTTCACAGCCCGGTGCATTGCTGAAAACTGCATGATGTTTATGAGGATCCCATTCATAAATTTTATCGTAATTGCTTCCGGAGCCGGAGACTCCGCAGGCATATTTTACTGGCGCAGAAGAAGGATTATAAACTAATTTTGGCGTCATTGTTGTTACCTGTCCTCCGAAGTGTTAGCATTGGTGGGTCGTCTTCTCAAAAACTAACGGCTTGAACAGTTCATCCGGAACCCCACCTCTCTCAATCAGGTGAGGAGCCGAATAGGTGCCGCTCGCTTGAATCCGTAATACTGGCTGCCGACAGAAAAGCCAGCGGAAGTCTATTTTAAAATTGGCAGGAAAGCCTTTTATCTTGGTCGGTTATAACAAAATGAGAATTATGAGTCAAGAGGAAAAATCTGTCAGTCGGGTTTAATGTTGACATGGTAAATCTTATATGTTGAAATACCAGTCATAATGAAAAACAAGGTAAAGCAGGAAATAAAAAGGCCGGATATTGTAATAAGAACTTTTGTATTCATTATTCAATGGGTCCGTGAAAACCTTAAGATATGTATTGCCGGTGCTGCTGCGATTCTCATCATCTGCGTTTGTGTATTTGCATACACCTTCTATGCAAAGAAACAGGATGATAAGGTCCAGTATATGCTTTCTCAGGGCATTCAGGGTTTTGAGGAATTTAGCGCTACCGGGAACGAAGAGGCTTTAAAAAAGGCCGAAGATGCAATGAACAAGGTTATAAATGAAAAACGAAAAAAAACACAGAGCATAGCAAAGCTGTATCTCGGCAAGATTTATTACATAAAAGGAAAGACCGAGGAATCAAAGAAGATGTATAAAGAAGTACAAAATGAATCAAGTGAACCGGTTATTAAGATGCTCTCAGAGGGTGCGCTCAGTTATATTGAAAAAAAACAACAGCGTTAATTCCCTTAGTCCACAATCAAGTATGTTGAATAAATAAAATCCCATGAATATCCATGATTTTGCAGAAAGTAAAGGGTGCGACTTAAGGCAGGTAATGGATTTTTCCTCAGGTACAAACCCCTTGGGCCCGTCAAACAAGGCAAAACATGCCGTAAGAAAGGGCATAAAACACATCTCCTTTCCTCCTGATGAAAAAATCAGATACCTGAAACAATATATTTGCAAAAGAGAACAAATCAGGGAAGACAATATTATATTCGGACAGGATCTGTCCCATATACTTAATGCCATAATACATACAGCCCTGCCAAAAAACGTTTTTGCACTATCGCCTGTCTCGCCGACATATATGACAATATTTAACAGGTACAGTATGAAAGTCATAGTCCTTCCCCTAGTTGAGGAAAACGGATTTTCCATTGATATCAAAAGGCTCATGGAATGTGTCCGGGATGTTGATATGGCAGTACTGGCAAATCCCCATGATGTAACCGGTTCAGAGTTTTCCATGGAAACCCTTGCCCGTATCATTGAAGAGACGGACAGGCAAAGTAAAATACTGGTAATTGACGAAACATATATCGAATTCACAAAATCAGCTTCGCTTGTTCGACAGGTTATTGAATCCGAAAAAACTATCATATTCAGGACATTTTCTGCCTTCCATGCTCTGTCAGGACTTCCTGTCGCTTACGTGATCGGTTCACCGGGATTAATTAATAAAATCAGCAAAAGTACCATGCTGCCGCAAGTCGGAACCTTAGCATACATGGCTGCTCTTGCCTCATTGAAGGATAAAGGGTATATAGAGAGAACGCAGAGGTTTATCAAAGAAGAAAAACAATTTATTATGGAGAAGATGAAAGGTATAAGCGGGTTAAAAATCTTCGACACGCCCTGTAATTTTTTTCTGTTGAAAATCCGGCAGCCGATATTTGTTTTGGAAAATTTATTCCTGAAAAGAAATTTTTTGATTGATGCATATGCAGATGATGTCGAAAACACATTTATAAGGATGCCGATAAAAACGCATAAGTTTAACGCCCGTTTCATAAAAACAATAAAAAATATTATTATTTCAGACAGGCAAAATGAATCAGCCGATTGAAAAACGAGCGTCAACATTAGTTACCCTTTACATGAGCCAATGGATTCCAGGGAGGTTTAGCTTGAAAAGACTTTATATTGCTGTTTCGTGTCTCCTTTTTTTTATTCTTTGCGGCTCGACCCTGCATGGGAATGAAAGCGAAATAAGAATCCTCTACATGAATGATTTTCATGGTTTTGCGCAAAGCTATAAGCCTTATGGCTCAGATGAATATGCAGGCGGTATTGCCAATCTTGCATGGCTGGCAGGCGAACTCCGCAAGGAAAAACCGACGCTTTTTCTTGCTGCAGGAGACATGATCCAGGGAAATAACTGGGCAAACCTCTTTCAGGGGAAATCGGTTATTGAAGTAATGAATGAAATGAAGTTTGATGCCATGGTTGTGGGAAACCATGAATTCGATTTCGGGCAAAAAGCACTCAGAGAAAGGATTGGGGAAGCAAAGTTTCCTGTTCTCGGCGCGAATGTGGAACCGGATGCTCAAGCCCCTGTAAAAGCGGAATTGTTGCCCATGCAACCCTATCTGCTCAAAGAGCTGAACGGGATAAAGACGGCAATCATCGGCATAACAGCAGAGGAAATGCCCACAATGACACACCCGAAAAACCTGACAGGTCTGAAATTTCTCTCTCAGGCCGAAACAGCAGAGAAGTATGTCAAAGAACTGCGGAACAAGGTGGACTTGATCATTGTTCTGTCCCATATAGGGTATCATCAGGATATGATGCTTGCGGAAAGAGTGAAGAACATTGATATAATAGTCGGCGGCCACTCGCACACAAAGGTTGAGCGCCCTGCTTTAGTCGGAAAGACAGTGATTGTGCAGGCATGGGAACACGGCAAGGTTCTCGGCGTATTAGATGTTAAGGTTACAGATCATAAAATGACAGAGACAAATGACAGACTTGTCGGAATAAAGCAGGAACAATTAAAAAAAGATGACGCTGTAGCATCAATTATCGACAAATACAGTAAAAAGGTTGACGTGCTGATGAATGAAGTTATCGGGGAAACCGAAGTTGATCTTGACGGAAAAAATGCGAGAATAGCTGAGACTAACTTCGGAAATCTCACGGCTGATATTATCAAACAAACATCCGGGGCGCAAATAGCAATAATTAATGGCGGTTCCATAAGAACAAGCATCAAAAAAGGAGCAATAAAAGTTGATGATATATATACCACGTTACCCTTTGATAATTATATTATTGCCTTCACCCTTACCGGAAAACAGATTCGGGAAACCCTGGAGAATGCCCTATCATTAATAAAAGAAGGCGGGGGCAGATTTCCCCAGGTATCGGGTATTACCTTCAGTTATATTTACTCCGGGGATAATCAACCGAAAATTAAGGATATTTTCATTGCAGGCATACCTCTGGACCCTGATAATCAATATACTGTGGGCACAAACGATTTTCTTGCGGCCGGCGGGGACGGATACAAAATATTCAAAGATGCAATAAATACATCAAAGGATTATTCGGTAACAGGAGGGGCAATAAAAGGAAGAGGCATTATTTACAATGATCCCGGCAGATGGCTAAGGGATATTGTTATTGACTATATAAAATCCCGAAAAAAGATAGCGCCGGCAACAGAAGCAAGAATCGTTGAAACCAAATTGTAGTGATACTATACTGACGGAGCTTGGTATAAAAATTCTTGTCAATGATGAGGAAATCAATCTTCCCCCCGGCATGACTGTCAGACATGCTCTTATTGCTGCCGACCTTTTGAAGAATATTACATCCGGTAAAAAGGTTTTCGATGAATGGGGGAATGAAATCGGCCTCGACGGTGCTGCTGAAGGAGGTTTAAAGATTTATATCAGATAAAATTCTGCTTTCCTTTATCCTGCTCTTTAAACAGCTTATCACAGAAAAAACTTCCCCGGATTCATAAGTCCTTCAGGGTCAATAGACTGCTTTAAAGCCTTCATTACTTCAAGAGCTTCACCGTGCTCCCGAGACAAAAACTCTCTCTTGCCTATTCCTACGCCATGCTCGCCAGTGCATGTGCCGCCGAATTCAAGGGCTTTATAAACGATCTTTCGGTTTGCCTCTTCTACCCGTTTCCATCTGTCTTTGTCGTGTGGGTCGTCCAGCACTACTACATGAATATTCCCGTCGCCTGCGTGACCAAAAACATATGCCAGGAGGTCTTTTACCTCTTCTTTTGTATACCCTGCCATTTCGCTGTAACAGGACAGCGGTACGGCAACATCCATAATCAGGGGGAGTAATCCCGGATGAGATCTTTTAATTGACTCGAATGTAAGATGGCGCATCTCCCAGAGACGGCTTCTTTCGGTTTGCCCTATGCCTTTATCAATAGTTGCAAGGTTGTTTTCACGGCATATCTCATCGACAAAGACCATTTCCTCCTGGAGTCCATTCTCGCTGAATCCGTGGAATTCCATAAGCAGTGTAGGCAGTTCTTCAAGGGATAGGCTATGGTCTTTATTCAGAGCTTTAATTACCTTTTCATCGAGAAATTCCATGGCAGCAGGCAAAAGCCCTGAATTCATGATCTGGAATACTGTATTTGTCGCGTCAAAGACTGAAGGGAAGGTTGCCCTGATTGCCATAAAATTGACCGGTAAAGGGATGAGTCTTAACGTTGCTTCTGTTACAAATCCCAGCGTACCTTCTGACCCTGTAAATAGAGATACGAGGTTATAGCCGGATGAACTTTTCCTTGCCCTGTTCCCTGCATGAATGACCCTGCCTCCGGGCAGTACAACAACAAGTCTCATCACATAATCTTTTGTTGCACCGTATTTCACCGTGCGGATACCGCTGGCATTATTGCCGATCATGCCGCCTATTGTAGCTGCAGCCCCGGGATCAGGCGGAAAAAAAAGGCCGTGATGACCAAGAACTTTGTTCAATTCCTTATAAATCACCCCGGCCTGGAGATCTACCTGAAAGTCCTGTTGTCGTACGGTAATGATCTTGTCCATCTCCTGAAAATTTATCAGCATCCCGCCATTTACGGGAATAGGGTTACCTTCCAGGCTTGTTCCTGCACCCCAGGGTGTAATGGGGATATGCTTATCATAAGCCCATTTCACCAGACTGCTTGCCTCCTCTGTTGTGTGAGGCCATACAACTACATCAGGGGGCATATGGCTGTGATAAGACTCGTCATGAGAATGAGTCTCCAGCACTGATTCCCCCGTAGAAACCCTGTCGCTGCCAAGGATTGCTTTTAAATAGTCTATATCATCAGCACATATCATCTGTACCTCCGCTCACAAATTTTGTGTTTATGAATTAATATAAAAGCGTTGCCCATGTCCCGGTCCGGTCACTATTATTTCATTTTATCGCCCCTACTCTCTCATTACTTTGTGTTTTACTGTAGAAGGTGTATCTGAAGAGCAGGGATATACTGGCAACTTAATCATAATAACAGGGCATGAGTTTCCGATTCCCAAACAAAATAATTATGGTGTAACTTCTATGAGGAAATTTCTTCTTCTGTCAGATAGCACTGCAGGGTTTCTGCCCACAGAATAAAACTTAATAATACCACGTAACTTACCTGAATTGCTTTATTTTCTTAAATACAAGCTCTATCAATTACGACTAAATAACCCACAGAATGTATGCTAAAACGTGTATCATTTTGTATAGTAGGAGTCAATGGTTTTTCTTCGCTTAGCGCCACTGAATGCAGGACGGAGGGGTATGGTTATACCTAAAACCCTTACTGCTCTCATTGAAACCTCACCGATATCCAGGAAAGACTGTTTTTAGCGACATTGTTGCCAAACCTTTCCATATCCGTTAATTAGTTCCCATCCGGAAAGGGTCCTTTTCCGCCTCAGCGGCGTCAATCCGCGGTCTTTCTTGTGCGGCGTACGTGTTGTACACCTCCGTGTAATCCCTTGATTTTCTTGCCGGAACGAAAAAATCCTCCTTTCCGATTCGGGAACCAATAGTTTCTCTTCCGGAGTTTCCGGATGGAAACTAATTAAGTAAAGTTATTATCAAGGTAAAAGGTAATAGGATATAAAAAATAATTGTCTGCATTCCCTGTGAACCTTGACTACCCCCATACTTATAGTGTTATCATTATAAAATGAGAAGTTAGTGGATAAGACATTATTTTTTGAATGTTTAAAAGGACTTTTGATTTTCCATCATACCTTTTGGCTGGCACTGAAATATGGGATTAAAAGATATATTAACCAAAGATATTAAACTTATCATGGTCGGCGGGAAAGGCGGGGTAGGGAAAACTACATGCGCCTCTGCCATAGCTATGAAAATAGCAACAGAAGGTAAAAAAGTGCTTGTTATTTCAAGCGATCCCGCGCCATCCCTCTCAGATATTTTTGAAATTTCCATAGGGAGCAAAGAAACAAGAATTGTTGATGGATACCCGCTTTTTGGCTTGGAAATATCCTCCGATGTAGTTCTGGAAAAATGGAAAGAACGTTTTGGCGCTGAAATATATGAAGTCATCTCCTCCTTTGCCGACGTAAATTATGATTTCATCGATTATATCGGGACGGCGCCGGGGATCGAAGAAGAATATATGTTGAGTTTTATTATTGACCTTGTAGAAGGCGATAAATATGATGTCGTTGTCTGGGATACGGCGCCGGCAGGGCATACGCTGAGGCTGCTTCAACTGCCTCACCTGTTCCTCAAACACCTTGAGGCAGCAACAAAGTTTTATATGAATATGTACAGTTATATTGAAAAAATGAAAGATATGGCTAAGCAGAAAAATTCAAAAAAAACACTTCTTGAAATAATAGGGGGCTGGGAAGCACTTTCTGAAAAAATTGTCCAGTTCATCAGGGATCACAATATGACTTCATATGTTATTGTTACCATCCCTGAAGCCCTTGGCGTTAAATTGACCGAAAGGGTCATAGAAGAATTTAAGCAAAACATGCTGACAGTGGAAAATATCATTATAAATCACGCTGTAAAAGATGAAGACTGCGAATTTCACAGAATCAGAAAAAATATGCAAAAGCATTATATTGACTTTATAAAAGATACATACAAAGATACCAATATTGTTACACTTTATCTTTCCCCTTATGAAGTGAAAGGTTTAAAAAGGATAATGGATGTGGCAGGAGAATTATTTATATAAACGGATAAGGAATGGAGAATCAGTTCGCTCTTGAGCTCCAAAAAGCATTTGCTTTTACCATAAATTGAACCTGTCCCGGCTTCGGATTTTGAGCCGGGGAACCATGAACATGATTTTATATGGATAAACTGAGAATAACAGGCGGACATCTGAAAGGCAGAAATATTGCCTTATTAAAGAACGGGACAGCCAGATATACATCATCAAAGGTGAGAGAAGCTATCTTCAACCTCACAGGAGACATAAAGGGCTGTAAAATCCTCGATCTATTTGCAGGTTCAGGCTCATTCACTATTGAAGCAATAAGCAGAGGAGCCGTTTCTGCAACCTCTGTGGAAAAGGATGGAGATACAGCTTCCGTTCTTCAGAAGAATCTTTCCAATCTTTCTATAGATAAGGATTGCCTTGTATTAAATATGGATGTAATATATGCAATCCCTTTTCTATGCAGGGAGGGATACGGCTATGATATTATTTTTATGGACCCTCCGTACATAAAGGGCCTTATAAGAGAAACAATGATATTGCTAAAAAATAATATTTTATATGATAATCATACGATTTTTATTTTAGAGTATTCAAAAAAAGAAGGGGTAGACCTGACCTTTTGGAGCAGATTACAGGAAATAACTACCAGAGGGTATGGAGATACAAATATCAGCATCTTCAGGACGGATGATAAATGCGGTTAAAAAATCAGGAATAGAACAATGAATTTTATACAGATCAATCGTCTTTTACTAACTCAATAAGGAGTCTTTAAAATGAAACGTAGAATCGCAGTATATCCCGGCTCTTTTGATCCCATTACCTTAGGCCATATTGATATTCTCACAAGAGGTCTTGAACTCTTTGACAAGGTTATTGTTGCCATAGCGCACAATATTCAAAAAAAATCGCTTTTTACCGTGCAGGAAAGGATGGATCTGATAAAAAAGTCTGTTAACGGTAATGAAAACGTACTGATTGATAATTTCGAGGGATTATTGGTTGATTATGTAAAAAAGGTCAATGCCCGTTTCGTGATACGCGGCCTGCGGGCAATGAGTGATTTTGAATATGAATTTCAGATGGCATCAATGAACAGGAATTTAAATCAGGGAATGGATACGATATTTATGATGACAAGCAAGGACTATTTTTTCGTCAGCTCAAGAACCGTAAAAGAGGTTGCCGCATTCGGAGGCCCTGTCAGCGCTTTTGTTCCCGAAGCAGTTGAAAAGAGTCTGAAGGAGAAATTTTCAATTAAGTGAAGGTATATCTGAAGCTATTCGCTATTCGCTATTCACTATTCACTATTTTATTACGCTTTTGCAGTTTACTCCTTTTTGCAGCAATTTTCTTTTTCGCATCAGATACATACGCAAATGATATCTATACAATCAGAATACAGGGGGCGATACAACCCCCCGTTGCAGGATTCATAGCTGAATCTATTGCGAAAGCCGAGAAAGACAGGGGAGAAGCCCTGATTATTCTTCTCGATACACCGGGCGGCCTCGATACATCAATGAGAGATATTATTAAGAATATTATGGATGCGAATATACCGGTTATCGTTTATGTTTCCCCTTCCGGCGCAAGAGCTGCATCCGCCGGCTGTATTATCCTCCTTGCATCCCATATTGCAGCTATGGCGCCCGGAACCAATGTCGGCGCCGCCCATCCGGTCACTATAGGAAAAGAAAAAACCGACAAGGACATGATGCAGAAGGTTGTAAAAGACTCGGAAGCCTATGTGAGAAGCATTGCCGGTAAAAGAGGCAGAAATATTGAATGGGCGGCAAAGGCAGTGAACATAAGCGCCTCCATAACAGCAAACGATGCCCTCGAAAAAAACGTTATCGATATTGTCGCGCAAAATATGGATGATCTTCTGGCGCAGGCAGAAGGAAAGACGGTGGATACAAAAAAGGGCAAAGTGACGCTGAAATTAAAGGGCAAGAACAAGGTTGAGATTGACATGCCCTTCAAATATAAGTTTCTGTCCTATCTCAGCGATCCCAATGTAGCATACCTGCTTATGATGCTCGGCATTTACGGAATACTCTTTGAAATTTACAGTCCCGGCGCTATATTCCCCGGAGTGGTAGGCGGGATTTCCATTATTCTTGCCCTCTATGCGTTCCAGACAATACCGATAACCTTTGCCGGTGTATTTCTTATCCTCCTCGGAATATTCTTTTTTATTCTGGAACTGAAGATAATAAGTCACGGCTTGCTGGGCTTTGCCGGAATCTTATCTATTATTATAGGTTCAGTAATGCTTGTTGACCTTCCAAAGAGTATGCTTTCCATATCATGGACAAGCATACTTGCTGTGGTAATACTGTCTGGTATATTTTTTTTCGGTGTGGTATCGTATGCGATAAGGGCTCAGCTTTCAAAGGTTAAAACCGGCAAAGAAGGGCTTCTCGGAGAAGCGGGTGCCGCAACAACTGATGTGTTGGGCAAAGGAAAAGTTTTTCTTCATGGAGAACTGTGGAACGCAAAAAGCGATGAGTTGATCAGGGAAGGGGAGCAGGTTGTTGTAACAGGTATTGAAGGACTTTTGCTCATCGTTAAGAGAAAAGGAGGATAAAATGGGATTTTCTGTTTTTGTTTTTGTTGCAGTTATGATAGTTTTTTTTCTTATCAGTGCCATAAAGGTGTTAAATGAATATGAAAGAGGTGTTATTTTCAGGCTCGGGCGTGTGCTCGGCACTCCAAAAGGCCCCGGACTCATAATCCTTATTCCCATAGTAGACAGGATGGTGAAGGTAAGTCTGAGGACTGTTGTACTGGATATTCCTCCTCAGGATGTCATTACACGGGATAACGTATCAATAAAGGTAAATGCCGTTGTTTACTTCAGAGTAATAGATTCGTTGAAAGCGATTATAGATGTAGAGAATTATCTCTATGCAACAAGCCAGCTTTCCCAGACAACCTTAAGGAGCGTACTTGGGCAGGCCGAGCTTGACGATCTTCTTGCTCACAGGGAAAAGATCAATGAAAGGTTGCAAGAGATATTAGATACACACACCGAGTCCTGGGGCATCAAGGTTTCGAATGTGGAAGTCAAAAACGTGGACCTTCCACAGGAAATGCAGAGGGCAATCGCGCGTCAGGCAGAGGCAGAGCGTGAAAGAAGGGCAAAGATTATCGGGGCTGAGGGAGAATATCAGGCAGCCACAAAACTTTCAGAGGCATCTGAAATACTCTCGCAAAATCCGATGGCACTGCAACTTCGCTACATGCAAACCCTGATCGAGATTTCAACGGAGAAAAATTCTACTATAATATTCCCGTTGCCGATTGATCTTATAAAGATGTTTATGGAGAAAGCAAAATAATGAAAAAATGGATTGCAACAATACTGGCTCTTTTAATCTGGACAAATATGGCCTATGGGAAACCTCCTTCCCAAAAAAAACATATTAAAAGCAGCAATACATCTAACACCAAAGTACAGGCAACGCCTTATAAAGCGTTTATTGTTGTTGAAGCAGGCAGTGGCAAGGTGATCGAAGGCGAAAATGCCAACGCTAAAAGACCTCCTGCAAGTGTAACAAAACTCATGGTTGCCTGTATTGTCCTGGATAAACTTGCAAAAGGCGAAATACAGCTTACCGACAAAATTACTGCCTCAAAGGAGGCATCAAAAATAGGCGGCAGCCAGGTCTACTTGAAAGAAGGCGAAGTATTTTCCCTTGAGGATCTTATGAAGGCAACTCTTGTAGCTTCAGGCAACGACGCTGCCTATGCGATAGCCGAACATATAGCGGGAAGTAAGGATGAATTTGTTGTTTTAATGAACGAGAAAGCCAAGGCATTGGGCATGGTTGATACACAGTTCAATTCCGTCCATGGACTCCCCCCTTCAAAGGGACAGGAGGGAGATCTGACAACTTGCAACGATCTTGCCATACTTGCAAGGGCACTCCTGAAATACCCCAAGATACTTGAATGGACATCAATAAAGACCGAGGGCTTCAGAGAAGGAAAGTTTATTATGAACAACCACAACAAACTTCTCTTTAAAATGCCCGGCATTGTTGATGGCTTAAAAACAGGATATTACAGTGAAACCGGTTTTAACGTAGCGGCAACAGGGAAAAAGAATGATTTACGATTCATCGTTGTTGTAATGGGAAGTCCTTCAGCAAGTATACGCGACGGCGTCGCCATGGAGAAATTTAGGAAGGCATTTTCTTTCTACAAAACAGTGAATGTTGTAAAAAAAGGGGAATTGATTGATAAAGATATAATTCTGGAAGATGGAAAATACAGGAAGATAAAGGGGGTGGCAAATGCAGACCTTGCCTGCACAGTCCCGAACGACAAAAAAGGAAACATCAAAAAGGAAATAGCGGTGCCTGAAAAGATAAAGGGCGAAATAAAAGAAGGTCAGAAACTTGGCGAGCTCATTGTAAAACTGGAAAATGAAATTGTCGGCAAGGTAGATATAGTTTCACCTTCGCATGTACCTATGGCAAACCTGTTCACAAGGCTTATACGAAAACTTGGTCTTAATATTTAACGGAAAAGGAATGGTAAAAATGTTTACAATGTTAAAAGGTAAAGAGATTATAGTCGGAATTACAGGGGGAATTGCTGCCTACAAAACAGCGGAGCTTGTGAGAGAGCTGACAAAAAGGGGAGCCAACGTCCATGTGGTTATGACAAAACATGCCATGGAATTTGTTACGCCATTAACTTTCCAGACCATTTCCGGTAATCCGGTAATACATGATATGTTTGAGCTTTTTACCGGCTCGAAAATAGGGCATATAGCTCTTTCAGATATTGCCGATCAGATGGTAATTGTCCCGGCAACAGCAAATATTATCGGAAAGATTGCCAACGGTATCGCCGACGACTTTCTGACAACCATGGTAATGGCTACCACAGTGCCCATTCTTTTTGTGCCTTCCATGAATACTAAAATGTGGGAAAGCAGAATAGTTCAGTCTAATATACAAAAGCTGAAGGACGGCGGTTTTGAATTTATGGAGCCGGGAACCGGCGACCTTGCCTGCGGCACTGTAGGAAAAGGCAGGTTGCCCACAATCGAGGAAATAGTTGAAAAGATGGAGGATATATTCACTGAGAAGGATCTGGAAGGCGAAAGGATACTTGTTACCACAGGTCCTACAACTGAATTTATTGATCCTGTGAGGTGCATTACCAACCTTTCTTCAGGAAAAATGGGGTTTGCAATAGCAAAGGTTGCAAGGAGAAGAGGAGCTGATGTAGTTCTTATAACAGGAAGAACACAGTTACCTCCGCCCATGAACGGTATTGAGGTTATCGATGTTACAACAGCCTGTGAAATGAGAGACGCGGTGATGCATCATTACAAGCGCTGCACTATAATTATCAAAGCGGCAGCAGTAGCAGATTTCAGATGCATGTCTGAAAACTGCCAGAAGATTAAAAAGAAAGGCAACGCAGACAACATGACGCTGGAACTTGAAAAGAATCCTGATATAATCGGTGAACTCGGCAAATTGAAGGAGAATCGGATACTCGTAGGTTTTGCAGCAGAAACTGAAAATCTTATTGAACATGCAGCAGAAAAGTTGAAAAAAAAGAATCTGGACATGATTGTGGCAAACGATGTTTCCAAGGCAGGCATCGGCTTCGGTTCCAACAACAACGAAGTTACAATTATCGGAACATCGGGCCATATTAAACAGGTGCCCCTGAACAGCAAAGAGGAAATAGGGCATATCATCCTCGACGCCGTAAAAAAACTGATGAAGAAAAGAATTAAAATTGAAGATGACTGGTACTGAAAACAGTGAAAAGTGAACAGTGAAAAGTGAAACATCAGGACAAATAATTCAAAAACCGGAAGCCGGAACAAAACGGCTGAACGTATTTAATCCGCCTTTCAGTCTCATTAAACCATTCCTTTATTTCTGTATATTTCTGTTTTTCCTTTTATCGTTTCCGCCCTTAACCCATGCCAAAGAAGATAAAACCATAGAGGTTGTGGAGAGGGTAAGCAAGATGATAGTAAACATAAAAACAGAAGAACTGTCGAGAAAAACCGGGGAAGACAAAAAAACAACATTTTTTAAGAAATTTGTTGCCGGAGAGGATGAGGAGGAAGAGGAGACATTTGAAAACATAGGTTCAGGCGTTGTGCTGGATCCGAGAGGAATTATAGTCACTAATGAGCATCTGATTTCCAGAGCCATAAGTATAAAGGTAAAATTTATAAACGGCAAAGAGTATGACGCCTACGTATTGGGCAGCGATCCTGAGTTTGATATGGCCCTTTTGAAAATAACGGACAAAACCGATTTCCCCTATCTGAAGGTGGATACACGCAAAAAAATAAAAGTCGGTGAAAGAGCGATAGTCATCGGGAATCCCTATGGGCTTTCAAGTTCTGTTACTATGGGAGTTGTAAGCGCCCTTGGAAGAAATCTGAAAATTGATAACAGGGTCTATGTAAACCTCATCCAGACAGATGCTTCAATAAACCCCGGCAACAGTGGCGGCGCTCTCCTTGATACGGAAGGAAATCCCCTTGGGATTGTAACCGCTATTTATGGAGAAGGCAAAGGCATTGGATTCGCCATACCCATAGAAGACGTTATGAATATGGTCTCTGAGTTCCTTGAAAGCGGAACGAAAAAGCCGATTTTCGGTTTGTTTATCGAGAAAAGGAGAGACGATAAAGCTACATACTTTTATGTAAATAAAGTAATACCGAGAAGTCCCGCTGAAAAACAAGGGATTAAGGCCGGCGATAGAATTGTGGAATTTAACAAGAAAAAGATAAAAGAAGGCATAAAACTCCATAATATTTTGAGGAATGTTACAAAAATGGAGTCAATCCAATTCAAGATAATGAGAGGACGGAAGGCATATCCTGTTGATGTTGATATAAAGGACATGCTGGATTATAAACCCACTCCACTTGATGAATCGTTATGCAGCATGAGGGTGTCAGACATAAAAGGCTACCCGAAAATGAAATTCAAATTAAAAGATAAAAACGGTGTAGTAGTTACAAAGATATACAAAGCCGGTATAGGCGAAAAAAGTGGATTACGCGTCGGCGACGTGATAATCAAGATTAATAATTATACTGTGTCAGATAAAAACGATTTTGATTCTTTTATGATAGAGGGCCTGAAAAGGAATTACATTTTGTATCAGGTAAGAAGAAATGAAAATATATTCTATGTACCGGTAAAGCTTGATAGCTTACTTTAGGGGGTTAATATGGATGATCAATTAACATTCAGTACGTTTATGCTGTCTTTATCAACATCTGTACTGGTTAATCTGGGAGAGTTGCCGGACCCTTCGACAAATGAAAAAGATATAAACTTTCCCTTGGCCAAGCAGACGATAAGCCTGATTGAAGTGCTTATGGAAAAAACAAAGGGCAACCTTACCGAGGAAGAGGACAGACTAATCGGCAATATGCTCTATGATTTAAGAATGAAGTATATAGAGGCTGCAAAACATCAATAGTAAAAAAAGTTTAGCAAAAAACCTCTGAAACACGCAGGCATCAGCCTGCGTGTTTCAGCCGAAAACTCTATCAAAAATGGTATCCACATATTTAAAATAATGGTCATTGCTCATAATGCTGACAATCTCGGCTTCGCTCAGATACTTTCCGATTTCTTCATCCTTCTTAACTTCTTCTGTAAAATCAAGACTGTTTTCATAGCACATCATGGCAACTCTCTGGGTAATCTTGTAGGATTCCTGCCTTGTAAATCCCTTGTGTATGAGGCTTAGAAGAATAGCCTCGGAATGGTACAGCCCCTTCGACATATCCATGTTCTTCTGCATATTTTCGGGATATACAATAAGATTTTTATACATATTCTTCAATCTTTCCAGCATATAGTCCAGGAGTATGGTGGCATCAGGAGCAATAACCCTTTCAACGGAAGAGTGGCTGATGTCCCGTTCATGCCATAAGGCTATATTCTCAAGGGCGGACAAGGCATATCCCCGAAGCAGTCGGGCAAGGCCGCATAGATTTTCGGAGGCAATAGGATTTCTCTTATGGGGCATAGCTGATGAGCCTGTCTGGCCTTTCTGAAAAAACTCTTCTGCTTCGCCAACCTCTGTTCTCTGTAGGTTGCGGATTTCCAAAGACATCTTTTCGACAGATGAACCGATGATAGATATAGTTGTAAAAAATTCCGCGTAGTAATCACGGGGGACAATCTGCGTTGATATAGGCGCAGGTTTTAAACCCATTTTTTTGCAGACATACTCTTCGACAAAGGGCTGGCCGTGCGCGAAAGTCCCAACAGCACCGGAAATTTTTCCGTGGCTTACACGTTCCTTTGCTGTCCTCATACGCTCAAGGTTCCTTCTCATCTCATCATAGAAGTGCGCCATTTTAAGACCGAATGTAATAGGCTCCGCATGAATTCCGTGGGTTCTCCCGATCATGGGGGTTGTTTTGTACTTATAGGCTTTTTCCTTTAAAACCTCCATAAGAGACAAAATATCTTCTATCAGGATGTCCGCGGCTTCCTTCAGGAGACAGGAAAAGGATGTATCGAGTATATCCGAAGATGTTGCTCCCATATGCACATATTTCGACGAGGGTCCGACAAAATCTGCTACAGATTCAATAAATGCCACCACATCATGCTTTGTTCTTTTTTCAATCTCGTTGATTCTTTCTATATCAAAACCGGCTTTTTCTTGAATATTTTTCAGGTCTTCCTGAGGAATAAGTGACAACTCCCCGTAAGCTTCGCATATAGCAACTTCTATTTCGAGCCATTTCTGAAACTTATTTCTTTCCTCCCAAATCCGGGCCATTCTCTGGAGCGTGTAGCGTTCTATCATGATTTTACCTCGTAAACTTATTAAGTCGGCAGTCGCTATAAGGCGTGCCGTTTAAAAGTATATATTATGCAATAGATGAAATGTTGTCAACAGAAGACACCACAAAACAATTGACACCCCCTGCTATACAGGATAAATTGCAGCAAAGAAATTAATTTATCGGAGATATAAGGTTGCACAGAACATCACAACTGATCGAGCCTGTTTCCATGATAGTTCTCACAGGGGGACCCTGTTCAGGCAAAAGTTCCTCCCTGGCATATCTCACGGAAAAATTATCAGATAACGGTTTTATGATTTTTGTTATCCCCGAAACGGCAACTTTAATAACAAACAGCGGAATAGACCGGCGCAAGATGGATAGATCGAAACAGGTAGTAATATATGAAGAGGCTATACTTGATATGCAGCTTGCCTTTGAAGAAACCTATAGACAAACGGTGGTGAGGGTTTTCCCGGAACGGAAAAAAGTTATCCTTCTTGACAGAGGGATTATGGATATAAAAGCCTTTATGCCTGATGATGATTTCAAAGAAATAATCAAGAAAAAGAAGCTGAGCGAGGTCAAGCTGAGAGACAGGTATAACGGGGTCATCCATCTCGTTACAGCGGCAGACGGGGCACCTGAATACTACACGGGAGAAAACAATCCCGCAAGGATAGAAACACCTGAAGAAGCGATACACATCGATCAAAGGATACGGGAAAGCTGGCTCGGCCATCCTCATTTTAAAATTATTGATAACACGACAGATTTTGAGGGCAAAATAAACAGGGCCTTTTCCGCGATTTCGCATTTTCTCGGGCTCCCCGCCCCTCTTCCGATAATGGAGAGGTTCCTTGTTAAAAATATCCAATATGAAAAGATACCGGCTCACCAGACAATACAAATCGAGCAGATGTATCTGCGTTCTAAGAATAAGAACGAAGAGATCAGAATCAGAAAACGCGGACAAAACGGGTCCTATCTGTATTTTCTTTCAAGGAAAACGACAATTAATGAAGATGGACTCATTGCAGAACAGGAGTACCTGAATCTTACAAAACTTATAGACCCGAAAACCGATGTAATTGTAAAGGAACGCACCTGTTTTTTATGGAACAACCAACACTTTGAACTTGACAGGTACAAAGGTCGCAATGAGGGAGTTGCAATATTAAAAATAGAACCCTTTGAAACAATCAAAAAAGAGGGCAAAATACATATACCCCCCTTTATTAAAGTCGACGGTAATATTACAGGCGATTCCTTGTATGATGAACGCCATATGGCAGTAAAGAAGAAGAAATAATTCAATCAGAATCTACTCAAAAAATCCCGACGGTCTTGATCTTGTGCCTCATTCGCTGGCTGCAACACTCAAAAAAGTTTTAAGCCTCCGGAGTTTTGAAAAGGGAGCGTATTTCCGGAGGAACATCCCTGAAGTCGAGGTATTTCATGATACCTTCCATGGTAAACCCCTTTGTTCTTGGGAAAGAAGCTTTTCCCCGAACACAGAGACTATATATTATGCCAAATCCTCCATTATCACTGGAATACGGACCGGCCATGCCTTGGTTGCGCATCATTCAATATATTCTCAAGGATTTCCGCCACGCTGTCAACAGACTGCTTGCATGTTTTATTTAAAAGATCATTATCCTTGAAATTTCTTTCCCCTCTTTTAGCTGTTGCATAATTTGCTGGAATTGTGGGATGCTTTTAATAAAAATAAAGGGGATACTGACTATGAAAACGGTATTTACTTCTTTAATAATTGCCGGAAACAAGCTCCTATCAGTTAACAGTATCAATAGAAGACGGGCTATCGAACAAAATATGAGGTGATAAATGGAATACCTGCGAAGACTCATTGTTACCGTTTTTGTATGTACGGCTCTTTGGCTTTTCTTTTATACCCCCCTCCTTCCTCTTGTAAGAGTGAAACCCGTTGACTTTGCCGCAGATTTCAAAAAAGAAGCAGAGCGCCCGAAATGGACATTAGAATCTTTACTGCCTTATAATCCGAACACTCCAGGAAATTATGAACAGTTTGTCTCTCTCAAAACAAAAGGCAAAGTATTTCAGGCGCAGGGCAGAGAATGGGAAGAATTGTTTCAAAACATAAAGACAGCTTATAATGACAAAAATTCTTCAAAGGAGTTGCAGGAAAGATTAAGCTCCCAATATAAAGGGGCAGGTTTCTACTTTTACGCCTCCGAATACCCATTTAACTTATTACAGGACAGACTGAAGAAAAACCTTGATACGCTGTATCTTTGCGGTCCTGATGGGCAGTATTTGAAAGTTGATTACAGGGTATACAGCTACAGCAGTTTTCATATAGGCTCCGGTCTCAGTGATTATCCAAAACCGCCCTCGTGGCTGATGTACTCATACAGGCAATACAGTCCCTGGATAATCCTTGCCGGAATAGCTTTATCTATTCTATTACCGCGAAAAAGGAAAGAGAAGGATTCTATCCACTTCAAAACATGGTTTATTGCAGGCAATGACATCTGCTTCGTGCTTATTCTCATCGCACTACCTTTTGTTGCTCCAATGGCAATCATGGGAGGCTCAGCGCAGGTATTTTTCACGGAAGGAATATTCCTTCTCCCGATATTCTGGTTGATGGCATCAATAGGGATGTGGGGATATATCTTCATCATGCCCAGGTTTGCCTGTTTTGAGATGAAGTTTTCCGATGACAATATCAAGATAGCCTATACGAATGGTGAGAAATTCTATCAATTCAAAGAGATGCAATACTTTCAGCCGGTGACCTTCAAAAGGCCCCGATGGATGATCTTTATAGCGTGGGTTTTTCTCTTTGCAGGCAGAGGAGGAAGCATCAGTCTCCTGGTCTTAAGCACCCTTACCAATGCCGGCATTGGCATTAGATTGAAAGATGGTACGCTTTTCTACATCAATACATCAAATCCCGTGGGGCAGTCTGTACTGAATCAGCAGGGGGGTAAAATAGCACAACTCCTTCATAACAAAGGCGTCATGGAGAAGGAGGAGGAAATAATTATCAGAACCATGGGGCTTGAGCCTGTGGGGATAAGAAGAGAATGACCTCCTCGACGCCTTGGTCAACTCGCTGCTCTATTATGTATATTATTGGAACTCTTTCTAATTTTTACTCTCCCTCATGGCCGTAGTACTTTTTGTTCGCTTTTTTCTGCACCTGTATATCGCTCTGGCTGGCGCCTCGATCAATCATGTCGTTAATGGTTTTGTCGGCTTGATCCTTGCGCCTCTGATCCATTGTTTTTTTATTCTTTTGGCTACTGGACTTTGACTTATCACTACTCTGGCTTTGTGCCGCAGCAGTCGAGATCTGGCCCATAATCAGGCCGAAACCCATCAGTATTGTAAAAACAAACAATAAAAATCTTGATTTCATCGAGTCCTCCTCATTGTTAAGGCATTTATTATTAAGGGATTATATCAAATGAAAAATTGATTTGCAAGTTTGATAAAGGGGGCTGTTTAAGACAATTAAGGGATGCGCAACCGGCCGTTAAACATCCGGGAGTCTTGCTTTGTCTGAATCGAATAATTAAGCGTCGCAAGACAGTCGGAATCTTGATATTATAAAACTTGCCACACTTTCCGCATCGTCCCTCTGAAAAACCGGGACAGGAGAAGCAAAGGGAACATCAGTTACAATAGCAACAAGATTTCTGTCGTCGACACAGACAGGTTCTAATCCTTCTTTCTTTGGATAGACTTCGATTTTCGGCATATCCGCTTTTTTATATCCTTCGGTAATAAGAATATCCACACCATCTATGTATCCGGATACAATCTCCTCTATGGAAAGGTCCTTTTCGGTGTCCTTTACCATTGCTATTTTTCCGGGAGATGACAGGATAACGGTTCTTGCACCGGCTTTCTTGTGTCTATATGTATCTTTGCCCGGTATATCAAAGTCAAAATCATGGAGATGATGCTTTATAACAGCTACCTTCACACCTTTATCCACGAGAAGAGGTATAAGCTTTTCAATAAATGTTGTTTTTCCTGTTTTTCCTCTTCCTACTATAGAAATGACAGGGATCTTCATCTTGTCCATGAATTACTTGTATCCTTTTTTCGAAAAATAATAATGGAAGGCAACTACTACCAAAGCATGGTTAATCATGCCTCTGTCGATGAGGGATGGAATCTCGGATAATGGCACAAGGACTACCTCAATGTCTTCATCGGGGTCAAGGTTTTTAGGAGAGGTTTTTTTTGCCTTCTCTACAAGGTAAGTATGGCAGAGATTGTTGAATATTGCCGGATTCGGGTTAACAGCCCCAAGGTATTCCACATTCTCGCCTTTATATCCGGTTTCTTCCTGAAGCTCTCTTATAGCAGCTTCTTCAGGGTTTTTTTCATCAACAAGGCCGCCGGGTATTTCAAGGCTTATTTCATTCGATCCGTGTCTGTATTGCCTTATCATGACAACTTCCCGGTTTTCAGTTAAAGGTATTATATTAACCCAGTCCTTTGTCTCGATTGTGTAGAATTCATTTGTTTTGCTGGTTCTCGGAGATATTGCCTTAACAGACTTTATTTTGAAAATCTTATAATCCCTTTCTGTTCTTGAGTCTAAAATTTCCCATTCTTTAATCATTTTTTGGAGACCTCGCAGAAAAACTTAAGCAGAGAATGACAGGAGCGAGAATTCTTTCATATTCCGCTCCACTGTTTTGACCTTATAAAATGGTCGGGATGACTGGATTTGAACCAGCGGCCTCTTGCTCCCGAAGCAAGCGCTCTACACCGAACTGAGCTACATCCCGAGGAAGAATAAGAATAGCAGAGTTACAGGAAAATTTCCATTGATTTTTCTCAATGGGCATGATACTAAGTTCACATATTTTTTTAGGAGGTTAACAATGGCAGAAAAAAGACCTGTAATGATTACGGATCTTACCTTAAGAGATGGCCACCAGTCACTCTTTGCTACAAGGATGAAGACAGAGGATATGCTCCCCATTGCTGAAAAAATGGACAGCATAGGGTTTCACTCTATGGAAGTTTGGGGAGGTGCGACCTTTGATGTAATGACACGTTTTTTAAATGAAGATCCCTGGGAACGGGTAAGGCTTCTTAAGGCAAAGATGCCCAATACCAAGTTTCAAATGCTGCTTCGCGGGCAGAACCTTGTGGGATACAGAAATTACGCAGATGATGTGGTAGAAGCATTTGTTGAAAAATCAGCAGAAGTGGGCATTGATATATTCAGAGTATTCGATGCATTAAATGACGAAAGGAATTTCATCGCAGCCTTTAAAGCGATAAAAAAATGCGGCAAGCATATACAGGGGACACTTTCGTATTCATTAACCGAAAAAAGGCTCGGAGGCCCCATATTTAACATTGATTACTATATCGGCAAGGCAAAAGCAATTGAGGAAATGGGCGCCGACTCCCTCTGTATAAAAGATATGGCAGGCATTATATCACCCTACGATGCGTTTGAACTTGTCTCAGCTCTGAAAAAGAACCTGAGTATACCTATCCACCTTCACACGCATTATACAAGCGGTATGGCTTCCATGTCTCTTTTGAAGGCAATCGAGGCAGGAGCAGACGGCATTGATACATGTCTTGCCCCCTTCGGATTACGTTCTTCTCACTCAGCAGTAGAACCTTTTGTTGTTACGCTTCTTGATACTCCTTACGATCCCAAATTGAACCTTGAGTTATTGGCTGAGGTTGATGAGTATTTTGAGGGTATTATACCGAACTACATGTCCTTTGCTGACACAACAAGATTTTCCGTGATAGACATAGGCGTTCTCATGCACCAGATACCAGGCGGCATGATAAGCAACCTCGTTAGTCAGTTGAAGCAGGCAAAGGCAATTCACCGCTTAAAAGAAGTCTACGAGGAAATTCCCCGGACAAGAAAGGATATGGGTTTTCCTCCTCTTGTCACACCTACAAGCCAGATCGTGGGCGTTCAGGCAGTGTTCAACGTTATAGCCGGAAGGTACAAGATGATTTCCAAAGAGGTGAAGGATTATTTTTATGGCCTTTATGGAAGACCGCCTGCACCGGTTGATGAAGAGATCAGAAAGAAGGCGCTTAAAGGGTACGAAAAGGGTGAAATACCGATAGATATAAGACCGGCTGATACCCTTGAGCCTGAACTCTCAAAAGCTAAAGAAGCCCTATCAGGGATAAGCGACAAGATGGAAGATATCCTGATTTATGCATTGTACCCCATGACAGGAATGGAATTTTTAAAGAAAAAATATAAAATACAGTAGATGCCATTTTTTTATTGACATTGTTGCTTTATTTGTTTAGGAATTTCTAACTAAAATTTAAAAGGAGGTAAAACATGCCTACAAAAATTGATGAGGATGCCTGCACAGGATGTGGAGCGTGCGCTGAAGTATGTCCTGTCGATGCAATAGCCGTTGATGATACGGCAAAGGTCGACCACGAGCTCTGTACAGAATGTGGAGCATGTATCGAAGAGTGCCCTGTTGAGGCAATTTCACAGGAAGAATAACCAAATATCTTCTTAGATAATTGAAAAGGGATGACTTATAAACAATATAAGTCATCCCTTTTCAATTACTGGGGCTCACGTCGCCCCCTCCAGCAGCAAAACTGCCGGAGCCTCCCCTTCTCGCCCGCTGTGCGGGCTATTTATCGCACTGACGTTATGTTCACTGGGGCTCACGTCGCCCCCTCCAGCAGCAAAACTGCCGGAGGATCGCAAGGTGAAGCAGAGCGCCAAAGATGAATACTTTTTAAATGCCGTTGCACTAACATGGAAAAATAAAAAAAGCAGACTGATTGATTATCAACAAAAAAGCCGCCACCCTTTTGCGGGGTGGCGGCTTTTAAAAACAAGTTAAGAACTGTCTTTAGATACCTTTTACTACGACCTCGGATAAATCCAATGCCTTCATTGTTTCGGTCTTCTCTTTATCCTTAATGGCATCTTCCATCATTATAAGGCAATAAGGACATGCTGTTACAACAGTATTTGCCGAAATTTCAATTGCCTCTTCTATTCTTGCGTGATTTATTCTTCCATGGTGTTCTTCCATCCATATCCTGCCGCCGCCCCCGCCGCAACAGAAGCTCCTGTCATGGTTCCTGCCCATTTCTACAAAATTTCCCTGTTTCACTTTATCCACAACATTTCTTGCTTCATCGAAGATGCCATTAACCCTTCCAAGGTAACAGGGATCGTGGAATGTAATAGTCCCTTCTACGGTCGGATTAATTTTCAGTTTGCCTTCATTGAGCAGTTTGGAGATAAAATCGGCCTGATGATATACCTCAAAATTCCCTCCTAACTGCGGGTATTCGTTCTTTAACGTATGATAGCAGTGAGGACAGGTAGTTATAATCTTTTTTATGCCTATTTCATTGAGAAGCTCTACATTGCCCTGTGCAATACCGAGATATAATTCCTCGTTTCCGCATCTCCGGGCCGGATCACCGCAACATGCCTCATCCTGGCCGAGAATACCGAATGAAATGCCTGCCTGAGTCAATATTTTAGTGAAAGCCTTTGCAACTTTTCTATTCCTGTCGTCAAGAGATGCAACGCACCCTGCCCAGTAAAGGTATTCGACCTCTTCTTCTCCGGCTTTTTTGATTTCAAGCCCTTCTGTCCACTCGGTTCTCTGTCTTTTTCCCATGCCGTAGGGGTCAGATTTCTGCTGCAGGTTCTTGAAAAGTAGTCTTGTTTCAGAAGTAGTCTTGCTCAGAGTCAAGGTGAGGTACCTTCTCATTTCGATATTTTTATCAAAAGTCGGTATTGATACCGGACAATTCACCTGGCAAGCCAGACAGGCTGTACATGACCATAAGGTTTCTTCTTTAATGACTGTGTCTATAATTCCATCCTCATTTTTCTCTCCTCCCGATCCAATCCTTTCCCATTCAGTCTTTAAATCCTGGATAAACTGTTTCGGCGAGAGCGGTTTGTCGGTTGCAAATGCGGGACAAAGATCCTGGCATCTGCCGCATCTTGTACAAGCATCAAGATCAAATATCTGTTTCCATGTAAATCCATCAATTGAATTGACACCGAATTCCTCTGCATTTTCAAAATCTTCGATAGGGACAATTGCGCCTCTCGGATTGTCCTCAACCCCTCTGAACATCATGTTAAGAGAAGATGTGATAACATGGAGCAACCTTGAGTATGCAATATAAGCTAAGAGACCGAAAGAAATAAGCATATGGAAATACCACATAACAGCATGGGGCATATAAGTTACGCCTTTTTCAGCGCTCGGGAACATCGGTGCAAGGAACCAGCCGACAAAACTCCATACCTCGTATGACTTCTGTTCAGCGGCTATTCTTGCTGCCTCTGTCAGAAAACCTGTCACAAGTACAACAAGTATCCAGACAAGAACAATCAGATCATCAGGCTTATTGTCTAATCTGGCGGGTTTCTGGATATATCTCCTCCACATAGCCATGAGAACACCGATGATTGCAAGAAGACCTCCAAGATCGGTGAGAAAAGAAAATATCAGGTAGAAATCGCCTTTTATAAACTCTACGCCGAAAATTAACTTTGTAAAATCATCCTGTATGGCAACAAGTGCTGTTCCTATAGTAAGTATGAGGAATCCCCAGAATATGAAAAAATGCATCCAACCAGGGTAAGCCTCTCTTAAAATTGACTTATGGAAAATACCGTTGCTGATAAAGTAACCAATCCTTTCCCCGAGCCTTTTTGTAAAATCTATTGGGGAAGCTTTTCCAATCTTCCACATGGCATACCTTTTTTTCAGCCCGTATATTAGGGCGATAAAAGTAACTACCATCAGCGCGTAACTAATCCATCGCGCCCCACCGCCGACGTTCCAGAAAATAACCCTTCCAACTTCTTCCATCAGTACCTCCCAAAATGCTATTTTTGTTCAATTTGTAATAGTTTTCACAAATGAATATTAAACAAAATAGAATATAAAATCAATAAAAATGTATTTCCCTTGTCTATCTTGTCTATAACGAAAAGTTATAGAATATAAGTAAAATACTTTAGACCTAAAAACATTAGTGTTTAAGAAAAGAATAATTTTCTTGACATAATTTTGTTTATTCTGTTAAAAGACTATATAAGCATCCAAAAATAAGAATAGCTATAAAATAAAACATTGATAAGGTGGGGTAATGAGAAGATTTATCAGCATTATAGTCTCAGTATTTTTTCTTCTTATCACGGTATCAAATAACGCATTTACAGCGCCTTCGCCAGACAAGGTAAAGCAGAAAAACAATCAACAAACTGTAACAAAAAAACATCAAACATCCGCTGAAAAATCCAGGAGCCTCTCGGGCATAAAATCAAAAAAAGTAAAGGTAAGCAAGCGTGTTGCAGGAAAACACAGTAGAATTGCCGGCAAAACAAGAAAAGAGATTAACAGCAGCAGACAAAACGAGGCTGAAATTACTGAGAACGACGGAGAATTCACTGAATACAAAGCAAAAAAAGGTGACACCATTGAAAAGATAGCAATGATGTTTAATGTCGATAAAAACGATATTATCGAAGCAAACAACCTTACAGGCAAAAAAATATCCCTTAGAAAAGTCATACTTATCCCTAAGATAGCAGAAGAAGAAAAAGATGATGAGTTTATAACATTTACTAATAAACCCTTAAAAACGTGGAAAAGCAGTGAAGAGAAGTACATGCTGGTAAAAGTTGCAAAAAGTTTTGTCGGAGCGCCTTACAAATACGGCGGTGAGAGTGTCAAGGGACTTGACTGCTCTGCTTACGTAAAAAAGATTTATGATATTTTCGATGTTCAACTTCCAAGAAGCGCCAGGGATCAGTTCAAGACAGGCTTGAAAATAAATAAAGACAATTTGGCAGTCGGTGATCTGGTGTTCTTCAAGACAAAGAGGTACGCAAAATATCCGACTCATGTGGGCATATTTATCGGGGATGGCAGTTTTATTCATTCCTCTTCAGGCCATAACAGATTAGGTGTAAAGGTAGATTCCCTCTCATCGGATTTCTACTCAAGGACTTATATAGGCGCCACAAGGGTAAAACAGGCATCGGACGAGAGTGCTGAAACAACAAAATCTCTTGAGAATGCATCAGACAACTCGTAATATGTAAAAAATTGTTTCACACCTTTAGTTTTTTTCTCATCCATTTGTCTGGATTTTTTTACTGTTCTTCAAAATCGAGCCTCTCCAATATTCTCCACAAAGGGGAACCCCGGAATATCGTGGCAACTAAAAATGCAACAGACAGCAATCATTAAGCTCATAATCTTTACCGGTATTTAAGACGCAGGAAAACATCCGAGATCTTGTATCATCTCCATATCAAGGACTGCGTCCCTGCCGAGAGTTGTCAGATAATTGCCTGTCATCAGGGAATTGCATCCCGCAACTATACCGAAAGGCAGGAGCTGCCGTAAATTTTTCTCTTTCCCTCCACACAACTTAATATCCTTATCGGGAAGGATAAATCTATAGAGAGCAACTGTTATGAGAATTTCTATCGGTGAAAGAGGAGAGATATCAGCAAGCGGCGTGCCCTGGATCGGGTTTAAAATATTTATGGGTACGGAATCGACATCCATTTCCTTTAAAGTATAGGCAAGCTCAATTCTCTGCTCCATCGTCTCTCCAAGGCCGATTATTCCCCCGCAGCATGTGGAAAGCCCTGCTTTTTTTGCATTCCTTATTGTTTCAATATCCTCTTCGTAATCATGGGTAGTGCATATATTATTAAAGTTACTCCTTGCCGTCTCAAGGTTGTGGTGATACCGGCACAGGCCTGCTTCCCTGAGTCTTTGCGCCCTTTCCGGATCAAGCATACCGAGAGACCCGCAGGGCTTAATGCCCATTTTATCAATTGCTTTTACAGCATACTCGATCTCGTTCCATTCCTCTTCAGTAGCAATCTCAGTTCCGCTTGTTACAATCCCGAAATAATGGGCGCCGTATTCCTTTGCCTGTCTTGCTTTTTCGATCATCTCCTCTTTTGATATGAGAGGATATACTTCGGCATTTGTATGATGATGTGCGGACTGCGCACAGAATCTGCAGTTTTCAGCACACAATCCTGACTTTGCGTTTACAATGCAGCAGAAAGAGACATCCCTTCCTTTAAAATGTTCTTTTATCTCTGAGGCATATCCCATTAACAAAAAAGGTTTTTTCCTCCCCATATCATAAAGCCTCGATGCGCTGTCAAGGTCAATGCCTCTCATGGCAACTGATTTTTCCTGTATTTCCTTAAACTCTGAATCCATTCTGTATCCTCCGAATTGAAATCTGCACTTATTACAAACAGAACGGGCATGAGTTGTCAACTATATTAGTAAATCCGGTTAACGTCATTTTTGGTATTAGAAACTGCAGGTTTTTATCCCGGTTTATATTCCTTTTTGCCAAGGTAGCTGCTGACCCCTCGCTTTTCAACAGCGCCTGCACAATCATATCCATGTGGTAATTATACATCACAGAATTCCTTTCGCTTTCAGCGCGGCCATCGTTATCTCTTTACGAAGCGTCTCATCGCCTTTCTTCTTTATCTCAAGATTCATTGCAAAAAACCAGCTTTGTCCTTTTGTTTCCACATATCCGACATACCAGGCTTGTTGAGGATCGGTTCTCATAGCCCAACCCGTTTTGGCTCTCAGAGTAAATTGCGGGTTTTCCTCGACGATCATGATTTTCTTCAACAGTTTTACATTGCCCTTACTGTAAGGAAGTGACTCCGCATAGAGTTTCTTAAGAAAATTTATCTGCTCCCTGGCAGATATCATCAGATCACCTTCCAGCCAGAAAGTGGTCACATCAGGGCCGGTCTTCTCGTTGCCATATCCCAGCTTCTTAAGATGAGCCAAGTACTTCTCGTTGCCTACACGCTGAGCAAGTTCCTGATAGAACCATACACAAGACACGGGAAAGGCTGTTTGGAGAGTCTGGTCTTTGTTCCATATATCAAATCCCTCGTGTCTTCTTCCATCCCACTTGATGACTTCCTTTTCGTCTTTGATAGCTCCTTCTTCAAGGGCAATGAGCGTGTTGGGAACCTTGAAGGTTGATGCCGGTATAAATCCGGTTTCGGAACGACGACTGTTGTGGACATAGTTCATTTTGCCGTCAAGCGATGAGATGATAATAGTGCCCTCCACCCCACGTTCCTGAAATAATTTCCTTAAGTCAGCATCATCGGCATGAGAAGCTGCGCCAATAAATAGAATAAGCGCCAATACAGCAAGTAGAATGTATGCGGACTGAAAATACTTCTTCATATGTCTTCCTCCTCACTTAGCCAGAAGCCTGTTTTCAGGCCGATTCACTGTACCGGGCAATTACATAATTACAATCTTTCATAAATGAAATCCGGCAGCATCTTTATGAGCCACACCACAAGGACCCAGCGCCGCGTTATATAAACACTGGATTTTTTTCGTTTTATAGCATCATATATCTGTTTTGCTGCTTTGTCCGCCGGAGCAGCCCAAAAAACACCTTCTCCTTTGGCCATGGCCGTTTTTACAAATCCTGGTTTTATGTCAGTGATTACAATCGGCAACCCGGATTTTCTCATCTTCTGCCGAAGTCCTTCCAGATAATTGGACTCAAAGGCCTTCGACGCGTTATATGCCGGAGATTCCCTACCTCCGCGCAGCGCCGCTATTGACGAAATGCCCACAAGATGACCGGAACCCTTTTCCATAAAGTGGTGAACAGCGACATTAACAAGAGCCGCAAACCCGGCAACATTTGTTTTAATGGCCAGGTTTTCCAAAGGCCAATTGAGACTGTTATTAATCTCTCCTGTTCCGGCACTGACCACGATAAGGTCCGCACCGCCCATTTCTTTTATGAATTTTGCTAATATTTCCATTGCTGACTCGACATCTCCCACATCAATTTCCTGAACAATAAATTCGCCTTCTTCTTCATCGCGTAAATCATTTAACAGTCGAACCCGCCTTGCCATAACTCCAACAACGTACTGATTTTGTGATAAGATTTTGGCTAACTCCCGTCCTATCCCCGAACTGGCTCCAATAACAATTGCCTTTTTCACGATTTCCCTCTTGTAACAATCATTTTACAGCCACCGTATCTGCTCCATTTTGCGCATAGATAATGATATTTGACATCTAAAGACTTTGCAGAACTCCGCTATTACCGTCACACCGGTGAATACCCTGAACCTTGTATTTTTGCTTTCCTGTACTCCGATAAAAACAATTTATAACAGGTTTCCATACTTGCTTTCACATTGCAAGCAAAACATACTTAATTGCCTAAACCAAAGCCTGTATTTGCTTTACCGGGATTTTAAATTTTATAGCAACAGTTGCTAAAAATGTTGCGGACACATTGTCCGCAAAGTATCATTATTGAATATTTGTGACTTTTCATCTTACTTCCCGCAATCTGTTTAATTAAAATAATGAATAACACCCCCTTCCAGCCAAATAAAAATAATTTATTTGTCGGTTATTTCCTGACGGATTTCCTCAATTATTTCATCCGGGGCGGTGACCACCCTTATTCCTTTACGTCTCATCTCATCGAGTGCGGTTGCAGCAGCGTCGGGAGACACGCCCCGACACAGACCCTCAATAACAGTCGTTTTGTAACCGGCAGCAATCAGGTCTGAAGATGTTTCCCTCACACAGTATTCTGTGGCAATTCCATAGACGATGACCTTTTCAACCCCCTTCATCCGCAGTATTGTATCCATTTCCGTTTTTGTACCTTTCCCGTCATGAAAGAATGAATAGCTTTCAATATCAAAGTTTTGTGCATTTTTTACAACTGCAAGAAAGAGGTTGTTATCTATAAGAACACGGGCATTCTCCGTCCCCTGGATGCAATGGGGCGGCCAGAGAACCTGTATTCCTCCATCAATCATCATTGTTTCAAAAGGTTTCTTCCCCGGATGACTGGCTGCAAAGGAAATGTGATCCGGGGGATGCCAATCCTGGGTACCTAAAATAGGGACACCAAGTTCTTTGAACTGCCGGGTAGCTGTCTCGACGCTTTTCACATAACCTTCATCTGAACCGGGCACGGCAAGGCTGCCCTCCTTCCATTTCGTAAAGTCACCCTGTATGTCAATAACGATGACGCCCCATTTACTTGTCATTCTTATCCTCCCCGTCGTTTTGATGTTATTGGTCATTCCCTTTGCTCCTGAGCTGTTTGTTTTTGTTCTCCTGGTAGGGTTACGGCATTTGAGAATTTTTAATCTGCGGCGGTCTGCTTCGCCTTGCGATCCTCCATCGTACATTCAGTACGATTACGGTCTGCAAAGCTCACAGCCCATCCACATCTGTAAAAATTCTAAAATGCCGTAACCCACTAAAGCCGGATTCCCATCAGCCATTATTTGCTGATGTGAATCCGCCGGAATCTTTTCCCATACTTCCTTCCCCCTTCCCCTGTTTTCTCTTTGTAAACATCTGTCAATAGTCATTTCGTGCACCATTTTTCATGAAACTTTTGACAATATCGTTTTGATCATAAAAAAGCTGAGCCAGAGGCAACACTTCTTTATTGCCGAACGGCTCCAGCGGATTATTCGAACTTTGCCTGAGTCTTACGGTATATGCAGACCGCCTTTGCTCTCGGGCTTTTCCTTTTCTGCGGCCACCTTGGACAGATAGCGATAAAAAGGAGCCACAGTCTTAAAGCCGCGCATCAAATCCGAGATCAATTCCCTGTCAATACAGCTTCCTTCTATTTGTCTATTGCTGACAAGGTAAATATTTTTTCTATTGTACCAGCCCTGTAATTCCTCAGACAGGTTTATTCTTAATGGTCTCTTATATTCCTCACCTTCAATTACGAAATCTTGCTGATTTGCATAGAAAGATATTGCAGAGAGAAACGACTTTGGATTTGTATCGATGCTTTTTCGAAAATTGTCCATAGTCTGGCGGCATGCGCTGTAGAATCCCATTCCGTAGCGATACGAGCCTGGCAATATCTCAAAGAAATATGCCGGGTAATCTTTCCACTCTTTTCCGAAACGTTTGAAGGTAATCCAATGGCTTGTTTTGTAGGGGGATTTATTCCTGGAAAAACGAGTGTCCCGATATATTCTCGATATCGTCTTATTCAGGCTTGGCGCCACTTCAAATTCAGGATCAACACTCAACATAAATTGGCCTAATCCGTCCACTAAAGCCTGCAATGGTTTCAGAACATAATCCTGGTAATCCGTTTTATGAAGCTCAAACCATTCTTTCTTATTGTTATCGGAAAGAGCCTTGAGAAACTGAAAAGTCGCGGATGGAAAACCATCAAATATTTCATTCATAGCATAATCCTTACACAATATATAAGCATACAGAATATTTTTTACACTCCCGGTTGAACTGGTTTACTTTCAATAAATGAGCTGCAAGAGAACAATGGAAAATCTTTAATAATCCTCGCAAAACCCACCTTTTTTTTCTATTTTCCTGCTATTTCAATGACATGTCAAGAAATATATCAAGGATTACAATTTTCAATCCCTTCATGGCGGAAAACCTTGAACATTGAACAATTTTTTACTACCGGTATTTTGCCGTCCCCATAAATATTTGCTACAACAGTTACAGCAATCGTTAATATTCCCCTAAAACCAATATGGAAGCCATTATACGCAATTCTATCTTTTGAGAAAAATTGGATGGGGTCAAATCTTTATTCTTGACATTGGGAAATTATAAACACATAGAAAGATGCCGGTAGATATCCATGAAAACCTATCGAATGGAATTGCATTCACTGTGAATGCAATTCCCTAAATCTTCGGAAAGTCTTATCCTGCATGGTTCCGCGCGATCTTATCCGCAGAGCTATTGGCCAAGCGGGATAGCTTTTAAAACTGGTTCCTGAAATTCAGGGGGCCTTCCCGCTTCCGCGGGCACGGCTCAGGAGCGATAGGGTTATTTTATTACCTTTTAAGGACCTTCTTAATTTCCTTTATCAGAGGCTTTGAACCGACGTAAAGGGCCGTTCTTTGATGGTGCTTTTTCGGCTGGATATCAAGTATCGGTGTTCCTGTTTCATCCACGGCATCTCCTCCGGCTTCGCGGCACATGAAGGATACAACAGCAGCCTCATACATGAGTCTCAGCTTCCCGTCAGGTCTGTTTTTCACAGGATTAGCGTGGTTTACAATAGCAGGATACATGAACATGCCGCCATTAGAAAGAATACGATGGAAATCTCCTCCCAGGGCGCCCAAGTATCTGAAGGCATATTTTCTTACATGTTCGCTTGTCCACTCCTGGACATCACGCGCATAGGAGTACTTATTGGCAGCATTGAATGACAACTCCCAGGTCTTTTTATCCTCCGGAAGCATCATGCGGACAGGCTTGACATAATTCATTGTGTCATCTATATGAAATCTCCATGTCCCGGCCTCCTTCAACGCAAGAGTGAATGTGCCCGTAGGTATGACAAACATGCCTGCTGTTATAAAATCCTTCCCCGCTCTCAAATGACCATCCTCATCCCCATTGAGGTTTCGCTTTGCAACACCGAAGAGAAAGGCCACGGGCAGCCCGTGGGCAACATTTGATGAACCGTCGAGAGGATCGAAATAAACAAAATAACGCCCGCCTTCCGTATTAAGGTTAATAATATCGTCCGCTTCCTCGCTGACTGCATAAATCACCCTGTTTGTCGTTTTCAGGTAATGGACCACTATATTATGGGCAATCTGATCCATGCGCAAAACATCTTCACCCTGAACATTAATCTCATTTGCATACCCCAGGTTGCCTTTTAATGCCCCTGTCAGGTAGTAATGCTGGATATGTTTCGCGGCGCTGATGATGGCATCCATCAAAACAAGGAAGTGGTAAGTACGATTGTATTTTTCCTGATGGGCAAGTAAGAAATTCATAAAGCTTTGTTCAAACTGTATCATGTTACCTCCTCTTAATTGTCTGGCAGGAGATTATGTTGATTATCCATTAATCTATTAATCTCAGCCAATAAATTCTCAGCAGTCTGTTGCAGGACAGTTTATTGATCATCTCCTCTCTTATGAAAGCATTCAGCTCCGGAAAAATTGTTTTCCCCGGAGTCACAGGAAATAAATCCGTAAACCGCATTTTTTACAAGTCAATAAGATTATGGGTTACTTTTCCTCTTAACCCACAGCACATATGATTGTCAATTATTATCTTGTCGAATTCTGTCGAAAATGTCAGAACTCGTGGTTGACTAACCTTTCCTGATTGTAAGATAATAATATTATGAAAAATAAATCTATCCCGCAGGTTCTCGAAGAAATAGCAATGCTCCTTGAAATCAAAGGAGAAAACCAGTTCAAAACAAGAGCCTACTACAACGCTGCCAGAACACTCTCCGGTATCGATAATCTTGAAGATATGATAAGAGAAAAAAGGCTCCGCGAGATTAAAGGCATCGGAGAGGCTCTCTCAAAAAAGATTGAAGAGTATGGTGAGACCGGGAGAATGACTTATTTCGAGGATTTAAAAAATGAAATTCCCGAATCACTGCTTGAGCTTATCGGCATACCGAACCTGGGACCCAAAAAAATAAAAATACTCTACAATGAACTCAGCATAACAAATACAGGTGAGCTTGAATATGCCTGCAAGGAAAACAGGCTTATAACACTGCCCGGATTCGGTGAAAAAACCCAGCAGAAAATATTGAAAGGGATTGAATTTATTAAAAGGCATAAAGGTGAGTATCTCCTTGGAGATGCCTACCCTGATGCCGAAAGGATAAAAGAAAGATTTAAAACCATGGTTCAGCCGGGGTATGTTGAGGTATGCGGAAGTATACGCAGGTACAAGGAAACAGTAAAAGATATTGATATTCTTGCTGCCGGAGACGATTATGCGGCCATATCGGCATTTTTTATTGCCATGCCTGAGATTGACGAGGTACTGCTTGCTGGCGACACAAAGACATCCTGCCGCCTGAAATCAGGAATTGAAGTTGATCTGAGAGTGGTAAATCCTGAAGCATATCCCTATGCCCTTATGTATTTTACGGGCAGCAAGGAACACAATGTAAGGCTGCGGGGAATTTCAAAGAAAAAGGGATGGAAGCTGAATGAATACGGACTCTTTGAAGAAGACAGGTTTATCAATTTTAAAACTGAAAAGGAGATATATAACGCTCTCGGCCTTTCCTATATTCCGCCGGAATTAAGGGAAGATACAGGAGAGATAGAAACTTCAGAGCAGGGGAGACTTCCGGAACTTGTCAGACTTGAAGATGTGAGGGGGCTCTTCCATGTGCACACCGAATTCAGCGACGGTGTTGATACAATCGAGCGGCTAAGGGATGAGGCAAGGAAGATGGGTCTTGCATATATAGGTATTTCAGATCACAGCAGAAGCGCCTATTACGCGGGAGGACTGAGGGTTGACGATATTTACCGGCAGTGGGAAATCATTGACAGGCTCAATGAAACAACGCCGGATTTTTACATATTCAAAGGTATTGAGAGCGATATCCTGCCTGACGGCAGCCTCGATTACGACGAGGAAATCCTGAAGGGCTTTGATTTTATTATTGCGTCAATACATTCAAATTTTAACCTGAGCCAGGAGGCACAGGAGAAAAGGATTTTGCGGGCAATGGAAAACCCCTATACCACCATGCTCGGTCACCCCACGGGCAGGCTCCTGCTCTCACGCGAAGGTTACGCTGTTGATATGAGAAACATCATTGACGGGGCGGCAAAGTACAATGTAATCATAGAGCTCAATGCAAGTCCATACCGCCTTGATATTGACTGGAGACATTTGAGATATGCAAAAGAGAAAGGGGTTATGATTTCCATTAATCCCGATGCCCACGCAGCAGCCGGTCTTTATGAAATCGTATATGGTGCAGGTATTGCGCGAAAGGGATGGCAGGAAAACAAAAATGTATTGAACACGCGCACTGCCGCCGGGGTAATGGATATATTCAAAAATAAAAGAGCGATGAATTATTCCGGCTCCATTCACTATTCACTGCCTTTGTAGCTATTCACTGCCCTTCTCATACTTGGGGCCGTCTTTTCTTACTGCATGTGATCTTGGGCGCCTGTTGTTGGACATAATCACGGAAAGCTAAGCGTTCATGAAGAAATTTCCTGCCCGGATTGCGGCCTGAATTTCAGGAGGAAGTTTTAAAAATGAAATCGTGTTAAACAGCGTAATTATTGACTTTCCGGTGATTTCGATTATAACGCCAACTGTTGGCGTTAATCAATTCGATGGAGCTTTGTAAATGCGGCAGAAAATTTCCCGGCGCATCATCAATCATTGGCTATAAACCGGGAAGATCAGTGTGAAGCTTTATATACCCTCCAAAAACAATATATTGCCAGAATGCCTATTGACAATGAACTGAGCCCCAGAAGAAGAGTGCATATCCTGTATATAACCGGGCCGAACATTGAGTTGAGCCATTCGAGTATCCCGGTCATTATGACATGCGATATTTTTAGCGGACTTAATTCCGGCCTGAATCCGGGTCGAAAGATACTACAGTAAATGTATTTAAAACCATAGTAGAAAAGTGCTAACACTAACAGCCCTACCATCAACAGCAAAAAAATCTGAAATGCCTTCTCCTTATCCATGATTGTCCATGCCTCCGTCTATACATGTCTTTACATAATCGGGCTTACGTTCTCTGTATCTTGTGCGGTGACCGGTCTCAAAAGGCCCACTTTGGTCGAGGAACTGACTAAAGAGCCGTTCTCTGCCGGCTGGTTTTCCATGCTCGAGGCCATTCCTTGCACATACCCCCGGCATAATGTTTCTTAGTGACCACCATGTAAACTCCTGCTTCATCAGAGCCCGTGGAAGCAGACTTTATCTCTATCGAATAATCCACAACATAGCAGCCGACGTCTCCTCCTCCCCCACTCCTATATCCATACACGAGCTTCTTTTGATTGACTGCCTGTAAAAACTTTTTGACCTTGGTAATTTCATTCCGCTTCACGTAGGGTTTGATGAAATCGGCTAAAAAAAAGGCGCCTATTTCGACAAGCTTTCCCTTTGTCTCTGGTGATCGCGGGCATTCCTTCGGGTAATACGCTTCCAGAACCGCTCTGTTCAGTTTCGTCAGCGCAAGCCTGCAATCAACTTTTCTGTTAGACTCTCCTGCATCATTATGAGTCGATGCCTGGACTTCGGTTGCTTCACACTGCATGTTTTCATAGGTTTGTCTCAGTATGCGCAGACTCTCTAATTCAGTTTTATCTGCCCGTATATTTCTCACTCGTTCATAGAACCCGGGTTGTTGCAAAAGCCCATTGAGATCACAGCCATTGCTCTTATCCAGAACATATTCCCTCTGAAGTACTTTGCAAAACCTCTCCCAGGTAAACTTGTTGTTAAACTGCTCCTCACGAAATTTTGACGGGTCCTTGTCTGCGAAAAAAGAACGTGGCTGGCCGTCAAATACTTTCTTCATCTCATCGGCTGTGGCAGGGGAAAGTTCCTGAGCAACCGTTGTAATAAGCTCATCAGATTTAACGTATTCAATTTCTAAGGTTGCCCTTGTCGCATGAACAGAAGACCCGCTCACAAAAACTAGCGCCAACACAATTACGGTAAATAGAAGATGAATTCGCATGATTTGCCTCCTGCTTTTGATTTGCCTAATTAGGAACATACCCCATATTCCACTTATTTTACCAAAAAACACAAAGTCGGACCCACAAAAGACCGATCTCGATCTCCCTTGCTGACCTGCAAGTTGAGTACGTGGCCTTTAGGCTTTGATCGTAAATTTCCGGACTAAATCACCACCGACCTTAACCGGTGCTGATTTAGTCGTTGTGCCTTTCATTATACTGTTTCCTCCATTGACCTCTAACCTGTAATGTCGGCTGGATGTTTATCGTACACGGTTGACCAAATAGGTGCCGTTCGAGATCTCATTGACCATGTTAGGTTCGCAGGGTCACGGAAAACCGCATGAACAGCGAAACCGCCATTAACGTCGGTCCACCTGCCACGTCCCTTCGCGCTCGCCGTATGTGGTATATGCCTTCCAGTCCCCACTAAAAGCTCCGTTTTGATATATCCCAAATACATTACCGGTAAAGGGAGATTGGTCTTGAAAATAACCCTGCATATGAGCCTGAAATCTTCTCGTGGATGGGTCTATCCTACCATTGAACCTTGCGGTATAAGAATAGCTGTCAAATTTACCCGAACAAGAACCTTCCACCATTTCCGCTCCGGTGTATAATGATACAGTTAGATGGATAACTCCCACCAATCCTTTTCCGTTAACTGCTCCTTCATACGAGCCTACTGAAGATGAAGATGATTTAGGCTGGCGGCCCATGGGCTGGCTTTCGTTATACCTTCCAGCAGCCCGATTATATTGCTCGGTATTATTTTGCTCGGCCTTTTCAGTTACAATTCTAATTGCATCCCTTATATCCTCAATTCTGGCTTTCCCCTTGTCGCGCTCCTGCTGAGCATACTGAGCCTTCTGCTGTTGTTCAGCGGCCTTCCTTTCAAGATTACTAATATGCTTTGCCATAGCTGCATCATTAGGCACATATGTCATGTATTCTTTATACTTAGCGATTGCCTCAGGAATCCTGTTCTGTTTCTGTAACGCCTCTCCCTGAGCCCTTAACTGCATGGCATACCGGGTTTTTTTCTGATCATCGGCAATCCTTCCTTCGAGATCGCTGATATACTGTGCCATGGCCTGATCGTTCGGCATATATTTCATGTATTCTTTATATTTAGCAATCGCCTCTTGAATCCTGTTCTGTTTCTGGAAGTTCTCTCCCTGTTCTCGTAATTGCATTGCATACTGGGCCTTTTGCTGATCTGCTGCCAGCTTTCTTTCAAGGTTGCTGATATGCTTTGCCATAGCTTGATCTGTGGGTACATATTTCATGTATTCTTTATATTTAGCAATAGCTTCGGGGATTCTGTTCTGCTTCTGAAAAACTTCTCCCCGGTCACGCTCCTGCTGAGCACGGTCAACCTTCTGAGCATATTCAGCCTTATCCTGCTGAGCCTTCTGTTTTGTTTCGAGATCGGCTATGTGCTTTTCCATAGCTGCATCGTCAGGCACATATCTCATGTATTCTTCATATTTAGCGATTGCTTCAGGTATCCTGTTCTGCTTCTCAAAGACTTCTCCCTGGTCACGCTCCCGCTGAGCATACTCAACTTTAACCTGCTGAGCCTTCTGTTTTGTATCAAGATTAGCTATTCTTTTTGCCATAGCCTGGTCTGTGGGTACATATTTCATGTATTCTTTATACTTAGCAATAGCTTCAGGTATCCTGCCCTGTTTCTCGAAGACTTCTCCCCGGTCACGCTCCTGCTGAGCACGTTCAACCTTCTGAGTATATTCAGCCTTATCCTGCTGAGCCTTCTGTCTTGTTTCGAGATCGGCTATATGCTTTTCCATAGCTGCATCGTCAGGCACATATCTCATGTATTCTTCATATTTAG
>CAZHHX010000017.1:0-72784 GCA_964532465.1 uncultured Syntrophorhabdaceae bacterium | reverse complement strand
AACGTATCGCCTACTGGACGAAACAGGAAAAAGACAGGAAAATACCGTCTTCTTTTCAGTATTAGTATTTGCTTAAAAACATAAAAGAGGAATTTCTATGAAAGAGTCTGTTTTAGACGGAAAAAAGATTTTAATAGTTGATGATGAGCCTGATGTTCTCGATGTTTTAAATGTGGAAATAATGGAAGCCTGCCCGAATTGTTCTGTTGACAAGGCCGATACGTATGAGAAAGCAATAAACAAACTTGAATCCACCCATTACGATATTGTAGTGCTTGATATCATGGGGGTGAACGGTTTTGAGCTTCTTGAAGTTGCCGTAAAAAAGAATATGCAGGCTGTGATGCTCACGGCAAATGTCATAAGCGCCGAAGCCCTTAAACGTTCCCATGAAATGGGCGCCCGGGCATATCTCCCCAAGGAAACACTCGGCGAAGTCGTGCCCTTCCTGGAGGATGTACTCAGTTACAAATTCGAACCCGGCTGGAAAAGACTTTTTGAAAAATTGCAGGGATTCTTCACCGAAAAATTCGAGACAGACTGGGAACAGAAAACAGGCATGAACTGGAAGGAATGGTAAAGGCAGCATAATCTGAAAAAGGAGGATTATAGAATGAAGAAACTGAGTAGGTATTTTATTTTGGCAGCAGCATGTTTTTGCCTTATGCTGGGACAGGCGCAGGCAAGGGATTTAAAGGTGAGTCTCCCCTTGCTGCCTCCGATGGTAGAGTCAAAGGATAAGGGCGTTCTGGTAGACCTTCTCAAGGCAATGGCCGAGGAATACAAGGACGGGAAGATCACCTGGGATGTGTTTCCTTTTGCGCGGTCGATAGATAACGTGGAGAAAGGAAGAGCAGATTTTCACATGCCTTTAATAAAACCGAAAAATCCCGGTAAGCTCCAGTTTCAATTCTCCTCGGAACCGATATACAAGGTCTTATTTATTATGGTCACAAACAATAACAACAAAGACATCAATCCCAATAATCTATCCAAGTTCAAAGTAGAGACGGACCAGGGGAATAAGGGCGTTCTCGATGCCGAAATTCAGAATATAACCGGCTCGCCCAGCATCGAATCGAGCCTCCAGAAGCTGGATATGGGCAGAATAGATGCCTGGATTTTCTCAATGGGCGCAACCGATAAAGCAATAAAGAAGCTCGCCCTGAAAAATCTCAAGAGATGGGAATACGGGAAATTTGACTCGAACGCGGTGCTGCCCCTCGGCGAGAAAGGAAAAGAGGTGGACAGGATATTATCCGAACTCATCAAGAAGCTGAAAGCGAGCGGAAAGTACCAGAAGATCCTGGGGCCCATGCTTGATCAGAAGTTTGATCCGTGGCAGCCGTAGACACGGCGTTATACCAAGTCGCTGTCAAACATTATAAGTCTGATTTGCCGGGCATAATTCCAAGTAAGCTTTCAAATATTCATTGTTAATTTATTGAAGGCAACCTGGTATTATAAGTTCGGAATTTGACAGAACCGGGTCTTCCGGTCAGGAAGACCCGGCAAAGAAAAAACAGAAGATAAATCAGTCAATTATGGTTTTTGTCCGGATGTTTTGCCTGACCTATGGGATTCAAGCTCTCCCCCTTACTGTGTTGCAATATCCACAGTGCTTTGAACTTATGAGATTTCTGAAAAGACTTTCTATGGGATCGAGATATGTGCCGATACCGACCATTGAGTCAGAGCAATTATATATGACACCATTGCTGTATAAGGTCATATATCGCGGTATATAGTCTGTACTTTTGTAACTGATGTGTTTTGGATATCTTTGAGATAATTCCTTTAATTGTTCTGTAGATAAGCAGAACCGGTCTTGATTGTAGTCTTTTATATAAAAAGCGCCCTTTCTTTTTATGGAAGAATGGCATAGCAAAGTCTGCAATCAAGATTACAATTTTTGGACATATTTACCATAAGATAGGTATATTCTACGAGGTCAATCATCCTCTCTTGTCCTTATTCCTGTTTATGTTTTTCTCTTTTTCTGCTCTCGAAATGTTATCGAATTATTCTGTACCCCTTCTATCCGGCCTCTGCAATTTTTCGCCCCGCAGCAGCAGTCGAAGGGTTCCATATCTTTATTGCAAAAGGTCGCGTAATCTACAGTTAACTCTTCTCCTGATTTGATATGGCGAAGGGCTGCAAGATCGAACCCTGTAAAGGTTGTATTAGGATTGCATGAATGGTTTTGCGGCGCCCATTCTGCCGGATTGTCATCCCAGAGGAGAAATACTTCATCGCTGACAGGATAGGCATACTGTCGAAAAACCTGCTGCTCCTTCTCTGTCCAGTGCGATTCAATATAAGAACGTGTTGCCATCCTCTGCGCACGGCCCTCTCCGGCATATATTACTTCACCTTCGCTGATATCCACAACAGCGTATATACCGTAACCGATAGATTTATTTGAACGCATTTCATACTTTTTCCGCAACTGCTTATGACGGGCAATACCTTCAGCTATAATACTTCTGAGAAAGCCTGATTGACCTGTTCCATCGTGACGTAAAATATAATCCGCGGAACCTTCATGGCCTTCCGGATAAAAGACTGAACAGGTAAAATTGATTTCAAGAAAACAGGGCTCACCATCATCAGTAATTCTGAAATCAATACGGGCATATCCAAAGCCGCCGTAACTCAAAAATATTTTTTTCGCATCGTCTCTCAGCCTGCGATCAAGAACAGGGTCGGAGCAAGGCACATTATAATCAGGACAATGTTTTGTGACTTTCAGATCATAGGATTTGTAATTTTCTTCTCCTGAAAAAACGAACTCCAGGGGCTTGTATGTGATCGGTTCTCTCCAGTTATCAGGATTGCCGACTATGAGCACGGTAAATTCTCTTCCCTGAATATATTCTTCAATAAGCGCTTCACCGTAATCCTCAATAATCCCGGATACTTTCATTTGCAATAATTCCCGTGAGTTTACCAGGGAAAGATGATCAATACCGAGGCTGTCTCCCGATCCTTCCGGTTTAACAAAAAGAGGAAAGGCAAGCTCTTCAAGTGCATGATCTATATCGCCTGTCTTTTTCGCCGTAATAAATTTCGGTACGCGCACCCCCTGAGTGAAGGCAACATATTTCATCAGTGATTTCGAGTGGAGAGTATACAACCTTGATGTCGGTCCGGTAAAGGGCAGGTTCAGTTGCTCCAACGACAGCACAACATCAACGGAAGGAATGTCCCACTCAAGGTATCCTTCGCAGAGATTCACGAAGATGTCATAACCTCCGCGTTTCAGCTCTTTCAGTTGACGATATGTTGTCATTTTATTCAGGAAGACATGGTCAACAATATCATGGGGAAGCAAAAGTGACAGATCGCGGGGAGGATCGTAGTTTTTATAGTCTATCTTTGATTGGCTGTAATCAGGCTGCAGCACGCATACCTTCATAATTTGCTGTTACCGCCCCCTTCATGCCTGATAACAGCATCATTTAATATCTCTGAGAGTAAATGCGTATAGGAGGCGCCTGAGAGTCTCAGTATCTGTCCGACAGAAGTCTGGTCATCGGAAGATATGCCGCAGTTGGAATTTACTTCCAGCACAAAGAGTTCTCCTGATTCATTATCAAGCCTGATATCAATCCTTCCATACCCGTATCCGTCTACTGACTTGTATGCCCGTAACGCCAGATCACATATTCGCTCTTTCAGGTCTTCATCTTCTACAAGTCTGTATGTATAGAGAGCCTGGCCTAGGGGCAGGGGCTCTTCTGTCTCATAAAGCCCCCAGTATCTCTCATAGGACAGGAGACGCTCCATTGGAGGAAGTCCCTCGTGAAATGCCCTCTCCACAGGATGATAGATTTTCAGACCTTCCGGTCGGTTGGATGATCCCACAATAAAAACGGTAAATTCAGGCCCTTTGATAAATTTTTCAGCAAATATTTCGCCTTTCGTAAATACAGTTCCATGACGTCCTTTTAAAAGCTCCTCCGCTTGTATGAGGATTTCTTCGTCTGTATAAACAATGGATTTCAGGGTTATACCCCAGCTTGCCGCGGAAATAGCGGGCTTAACGATAAGGGGTGTTCCAAGGCCGGCGCATAGACCTGTGATGTCCTTTTTCATGTCAGTAATAGTCCTATAGGGGGCAGTGCTCACATGTTCCCTTTCAAAATTCTCCTTCATCAAAATTTTAGATGTCGTTTTATGGTAGTAGTTTGAATTAGCACCGCTAAAAACAATTCCCTTTTCTTCTAATTTACGCACTACAGATATACCAGGAAATCCGTTTATTTCATCACCATCGCAGAAGTTGAGCACAATACTGCCTTCCTTATGCTGAGACAATGTCATCTTTTCAATAATTTCATCGAGGTTTTCGAATGTTATGGGTTGCCATTTCCATGTTATGGAAAGTTCATTAAAGGCTTTCGCGAGCTCAGTCCATGTGGCAGGCGTATCGTAGTCCGGACTTTCCGGTTGACCATTGTTCAGACAATAGGGAATAAACACATACACAAAGACTCTGTTGCCCATATTCACATATTTCCCGTATCTATCTGCCTGTTGAGGTAGATTTGAGGGTTTGTCCTTCACAATTGTCTTTTTGACTCATAAAGTCAACAAAATCCGACAAACGATATCGTCTTAAGATATCAGACGGCAGATATGACGCCCCCTGAACATAACCGATACAATCCGAGGACCCGCATTTACAGTGGAATTGCTGAGACATTGACCATTCCGTGGAAGGATAAAAAAAGGTCAGTTCATCATCAACGGCAATGGGTTTTATACAAATAATTGACATGGCCTGCATATCAAAAAAAACATTGGGCCGGCAACTGTGGTTTATATACTGAAGATATTCAGGGTCCAGAATTATATGTTTAGTAACGTCAACCTGGACAGAATAGCGATCCGGCTCATCTTTATACTCTTTCGCGCTAAAACTGATGAGAATCTCTTCCGGCTCTAACCTCACCTTAGCATGGAGTGATTTTTCTCCCGTATGGATTGACTCCCATATCTCAGCAAATGTTGCTGCCCTGTGCTTTTTATAATGGTTTACAGCATCGTCCGTGGAAGATAGCTGTCTGCTATTTCTGATCATCTTACCCGTCCCTCAAATCTGATATATCTTTAATAAGTGCGGCAATAAGTGCGGCTCCTAATTCTAATTATTTAGTTGTGTCCTGTCAAGGAATCTTATGAGTAATTCCAATTTGCATTCTAAATGGCACCGAGGCGGGAAGGACGAGGAACCGGAGGCGCGCAATCAGCATGTCGAGGATGCAAAAGGACGCCGCCAACGATGGTGACATGATGAACGCTAATCGGAATAAGCAACAAATTATTGCCTTTTTTCATAATTGATTATATGCTTCATAAAAAATTCAACTGATTAGCGGGGCCAATATCCCGGCAGAACTTCAAATTAAAAAATTAGCAAAATAGGTAAAACTTATGACTGAGTTTGAGCAATTGTCTACGCATAGCAATAAAGGCATATTCGGACTTTTTAAAACACTTTTCCCATATTTAAAGCCTTACAGGTTGATGACCTTGATATTGCTTACATGCATGGCATTCGATCTTACCTTCGATTCAACAGTCCCCCTGATCCTGAAGATAGCGATTGATAAGGCAATCGTACCTCACAATAAACAATTACTCATTATCATTCTGATAGGTCTCACCGCGGGGGGGCTTATAGCGTCAGCTTCAGCATTATTGCAGAATGTAATCTATGCCCGTTTAGGTGTCCGGATACTGAATGATATTCGTTTTAAGATGTTTGCTCACCTTCAAAGGCTTTCTATGAGCTACTTCTCCCGTTCCGACACCGGCGATATAATGGCGCGTTTTACAACGGACCTTACGGCAGTGGAATACGCGCTGCTCTGGTCAATACCGACTTTGTTAAGCTCCACATTCGCCATGACAGTATCAGCTTGCATTATGTTCTCCCTTGAGTGGCGGCTCGCGCTCATTGCCATTGTGGGCACAATCGTCTGTTTTTCCATTGCCCGCACCATCGAACCGAGGGCAAACAGATTAAACTATAGAACCAAGGAAGAACAGGCCAGAATATCTACTATTGTACAGGAAAACATCGGCGCTCAATCGGTGGTAAAAGGATTAAGCTTACAGAATATAGTTATCGGTATTTTTAAGACACAGTTGGAAAAACTCCTTGGTGTTTCAACCCATGCCAACACAGTGACATACCTGATGGAGCATATACCTAATTTTGGCGCCACAATTATGGGATTCGTAATAATAGGGATAGGCGCCTATATGTCTTTTTGCGACCGGATGACGGTTGGGACGCTCGTTGCTTTCTACGCGCTATTCACTCAATTCAGCGGCAATATAAACAGCCTGACCTATTCTCTGGCGCCCCTCATTGAAGGGGTTGCGGGCATGCGGCGTATTGACGAACTGTTGGGTGAACAGCCTCTCATTGCGGACGCGCCGCAGGCAGTCCAGCTTCCTCCGCTGTCAAAAGGAATCACATTCCGTGATGTCACTTTCAGTTACACAGGCAAAAGGGCGGATCTTGACAAAATCTCCTTTACTATTCCGCGAGGAGCCTTTACAGCCTTTGTTGGTTTGAGCGGTTCCGGCAAGAGTACAATACTGAATCTTATCATGCGGTTTTACGATCCCAATGAGGGAACGGTCAGCTTCGACGACCATGATCTTCGTCATGTTACCCAGCAATCTTTACGGGATCAAATAGGGGTTGTGCAACAGGATATTGTTTTATTTAACACTACAATCCATGAGAATATCCGTATGAGTATGCCCGATGCCACAGATGAGGACATCGAAAAAGCCGCCGGGCTGTCAGGGGTTAATGACTTCGTCAACAGCCTGCCCAATGGGTATGATACAATGGTGGGGGAACGAGGAGGGAAACTTTCAGGCGGTCAGCGGCAGCGACTCGGGATTGCCCGTGCCATACTCCGTAACCCCAGGGTACTTTTGCTTGATGAAGCGACTTCCGCCCTTGATCCCTCAACAGAAGCTGAAATTAATGCCACATTGAGGCAGCTCGCCGTAGACCGCACAATCATAATGGTAACACATCGCCTGGACCCCGTAGTTTATTGCGATATTATTTTTATTCTGGATGAAGGACGCTTAATAGAACGCGGCAGTCACAACGAATTGCTGATACAGAACGGAGTTTACGCAAGTCTTTGGGGAAAACAGCACGACCTTACATCCGACAAGGATGGCGGTGGCGCCTCCATTACAGAAAATAAGGAATAAAGTTTCCCGATTTTTTTTGGACCCGACGATATGAGCATGCCGGGTCTTATATCTATATCTGTTTTATCGGCAGCAATATTTTAAAGGTACTGCCCTGCTCTGCCGCGCTTTCCACTTCAATTTTGCCGCTACTTGCTTCAACAAGCCTTTTTGAAAGGGACAGTCCGAGCCCTGTCCCCTCGCCTTTTTTCTTCGTAGTAAAAAAGGGCTCAAAAATATTATCCAGATTCTCAGGGCTGATACCTTCCCCCTGATCGGCAACAGAAACATAAATATAATTGCCGGAGCTCCCTGTCTTTATTCGTATATCCCCGCCGTCCGGCATGGCCTGGGCCGCGTTCATTACGATATTCACAAGGGACTGCTGGACATGTATTCTGTCTATCTCAACCTGCGGCAGAGTTTCATCTTTTTCAACAAAAAGCGCGACGTTTTTAAACCTTGTCAGGTGATGTTCCAAAAACAACACCGTATCATCGACAATACCATTTATATCCGTAAGCTCTTTTTTAGGCTCGTCCATTCTCGAAAATTCAAGGAGTTTAGCCAGCACATTCGACAGTCTGCCTGATTCCCTGTCAATCAAACCGGCATATTCTTTAATTTTGTCTCCATTATCGGTCTTATCTATTCTCTTCGCAAACCCCTGTATGGAAATAAGCGGATTTTTTATCTCATGGGCGATAGAACCGGCAAGTTCTCCAAGGGTGGAAAGCTTGTTCGCCCTTCTGAACTCATCTTCAAAGGCCTTGATCCTCTCATCCCTGCCTCTGATTTCTTTCAGTTTTTCATTGAGAGCCTTATAAACATCATTAAGCTCCGCAATATTTGCCTCAAGAAGCATATTCCTGGTCTGCGAGAGGCTCTTCACCTCTTCGATCTCCATCTCAAGTTCCATCAGTCTTTTCGTGAGTTTTTCCGCATCATCCGTCATAGACTTATCACACTTTAATCATTCAAAACCGCCTGCTTTAGGGGGTAGCTTAACCTTCTTATACTTCATTCAGGAAGCCGCCTAAGCGGCAAATCACCTCGAAGGGGCGTGAAACGTTAATAGATAAACACTTCAAATTCACAGTAATTATATCCCATTGACCAGCTTTTTGTCTGAGTGGATTTAGCCTTTTTGTTGTAGACTTTTTCCATAAGCCCTGCCACGATGCCGCTTTCCATATCGCAGAACATCTCGCCCGTATTGCCGAAACCGGCGCAGGTAATGCACTCGTAAAGCTTCACAACTATATGATCCTCATCAACAATCTCTACTTCAGGTATGCCTATTTTTAATTCTTTAATCTTATTTTTGAATTCAGCAATGTCCCCTGCCCCGATTATACTCCCCACATGCTTTCCCATCATGTAGAGCGTTGAGCCGGAACTTTCACCGAGAATGCTTCTCATACCGATAATCCGTAAAACCCGGAACAGGATCAAGGGAACTTCTTCGCCAAGTTCCGGCCTTACGATATGTTTAAGGTCTTCAATGGTATATTCTTTCATAATCCCGCCTCTGGAGCGCATTGCGCTTATTTTAAATCAAAGACCGTTATATGCCTGTTTTGCATTTTTCATTACTTTTTGAAAATTATAGAGAAACATCCTTATTTTTTTCAAGCGCTTCGACCATGGCTTTGTGAATAACACCATTCGATGCCACTATCGTGTCCTGATACACGTTGAAATCATTGCCATGAATGTCTGTCACTGTACCGCCTGCTTCACCTACCATCAGAACACCGGCGGCCATATCCCAGGAATGAAGGCTCAACTCCCAGAAGGCATCAAATCTGCCGCAGGCCACATAGCAGAGATTAAGGGCAGCCGATCCGTCTCTCCTTACTGCCTGGGCTTTAAAAAGAAAATTCAAAAAATGATCAACATTGTTTCTTTCAATCGTGGCAATATTGTAAGGAAAGCCTGTGCTCAACAAAGACTGCTTCAAATCATTGACTGATGATACTTCTATTTTTTTACCGTTTAGATAGGCGCCGGAACCTTTTTTCCCGAAAAACAATTCGTCAAATATGGGATTATACACTACCCCGTGGGTAATACGCCCACCCACTTCGTAGGCAATGGAAGTGCAAAAAAATGGATAACCGTGAGCGTAATTTGTCGTACCGTCAAGGGGGTCTATAATCCACCTGTTCTTTTCGCCCTGGAAATCGTTCTTTTTTTCTTCGCTTATAATATCATCATCAGGGAATGCCTTCCTGATAAGCCCTATAATCTTTTCCTGACAGGCTATGTCCACATCTGTAACAAGGTCTGTCTCGCCTTTGTGGCGAATATTGATGCTTTTTTCCAGATATTTTCTCTGAATTTTTCCGGATTCAAAAGCGCAATGTATGGCAAAGTTAAGCATTTCATCCATGGTTTCTATTGTACATAATACAACATATGGTTTTCAATGGTAAACATTGTCCGCACAAAAGCAGCAAAAATATATTTGTACGATATCTGTGTATTGCTATATTTTTCCTGTTATTTCATAGATTTTGTGCAGTAGCTTGTCCGGGGTTACCGGCTTGGCAAGAAAGTTCAGGTTATCATCTACAATGCCCTTTTTATGGATAATATCCGCTGTATAGCCACTCATAAAAAGCACCTTAATGTCAGGTTTTATTTTCCTTATTTTGTCATAGACCTTCTTCCCGTCTTTCTGAGGCATAATAACATCGAGGATTGCTATTTTAATCCGATCTTTGTGTTTGGAGAATTTTTTTACAGCATCATCACCATCAACAGCTTCAATAACCGTATAGCCGAATTCGGTCAGTATACGTTTCGTAACGCCCCTTGCGGCCGCGTCGTCTTCCGCGAGGAGGATTGTGCCGCTGCCTTTTCTCAAAAGTTCAGGCTTCTTTTGTTCCTCTGTTGCCGCATCATCAGGTAATGCCGGTAAATAAACGGTGAATGTTGTACCTTTGCCGGGCAGACTGGATACATCAATGTAACCGTTATGTTTTTTTACAATCCCATAGATGATGGAAAGACCGAGCCCGGTGCCTTCCCCGACATTTTTTGTGGTGAAAAAAGGTTCAAATACTCTTTTCAGTACTTTTTCCTGTATTCCCGTTCCGGTGTCTGTCACGGAAATAAGGGCATACTTACCCGGTTTTCCATTGTCGCCGTATTTATTGATAAAATCCGCGGCCAATTCTACCATATCCGCTTTTATGGTAATTAATCCTCCTTCCGGCATGGCATCGCGCGCGTTAGTTGACAGGTTCATCAGTATCTGTTCTATCTGACCCCTGTCGGCAAAGATAGTTAAGTCTTTGTCAGGCGGCAGAACGACGTTAAGCTCAATATCTTCCCTGATGATCCTGGATAGAAGCTTTTTCGTGTTTGTAATAATTTCACCAAGATTTGCGCGCGTCAGGTGAATGAGCTGTTTTCTGCTGAATGTAAGGAGACTCTGCGTGAGTTGAGCTGAAGATTTTCCTGCCTCGCTTATTTGAGCTATGTATGGATATAGGGGATTTTCCTCGCTGATCTTCATCTTTACAAGCTCTGAGCAGCCTATAATCACCGTAAGGTTGTTATTGAAATCATGCGCTATGCCCCCTGCGAGAGTTCCGATGGATTCCATCCTCCGGGCATGGTGCAGTTGTTCCTCAAGCTTTTTATGCTTTGAAATATCTATAATTGAACCAATACGCTTTTTTGTTCCGGGAATGACTGACATGGTAATAATGGCATCTTTTATTCTTTCCTGCCTGTCGATGAATTTGAATTCATAACTATTCGGGCCGACATCATTTCCGGTTTTTCCCGATATGCGCCTTTGTTTCATTTTTTTCAGATCATCTTCCGCAACAAACCGGGTCCAGCTCATTTTCCCTTCGATCTCCTGCTTTGTATATCCCGACAGCTTCTCAAACCCGGTATTTACTAATGAGATCATTTTATTATCATTAATCATTACTGTTGCAGTTCCGGTGTTCTCAAATATGGACCGGTACTGCTCTTCAGATTTCTTAAGCAGGGCTTCGGCCTTTTTTCGTTCCGTTATATCCCTGAAAATACCCTGGACAACCTTTTCGCCCTGATACTCTATAACACTTCCCGTTATATCTACAGATACTGTCTTTCCGTTTTTCTTCAGGATAAATGTGTTGTTTAAATGGCCTATTCCTTTCCGGACTATTTTCTTAAAGGCGGCAATTACCCGTTTATGTTCTTTTTCAGGGTGGAGGTTATACGGCACTTGTATGTGAGGGAAATCCTTCCTCGCATGCCCGAAAAGTCTCTGGGCTTTCTTGTTGGCTTCAAGGATATGGCCGTTCACATCGGACAGCAATATGGCGTCACCGGCGCAATTCATGAGGGCATGGTATTTTTCTTCGCTTGTTCGCAGCCTTTCCTGTGAGTCCTTCTGAAATGTAATATCACGGTTGCTGCCCCTTGTTCCCAAAAAGTTACCCTCCTCATCGTAAACCGGCTGGCAGTTATGTCCTATCCATTTTAATGACCCATCAGAGCAGACAATCCTGAACTCGAGCTCACAAGGCGTTTTTTTAATTGTCGCGTCATGGCGATGATCATTAAAGAGTGACCTATCGTCAGGATGGACTATACGGTGCAGAAGATCCGGTTTCGCAATGAATTCTTCAGGCGTGTATCCTGTAATAATCCTGCATGAAGGTGAGGCATAAAGGATCTTGCCGCTGGGGTCTATCCAGAATTCCCAGTCATAGGTGTTGTCGGCAACAATTCGGTATTTATATTCCGATGCTCGCAGCATTTCCTCTGCCTGCCTGCGTTCCGTAATATCCTCCCCGGAGCCGAGGGTTCCGACAATTGCGCCGTCTTCATCTTTCAATATCGCGTTATGCCATGAAATAAGTCTTTCACAGCCGTCTCGGGTGAGAACAGGGTTTTCAAAATACTCTATCGGTTCAATTTCTCCTGTCATTAATCGTTTGAATACCTCTTTTACAGGCTCTCTCACGTTCTCCGGTATAAAAAAATCAAACCAGTTTTTTCCTATTATCTCCTCTTCTTTGTACCCGAGGATATCGCAGGCTTTCTTATTGATATAGGCTACTTTTTGTTCTGCATCAATAAAGACAAACATAACCCCGGCAATACGGAGGAATTTTTGAGTTAATCTCCTGTCTTTCTGCAGCAAATCATTTACGGGTATTTTCTCGATCATTTTTATTTCCGATCCCATATCCATTGCTTTTAATATTTTAACTCGTTTTCCTACCTTTTTTCCGCCAACACTGATAGCAATTATATCATTTTTCCACATTACTTCAGCACCTTTATTTTCATGCCTGATTCCCCTATGCTGAAGAAGGCTATTGTGTCATTTAAATATTCTGCCCTTGAGGCATTCTGCTGAATAACCTGGTCAAGCCGCTGAATTGCTTTATTAATCTGCTCTGCCCCGGCATGCTGCTCATTGCTTGCCCCATTGATTCCGCTCACAAGTTCCGCGGTTTTCTGGATATGGGGTACAATATCAATAAGCATATTGCCTGCTTTTTCAGATATTTTCACGCTGGAGCCGGAGAGCCTGTTGATTTCCCCTGCAGCAACCTGGGTTTTCTCCGCAAGCTTCCGAACCTCTACCGCAACCACAGCAAAACCTTTCCCGTTTTCTCCGGCACGGGCCGCTTCAATGGCTGCATTCAAGGCAAGGAGGTTTGTCTGTCTTGCGATCTCCTCAATAATGGATATTTTGGCTGCAATCTCCTTCATGGCAGACACAGTCTCCGCTACCACTTTGCCTCCCTCCTGCGCGTCCCGGACTGTTTTGAGAGCTATCTTTTCCGTCTGTTGCGCGTGATCCGCATTGCGTCTGATGTTGGAGACCATCTGTTCCATTGAGGAGGATATTTCTTCAGCAGAGGCGGCTTGCTCTGTTACCCCCTGAGACATATCCCGTGAAGCTGTCTTTACCTCATTGACTACCCCGATGAGCTTGCCCACCATGATTGCCAGCGCGCCCATAAGCTCATCCTCTTCGGAACGTTTTTGAACTCTTACTGTGAGATTACCCTTTGCAATTTCTTGTGAAAGGTTTGAAATATTGTTCATAGCATTAATGAGAATGTTCAGGTTGTTCTTGATTTCATTAAAGTCGCCGTTGTAGCTGTCGACGATTTCCGAAGGAATATCACCCTTGGATATCCTCTCAATATACTGTGCCGCAACATTCAGTGGCCCGATAACAGCATCAAGGGTCCTATTGACCCCTTCCAATATTTTTCGATAATCTCCCTGATGTTTTCCTGCATCTGCCCGGATTGAAAGCCTCCCTTCTGTCGCAGCCTGAACAAGAGCGCCGGCATCTTCCACAAGGGTTTTAATATTTCCGGCCATAGTATTAAAAGAATTGGCAAGAACACCCATTTCGTCTTTTGTGCGTACCTCCATAATGATATTCGTCTCACCGAGAGCAAGCCTGTTTGTGGCTTCTATAAGGTTTTGAAGAGGTTTTCTTATACTTCTCGTTATTGCCCATGACACAGCAAGGAGCAAACTTGTTATTGCAATAAAGACAAGGCCCAACTGAGCCAACTTCTTTCTAAAGACAGTATTCACATCATCCACATATATGCCTGAACCTATTATCCATCCCCATGGTTCAAATCCGGCCACATAGGATATCTTCGGAACAGGCTCCTTAATCTCCGGTTTCGGCCAGAGATAATCAACAAATCCGGCCTTTTGATTCCTGACAATTTTTACAAACTCAACGAACAGCTTTTTTCCGTTGGGGTCCTTTGAATCAGAAAGATCCCTGCCGTCTAATTCAGGTTTGTAGGGGTGCATTATCATGACCGGCTTCATATCATTTATCCAGAAATATTCGTTTTTATCATACCGCAACGTCTTTAACATGCTCATCGATAATTGCTTTGCCTGCTCTTCCCCAAGCTTTCCTTCCTTAAAGAGTTTGTAGTTGTATTCGATTACCCCGTAGGCTGTCTCCACAACATGCCTGGTTTTAATTTTTTTCTCTTCAAAAAGATTGCTCTTTAGCGACAAAAGCGTAAATGCTCCCGTAAGAAAGAGTGCACAAACAGCAATAATAATGATTATCCGCAGCTTGTTTTGAAGCGCCATATTATTCAGCAAGTCCGTCTCCTTTTCCCTGGCTGCAATCAGCGCCGGAACTGCTTAATCACCTGTCGTCTATTCATCATTCCCCGCCATCTGCATCTCTGCTCCTTGTGCCGCGGCCAGTTCCTCAGAGGAGAATACTTTATCAATATCAAGGATAATAATAAACTTTTCATCTCTTTTCCCCATACCCTTGATGAACTCTGTTTTGAGCTGCATCCCTATGTGTGGAGCAGGCTCTATCTGATCGGGTTCCAGTTCGAATACTTCATCAACGGAATCTACAAGGGCGCCGATAATAGTGGTCTCTCCGTCAAAAGATACTTCTACAACTATGATGCAGGTATTGACGGTCTTTTCTGTCATGGTCATGCCGAATTTTAATCTCATATCAAGGACAGGGACTACGCTGCCTCTTAAGTTAATGACTCCCCTCATGTAATCCGGGGTTTTGGGCACTTTTGTCACTGTTGAAAATTCAAGTATTTCTCTCACATGGGAAACATCTACCCCGAAAACCTCTTCCTCAAGCTGGAAAGTAAGATACTGTCTTGTGTCTGTTATAGATAAAACGCTCATAGTTCCTCCTTTAACTACAGTGAATAGTTGATAGTGAACAGTAGAAAGGCAGTGAATAGTTAAAAGGCAGTGAATAGTCGTTAGTGAATAGTGAATAGTTAAAGACAAATTCAAAGTTAACCCTTTGTGTCCTGTTCAATGCCTTTTCCATGTCTTCCGCCTTTTTCACTATTCACTAAATACTATTCACTATTCACTGTTTTTTTGCTATTCACTAACAACTATTCACTGTTTTAATTAGAATGTTTCAAATTCATCATCCAGTTTGTCGTGGCCGCCGTCTAAGTCAAGGGCAATTCCTGTTCTTCCATTGCTGTATTTCTGGCCGTTACCTGCTTTACTTACCGTGGTTCTCGTATTATGGGATGTTTTCTGAACAGTCTTTGCATGAGCAGCCATTAATCTCTTTTTCCCTCCCGTATCGCCTTCAATCTTGAAGAATTCTAAAGTATCAATAAGCTGTTCTGCCTGACTTGCAAGCTCTTCAGATGTGGATGACATCTCTTCTGTGGCTGAGGCATTCTGCTGGATAACCTGATCGAGTTGCTGGATTGCCTTGTTTATCTGTTCTGACCCGGTGTTTTGTTCATTGCTTGACGCATTGATCTCGCTCACAAGTTCGGCGGTTTTTTGAATATCGGGGACTATCCTGGCAAGCATGTTCCCGGCCTTCTCGGCAACTTCCACACTTGAGCCGGAGAGTTTATTAATCTCCCCTGCGGCTATCTGGCTTCTCTCAGCAAGCTTTCGTACTTCTGTAGCAACAACAGCAAAACCTTTGCCGTGTTCACCGGCTCTTGCCGCCTCAATTGCCGCGTTAAGGGCAAGGAGATTTGTCTGTCTTGCAATCTCCTCGATAATTGATATCTTGGTGGCAATCTCTTTCATAGCAGACACTGTCTCCATTACTGCTTTGCCGCCTTCTAAGGCGTCCTGGGCGGTTTTGAGCGCTATTTTTTCTGTCTGCTGGGCATTATCAGCATTCTGCCTGATATTGGAAACCATCTGTTCCATGGATGAAGATATTTCCTCTGCAGAGGCCGCCTGTTCTGTGGCTCCCTGGGACATCTGCTGCGTGGATGAACTTACCTGCTGGCTTCCGGTGGCAACGTTGTCGGCAGCGCCTTTGATGTCGGAAATCACTTCGGTCAGTTTTTCTATGAGGATGTTAATGTTATTCTTCATATCATTAAAGTCGCCGTTAAAATTATCGGCAATCTTAAGTGGAATAATGCCCTTTGAAATGAGGTCAATATTTTTTGCCGCTACACGCAATGGTCCTACAACTGCATCAAGCGTGTTGTTTACCCCTTCAATAATCTTTCTGTAGTCGCCCTGGTGTTTTGTTGCGTCTGCCCTTACGGCAAGCCTGCCTTCTACAGCTGCTCCTGAAAGTGTATCAGCGTCAACAATCAATGCCTGAATTTTCTCCACCATGTTTTTCATGCTGGCAAGCAATTGACCTGTCTCATCTTTTCTCGCAACATCAATAGTTACATTCGTATTACCCTGGGCGACATTCCCTGCTATGTCGATGCATTCATAGATTGGCCTGGTAATGCTTCGGGTAATCAGGTAAGCGATACCTACAGTCAGAAGGAGGGATAATCCTGCCAGAATGGAGACTAAGAGTCTTGTGTTTCGATAAAGATCAAAGGCTGATTTCCCGTCTCTTGCCATAACTTCACTCTGGTATTTGATTAACGCCTCTACATTAGACATGTATGTCAACTGCAACGGCCTCATTTTCCCTACAAGAAAATCTGCCGTTTCCTTCTTTTTACCTTCTAACGCAAGTCTTCTCGCCTCTTTCAGGGCTTCCGCGTAGGACGCTCTCGCATCAATGATGCCTTTCAATAAATCCCTTCCTTTTTCTGAGGTAACGGTTTTCTTCAGTTTTTCAATTTCTTCAGTAACTGCCTTTGAAGCCTCATCAATCCTGCTGTTTTCTTTAAGTACATCTTCTTTCTTGTCGAAAATAACCATGTTTCGAATGGATCGCGCGGTGACATTCGCGTTGGCGATAATGTCGTTGGCCCATACTGTCTTGGGGTATCGGTCATTCACGATTATTTCAATGCCTTGACCGATTGCCCCGAGCCGAACCAATGACAGGATAGCCACGATAGCCAGTAAAGCGAGGATTGCCCCGAATCCGACTGCCAGCCTTGTTCCTATTTTCATATTTGATAACATAAAAAATACCTCCTTTTGTTTTTCTCAGTTAAATATTGCCTCTTTTATTTCAACCTGTTTCACTAATTGAGGCACATCCAATATGAGCGCCACTGTCCCGTCTCCCATTATGGTTGCGCCTGATATGCCTTCTATATCCTTATAGAGTTTCCCGAGATTCTTGATTACTGTCTGATGTTCCCCTATGACATTATCAACAACAAAGCCTACCCTGTCACCGTTTGTGCCGGTGATAACTATCTGTTCAACAGGCGGGGCTTCGCCTTTGATATCGAATTCCTTTCTCAGATTAATGTACGGGATAATATCTCCCCGGACATGAGCGATGTTTCTCCCGTGGGCTTTCTTTATATCCTCACACGTTAACTCCACACATTCTTCAACAACAGAGAGGGGAAGAACAAAATGATCTTCTCCGATATTGACAAGAAGACCTTCCACAATTGCTAAGGTAAGAGGCAACTTTACCGTAACGGTAGTGCCTTTGTCCTTTTCGCTGTGGATATCAATAGAACCCCGCAGCGCGTCAATGGCCCTTTTCACTACATCCATACCCACTCCTCTTCCTGAGACGCTGGTTACGATTTGAGCTGTAGAAAATCCCGGAGCGAAGATAAGACGCTGCAGTTCCTTTTCAGAGAGTTCGCTCGTCTGAGAGATAATGCCCTTTTCAATGGCTTTCGCCCGGATAGCTTCTGTGTTTAATCCTTTCCCGTCATCTTTTATCTGAATCACCACATTTCCCCCTGAATGGGCGGCAGTAAGATGGATGGTGCCCATTGGCGGTTTTCCCCGTGAAACGCGGACATCGGGTTTTTCTATGCCGTGGTCTATGGAGTTTCTGATAAGGTGAACCAGAGGGTCGTTTAATTTTTCAATGACCGTCTTATCCATTTCGGTCCCTGCTCCTTCCGTGGTAAGTTCAATTTCCTTGCCAAGTTCATGCGATAAATCTCTCACCAACCTTTTGAACCTTCCAAAGGTGTTTCCTATGGCAAGCATTCGGATATTAAGGGTGTTATCTCTCAGTTCCCCTGTCAGTCTTTCCACTTCCTCTGCTATGGAGGCAAGCTCGGTGTCGGCAAAAGTCAGGGCTGTCCGGGTAAGTCTTGCCTGAACAGTTACCATTTCACCGACAAGGTCTACCAGGGTATCGAGTTTGCTTGCCGGTACCCGGATGCTGCCGGCTTCTTCCTTTACCTGCGTTTTTTCATGGAGCTTCCTTACGTGCTCCTGTTCCATGAGAGCGGATTCTATTTTATCCGGTGTAACAAGGCCCTTTTCCACCAGTATTTCACCGATATACTTTTTCTCCTGAAGGACGTTTTCCAGTTGTTTTTTCTGTATATCTCCCCGTTCAATGAGGATTTCACCGAGTTTTTTGTATGTCTCATCCGGATCAATCAAGTATTCACTGTCAATGGTGTCTATGTTTATTTCACTGTCATCTTCAACAAAGATAAAGATATCTTTTATGGCATCAATCCCTTGATCAGTGGTAAGGATAATATTCCAGGAAGTGTAACAATGCTCTGGATTGATATCATCAAGGGAAGGTATCTCGTCCAGATGGGCTATGGCTTTTGCCTCGCCGAGAGCGCAGAGTTCATCAACAAGGAGTAATGGATTTGTTCCTGTAAGGAGAATTTCGCGGGAAGGTTTGAACCTGATTCTGTATGTTGCGCTTTTTTTGCTGTTTTTATCATTTGACGGTGACGGGTTAAGGAGGGGAGGCGAAACCTCTTTGGCGTTGAAAGACATTTCGGAGGGGGTTGAAAGAGGTCTTTCTTCTCCAGCCAGCTCTTTAAAGCCGGCTAAGATATCCTGGGGAGTAATATCTAAAGAGGTTTCGCCCGGGGGGGTCACATTCAGCATGGCATTGATTTGATCCCGTGCCTGAAGGGTAAGATTTATGAGTTTCTCAGTGACGGGTATCTCACCGTTTCTCACTTTATCAAAGACAGTTTCAACTTCATGGGTAAAGGCGGCAATATCATCAAAACCGAACATTGCGCCTGAACCTTTAATGGTATGCATGGAACGGAAGATTGTACCGATGATTTCTTTATCATCCGGTCGTTCTTCCAGCTCAAGAAGAGATGTTTCAAGCTGAGACAGAAGCTCCTTTGCCTCTTCTTTGAATACTTCCCTGTGAGTATCTATCATTTGAGCACCTTATTTATCGCTGCCATATGACCCCTCTTTCCACAAACAGGCATTCTCTTTGTCGAGGGCGCAGCCCTTATGCCTCAGAAAACCTGCATTTTTTATTTCATTTTTAAAACTTTCCCTGATGCGCGGTGAACATGTGAAATCTTTTTCTTCTAACAGTGCTTTTCTGTGCGCGGAACAAAGGATCTGGAGGCATGTAATGTCAGCATGTGTTACGTTTTCCATATTGACAATTATGTGATGAGCAAAGTTGAATGCCTCCAGCATCAAAGATCTTACTTCGGCGATTTGTTGAATTGAGAATTCTTCATCGATGTTTATTGTGCAGGTTTTACTATTTTTATCGTGAGCTACATCCATTACATCCTCCGCGAACAGCGATAATTGCTTTCTTTTAGAGCAAGACCGGTGCCAGAGAGGATTGTAAGTGTAACTTGCTGAATTATAACGGGTTGTGTTTTATGATGTCTCTGTAAACTATAAAATATTCTTTATGCCTGTAAAAAATCTTTTATAGTTATTTGATTTCATACTCTTTTATTTTTGAGAGAAGACCCTGATAACTTATCTGCAACAGCTTTGCGGCCTTTGTTTTGTTGCCTTCCGCAACCTTAAGAGCCTTTTTTATACCCTCTTTTTCCACGTCTCTTATTGTTTTTTCCATTAATGCTTTCAGAGGCAGCACCTCATCTGTTCCTGTTTTCTCTTTATTTTCATTGTTACTCAGATAGTTTATATGTTCCGGCCTTATAATGTCGTCTTTGCAGAATAATACCGTGCGTTTCATTACATTTTTCAGTTCCCGAATATTTCCCGGCCAGGAGTGCTGTTTCAGGAGCATTAACGCTTCTTCAGAGATTGCTGCGATGTTTTTGTTAAGTTCTTCAGTTGTTTCCCTGAAAAACTTCTGAGCGAAAAAAGGAATATCTTCGACACGCTCACGCAGGGGCGGGAGAGAGATGACTACTTCACCAAGACGATAAAAAAGATCTTCTTTGATCCTGCCATCCGATACGGCCTTATGTATGTTCTGATTTGTTGCGGAGATAATCCTGGCGTCCACTTCTACCGACTTTGTACTTCCCAATGGGTATAATTTTTTTTCATCCACAACCCTTAGAAGTTTCCCCTGGAGATAGAGTGACATATTCTGGAGTTCATCTATAAAAATAGTGCCCTTATGGGAGCTTTCAAAATAGCCCTTCTTTTTTCTTTCCGCTCCTGTAAAGGCTCCTTTCTCATGCCCGAAAAGCTCGCTTTCAGCAAGATTTTCGGGGATTGTCCCCATATCAATACTCATAAAAAGGCCGTCTGATCTCTTGCTGAAATCATGGATAGTTCGGGCAATAAAGGATTTCCCGGTACCGGTTTCTCCTTCGATAATAACAGAAAAATCAGTGGAAGATATTTGTCTGATCTGGTCAATAATGCCTTTCATGGATTTGCTTTTACCTAATAGCCATTCTGTAGAGGTTTCTATTTCTTCGTTAAGTCTTTTTACTGTTCTCTCAAGCAGCAGTTTCTCTATTGCATGGTTTATTGTAATTATAAGTTTCTCGAAATCAGGCGGCTTAAGAATGAAGTCGTATGCTCCCGATTTAATAGCTTTAACAGCGGTGGGCACATCTCCATGGGCTGTAATTACGATACATGGTATCTGCGGGTCTATCTTTTTCAATTCCTTCATACAGCTGATTCCGTCAACACCGGGCATCATGATGTCTATGAGTGCTGCATGGGGTTTTTCCTTTATGAACTGTTCAACGGCCTCTTTACTGTTCTGCGCCTCAATCGGGAAAAAACCTGAGTTTTTCAGGAACTCGCTAAAGGTGAACCGAATCTTTTTTTCGTCATCTACAATAAGAATTTTATGCATAAGCCCATTTGTTGACTTCAGGATTTAGAATATTTCTTATCTTTATGAAGCGTATTTGTTACTTATATTGTATCAATTAAAACTGTTTTGTCGAGGAATTTATTTAATATGGCCATTGATGCAATCCCTTCCGGAAAAAATCAATACTTTCCTGTCACACACTTCTTCTCACGGATACAATGGCATCTTCTATATGCTGGAGATGCTTTTCCTTTACTGCGCCGAGTATGTGAATAAGTTGTTCCGACATCTTTTTCATTTCATTGAATTTTGTTTCTGCCAAATTCTTTTCCCCGTTATTATGCGCCGTTACAGCTTCAACGGCAAGCGCGTGCACTTTATTGTGTGGCTGTTCTATGTCTTTGAATATGGATAGATGGCTACACATTGTCTTTCCTTCAGTATAGTACCACTTTCCGAATAAACAGGTGAAATGGTCGGGCAGCGCTGATGGGTTTAACGTAATAACACCATCGAGGCTGAATCGTATCCGTTCAAGGAACAGCTTATGACGGAGTATTGCAAGGTCAAAGGCGACAGACTTTTCTGAATTTGTGTGGAAACAATCGGTAATATGCTTCACCTCTTCCGACAAAACGATAAGTGAGCTGCCCTCCACCAGGACTTCTCCTGACATATTTTCAACCTCTTTCGATATTGCAGAGGTCTCGCCTATATTGCGGGCTATCTCTTCAGATGTCGCCGATTGTTCGTCAACGGCTGTTGCAATCTGCGTAATCTGGCCTTGCATTACCTCCACATCATTTGCAATCTTACTGAGCGAATCACTGAGAGTGGAGATGTAATCCAGAGCTTGCTGAACCACTTCAGAAGAGCTTTGCATTGAATCCATGGTCTTATCAGATTCATCTTGCACGCTTCGTATTGTTGTGGTTATTTGCGATGTCGCGTTGATTGTCCGGTCAGCCAGCTTTTTGACCTCATCGGCAACTACGGCGAAACCACGTCCCTGGTCACCTGCGCGGGCTGCTTCAATAGCAGCATTCAACGCAAGGAGATTTGTCTGGTCGGCGATATCATTGATTACAGTCACAATATTGTCTATCTCCTTCACCCGTTCATTCAGATTAGCAATCATGCTTGAAAGTTTGCCGGTGGACATGGAGACCTGCTTTACAGTGTCTACAGTCTTTCTTGAAACTATTTTTCCTTCAGAAGCGGCTGCCATAGCATTATTTGCTGTTTTAGCGGCATCGCCTGCATTTTGTGCAATATCAATTATCGTCTGGCTCATTTCTTCGGCAGCCGTGGCTATCTGATGGGCTTGCAATGATTGATTGCGTGAGCCCTTTGCAGCATTCGCAGATTTGTTCTTTAAAGTATCTGAAACAACAGAGATGATCTCCATGACCGATAGAAGTCGTTTCACTGTATCATCCATAAATCGGACTATCTCGTTTGCTCTTTTGGATATAGCGCTGATCTCGTCTTTTCCGTTATCATTAATCACTACACTGAGATCGCCCTGCGCAACTTTATCGAAATCTCCCTGAAAGACAGAGAGGCGCTTCGATATCTTATTTGTCAGGGTGAGCGATGACCAGACAGACAGGGCTAAAGAAACTGTAATAATCGCTATCAGAATGAGTATCTGGGTGTGTGAGTTTGCCCTGTTCTGCTCAAGTCTTCCCTGAACTTTTTTATTCTGATCTGCAATAGAAGAGAGAATCAATCCTTTCATTTCTCTCCATACGGGTATTTCCTTGTCTTTCAGAAGGGCAATCGCCTCATCCCTGTTTCCCGATTCCTGCACTTTCATTTGCAAGACATGGTTTTCCTGCTTTAACTGACTAATCTTTTTAATATTCTCGGCATCTTTTCCCGATGATAATTTTAATGCCTTATCAACTGCATCAGTAAATGCACTGTCGGCCTTTTCGTAATTTGTTTTTGCAACCGGGTCACGGTCGTTTAAAATAAAATTCCGCGTGGATTGTCCTGCCTGAAGACTTTGCGCATACATCTCATCCAAAGACATAAGGAGTGCGTAATCCGAAGAGACAAGTTTCTCCGTCTGTTCGCGCATTGCAACAGTAAAGCTGATACAAAATACAAGAATTGCAAGCAAAACCATTCCATTACCGAACATGGTCAGTTTCAGCAGTTTCTTTATTGTCATAAAATCTCCCAATGTGGTTAGGCTTACTTTATTGTTATCGTCTGTTATGGAAAAATAGTTAGTAAATTTAGTTTTATTTGGATAGGCAAATTCGTCAAATAGAATTACCAATGGATTACCGCGTAGTAAAAATTATAAAACAATCCACGAGAGATGGAGAGGAAGTCCGTAAGATATGGATATTTACATCCCTGACTGCACACCCGAATACACATGCCAGTCAAGTGTGGTTTTATACACACATGCCGAACTCAACCACATAATCATTATTCCTGCAAAGAATCAACGGGGTTATAATTCTTTTATAATCTCAGGCAATAACTTCCTAATCTTTCCATTGAATACCATTTAAATTCAAGTATTTCGGCAATGAGAGCCAAAAGGCGTGAGCGCAGGAAAACATCGGTATTTCTGACAAAAACCCCAAAACACGCCATAGAGGAAGGTGCTGTTCACACTTCAGTTCCATCATCTATATTGTGACCATAAAACTGAATTTCAGTAAAACCGTGTTACCCACTTGAAATGAGAAATAATTAAAATGTTTTATTTTGTTCCCCTTTCAATATCAAGTCTCTTTATTTTCCAATTCCCCGTTCTGCCAATAGATTTAGAAACACCTGCGGCACCGGGACGACTTTTCTTAATGCATAGTTGAATGTGGTAATACCTGTTTCCACAAGGGCAACAACGATCCGCCCCTTGTTTATGCGATGAAAAAGCCGGAAACTGCTTCGACTTATTTCTCCCACATGCGTATCAATTACAAGTTCATCAAACATGAAAGCTTCAGATTTGTAGTTCACTGCCAAATCCGACATTATTATACCCGTTTTCCCGTCGCCAAGGTCCATTTCACTAAGACCCATTGCCCGAAACATGTTGACCCGCGCCGAACCCACGATTGTAACAAGGGCATCATTTCCCAGGTGTCCGCCGTAATTGATATCTCTCGGTTCAAGCACCTTTGTATAACGAAATACATACTCCCGTTGTTCATTTAATTTTATTCGCGGCATATTATAACCCCTTTCATCACCTTTTCCTTAATCTGCATCCTTTCCTTTTGTCTACCACTTCCGGATTGAATATGTCAAATGCTATAGAAGCTTGCAAACATACGCATCATACACAAAGGCTATGATAATCCTTTGATAACCACCGGAAGGTAAGATCACTCCGAAAGGATAATAAGTTTCGGCGATTTCATACAAACTGATTATAATGAGTGATTTTTATAGGAATGAATTTAATTATTGCCGGAAGATATAAAAAAAGCGGGTCCCTTTAACCGGACCCGCTTGGTGGGCTTAGCCTTTTGTTACATTTGATGCAGCAGGACCCTTGGGACCACTCACTACATCAAAAGTTACTGATTCGCCTTCAGCCAGTGATTTAAAACCGCTGTCCTGAATGGATGAATAGTGAACAAATACATCTGCGCCATCATCTTTTGTAATAAAACCAAAACCTTTGGACTCATTGAACCACTTCACAGTTCCTTTTGCCATATTGACATACCTCCTTTTTAGAATGTGGAAGAATACGGAACTGTGTTACGAAGGGACAACAAAAAATAAATTCTGCGGTTACATCTAACAAATACTTCCGAAACTCCAGTGCTATTATCTCATTAAACATAAATAAATGCAACACTTATTTTTATTATTATAAAAAGGCGGGTTTTTGATGACCCACCTTTTTATAATAATACTATTTCTTCGGCGCCGGAGCCGGTGATTTTGCTGACGGAGCAGCCGGTGCCTGTGCGGCTGCCGGTGCAGCAGACGTTACGGCTGGAGGAGATATCATATTTGTTACCTCATCCTTTTTCGCGTTAATCTGATCATTCAATGCCTTCAGTTCATCGCCTGCTTCTTTTATCTTCGGGCTCTGAAGTTTCTCTTTGATAGCTGTCAGGTCTGTTTCCCATTTCGCAATCACTCCCTGGGTTTCTTCCATTGCTTTTGCAAGCGGTTTCTTTTTCGCGGCAGTTGAAACTGTGGCCTTCAGATCATCGATTGTTTTTTGAATATCCTGAACAAGTTTTTCAGCATCTGCCTTCATTTTTGCCTTTGCAGCATCAATACCTGCAACTGCCTGCTGTACACTCGCTTCAGCGTCGATAACAGCCTGTTTTGCCTCTTTATATTTCTTTTCATCTACTAACCCTTTTGCTTTCTTTAACATTTCCTCTGATTTTGCAAAAAGATCCGGCACGTAGACAGGCGCTTCCTTCTGTTTCGCATCCGCGAAAGCCTTATCAGCCTTTGCCATTTCTTCTGTAGGCGGTTTAGCGCATCCTGCGAAGATTCCAAAAGACAAAATAAGTAATGCAGTAAAAAAGCAATAAAAAACACGTCCCTTAAACATTCTCATACCTCCTATTTAATTTTAAAAATATTTTATCACATAATGAAGCAAAATGCCAAATCCCAGTTGAAGAAACTTGACATATTTTTTTGCAATAACTAACAATACACGATGAATCAGAATCAAATTCAATAAATAATATAGCTGATAAGTCCGACAAGCTCCCGGTGTTCTTTGATAGTCATCAGGATAGATATTATCATATCTTGAATGATCTCCTGCCATCACAATATTGTATTATCGAAACAAATTAATAAAAAAGTACTTGACACGATATATTTATATCGATATATTATTATCGATATGTGATTATCTATAATGACTCATTTAATTAAGGCAAGGGAGGAAATTACATGGCAGATACGGAAGCAAAGATGGCAGAGACAATAAAAGCTATCCCCGAACCAACGTTAAGACGACTCCCCATGTATTATCAATACCTCAAGAGAATGCATGAAGAGAAAAAGCTCAAATATATCTCCTGTACCCAGATTGGTAGTGATTTGCGTGTTCAGTCCATCCAGGTAAGGAAAGACCTTCAGATAGCCGACGCTGTGGGTAAACCGAAAATCGGTTATGACGTGGAAGAACTTATCAGTACAATTGAAGGTTTTCTGGGGTGGAATAATACAACTGACGCATATCTGGTTGGGGTTGGCAACCTGGGCGCTGCCCTCCTTGGCTATGAGGGTTTTAACGAGTATGGTCTTAACATTGTTGCCGGTTTTGATACAAATGAGCAGAAGATCGGCAAGGAGATCGGGGGAAAGAAGGTACTTAACATATCGAAACTTGCGGACATGATAAATCGTATGAGCATTAAAATCGGCATCCTTACTGTTCCCGCGTCCGTAGCCCAAGAGATTGCAGACGTTATGGTCAAGGCAGGTATCCATGCAATATGGAACTTCTCACATGTCAAGATTGTTGTACCCCCGGATGTGATTGTCCAGCATGAGAATCTTGCGTCTACACTCGGGGTCCTGTCAAAAAAGCTGGCTATGGCGCTGAAAGCAAAGGTAACCGAATGATATGTGTAAGCCTGGCATTAAGAGCGAAAGCTTAATAAAATGAGGTGAATAGATGGAGATATTACGGAAGTTCGAGAGGGTCTGTGAAATTGTGGAACAAAATGGTAGGAATGCCGCGCGTTTAATACCTATACTCCAGTCAATACAGACGGAATACCGGTATTTACCTGAAGAAATTCTAACTTTTGTCGCAACCTCCCTGGGTATTTCACCGGCAAGGGTATTCGGGGTTGCTACTTTTTATTCCCTTTTTACGTTAAAACCAAAGGGTAAATACATTGTAAGGGTCTGCGACGGCACTGCGTGTCATGTGAAACAGTCCATGGATCTTTACGACATTTTATCCAAGCGTCTCAATCTTAGGGATGGACAAAACACGTCATCTGACATGCTGATTACAGTGGAAACCGTCAACTGCCTTGGCGCTTGCGGTCTCGCGCCTGCCATGGTAATCAATGATGATGTGTACGGGCAACTCACCCCTGAACGAGCATTGGCGTTGGTAGACGACATTATCAGGAGGGAGACGGGAAATGAACCTGACAATTATGGAGCTTAACAAAATAAAAAACAAATTTTATTCATGGCAGTCCGCTGTCACTCAAAGGGTTGTCGTATGTGCCGGGACAGGATGCCTGGTAAACGGTGCCCTGAATGTCTATCAGGAGTTGGTTGACCATATTCAGGCGGCTGACCTCAATGCCATTGTGGAACTGAAACAGGAAGAAAAAGGCGTTTATGTGTCCAGGAGCGGGTGCCAGGGCTTCTGTCAGATAGGCCCGCTTGTAACAATTCTGCCTGAAGGCATCTTCTACACGAAGGTGAAACCGAAGGATGCAGAAGAAATCGTTGAGAAGACACTGAAAAAAGGTGAACTTATCCACAGGCTACTTTACTTGGAACCTGGCACAAAAAAGGTCTGCAAAACGAGTGAAGAAATACCGTTCTACAAAAGACAACGTCGGTTTGTCCTCAAAAACTGCGGCCTTATCGATCCTGAAAACATCAAGGAATATGTGGCCCGGGGAGGATATCTGTCAGCGGCCAGGGCATGCCTTGAGATGAAACCTGAAGACATCTGCAGCATGATGACTGCGGCAGGACTCCGCGGACGTGGCGGGGGCGGTTTTCTTACAGGAAAAAAATGGCACATGGCCCGCATCGAAGAGAATCCAAAGAAATATGTTATATGCAATGGAGATGAAGGTGACCCAGGAGCATTCATGGATATGGGTATTATGGAGGGAAACCCCCACAGTGTAATAGAGGGCATGATCATTGCGGCCCGAGCCATAGGCGCTGATGAAGGATTTGTATATGTCCGCGCAGAATATCCTCTTGCGGTAAAGCGGGTAAGGAAAGCTATAGATGATGCTTATACCCTTGGTGTTCTGGGAAAAGGCCTTCTCGGATCAGGTTTTTCGTTCAATCTTCAGGTCATGGAGGGTGCAGGCGCTTTTGTTTGTGGAGAGGAAACAGCCCTTATGGCCTCAATCGAAGGAAAAAGAGGGATGCCCTCTCCCAAGCCTCCGTTTCCCTCGCAGAACGGGCTTTGGAACAAGCCAACCATCATTAATAATGTTGAAACCCTCTCAACAGTGCCGCTCATTATTTCCACCGGTGTTGAGGAGTTTAAAAAAATTGGAACAAAAGAGTCACCTGGGACAAAGACCTTTGCCGTTACAGGGCATGTATTGAACACGGGCCTCATTGAAATGCCACTTGGATCAACCCTCAGGGAGATTGTTTATCACGTTGCCGGAGGAATCACCTCAGATAAGGGTAAACCTATGAGCGACGGCTTCAAGGCAGCGCAAATCGGCGGACCGTCGGGAGGATGCCTTACAAAGGACCATCTTGATCTTCCCATAGATTTCGATTCACTGAGGAAGATAGGTGCCATGGTAGGCTCCGGCGGGCTCGTAGTTATGAATAAGAGCACCTGTATGGTGAGCGTTGCACGTTTTTTCATGCAGTTTACACAGAGCGAGTCCTGCGGCAAATGCGTGCTCTGCCGGGAAGGTACGAAACAGATGCTTACCCTCCTTGATGATATAATAGAAGGAACAGCAAATGAAGAAACCATAGAACTTCTTGAGGAGCTTGCCTTTGCAGTGCAGAAAGGTTCACTTTGCGGTCTTGGAAAAACAGCTCCTAATCCGGTTCTTTCGACACTACACCATTTCCGGGACGAATACATAGCCCATGTGACCCATAAATACTGTCCTGCCGGGAAATGCAAGAATCTGGTAAAGTTTCAGATTGACCCGGATCTTTGCAAAGGATGCATGCTCTGTGTAAAGAAATGTCCCATCGGGGCTATTTCCGGAGAGAAAGGGAAGCCCCACACGATTGACCCGATGCTTTGCGGGAAATGCGGGGTCTGTCTGGAAAGCTGCAAAACTAAGGCAATTAAAGGAGATAAGGCATGGATGACAACCGTGTTGTAATTATTGACAGGAAAGAGGTGCCCATCGAGAACGAGGCAAACCTCCTTGAGCTTATCAGAAAGGCTAAAATAGATCTGCCCACCTTCTGCTATCATTCTGAATTGAGTGTTTATGGAGCATGCAGGCTCTGCATGGTTCAGGTGGAAGGAATGGGGCTTGTACCCGCTTGCTCAACTCCACCTTCCCCGGGGATGGAAGTTTATACGAACACGGAAGAAACGAGGAAGATGAGACGTATTATTGTGGAACTGCTCCTTGCAAACCACAGTCAAAACTGTCCCATATGCCAGAAGAGTACCACATGCCAGCTCCAAACCCTTGCACGCCGTCTCGGCATTACTAAAATCAGGTTCAAGAATCAGAACAAAGGCATTCCCGTAGACTGTTCATCTCCGTCCATTATAAGGGACCCGAATAAATGTGTTCTCTGTGGTGACTGTGTCCGCATCTGTTCGGAGGTCCAATCAGTGGGAGCTATTGATTTTGCGTACAGAGGCACGGAAACAGTGGTTATCCCTTCTTTCGGTAAGGATCTTGATAAGGTTGAGTGTGTCAATTGTGGTCAGTGTGCCCGCGTGTGTCCCACAGGAGCGCTTATGCCAAAGTCTGAGGTGGACGAGGTATGGAAAGCACTACATGATCCTTCCAAGATTGTTATTGCATCAGTAGCGCCTGCAGTACGTGTTGCTGTCGGAGAAATGTTCGGCTTGGAGCCGGGCGTAACCACGACCGGGCAGATTGTGGCAGCTCTCAAGGCTATCGGTTTCAGCAAGGTTTTTGATACGTCCTTTACGGCGGATCTTACCGTTCTGGAGGAAAGCAATGAGTTTATCGCACGGATGGAAAAGAAAGAAAACATTCCACAGTTTACCTCCTGTTGTCCGGCGTGGGTTAAGTTCGTGGAACAGTACTATCCGGAGTTTGTGGATCACCTCTCTTCATGCCGTTCACCTCAACAGATGTTCGGCTCTCTTGCAAAAAACATCCTGCCCACAAGTCTTAATGTCAAAAAAGACGATGTGGTTGTTGTATCCATAATGCCTTGTACGGCAAAGAAGTTTGAGGCCAGAAGGGATGAATTTTCTCGTGATGGTTTACGTGACGTTGATTATGTCCTTACAACACAGGAATTAGGGCGGATGATTGAAGAGGCAGGAATCTACTTCAAGGATCTGGGGCCTGAATCCTTCAATCTTCCCTTCGGATTTAAAACCGGTGCAGGAGTGATTTTCGGAAATTCCGGAGGTGTTTCTGAAGCTGTCCTTCGTTACATAACAGAGCGCCTTATGGGAGAGAGAGGAGAGCACTATGAATTCAAAGCAGTAAGGGGAGATAACGGAATTCGTGAGACATCTATAAAAGTTAAAGGCACTGAAGTTAATCTTGCCATAGTGAACGGTCTTGGAAATGCCCGGACTATTCTTGAGAAAATTAAATCCGGCAAAACCCATTATGACCTTGTAGAAGTCATGGCATGTCCCGGCGGATGTATCGGCGGAGCAGGTCAGCCGGTGTCGAATGATCCTGTGGTACGTCAGAAACGAACAAAGGGCATTTATGAGAATGACAGGATGCTTGAGCTTCACAAATCTCAGCAGAATCCGTATGTTATCGAACTCTATAGAGATTTCCTCGGAGAGGCAGGTGGACATAAGGCTCATGAGTTGCTCCATACGAGTTACAAAAGCCGAAAACGGATCTCGGATTCTGGTCTGGCTCTAACCTGCACGAACAGCGATTCCAGTCTGGAGGTAAATGTCTGTTTCGGTACAAGCTGTTTTCTTAGAGGTTCTCAAAAACTGTTTCATGATATACTGGAACATATTCGGACCCATAATCTGAGCGATGCAGTGAATGTAAGCGCATCCTTCTGCTTTGAAAAATGTGACAGGGGACCTACAGTCAGAATAGGTGAGTCAGTTATCGAAAAGTGTACAATTGAAATGGCAATTGAGGCTATCGGGAAGAGTTTTTACAAAAAACCAGATTATTCCGGAATGGTAGTTTGCAGTAGTGATAATTGTTAGGAAGAGAGGTGAAGCGCAATGCCTGATGGAGGAATTCAGCAGATAGTATTTACTCTTACTGCCCGGTGCAGGGACTGTTACCGTTGTTTAAGGAGCTGTCCTGTCAAGGCTATCCGGATGGAGAAGGGGCAGGCTTATGTGGATAATGTGAGGTGTATTGCTTGTGGCACGTGCATACAAGAATGTCCGCAGCAAGCCAAGTCTTTTCGGCATGATATTGATGTTGCCCAGAGATTAATTGAAGATGGACACTTCGTTGCAGCCAGTATTGCGCCCTCTTTTGCAGCGGTCTTCAGCGGCTGGCAGAGAGCGCGTCTCGCGTCAGCGCTCCGGATGCTTGGTTTCAGATATGTGGGGCAGACCTCGCATGGCGCTTATCAGATTTCTGCGCATGCGAAGAGAATAGTGAGCGGAGTTGAAAAGCTGTGCATCGGCACTGCTTGTCCGGCATTGGTTAATTACATCGAAAAATACCAGCCGGAATTGACAGGCAATCTGCTGCCCCTTTTCTCTCCTATGGCGGCTCATGCAAGGATGCTGAAGGATATACTGGGTCATGATGCAAAGATAGTTTTTATCGGTCCCTGTGTAGCAAAGAAATCGGAGTTATTTCGTCCCGATGTTGCAAAAGTTGTCGATTGCGTTCTTACATTCAGGGAGCTGATTACATGGCTGGAGCAGAAGGATGTTGACCTCTCCACCTGCGAGGAGAGTAACTTCGACGAGAAGCCGGTTCAGTGGGCCCAATTGTATCCTCTCCCAGGGGGCATGATAAAAACCGCTGGGCTTGAGGATGACGGACTCAATATGAAACTGCTCCGGGTTGATGGCATTGCAAATGTCCGGGAACTTCTGAGGGATGTTCCACATGAGTCAGCTTATACACTTATTGAGCCTCTTTTTTGCAGCCAGGGGTGTATTAACGGTCCCGGCATCGGCATGGAGAAAAACGTTTTTGAGAGAAGGAAGGATATTATTGAATATGATCGTGATATTCAATACCTTCTTACCGAACTGCCTGTAGTAGAAGCAGATATCTTTAAAACAACTTTTAAGGGCTCAAGAGTACCAGAGAGAGAAGTTTTTGAAGATGAGATTCAGCAGATATTTGAAAAGACCGGAAAGTCAGATCCCCAGCAGCAACTGAATTGCGGGGCATGCGGATATGACAGTTGCCGTGAGAAGGCTGTTGCTGTGGCGCTTGGCATGGCAGAACCTGAGATGTGCATACCCTATATGAGGCGGCTTGCGGAGAGGCGGACCGATCTGATTGTTACTACTACACCAAATGGAGTTTTAATACTCGACGAAGACTTGAATATTTTAAGTGTGAACCCTGCCTTTAAGAAGTATTTTCTTTGTTCGGATGCGGTGCTTGGAAGACGTGTCTCATATTTGATGGACCCGGAGCCTTTTGAGAAGCTGATAGCCGGGGTCACCAATTTACTTGATATTACCGTGACACATCGCCATTATAACCTTCACTGTAGGGAACTCCTGTACATTTTGAAAGAGGAGAGACAGATAGTGGGTATCTTTATGAATATCACAAGCCAGCAAGAGCACGAAAAGAAACTGAATGACATACGATCCCAAACCATTGAGCAGGCAAATGAACTGTTGGAGCACCAGATCAAGATGGCTCAGACTATGGCCCAGTTTATCGGGGAGAGCACAGCCAGAGGCGAAGAGTTGGTAAGAAAACTGCTGACCTTAAGCGAAGAAGATGAAACAAAGTCAGAATGAACCGAAGAAATATGTCGAGACTATCTTTGCCCAGAGTGCTAAAAAGGCGGGGAGGGTATGCGGAGATTACATTGTTATAGACAGGACTACGGAGGCCACAACTGCTATCCTGGCCGATGGAATCGGCACGGGTATTAAAGCAAGGGTTGCAGCCGTGCTGTGTGCAAGCCGACTCATGGAGCTTATCCGTCTGGGGTTTACACTAAGGGAAGCGTGCAGGAAAATGGTCGACACAATGCACGAGGCGCGGACAAAAGACATTCCCTTCTCGGCTTTCAGTGTGTGCCGTATCCTTAATAATGGGCATGCAACTATAGTTTCCTACGAAATACCATCACCTGTATTAATCAATAATCATCTTGTAGCATACCTGCCTGATCAGCGTTTTTTTCCTATGGGACTTGAAATGATAGGCGAGGTCAACTGTACCCTTGATTATGGCGATGGTATTATGATGGTAAGCGACGGGGTGAGTCAGGCAGGGCTCGGATATCTGTTTCATATGGGATGGGGAATCCAGGGTGCCTGTGATTTTATCAATGGTTGTCTTGTACGTGGAATTGATGCCAAGCAGACGCCTGGAGAAATTCTTCATAAAGTGAAGGAAATATCTGGCGCCACTTATGGAGACGATACAACATGTCTTCTTCTTTTGTGTCGGGAAGCAGAAACACTTAACATTTTTACCGGACCCCCTGGACACAGAGCCAAAGACAGAAAAGAGGTTACACGTTTTATGCAGAAGTCTGGCAAGAAGGTTGTATGCGGATCAACTACATCGGAGATAGTAGGGCGCATACTCAGTGTACCTGTAATGGACAAGAACCCTTCCAGTTCTTTCCATATACCGCCCTCATACGAGATAAAGGGTGTTGATTATGCGTTTGAGGGGGCCGCAACGCTCAATCAGGTGTACAATATCCTGGAAGAGCGGGAGGATAGATTAGACCCGGATTCTTCTGTTTCCGATTTGTACAGACTGCTTCATGAATCCGACACAATAAATTTTGTAGTGGGAACTGCTATAAATCCCGGGCACCAAAATATCGTATTCAGACAGATGGGCATTTTCCCCCGGGAGGTTATCATACAGCTCCTTGCCGAAAAACTGAGAAAGTTAGGAAAGTTGGTAAATGTAGAATATATATAGGAGCCTGTCGGACTTACCCTCTACATTATTGAATTTGATTCTGATTCATCGTGAACTATTAGGTAATATGCTATAATAATAAATCTTTCAACTAAATAATTTGTGGAGCTTAATAAGATGAAAGCTGAAGTTACCAAACTGTTTAAAAAGGCAGAAGCTACCAAATGTCTTAAGGCAACTACCGAAGCAAAGGCCCGGGGTTGAACGATGTGTTGTATTGTGCCGCACTGCTGGTCAGAAAGCAATATGATAAGAAAACTGCATATAGGTTAGAGAAAGAACAGGAAACAGGCAAAAAACTGAAAGGTTCTGTACCGAAAGCTCCTGTGCCCGGCCTCACAGGAAAAGACCAAATGGGAATGGAACAGCATAAGTTAATACTGAACATGGAAAAGCAGCTCCAAAAGGGCAGACTACATTCAAGACTGAATCCGGCTGGACAGTAGTCTTGGCTCTTAAGACTCCTGAAAGGACATTAACCGCTCTTATGGTAAGTCCGATAGACTCCTAAAAAAGGCGTCAAAGATGAATAAAAATGATAAAACACCGAAGTGGATAATTGGATGGCATCCTTCAGGAATGGCATTCGTTCCTGTAATCAGTACACGCCTTGTTTTTCAAGATATGCTCGGCGGTTTTCGTGCCCGCTGGGGAATCGGCAGAATGTACTATAAAGTAAACCCCGGCCTTTATGCTGTAGGAGCGCCTGATGCTGATTCTCCGGTTCTGGTCACAGCGAATTACAAACTTACCTTTGACAGCCTCAGAAAAAACCTTCAGAATATAAAGGCATGGGTAATAGCGCTGGACACAAAAGGGATAAATGTCTGGTGCGCTGCCGGGAAAGGCACTTTCGGAACTGAAGAGGTCGTCAGACAGATAAGGATAGCGAACCTTTCTTCCGTTGTCCGTCACAAAACTCTTATCCTTCCCCAACTTGGCGCGCCCGGGGTAGCGGCCCATGAAGTGACGCGTATAACAGGTTTTAAAGTTATCTATGGCCCTGTGAGGGCTTCTGATCTCCCCCGTTTTCTCGAAAATGGATTAAAGGCAGACAGAACGATGCGCACCATATCATTTACTTTAAGAGAAAGGCTTGCAGTGGTGCCCATAGAATTTGTAAAGTCATGGAAAATAGCCCTCGCAGCCTTTCTGTTCGTATTTCTGTCCAGGTACCCGGCAGGAGATATGATCTCCTGGACAACTTTTTTCCGGTTCCTTCCCTACATAGGCGCAATTTTTATCGGCTGCCTTGTTGTCCCGGCACTGTTACCCTGGATTCCCGGCCCTTCCCTGGCCTTCAAGGGATGGTTTATGTGCGTTGTCGCCGTCATCATTTATATCCTGTTCAACAGCAACCAACAGACAGAAAATATCGTGTATCTGCTTGTTCTGCCGGCAATTTCTTCTTTTCTTGCCTTCAATTATACCGGCGCCACTCCATATACATCGCTTTCCGGCGTAAAAAAAGAAATGAAATTTGCCATGCCTCTTATCGGTTTTGCAGCATTCTCCGGAATCGCATTACATTTAATTAATTTATGGAGGACAACATGATCCATGCCATAAAATATCTTAAGGATGTTGTCACCCTTGAATTAAACGAATCCAAGTGCACCGGGTGCGGTCGATGTGAGGAGGTCTGCCCTCATGCTGTTTTATGTCTGAAGAACGGCAAGGCATCAATAGCCGATCGTGACGCCTGCATGGAATGCGGCGCTTGCAGCCGTAACTGTCCATTTGAAGCAATAACCGTTTCAGCAGGTGTAGGCTGCGCCTATGCCGTGATTCGAGGAGCCATAAAAGGCACCGCCCCCGACTGTTCATGCTCAGGCAAATCTGATTGCTGCTGACAGGCAACTACACCTGCATCAGGCGTTCTTTCAGCATAGTATAGCGCATTTGCGGCTTATTGTTTTTTATGGCTATAGCCAGAGCTTTTCTTGTCCCGACAAGTATGACGAGTTTTTTGCCCCTTGTAATGCCCGTATACAAGAGGTTCCTCTGAAGAAGCATATAATGCTGGGTAAGTATGGGCATAATAATCACAGGGTATTCACTTCCCTGAGACTTATGAACTGATATGGCATAGGCAAGAATAATCTCATCTATTTCGGAATACTCATATGAAACAATCCTGCCGTCAAAATCAACCCTCACCTCCTGAGTTTCCCTGTCGATCTCTGTGACTCTCCCGATATCGCCGTTATATACATCCTTGACGTAATTATTCCTTATCTGGAGAACTTTGTCTCCGGCTCTGAATATCCTGCCTCCGCGGACAAGTTCATCTTTTGCGGGGTTCAACTCTTTCTGAAGCTCTGCATTAATGTTGGAAACACCTACAACACCTTTATGCATGGGGGTTAGTATCTGGATAGCATCCAGAGGATTGTATCCGAACCGTGAAGGAACACCTTCCTTACAGAGATATACAATCTTTTCCAGCACTTTTTCAGGCTCATCAATTGTGAAAAAAAAGAAATCGTGGAGATAGCCCTCACCTCCTCTGAGCAAAGGCATTTCACCGCTGTTTATCCTGTGCGCATTCACAATTATCATGCTCTCTTTAGACTGTCTGAATATCTCCTTCAGCTTTACCACGGGAAGACAATGGGCAGCAATAATATCCCTTAATACGTTTCCTGCGCCTACAGAGGGCAACTGATCCACGTCTCCCACGAGGATCAGAGTTGCCTTTAACGGCACTGCTTTGAGAAAATGATACATGAGGATAGTATCCACCATTGAAGCCTCATCTATGATGATGAGATCAGCCTCCAGAGTATTTGACTCGTTCTTTTTAAAAGCCCCGCTGCCGGGGCTGAATTCAAGGAGTCTGTGTATCGTCTTTGATTCATGCCCTGTTGCTTCGGTCATTCTCTTTGCAGCTCTGCCTGTGGGAGCTGAAAGGAGCACTTTTTGACCCATTCGCTGATAAATTTTAATAATAGCATTGATGATTGTGGTCTTGCCCGTTCCGGGGCCGCCCGTTATGACCATGACCTTGCTGTTTATCGAATCCCGGAGAGCATCGAGCTGCTTCCCGGAAAAAACAATTTTCAATATCTTCTGCACCCACTCAATAGCCTGCTCAATATTTATAAGCCTCAACTGTTTTGGAAATGCAAGAAGGCTTTTTAATTGACGGGCAGCGCCGCATTCCGACACATGGAATTTTGCCAGATAAACAGGCTTTTCACGTATTTTACTTTCCTCGATAACTACCTTCTTTTCTCCGGCAATAGTGTTAAGAGCAAAGGAAATACGGGATTCTTCAACCGTTAAAGTCTCGCTGCACTTTTTGATAAGCGCCTCGCATGGATAATAAACATGACCTTCATCCGACAGTTCGTGGAGTACGTAGAGTATACCTGCCTCTGCTCTTATCTGTGAATCCTTGGGTATGCCGAGTTTTTCCGCTATCCTGTCCGCTGTAATAAAACCGATGCCGAATATATCCATGGCAAGTCTGTAGGGGTTCTCACTTACTACTTTTACCGAATCCTTCCCGTAATGTTTATAGATTTTCATTGTATAGACAGGGCTCACCCCATTCCCCTGCAAAAAAACCATGACATCGCGTATGTCCTTCTGTTCCTCCCATGCTGTTTTAATCATCTCAACTCTTTTTTCACCAACTCCTGAAACCTCATGAAGGCTGTCAATTTTATTCTCTATGATATCAAGAGTATCAATCCCGAATTTCATTACAAGCCTCTTTGCCATAACAGGGCCTATACCCTTGATCATGCCTGATCCGAGATACTTTTCTATGCCCTTTACGGTTGCAGGCATGATTGTTTCATGGGATACAACTTTGAACTGCTCGCCGTATTTCGGATGTCTGTCCCAATAACCGGAAAGCTTCACTACTTCGCCCGGTATTATGGAAAAGAGTGTACCCACTATGGCAACCAGATCCGTCCTTCCCTGCACCTTCATTTTTGCAATCGTGTAGCCGTTCTCTTCATTATAGTAAGTAATCCGCTCTATCTGCCCCTTGATCTCTAATTGTGACTTCCCGTTATGCATGGTTTTATAATATCCAAAACCGGAGGGAAATGAAAGGCATAAATGTCTGAGGCGTATCGCGCTGATGGAGAGCAATAATTTCCATAGAAATAAGCTACGTGCTCAATTTCACAATACTTTAATAACACTTGTCCATATTTACCTCTTGTCATTTTTCCCTCATTACGATATTATAAAAAAAATGGGGTCAATATAGCATGCACTTGGGAATCCTTATCGTAGACGACGAGGAAGGCATACGGAGATCGCTTACAAGGGTCCTCAGAGAAGACGGCTATTCAGTCCAATCAGCGACAAACGGGGAAGAAGCATTGGCGATGGTCGGGCAAGACCCGCATAATTTCGATATTGTTATCTGCGACCTCATCATGCCGGGTATGGACGGCATAAGAACAATCGAAGAAATGAATAAACTGCATCAGGGTCTTACAAAGATAATACTTACAGGCTACGGTACGCTTGAATCGTCAATGAAAGCGATAGAAAACGGCATAGACGGGTTTATTACAAAACCTTTTGAGAATAAAGAAATCAAATGGAAAGTAAAGGAATATTATATAAAAAGAAGGATGAGGCAATTTATTTCGCCCGACATATTCAATGAACTCATTGACGAGCCCGCGCACCTTGAACCAAAAGTCTCCCATTTAACTATCCTTTTTTCAGACATAAGAGGTTTTACACAGCTTTCATCCAAAATACCACCGGATGAACTCGCTTCTTTGCTTAACAGATATTATTTCCAGCCTATGAGTGAAACGGTAATGCAGCACAAAGGAACCGTTGATAAATATATCGGTGACAGTATCATGGCTTTGTTTGGAGCACCTGTATACCATGATAAACATGAAGAAAACGCGGTAAAGTGCGCAGTTGAAATGATAAAAAGGATGAAAGGGCAGGAATATGGATTTCGCATGGGCATAGGAATAAGCACAGGCTACGTTGTTACGGGCATGCTCGGTTCAATTAATAAAAGAGAATATACTGCCCTCGGTATGCCGGTTAATATAGCTGCCAGACTTCAGAAGCTTGCAGCACCGGGTGAAATAATCATCTCAGAAGAAACGAAAGCAAAATTAGACCGCGCATTGCCATTTGAAAAAATTGGTTCCCTTGCAATCACCACACATTATATGCCTACCGTATACTATAAATGGACCGGAAATGGTCAGATTTAACGATATTATAGAAGAAATACTGAAATACAATCCGGAAGCGGACGTAAAAATATTAGACAAGGCATATGTTTTCTCCGCACAGGCGCATAAAGGCCAAACCAGGTTATCCGGAGAACCCTATCTTATACACCCCCTTGCAGTAGCGCATACATTAACAAAAATGAATCTCGACGTACCAAGTGTGGTTTCCGGGCTACTCCATGACACCATCGAAGACTCCTATGTAAGCAAAGAAGATATTGAGGGACATTTCGGGCAGGAAGTTGCAGAGCTTGTAGACGGCGTAACAAAAATCAGCCAGATTCGGCTCAAAACATCGGAAGATTCAAGAGTTGAGAATTTACGGAAGATGATTCTTGCAATGAGCAAGGACATCCGGGTAATACTGATAAAATTGGCTGACAGATACCATAATATGCAGACTTTAAATTTTCTCCCCTCTGAAAAACAGGTTATAATTGCCAGAGAAACTCTTGAAATCTACAGCCCCCTTGCTCACCGCCTTGGGATAGAATGGATAAAGGGAGAGCTTGAAGATGAAGCCTTCAAATATCTTTATGCCTTAGAATACAAAAATATATCGGATAAACTCTCAAAAAAGAAAAAGGAGAGAGATGCTTATATTCACGATGTAATAGAACTGCTGAAGGAAAAATTTGACCAGCATAAAATACATGCTGAAATATCAGGCAGGGCAAAACGGTTATACAGCATATACAGGAAAATGCAACTGGAAAAGCTGGAGTTGGACAATATTTACGATCTGATCGCTTTCAGGGTTACCGTTGACAGCGTCAGGGAGTGTTACCTTGCCCTCGGTTTAATTCATGCCTTCTTTAAACCGATACCGGGTAAGTTCAGTGATTTTATCGGTATACCCAAGGCAAATATGTACCAGTCACTCCACACAAAAGTAATAGGCCCTCACGGTGAAAAGATAGAAATCCAGATAAGAACCCATGAGATGCACCGCCTTGCAGAGGAGGGCATTGCAGCACACTGGAAATACAAAGAAGGCAGGGTTTTTGACCCGAAAGAAGACAAAGTCTTTGCCTGGCTCAGAAGAATAATCGAATCGCAGCAGGAGTTAAAAAGCAATAAAGAATTCATGGAAATTTTCAAGATAGATCTTTTTCCAGACGAAATTTATATATTCACCCCAAGAGGAGAGGTAAGGGAACTTCCGAAAGACGCAACACCGGTAGATTTTGCCTATGCCATACATACAGAACTTGGAAATAAATGCATCGGAGCAAAAATAAACGGCAAACTTGTCCCGTTACGATATGCCTTAAAAAGCGGTGATACAGTTGAAATCCTTTCTAATCCAACCCATAAGCCAAGTAAAGACTGGCTTGGCTTTGTAAAAACTTCAAGGGCAAAAACCAAGATACGGCAGTGGATTAAAACTGAGCAGAGGGACCAAAGCATAGAACTCGGTAAAGTCCTGATAGAAAAGGAATTGTCTAAACACGATGTGAGCTTTTCCAAGGTGTTGAAAACAGGTGATCTTTTGAACAGCGCCAAGGATTTTGGCTTTGAAACACTGGACGATTTTTTCGCAAGCGTTGGCTATGGCTTGCACACTCCCTTGCAGGTTCTCAGCAAACTTATCCCTGAAACCGAAAAACCCGGCAAGTTAAAACAGTTGATAGGCTCTATAAAACGACCCAAGGACACTTCAATTAAGGTTAAAGGCATTGATGACGGGATGGTTGTAAGATTTGCAAAATGCTGCAACCCTATACCTGGAGACAAAATCTTCGGTTTTATTACCCGCGGCAGAGGGATAACCGTACACACGGAAGATTGCTCAAACACTCACGTATATGATGAGCAGAGAAAGGTTGAAGTTTCATGGGAATTAAACAAAAACTTTACATATCCGGTAAAACTGAAAATATCCGGGGACGACAGAAAGGGCCTTATTTCAGATATCAGTGCAGTTATGTCAGCAAACAAGGTAAATATCCTCAGCGCCAGCGCTATGACTTACCCTGATAGATCAGCGGCAGGCATCTTCGAGATAGAAATCGGAAATATGCCGCAGCTTCAAAAAATAATGAAATCAATTCAAAAGATTAAAGGGGTAAGAGATGTGGAAAGAATGCGGAGTTCTGCATGAAAAACAAATAACCCTGCTGTGCTCGCAGCAGGGTATCATATAAAGCTTTGTTCGCTATGAAGGCAACTTGAAATTATGCCGCTTTCTGGAAGTTTCCTTTCTTAATACATCTTGTACAGGCTTTTACTTTCTTTGTTGCCCCGTCTTTCACAATTTTTATAGACTGTAAATTCGGAAGCCATTGTTTTTTCGTCTTATTGTTGGCATGGCTTACGTTGAAGCCAATTTGTTTGCCCTTTCCACATAAATCACATACACGCGCCATCGTTCCTCCAATTCATGTTGCTTAAGGTTAAGGATTTTACTAATTTACACCGGGTATGTCAATAGAATTATCCTCGGATGTCAGTGTTATTTTGTTCTCTCCTCATAGTATCAACATATCGGATGGTTACAGATGCAACCCCTTCTCCAACCATAACATCACATAAGAAGATCAAGAGCTCTGCCATTCTGGGTAATAAAATCCGAAAACATAAAAAATGCTGCACAGAAGACGCGGAAACTGATACATAATGTCCGCCTGATATAGATTGCCTGTGGATGACAATAAAAAACCATACCGCTGTATGCTCATAAAATGGGGAGAACAGATTTATCCTGATATAGTTATTGATAAATTGAGCGCGGCAATGTAATACATTGTATTGCTTTTTATTACAGCATGCAATTAAAATATCAATAAAAAAGGCTGGATATTAAATGCAGGGGATTTATATGAGAAAAAGTATTAGTATATATTTTCGTACCAGTGAAGATTCGCGCGATGCAGATGAAACAAATATTTGGAGCGAATTTTGTTGATATTGATATTTATATTTTGTCAAACACTTCAGAACTGTCTGATTAATTAATCTGTAATAACATTAATAAGATTTTTGCATTGTTTATTTCATAGCCTGAAGGATGCGGAATTTTACGGCAGAAAGTTTTTGATTCCTCAGTTTCTTCCTGTATATCACAAGACCTGCCAAACCGGAAAGAAGCAGAAAAATAACACTCGGCTCAGGAACCGCTACAGCGTTTCCAGGCACCTTGTCGCTGCCTCCATCCATGAAGCCTTTAAAACGGGTAACAAAAAATTCACCTTCGTCTGATTTTGCCTGCATAAAACTGCCCGTATTCAGTTGATCCATATTCTTTCCTGTTAGAGTAAAAGCAAAGTTTGCATTTCCACCAACACCGATTCCCTTGGTTGGGTTGCCGCCACCCAGAAAGTCTCCTCCTAAAGCTGCACCAACATCATATTTGCCAAATGGCGATGCGCTTATAGTGTCTTTAAAGCTTTTTCCACCAAGGAGTTCAAAAAACGAGTTTGAACCAGACAGGCTCACTTTTGTAATAAAGTTATTCGGATTATTAAAAACAAACCCTGTTAAAAAACCGCCATTACCTGAAGGGCTTGTGTTTTTTAAATTAACATCCAGTTCCGCACTTGTTGGCGAGAAAAACCTGTATGAAAATTCAGCGATAAAATCACCAAGCCTTTCAGAGCTTCTCGAGGTATCTCCGGTAAATGTATCAGCATAGCTTATTACCGGGCAAAAAGTAATAAAAGCAAAGAAAACTATTACTAATAAGTTAAATATAATATTTTTACTTGTCATTTTATACATACTCATTAAAGAACTCCACTTTTTAATATACTACATTGTAATACATTTGTCAAGCTAGGTTTTTTCATCCCATGATTCTATAAATATTTTCGGACAAATCAGATATTAATTAAATAGTTTCTCATCCGGAGTTTCTGGATGAGAAACTATTGGTTCCCGAACCGGAAAGGAGGTATTTTTTGTTCAGGCAAGGAAATTGTTCACCCCGAAGCAGAGACCGAAGGGCCATCAAGGGTTTGAGCGGAGGTATACAACATGTAAGCCGCACAAATAAAGCCGTAGATCGACACCGTTTGGGCGGGAAAGTACCCTTTCCGGACGTGAACTAAATAAATATTGATGAACTCGCTGCGTGTAAGCGCAAAACAGGTATATATTTACGGTTAACAATATTTTTTAAAAAACTTGATATGAGATTTATTAAAATTCAATACTATTTTTTTCATAAATATAATTGATTTTTTTCCGATAATTCTACTATGCAGAAGGCAGGATCAAACCGGGGTAGCCCGTGATATGCGTGAGATGCAAATCTGAAATGTTGCCTGAATCTGCAACAGTCATGCTGGTGTCTGGATGAAAACAATTTCTTCATAGAACAAACCGCGAAAAACCTATTGATCATCGTTTTTTGGCGGCATGTTTTTCTGTATTTCATCTATTTCATCTTCAATATCCCTTATCTCTAAGTTCAATCTTGTAATAGAGTTTATCTTTTCTTTCAGATAAATGTCGTCTTTACTCAACGTTTTTCCAATGGAAAGTTCATTATAAACATGTTGGCCTATCTCTGCATACAGTTTTTGAATATTCCTTTGAAGTTTTGTAATATCAACATATTTTTTTTTACCGATTTTTGCCTGTTTTTCAACATTAAAAGCTAAATCCTGTGCTGTTTCCTTTAGTGTCTTTAATCCTTCTTCAGTCTTTTTTTTCAGTTCATCAATCAGAGCCATTTGTTTCCCCCTTTTTATTGATAGGCAAACCGGGAATTTTCTTCCGGTCTCTCTATGTTCCGGCTGCTATTTTTAGTATATCCATTGATTGTTGAATTTTCAAGAAACATTCGGCTGGCCACCTCTAACGGTTCTTATTATAAGGAAACCAAGAACGAAAAACAGGACTATTGAAAGAACGGCTGGACGCTGACTCCCTAATGTGGAAGAAAGATACCCGAAAACAAGGGGGCCCATTATTGCAGAGGTTTTGCCCACAAGACTGTAAACACCGAAAAACTCTGATTCCTTGCCGGGTAGCACAAACTGTGTGTAAAAAGCCCTTGTTGCAGCCTGAACCGTGCCCAGCCCGAACCCTGCAAAGGAAGCGATTATTGAGAACAGCAATTTTCCATGAACAAAAAATATTGCAATCGATATGACAATCCATAAAATCAGGGAAAGCAGGATTACCTTTTTGGGGCCCCGGTAGTCAATGTATTTGGCCATCAAAAAAACACCGGCAAGTGCCGTGGCCTGAACAATAAGGTACATATAAATCAATTCTTCGGATTTAAAACCCAGGGTGGTTGCCGCAAAAATGCTTGAGAAAACTATAACAGTATTTACCCCGTCTTCATATATGAGATAAGCTATCAGAAATCTTCTTTGATCTTTATTCAACCACATCTTTTTTAATTGTCCCCAGGTATGACGAAAGCCATCTATAGCTGAAATTAATATCTTTGTCCCGGTTTTCGGATCTTGAGGAAGAAAAATAAAGGCAGGTAAAGAAAATACAGTAAAAAACAGCGCTACCATAAGCCATATAGCATCAATCATCTCATAACGAACAAGCAAAAGCGCAAGAAGAAGCGAAAATATTGAACCGGCATATCCAATTCCAAAACCCCATGCGGAGAGCCTGCCCTGATGAGTCGGTTCAGCAATTTGAGGCAGAAAAGAGTTATAGAAAACAAGACCGCCTTCTATCCCCACATTTGCGAGAACGATCAAAACAAATCCTTCAATGGCCATACCTTTACTGAGAAAAGAAAAAGAAGCCACTGAGGCAACACACAAAAGGGTCAGGAACAATAGCAGCCTTTTTCGTATCTTTGCGTAATCGGCAATGCCCCCGAGAAAAGGGGATGTTACAGCAACAATAGCCATGCTCACCGATATTGCCCTTCCCCACCATACATCTCCCATGCCGGCAGCATTGCCGACAATCATATTTGCATAATAAACCGGGAAGATTGTGGCTGCTATAACGGCTGAATAGCTTGAATTGGCAAAGTCGAATAAACACCAGGATAGTATAGTTTTATTCATATTTCGATGTTCATGCTTCCGGTTTTGTATCCTTTTAAATCAAGCGTTATATAAGAAAACCCATACTGTTTGAGCGCTTCAACTATTTCGCTTTTATTGACTATAATTGTATCGAAATCTTCTCCCATGACCTCAATGCGCGCAACATTTCCATGGTATCTCACCCTTACCTGCCGCACTCCCAGGCTTCTGATAAAATCCTCAGAACGCTCTATCCTTTTAAGAACATCAATGCTGATTGGCATACCATAAGGTATCCTTGATGATAGACAAGCAAGGGAAGGTTTGTCATACGTGGGAAGAGAATATTTTTTTGACAGTTCCCTTATTTCACTCTTTGTAAGCTCAGCCATGAGCAAGGGGCTCAAGATGTGTTGTTCGATACAGGCTTTTCTTCCGGGTCTGAAGTCATCCAGATCATCGAGATTCGATCCTTCTGCTACGTGAAGAAAACCTCTGCTTCTCGCAATATCCCATGCTTTATCAAAAAGATGAGTCTTGCAGAAATAACAGCGCGAGGTAGTGTTTTGAATATAATTATTGTCTTCCATCTCAGAAGTTTCTTCACTGACATACTCAACTCCGATAAATTTTGACAGGCTCACAGCCTCTTCCATTTCTCCTTGAGAACACGAAGGAGACAATCCCATAAAGGCAATCACATTCTCCCTGCCGAGAATATCTACACAAACTTTGAGGAGAAATGTGCTGTCCACACCACCGGAAAAAGCAACAATAACCTTATTAAGGCCTTTAATAATCTCTTTTAAGTTGTTTAATTTCTGCTCAGTATTCATAAATTTCAGCCTGTATCAGATTGTTTGAGCAACTGCACGCTGCCGCTTTGCTTCGCAGACAGAAACGGCAAAACAGGTTGCAACATTTAAAGAAGAAAAGTTGTCTTCGGTGGGAATTTTAATGATTTCATCGCACTTCTCCCTTGTGAGCCTTCGCAAACCTTCTTCACTGCCGAAGACAAGGCATACGGCGCCCCGCAGGTCTGTTTTCCATATAGGCGCTGCTCCCTTTTCGTCGAGACCATAGCAAAAAATGCCGGTCTTTTTCAGTGTATCAATGTATCTTGCAAGGTTGACAACCCTGATTATCTTTACATGTTCAATGCCGCCGCGCGAAATACTCGTAACGGTTTGTGTAATGCCGCATGAACGGTCTTTCGGGATAATAATCGCATCCGCTCCGAAACAGGCTGCGCTTCGCAAAATATTACCAAGGTTCTGCGGATCAAAAATGCCGTCAAAGGCGCATAAAAGCGGGTTTTTAATGCTCTTAAGATCATGCAGAAATTCATCAGGATCCGTATATGAGATTTCATCCCTTTCAAGGCATATATGGGCTTTTATATCACTGAATTTTTTGTAGAAAATGTCTTTTGGCAGCACCTTGAAAGAGATGCCCTGCTTCTTCGCCTCTTTAATAACTTCATCCGATACAGCTTCATAGCCATGTTCTATCCAGAGCCTTCTGACAGATTCAGGATGGCTTCTGATGATCTCTACAATACTGTTTTTGTTAGTCAGGTAAGGCATTTTTGAGTTCTTCGCAGACTTTCTCGAGGAGGGCTTGCGGCTTTTCACTGTCAGTTATTGCCCTGCCGAGCACTATATAAGTTGCGCCCATAAGAATTGCGTCTTTTGGCGTTATTGTCCTTTTCTGGTCGTCTTTTTTTGCCTCTATCCTTACGCCGGGAGTTACAATAATAAAATCCTTCCCACACAACTCGCGTATCATCGTGATATCTTCTCCTGCTGCCACAACACCATCGAGTTCGGCTTCCTTTGCAAGAAGGACGAGATTCCGGGCCAATTGAGATACGGGAATATCTATGCCCATACGCTTAAGCTCAACGTCATCTATACTTGTCAAGACAGATACTCCGATGATTTTCGGTCGCTGCAGTTCAAGCCTTTTAGCAGCATTAAAAAGCGCTGCCCTTGCTTCTTTCATCATGGTAAGGCCGCCTGACGTATGAATATTGAGCATATCAACACCGAGTCTTGCCGCTTCAATAACAGCCTTTGAAACAGTATTCGGTATATCATGGTACTTAAGGTCTAAAAACACTTTGGAATTTTTCATGTTTATAAAATCTACAATCTTCGGACCGCAATGGGTAAATAGTTGTTTACCGACTTTGAACATTCCCACATGGCCTCTGAACTCCATAACAATTCTGCGTGCTTCCTCAAAGCGTTCTACATCAAGGGCAAGGATGATTTTTTCCTTCGGATCCATATTGTCTCCTGTTTTAAATCTGTAATGCAGTTTAAAATCTGTTTTTTTCGGTATTGTCGTTCACAACCCGCATTTAAAAGGATTACCAGCAATTGTTTATGCTTTTTCTTTGAAACATATTTATTTCTTTTACTCTTTTTTTAAGAAGATGTAAAGATACCTTTGAAAGATTTTCTGCGTTTTTTATACTTTTATATGTGTGGGAATATATGCCGCTCCCCGGTTCTGATTAAGTCCTTTCTGAATCCAAACCAGACATCAATAGTCCAATCCAAGTGTTGCCGCAACACCTTCTTTAAATATATGCTTTACCTCTTTCATTTCTGTGACAATATCTGCAATTTTAATAAGTTCAGGCGGCGCATCCCTGCCGGTTATGATCACATGAAGCGCGTCATCTTTCATTATGAGAAAATTAATCACATTATCAACAGGGAACAGCCCCAGACTTAACGCAACGGATAGCTCATCGAGAATGAGAATCTGGTATTTCTTTTTTGAAAGCATCTCTTCCATGAAGAGCCATGCATTCTCAATGATTTCCATATGCGGTCTCGGATCATCTCCTCTGAAAACAAAGCCCATACCAAAAGGGTAGATATCTATTTTTTTCAGCAGAGCCGGACACACCTTCTGTTCTCCTGACCTGCCTTCTTCTTTCATAAATTCTATCATGAGCGTATTCATATTGTGACCGCTTGCACGCAACGCAGCGCCAAGGGCGGCTGTTGTTTTGCCCTTGCCTTCCCCGGTAAAAACCACAATAAGTCCTTTTTTCTTTTTCTCCATAAATGCCTCACATTGATTCAGCAGACAACGCTGCTTTTTTCAGCCTTTTATAAGCCCAAGCGGCACAATCTTTGCAACAAGTTTGGAAATACCTGCATCATGTACAACCTGAACAACTTTTGATACATCTTTATATGCCTCCGGCATTTCTTCGACAAGCGTTGCCCTGCTTGCAGCCTTCACATATATTCCCCTTGCTTCCATTTCTTTCGGTACAGAACGCCCCTTTGCTGTCTTTATTGCCTGGCTTCTGCTCATGACACGGCCTGCGCCATGACAAGTGCTTCCAAAGGTCTCTTCCATGGCGCGTTCTGTACCACAAAGCACATAAGACGCCCTCCCCATGTCTCCGGGAATTAATACTGGTTGACCAACTTTCATATATTTTTCGGGTAGCGCAGGGTTACCTGCCGGATATGCCCTTGTTGCCCCCTTTCTGTGTACACAGAGAGTTGCTTTCTTGTGTTTCTCTATTTTTGCAATATTGTGACAAATATCGTAGACAAGTGAAAGACCGATCTTGTTTGCACTCATTCTGAAAATATGCTCAAATGTTTCCCGCACCCAGTGTGTAATCATCTGCCTGTTTGCAAAGGCATAGTTCGCAGCAGACGCCATAGCCCCCAGATATTTCTTCCCCTCCGGCGATTCAACGGGCGCGCAACAAAGCTGTCTGTCGGGCAGAGTTATACCGTATTTTTCAGATGCCCTGAACATCACTTTTATGTAATCGTCGCATATCTGGTAACCAAGGCCCCGCGAGCCTGTATGTATCATGACAGTTATCTGATCCTGAAACAATCCGAAAGTATGAGCAATCTGTTCATCATATATCTCTTTTATGCAGCCGATCTCTACAAAGTGGTTGCCGGAGCCCAAAGTCCCAAGTTGATCCCTGCCCCTTTCAAAAGCCCTGTCCGATACATTTTCAGGTAATGCGAATCCAATCTGTCCCTCATCTTCAATGAACTGCAGGTCATCATGTGTCCCGTATCCGTTCTCCGTTGCCCAGCGAGCGCCTTTTTTAAGGACCTTCTTTAATTCATCCCTTGAAAGTCTTAGGTCCTTTCTGTGAGATCCTACTCCACTTGGAATGTTAATGTAGAGTTCATCAACAAGGTTTTCAATCTTATTTTTGACATCCTGAACGCTCAACACGGAGCGCATAAGCCTTACGCCTCAATTTATATCATAACCGACGCCGCCGGGGGAGATAACCCCTTTATCCATATCGAATGCGGCTACTCCGCCGATAGGAAAACCGTAGCCCCAGTGTATATCAGGCATTGCCATGGACATGCCTACGATACCGGGCAGACAGGCAACGTTTTCTACCTGCTTGATGCTCTCGTCCGTTCCCATAACGCGGAGCAATTCTTCATTCAGATAGACAAGTCCGTCCGTAAACATGCGGTCATGTTTTTCTACAAGGTATCTGTTTTCGTCGAGTTTTCTTAGATGTTCCCGAAGGTTTTCCATGATATAAACCTCCCGCAATGAGCGATTAGTGCTTTAGCAAAGGAGCGTCGCAAAATCAACACTTAAAACTCAATAATGTTTCCTTACACATCAACAATTACCGTTGCCTTAAGCATATCATTTTTCTCTTCAATAGAAAATTTGTGATAGGTAACTGCCTTGACTTCAGCTTTTATCTTATCCCTTGAGGGATCATATATTCCACCAATTACAGTTCCCGTCAGTTTCTTGTTTTCAATTTTCAGAGACAGGTCTTTTGGTATAAACCCTTCGGTATCCCATAGGTAGAGAAGTTCATTGAGAAAAACAATGAGAAGCCCCTGATCATCCTTTAAGTTAATCCTTTTGCCTTTCTCGGGTTTCATTTTTCCAGGCTCAACAATAAGCGAGAAGAGAGCCTCTACAGCGTTTTTATAGAGGTCCTCCGGTGTTTTTCCATATATTTCAAATCCGACATCGGCCTCGTGATCTATGATTTTATAATTATCCATGTAAAAACCTACCGAACCAATATATGAGGCAATTGGTTAAATAAACAGCATCCATCTTCTCAATTATACCATCACTCGATGATAAAGGGGAAAGTTTTCACTCTTATACCAAATTGCCGGCATATGCAACTTACGATAAGATGGGCTAACCATGGCTACCTGATTGGCTTTGAAATGAAATACCCCGCCACGATCTGACGGGGTATTAAAACAAAAAACTGAAAAAACTTTCGTTTCAAACTTCGGTTAATAGACCCGTTTAAAATTAAAATCCCCGAAAAAAAGGCAGTTCTTAGCTTAATCCGGTTCCTACCTTCTTCTTCTTTTTATCCATACGGGCTTCCTTCTGCTGTTCATAGATATCATCTACGAGCGTGGAAAGCCTCTCCCGCCAGCGCGGATCATCCTTGTTGTACTCTATTTCTTCATAGAAATCCGATATGGTGTGATCCTGAAGCTTGTACGGATTTGACTCGGCTTCCAGGTCAAATACGGTATGTCTTAACTCATGGCGGATCAGCCTCTCTTTATCATCTTTTGTAATATTATCCCAGCATAACTTATCCAGGGTTATAATATAATCATATCCTTCTACCGTACCGGCTTCATCAATTGTCAGATGTCTTAAAAGGTCATTAGTTTTCGTGATCCGGCCAAGAATCATCATCCCGCCTGATTTTCTTTTTTTCACATCAAAGAGCACTTTAATCTGCGCATTTTTTAACTCCGGGAAATACTGAGCCTTTATCTCCCTCAGCATTGTAACTACATCATCACTCACTTCTTCGTATCTGAGCCCCATTCAATTGCCTCCTTTAATTAAAATATTAAATTTGTCCAAAAAACTCTATTGGGCAGCCTTTTCAAAATATGATCCGGCTGCTTGTACATCCATGCTGATTCTCTGCTTCAATTCATCGACATTGTCGAACTTTATCTCATCCCGTATCCTTTCATGAAAATACAGAGAGACTTTCTTTCCATAGAGATTGTCCGAGAAATCCAGTATGAATGTCTCAATAGACCTTTCCTGATTGTTAAAAGTCGGGTTATATCCGATATTTGTTACCGACCGGTATTTTTCGTCACCTACTTCAACCTCGCTGATATATACACCGTTTTTAGGGACAATCTCAAATTCTGTTTGAATATTTATGGTAGGGAAGCCTATGTCGCCTCCTCTGCCGTACCCCTTTAATACAGTACCCTCTATAATATAAGGCCTCCCGAGAAATAACTCAGCTTTTTTGACATCTCCGGCCATAATCAGCTTTCTTATCCTGTTGCTCCCTATCTTTTCGTTGCTTAACATAATGGCATCCACTGCTTCAAAGAAGAACCCGTATTGAACGGAAAGGTTCTTAAGGATATGAGTATCTCCTTTACCACCTTTTCCGAACTTGAAATCATAACCTACCACTAACCCTTTTATGCCCAGTTTTTTTATCAGTATGTCTTTTACAAACGCATCGGGGTCTGTCAGACGGAATTCATCTGTAAAGGGCAGCAGCAACAACACATCAATGCCGTTCTCCTCGATAAGCCTTTTTCGAATATCAACAGGAGTAATAAGGCCAAGATGATTATCCGGCTTTAAAATGCTTAAGGGATGCGGATTAAAGGTCATGAGCATTGACGTACCGGATATCTCTGCAGCCCTTGTTCTTACTCTTTCAATGATTTGTTTGTGACCGATGTGTATTCCGTCATAGTTTCCTATCGTAAGAACAGGACTTGGAAAATAATTAAAATTATTGAGAGATTCAAAAGTTTTCATACACTCCTCTTGACATATGCATCATATCCATATAAGTTAAGTAATTATTGTGCCGAAGTGGCGGAATTGGTAGACGCGCTAGATTCAGGGTCTAGTAGGCTGTAAGTCTGTGTGGGTTCGAGTCCCGTCTTCGGCATTTAAATTTTCATATGTTTATCTGTAAACCAGTCTATTAATCTCCTTGCAATGCTTATATTTCCAGGGATTTCAGGGAGACTCTCTGCCTTAAACCATCCCGCAGCGGCAATTTCTTCCCCGTCAGCTTTTATCTCCCCTCCCGCATAACTCGCAGTAAAAGCTATCATCAGCGAATCCGGGAAGGGCCACGGTTGACTTTGGAAGTAACGTATGTCCTTCACATCAATGCCGACTTCCTCTTTTATCTCACGATGCACCGCCTCTTCAAGCGTTTCACCGGGTTCAACAAAACCGGCAAGAACGCTGTGCAAGTCACCCTGAAAACGGTTGGCGCGGGCAAGCAATACCATATCTTCCTGTTCAACAAGGACGATAACTGCCGGTGAAATTCTGGGGAACATTGTAAAACCGCATTTAGGACATTCCTTCGCCCTTGCATCCTTTTTATTTATTGTCTGTTCGCCGCATCTGCCGCAAAACCGGTGTGTCCTGTCCCAGTCCACAATCTGAGTTGCCCTGACAGCAACCTTATATAAACTTTCCTCTAAATATGCATACAGTTTCCATAGACCCTGAAATACAGTCCCTTCAGGAGCTTCGCAGGTATCCGATAATTCCGCAGTAAAACAATCACGTCCGTCAAGGGTGCCTAAGTAATGGCGGCATACTATTGATAATCCAAGTTCATCCGGCCATTTCATCATAGGTATGGATGCAGTATCTCCGATAACTCTGACAAGCATCCTCTGTTCTTTAAACATAAACCACAGTGCGGCAGAATGAGTCTTTTCTTGGGGCGGGTTTATCAAAGGGATGAATTGTCCGGACATGCTGAAAAAATACTTCTTATGACAGACAAAGTCAATAGCATCAACTTTTGTTTTAAACTCAATTATGGTATATGTTTGAACATGTCAGGATTTAAAGGAAAAACATCTTCAGACAGCCCTGTTGACAGGGGAAAAGTAAGAATTGTTAAAAAAGATAAAGACCCCTCTTCCAGCCAACTGGTGCTTTTGCAAAAAGAGATCGCCCAATTAAGGGTATCCGAACAGAAAAACAAACAGATAAAAGAGATGCTGCAGAAGAAGACTCATGCCCTGGGGGAAAGAGTTAAAGAATTGAATTGCCTTTATGCCATTTCTAATCTCGTTGAAAAAAACCCCATTTCTCTTGATAGAATTCTCAGAGGAATTGTGGATATTATCCCTCCTGCCTGGCAGTACCCTGAGATTACATGCGCAAGAATCAACATTGGACAGCAGGTTTATTTAACGGCAAATTTCGCGGAAACATCATGGAAGCAATCATCTAATATATTAGTACATAAAATAAAAGAAGGTTCTCTGGACGTATATTACCTTGAAGAGCAGCCTAAGTGCGGGGAAGGGCCCTTTCTTAAAGAGGAAAGGAGCCTCATAAACGCTATAGCAAAGCGTATCGGAGAAATTATTGAAAGAAAACGCCTGGAAAAACAGGTGCTCGAAATCAGTGAACGTGAGCAGCAGAGAATAGGACAGGATCTGCATGACAGTATATGCCAGCAGCTTGCAGGAATTGCCTTTCTCGGCAAGGTTTTGCAGCAGAAGATGAAAAAGAAATCTTTTGAAGAGGCAAACGGTGCCGGTGAGATGGTATCCCTGATTAACGAGGCAATCACACAGACAAAAGGCATCGCGCGGGGACTCTATCCGGTGAGACTCGAAGCAAATGGCCTTATGGCGGCGCTTTCCGAGCTATCCTTGAATATGAAAAAGATGTTCAATGTAACATGCATTGTTGATTATGATAAGCCCCTGCTTTTTTATGATAATTTCGTGGCCGTTCATATTTACAGGATTATCCAGGAGGCCGTAAACAATGCAGTTAAACACGGAAAGTCAACAAAAATTACAATAAAATTCACTGAAGATAAGGGAATGACAGTTCTCACAATAAAAAACAACGGCCGCAGTACGCGTGATATTTTAAAAGAGAATACAGGCATGGGTATAAGCATTATGAAGCACCGGGCAAACATGATAGGCGCGTCCCTTGATATTAAAAACTGCGTAGAAGGCAGCACTGTAGTCACATGTTTATTAGAGAATAAACAAAGAGAAGGGGGAGGAAATGCATATGAATAAAAAACAGAATGACTCTATAAAAGGGAAACGAAAAATATTTATTGTAGATGACCATCCCATTGTCCGTAAAGGGCTTGCCCAGATGATCAACCAGGAAACTGATCTGGTGGTTTGCGGTGAGGCGGACAGCGCGCAGCACGCGCTTGAATCATTAAAAAAATCTCAACCTGATTTAATAATTGTTGATATTTCCCTTCAGGGCATTGACGGCATAGAGTTGATCAAGATCATTAAGGCGCGTTACAGCAACCTGCCTGCACTGGTTGTATCCATGCATGACGAGTCTCTCTTTGCCGAAAGAGCATTAAGGGTAGGCGCGAGAGGCTATATTATGAAACAGGAAGCAATAGAAAAGATGATGGAGGCTATTCGCAGGGTTCTGCGGGGAGAATTGTATATAAGCGAAGGAGTAAGCGCAAATATTGTAAAAAGGTTTATTGACGGGAAGACCGAGACAACCAAATCTGCCATAGAAAGTCTTAGCGACAGGGAACTGGAAGTATTTCAATTGATCGGAAAGGGCATAGGGACACGCCAGATAGCTGACAATTTGAATGTTAGTATAAAAACGGTTGAATCATACCGTGCAAACATAAAAGATAAATTAAATCTTAAAAACGCAACCGAGCTAATGAAACATGCAGTACATTGGGTGGAAAGCCGATAATATTCAGTTTACAACCAGTATAGTGAAATCCCCTATTCAATTAATAGTATAAGCCCTTATCTACAATATAGCTTGTGCCTGATTGTACGAAGTGGGTCTTTTAGGTTTTATTTAAACCGTAAGTCTACTACATTCTGTATCAAGGAGGTGCATGGAAATGTCAAGCAAGGTATTAGCCTTCAAGACCTTGGGAAGAAATGTGCATAATACCTTAAATAATGATCTGCTTGAGGAACCTGTAAGCATTCAGCAAGAGGAAACCTTTGTCGGAAAAGCAAGAGATGTCCTGAATGATAGGGAAAATCTCTAGGAAACTAATCATGGAGCTGTTGAACTGCGAGACAAAATGCATCTGTTACGTTATTACTTGAATAGAATGCGCCGGCAAAGAAGTGAAAACAATATCAACAATAAATAGAAGAGGAGGATTAATATGTCAGCAGTTAATGACGCACTTCAAAAAGTAAGAAGGGAAGACCCGAATCAACCGGAATTTCAACAGGCCGTAAAAGAGGTCATGGAGTCTCTTGAGCCTACTGAGAGCAAACACCCGGAATTTGTGAAGGCAAAGATATATGAACGTATAGTAGAACCGGACAGAATGATTATCTTCAGGGTTCCCTGGGTTGATGATAAGGGCGACGTTCATGTAAACAGAGGATACCGAATCCAGTTCAATAATGCCATCGGACCTTACAAGGGCGGCTTGAGATTCCACCCGTCAGTAAATCTCAGCATTTTAAAATTCCTCGGTTTCGAGCAAATATTTAAAAACTCACTTACGACCCTGCCTATGGGCGGCGCCAAGGGCGGCTGTGACTTTGACCCTAAGGGAAAATCCGATAATGAAGTCATGAGATTCTGCCATGCCTTTATGAGGGAACTTTTCAGACACATCGGCCCTGAAAGAGATGTACCTGCAGGAGATATTGGCGTGGGTGGCCGCGAGATCGGCTATATGTTCGGTTATTACAAAAAGATTATGAATGAGCATACCGGTGTGCTTACCGGAAAGGGACTCGAATATGGCGGCAGCCTTATAAGACCTGAAGCTACCGGATACGGCGCAGTTTATTTTGCAGCTGAGATGCTGGCAACAAGAGGTATGGATTTCAACGGAAAGGTAGTCGCTGTAAGCGGAGCAGGCAATGTGTCACAGTATGCCGTAGAAAAAGTCAATCAACTCGGGGGCAAAGTAATTACGCTGTGCGACTCGAATGCCACAATAGTTGATGACGAAGGTATTTGCGGTGAAAAATTCGACTATGTCATGGAACTGAAAAATGTGAAAAGAGGAAGAATAAAAGAATATGCCGATAAGTTCGGATCAGTTTGCTATATAGGAGACAACGTATGGGATGTTATTAGGGAGCAGGGAATTAAGATAGATGTAGCCCTTCCATGCGCTACTCAGAATGAGCTTGACGGCAAAAACGCGGAAGCCCTTGTAAAGAACGGGTGCATTTGTGTGGCAGAAGGGGCTAATATGCCTTCAACTCCTGAGGCTGTAAAGATTTTTCAGGAAAACAATGTACTCTTTGGACCAGGTAAGGCAGCCAATGCCGGAGGCGTATCCGTATCAGGCCTTGAGATGAGCCAGAACAGCCTTAAACTTTCATGGTCAAAGGAAGAAGTTGATAAGATGCTCCTTGATATTATGAAAAGTATACACAAGTCATGTATTGAAGCTGGTGAAGCATACGGCAAAAAAGGAGATTATGTTGCCGGCGCGAATATTGCCGGTTTTGTAAAAGTTGCCAAAGCAATGCTCGCGTACGGGATTGTCTAATATGAACAAAGTAATGTATGCCATTCTCAGAGTCCTGGACAGGCAGCAAAATATTATGGGTTCAACAGAACTCTCAAGAGAGTTGCTGCCTCACGGGATTGAGCTTTCCGAGAGAACGGTGCGTCATTACCTTAAGATGCTTGACGAGAATGGATTAACTTTTGTCCAGGGCAAGAGGGGAAGGACTATTACGGAAAAAGGAAGGTCCGAGCTGAATAATTCCTTTGTCTCTGAAAGGGTAAATTTCGTTATCAGTAAGATGGACAGCCTTTCCTATTTAACCGATTTCAACATAGATGCCATGAAAGGGAATATCATACTTAACATATCCTTTTTCCCTGAAAAGAAACTGAGAGACGCGCTAAGGGTAATGACGGAGGTTTTTAGTTCACCCTATGTTATGTGCAATAAAATTATCATGGCAAAGAACGGCGAAAGAATTGGAGATGTTGTTATTCCTGAAGGCACAATAGGTCTCGGCACAGTATGCAGCATTACCTTAAACGGTATATTTTTGAAAACCGGTATACCGGTTTCCTCTAAATATGGCGGCGTTATAGAAATTCAGGAAGGAATTCCAAAAAGATTTGTTTCACTGATCAGCTATGAGGGGTCTTCATTGGACCCCCTTGAAATTTTTATCCGGAGCCGGATGACTGATGTTGCCGGTGTTATAAAACAAAACTCCGGAAAGATACTGGCAAGCTTCCGGGAAATCCCTGTTGTCAGCGTAAATGAGGCGGAAAATTTAAGCAATAAGATGGTAAGAAAAGGTATCGGGGGCAAAATAATTTTTGGCAAGCCGAATCAGCCCTTACTGGATATCCCGGTAGGGGCTGATAAAGTCGGCATGATAGTTGTTGGCGGTCTTAACCCCATCGCTGCCGCAGAAGAGTCCGGGATACACACGGAAAGCATGGCAATGTCTACCCTTTTCGAGTATTCAAAACTTTTAAGTTTTAATGATGCGGTAAGTGCTATTTTGTACCAGTAAAACAGTCTGGGGATTTCCCCTCGAATATCTCTATTTACTTGTTATTACAATGTTTTTTGTAACGTATCATAATATTTAGATGAAACGTTTCCTTCAAATTTCCTTACCCCTTCCCCCATACAGACCATGTAATATCTCAGAAAATATTATTTGTGTTTTTTGTATTTAACAGGTAATATCTCCTTATATAATAAATAAAAAGGGGAATAGCAATACATGATGGTACGGAAAGTGGATGACAGTTCTGATTTTTTATACCTGCCTTTGGATAATATTATCGTTGAAGAACAGGTCAGATCAGCGATTGATACAGAAGGGGAATCTTTTAAGAGCCTCATGGGGTCAATCAAAAACCGGGGCGTCCTTGAACCTGTCCTTGTAACGCCAAAAAGCGGCAAGTACCTCCTCCTCTGCGGGGAAAGACGGTATCTTGCCGCATCGAAGCTGAACCTGAAATCCATACCGGTAAGAGTTGTTGATGCAGTTACTCAGCATGATGAAATTCTTGCCTTTCAATTAACGGAAAACCTTCAGCGGGAGGACTTAAACCCCATTGACCAGGCTAAAGGCATCATGGCATACATACAGGCAAAATATCCTGACAGAGGGTTTACTCTGGATAGAGTAACAAGCGTGCTTGTAAGCATCATGCGCGCCCCGGATCGTACCCCGGAAGATTTTGCATTCAACGTGAATGCAATCGCTGAAATATCCGGGAAGTCTTATCCTACGCTCTTTAGAATGATTTCACTCTTAAAAAATCCCCCTGAGATTCAGACAGCAATACGGGAAGGGAATCTGCCTGTTTCGCAAGGTTATCTTTTTGCCGCCAACTTGGATTGCCCTGACATAACAAAAATATTCCAGGATATTATGAAGAAACCTGTAACATATCGTAAATTACAGAAGATACTTACCGCACATAAGAAAGTAAAATCTAAAAAAGTTAACACAAAACCGGTGCCCATGACACAGCAGGTTGTCAGCTTACGATCCATAAGATCGCATATTGAAACAGGTACCGCAACATACTCAAGGCCTGACCTTGAGACATTCCTTGATGAACTGCGATCCTTGATCTCTTTAGTGCAAAAGCGGATGTTGACAGCGCCGATGCCTGCCCCGGTGAACAAAATATCTGCGAAGGAACCATCGCAGACGTGAAAAACCTGTAAGGAAATGATTTGTAAGTGCTTAATATTACTGGTTATTAATATAAGAGTTGTTGAATTTATATTTTTAAATGTTTTGTCATTTATTAACATCTGTCCGCAGAGAAGTTTCTGAAAGAAAACTCTTGAAAACTATATTCGGCTCAGACGAGTGATTACCCTCATCGCCTGAGCCGTTTAATCAATATAAACTCCCTTCTTTGTCGCTTCTCGTATACAATCTATGCCCAGAATTTCCACCAGGGTTTTTTTATCTGAACCACTTTGCTTTTCAATAACTCCAGTTCAGCCATCAGTTCCGGAGAAATATCCGCCGAAACCTGAGTAGGTATATACCCCCAATCACTCTTTTTACAGCGGTCATGGAACGCGCGAGCCCAAGCATTCTGAACAAACCTGCCGGCATGGTCAACTGTTCCGGTTTCTGCGAAAGATTCAGAATCCAGTTCAGGGCTTACCATAAAACGCCGGTCTAATGGAGCAAGCCCATTTTCTGAAGAAGCTGCGAAGGCCGCCTTCACATCCTCAATATTAAGCTTATCGCCAAAAACCGCAATACAGAACTCTCGTTTTGCGCCTTTTCGCGTTTCAGCAGTGTCACCCGCTCGCAAAGAACAACCGACAATTTTCTCAGGACGTAGATTTCGCATAAAAATATCCCACGATTTTGATCCATAGAAACCCCCACCCAATGCGTAAATATCAAAAACAACACCCACACTTTTCATAACAGCCTCCTTTTATTTACCTAACAATTAATTGCCGCATTGATATGCCGCAATTAATATGCTTGCCGCAAAACAGGAAAATACAGGGGTACTCTGTCGAGAAGAAAGGAGGACAATACTTGACGCTTTTCTCCGTCAAGAAGTCCTAAAAGATATTACTGCACACCCCTCACCGATCCCCAAATCCGAGATAATCAACCCACCCTTTTTCTTTCTATTTTCCTTTAAACCAAAATAAAATGCAACTGTTTTTAACAGAGTTTCCTGATTATTTTAAAGCACAACTGGAAAATGTTTTTTCCTCCACCGAAAAAGCCCCTGCCCCATCTCAATAGTTGTGACTGCTGAATCAGTTCCGTTATGGGTTAGTATTCAAAAGCTTTTATATAGTACGTATTATTTATCCATAAATAATACGCCGGCTATCGCGTAATCATGTTTTGCCATGTCCTGAAGGATAATCTTCACAGTATCCGGCTCCACATCGAGACTCTTTACTACAGCATCAGTTATTCCTGCCACAAGCTTCCTCTTCTGTTCCACTGTTCTTCCCTCAATTAAATTGACCTGAATGATCGGCATAAAACCTCCTATTTTTATCGTTTTTTGTTTTGTTGCAATAATGTTTTTTTCACAGTTATTTCTCTCTATTCAAGTTATACCAAGTCGCTGTCAAACATTATAAGTCTGTTTTGCCTGGCATAATACCAAGTAAACTTTCAAATATTCATTGTTTATTTTTTGAAAGCAACTCGGTATTACTTCTTAATGGATCGGCTTAAGGGAGTGTAAAACACCAACAATTTAAATCATCGGCGATTTAATTCTCCTTATTGTCCAGGACTTCCCTTATTTTATTTAAAAACTCAAAAGGAATGATGGGTTTTGATATAAAATTAAGCTCCTTATCATAAACTCCTTTTTTGTGTATTATGTCGTCTGTGTACCCGCTAAAAAACAAAACAGGCATTTCCGGCTTCAGCTTTTTAATGCGGTTGCAAGCTTCTTTTCCATTCATCCTCGGCATCACCACATCAAGCACTACAATGTCTATTGTATCTTTATATTGTTCAAATTTCACGACAGCATCCTCTCCGTCAGTTGCCTCAAGTACGGTATACCCGGCATTAGCAAGGATGGTTCCTATGAGCGCACGGAGGTCTGCCTCATCTTCTGCAACAAGAATAGTTTCCGTGCCGCCTGTAAGGTCTCGCGGCACAGGTTCCTCTTCTGCATCTTCCGTATCAACAAGAGGCAGATAAACATGGAATGCTGTGCCTTGACCCGGCGCGCTTTTAAACTGTATGAATCCGTTGTGTTGCTGCAAAATACCATATATCATGGATAAACCGAGACCGCTCCCCTTTCCTACTTCCTTTGTTGTAAAGAATGGTTCAAAAATCCTCTGCTGATTCTTTTCGTCAATACCAAATCCTGAATCCGATACAGAGATAACGGCATATTTCCCTTCGCCTCCGAAACCTTGAGCCGCAATCAGCTCGTCATCAATCTCTGCGGTCTTTGTTTCAATGCATAACGTTCCTCCGGCAGGCATGGCATCACGGGCATTTGTTGCTAAATTCATGAGTATCTGGACTAATTGACTGTGATCTGCCATAACAATCAACTTATTCCCGTCAAGTCGCGCAGTCAGTTCAATATCTTCTCCTATAAGCCTGGAAAGAATTCCCTCCGCTTCCTTGATTATTTCATTGATGTTTACCGGTTTAAGATCAATCACTTGCTTTCTGCTGAAGGCAAGCAGGCTCCGGGTAAGAGAAGCAGCCCTTTCCACTGAAGACAATATCTGCCGGATGTAAACCTTGAGATGGTTATCTTCTTTCATATCCATATCCATAAGTCCGGCATACCCCATGACAACAGAGAGGATATTATTGAAGTCATGAGCAACGCCACCGGCCAGGGTGCCGATTGCTTCCATTTTCTGAGATTGCACAAGCTGGGATTCAAGCTGTTTCCACAGGGTAATATCTTCACAGGCTATGACATACGCGGAACCGTTTATGCGTGAGCTCCTGAGGCGGCAATCTATCCATGACCCGTCCTTTCTTAAATGCCTTGTCTCACACCAGCCCTGTTCATTCATGGATACACCGACCCTTCTGAATTCCTCATCGCTTTCAAAGAGAATCCTTGCTGTTTCACCTATCAGTTCCCACGAGGCATATCCGATCATGCGGCAATAGGGCTCGCTTACCCACTCAAAAGTCCTTCCTCTTATGCTGCATATGCCGACAGGAGAGGCTGAGAGAACTGCCTGGAGAAAATTCCTTGAATTTATTGCTTCTTTCTCCGCCTTCCGGCGCTGTAAACGTTGTATAATAAGAACAACAATGAACAGGAACTGGCAAAACAGAAAAAAAGAAACTACGATGATATGCCATTTATACATTTCCCATATCGTCGGTACTTTAAAGAGCACAGTGCTTTCAGGGGGCAGAAGACTTTCTTTTATCCGCCACCGCTTCATTTGACGCCAGTCGAACATATAAGCTGTGGGACAGGCTATAAATGGTATATCTGATGGTTTTTTACCTTTTAGAATTCTTAGTCCGAGTTCGCCGGCTTTTTTCCCCTGCATTTCAAAACTGACAAGCCTGCCGCCCACAATACCGTTGCCCATATAAGAGTCATAAAGACTGTAAACCGGGCTGTTTGACGCTTCAGAGAAAGTTTTTGCCACAACTGCAGGCACAAACGCTTTTCCTTCGCCATCCTGAAACATCGTTACATATACAACTATCGTATAGGCAGGCAAATTTCGCAGTTTCTCTAAAGTTTCCTTCATTGAGAGGCCGGACAGATAGATAAACCTGAATCTATCTTCGTATTCTCTGAAAGCCTGCCTTGCAGTGGCTTCATAACCTTTATCATTTGCCTGCGCCCCTGCAATAACAGCAATATTTTTCGTATTCGGATGCAGCCTCAGCGCAGCATTCAGAGTTGTCTTTGGATCAATCTCCATAAGAACGCCTGTTGTATTCTTTCCAAATTCAGCGCCTTCAAGCTGGTGTTTTTCTATTCCACAGAACACAATGGGAACACCGGGAAAAAGATTCCTGCCCTGTTTCATCAGAAAATCAAAGGCAGGTTTAAGGATGGCGATAATCACATCGGGCTTATTGTTTGAATACTTCTGCCGATAAAGATCAACTAATTGCTTCAAATACAGATTATCGGGAAATCGGGCCAGATCAAGGTATTCACTGAAGAAATTAATGTGCACTGTTTTATCGGCAACAAACGTGGCCTGTATAGCCCGGTTGGCAATAATGCTATAGGGCAGGAAGGGTTCAAAAGAGTGGAGAATCAATACCCTCTTTGGAGGTTTATCAGTCCCTGCCCAGGCAAAAGGAGCTGTGAATATTAAGCAAAAAAAGACAAGGAATAGAATTCCGCCTTTCTTGAGGCATTCCGACAGAGATGAAGTATGAATTGAATGTCTTTTATGGATTCCGGGCCTATGAATATGAAACATATTTCCCTCTACCATATCAATCCCCCCATGCATAATTTACATATTGCGCCGGTTGTCCATGAACCCGAGATTATAATATATCATTTTGTTAACAACATGCCTTCTGTAAAAACCAGCGTAGAGCTTGGTTCTTCTCTTCAGTGTTGCGAATAATACAATAAAATATCTGATCATGTACAGTTTTAAACACATCATAATATATAATCCATATCTTTGTAATTATATTATATCAAGGAGAGAAAAGGCAATCATATATCGGATGTTCCACTCCCCCCATGCATTCAAATGAATTATTGTTTTTAAAGCGCCTATGCCTTCAGTGCTGCCGGATAGATAAAAAAACATAATAAAAAACTGCCCGAAGGCAGCTTTTTATTATGCACTGATTTTATCCCTTACCGGCAAATACGGTCACCGGCAAGGGAATATATTACAATATCTACATCTACGCTTTTGCAATCTCAAATGACATCTGACCGTCATCATACTTCAATGCCCTGATAGTCACATCCATTCCTACTTTCGCGTCTTCCGGTTTAATATCGCTTGCAAGACGTGCAAAAAGTTTCGGGCCTGCGCCGAAATCAACAACGCCCATAATGTAAGGACAGTCCTTCTCAAAACCGAAGGGCGCGTAATACGCGGTTGTAAAGGTCTCAAGCTTGCCGCTTTTCGGCATATCAAACCAGTCCATATCTTTTGACAGACATGCTGAGCAATCGGCTCTCGGCGGGAAATACTTTGCGCCGCACTGTTTGCATACCGTGCCTTCAACTTTTCCTTCTCCTAACAAATCGACGAACTTTGCCATTTTTGTCATAGCTGTGAAACTTTTTCTTCCAAATTTCTCGAATCCCATCTTATCACCTCCCAAAGATTGTAACATTGCCATAGAGGCCAACGCCGCCGACATTGTGAACAAGACCTATTTCCGGGTTCCCCGGTACCTGCATGGGGCCTGCCTCGTCTCTTAACTGCAGTACTATTGTACGTATCTGTGATCCGCCTGTTGCGCCGATCGGATGACCCTTGGAAAGGAGACCGCCGTCGACGTTTACAGGAATCCGGCCTTCCTTGTATGTTGCTTTTTCACGAATAAGCTGCTTGCCGTCGCCCATGGGTGCGAATCCAAGTCCTTCATATGCCATAATCTCTGCGATGGTGAAACAGTCATGCACTTCAGCAACCTTTACATCTTTTGCGGTTATACCGGCCATTTTGTATGCCTCTGCCGAAGCCTTATAGCCGACGCTCAGGCCCTGAGCAAAATCAGGCCTTGCAGCCATGTTGACTGCTTCCGAGGCAGCGCCTATGCCGATAATCCATACCGGTTTTTTTGAAAAAGCCTTTGCTTTTTCCGCGTTTGCCAGAATCACACAGGAAGCTCCGTCTGCATTGGCGCATGCGTCGCCAACCCGTAACGGCCATGCTACAGCGCCTGCCATCTTGGCATCGGGGTTATTCGCATCAAAGTCTGCTGCCTTAATACCCTTACGGTAAACAGCTCTCTCGTTTACCTGACCGTAAGTTGCTGATTTTAAACGTACGTCTCTCAGATCATCATGGGTTAAACCATTTTTTGCCATGTAGGCCTGCGCGTAGAGCGCGTAATAAGCGGGCATCATAGTGCCGAATGGCGCTTCCCACTGAATATCAGCGCCGCGGCCCATTCTTTCCTGTGATTCGGCGGAAGTAATTTCCGACATCTTCTGGAAGCCGACAACAGCCACCGCATCATGCAATCCGGCTTTAATCATGCTGTATGCCACCTTTAAACCGCTACTGCTTGATGAACAAACAGTCTCAATATAAAAGGTCGGCTGGGGAATGAGTCCCAGATACTCTGCCAGAACGCCGGCAGGTGATCTCTGCTTGTCATATTCCGGTGCTGAGCAAAAAACAGAAGCTGCGATATCTTTCTGTGTCATGCCTGCATCCTGTATTGCTTCCCTGAAAGCCTCAAAGGCCAGCTCCCTGATCGAGCCTTCGTAGCCCCTGACAAACGAAGTCTGACCAACTCCAATAACTGCTACATCTTTTGCCATAAACTTCCCTCCTTCTTTTACTGTTTTTTTGTGTTTTTGTTTCTCTGGTATGTTTTAACAAAACGGTTATGTGTGCCCATGTCCTTTGAAAAAACATGTGTACCGTCATTTCTGGATACAAAATATAAATAGTCAACAGGCGCGGGGTAAAGCGCTGCCGTAATCGAATTTTTATCGGGATTACAAATAGGACCCTTTGGCAGCCCCTTTAATCTATATGTGTTATAAGGGGTTGGTGTCATAAGGTCTGTTTTTGTTATGGGGCTGGAAAACGCGCCTGTTCCGTATGTCACGGTAGGGTCGCAGCCGAGCGTCATATCGCTCCTTAGCCTATTATGAAAAACTGCCGAAATCAACGGCTTCTCTTCTTTCTTTTTTGCCTCTTTTTCTATCATGGAGGCAAGGGTTAATATCTGATAAATATTCATTTTTAGTTCACGCATTCTGTTCCGTATACCTTCTTTTTCAAAAATCTTAAAAGTCCTCTGGACAATTCTTTCTATAAACCTGTCAACTTCTATTTCTTTGCTGTAATAATACGTATCCGGTGAAAGATAACCCTCTAAGGAACCGGAGTCTATTTTTAATCGACCGAGAAAATCACGGTTTGTTGCGAGGTCTATGAACTCATCTCTTCCTATTATCTTTGCATTTTGCATTGCTTCCGCAACAGTATATATATTGTAACCCTCAATAATCTTCAATGTATATATATTTCTCTCACCGTGCTTCATTTTCATAATAATATCAAGGGTAGACATATTCCTGCTCAGATCATATTCGCCTGCTATGAGCTTGCTTCCGGTAAGAAACGAATAAAGCACGAAAAGGCTGGACGAGTATATAATGCCTTCATCTTTCAGGAGGCAGGCAATGTTATATAAGCTTGTCCCTGTTTTTACAGCAACTTTGACGGGCTGATTTTCCGTACTCCTTGGTATACTTCCAAAGATCAGGATTTGCATTAACAGGAACGATACTACTGCAATTATGATCGTTATTTTATATTGTTTCGCGGGCATCCAGGCATCCCCGTAATATTATTTTTACGACAACATCGCGAAAAATGTCTTCTTTTTTATGTTTTATATTGGCCGTTTCAAATATCCGGTGGGCCTGTGTTTCTTCACCTGCATCAAGACATAAAGCGCGCTATTTTTATATATCCGCTGTATTATAGCAGTTTTTGGTTACAATTCAACAGGAAAAGTTGACAGAAGATCAGGGCAAATCTCCGCTGCCCTGAAAATAATGAGACTTGACATTTCAATCATTATTTCAGTTGACCTCTGTTATGAATGGGCTATAATATCTTACTTATTTAATGAAAACCCCGGTTAAAGTATGAAATATATTACTCAAATAGCTGTATTGATCCTTTCGGTTTTCTCTATATCGGGGTACTCTATTGTTCCTGCGGCATGGGCACAGCAATCCCTTGAAAGCTCCCGGATAGAAACAGAAAAGCATTCCGACATTGAAGAACTTTCACGTCTGGGCCGCAGGACCACGGAAGTTTTCAGGCCCGGGACCGCGGACATAACCGCCCCTGCGTCTCCCGGAGATGACGCGCTGGGACAGCAATATCTTCTAAAACGAAAACAGGAATATGAACCTTTTTCTGTTTTCGGAAATCTTGCAGGGAACTGGACAAGCAATGTAGCTCTCACAAAAAATAATCCCCAGTCCGATAATTATATGGTTACCACCACAGGGGTTTCCTATCAGCCCATAATACGCCCCAATCTGCTTGGAGAAATCACTTTTGTACAGCAATGGTTTCGTTACGATAAGTTTACGGATATGGATTTTGACAGTATGAACGTGGGCGCCGGTCTTTCCTATGCTGTACCGGAACTTTCAAATCTGGCAGTTTTTGGCCGGTACAACTATAACAGGCTTGCCAACGCGGATGGAGCAGGCGAGTATTTTCGTAATCACAGCATAACGCTCGGCTTTTTTAAAATGTTCCCCCTGGCCAGGGCGCACTATCTCTACGGAGGCTATTCAAGCCAGTTCGGATTTTCAGACCCGAAAATTTATCAAAGAGACTATCACTCTGCCGTTGCAGGGTACAACATTGACATTACGCCAAAACTATCTGTTGATGTGAGCATTCGTTTTTCATACATTCCCTACCAGGAGGATGGCCGCGAAGATTATAATGAGTCCCTTTCCCTCGGAGTTACTTATAAACCAAAGCCCTGGCTGATGCTGACATTCTCAAGCTTTGCGGCTTCCAATCAGTCAAAAAATGGTGTTTTCGAATATAACGTAATAAATTTAGCCCCTAATATCGGGATAAAAATTAAATTTTAAGGGAGCTGCCGGATGTTTTCTCTTCTCAAGAAAACTTCAAAGATTTATCGCGGATATAATATTGCCCTTTTCCTGCTTTTTGTATTTGTAACATGCTCTGCATCGCCATTGCATAGTCAGACTCCGGACAGAGCTTTTATCACATTCATAAGCGGAGAAACAGCGCTGTCAAAAAGCGGTTTGCCTGCTGAGCCCGCAAAAGTGAATGATGTTGTTCAGGCAGGCGGGAAGATTTTTACCAAAGGAGATTCCAGGACAGAGATCGTCTTTCCTGACGGGACATTGGCCCGGCTGGGCTCGAATACCGTGCTGAACATAGATAATAAAGCCGGGGGCTTTACATTAGAAGGCGGCACGCTCCTTATGCAGATTCCAAAAGGCGCCGCTTCAGTAAATATCATAACAGGCAATGTTTCCTATGAGGCAGACAGAGCAACTATTCTCGTTGAGCATGTTCCTGAAGGTTTTTCGAAGTTTATAGCAGTTGAGGGAACAGCAAGGGTGTCAATAAGCAGCCGGTTCGGTGAAAGAATGTCTGTAGATGCCGGCAGGATGCTTATTCTGCCTCCGGGGTCAAAGAGCCTGCCAGACCCTGTTGATGTAGATTTAAGACGGCTTATTCAGACATCAACGCTTATCCATCTAAAGGGAGACGGCGGAAGAGTTGCAGGTATTTCACCGCTAAATCCGGAAAATTTTAATAATGCTGTCATAGAACAGCAGAAAGCAATTTCCGCAGGCACACTGATAAATACGAATCTTGTTATGCTGTATGGTGCAAGCTTAGTTATCGCCTCCGACAATCTCCTGAAGACCCTTGAAAGCAGATCAGACGTACTTCTCGATTCCTCAAAACTCGGCACCTACAATCTTGGCCCCGGAGATATTGTCCATATGGGAGGGCAGATTTTCCGTGACAGCGTACCCATTGTTACAGGCAGCATACTGGGCAGTCCGCCTTTTACCGTCTTTGATTTCAATAATCTTGATATTGCGGGCAGCTTCGGTATTTCCGCGTCTGCCGGAATACCGGGCAGGCTTGAACTGGATTCGCAAAGCAGCATCAATGTCACCCTACCCTTTACTGTAAATTCCGGTCTGTCCACCCTTAAACTTGCCGCGTTAAACGGCTCTGTCAATATCAACCAAACCATTGCGGCATCAATACCTGCCCTGTCCGTTACCGACAGGGCAAAACTCACCCAGGGATCGGGTGAATACTACGGCGTGGATAAATGGCTGGATAATACGGCGATTGCAGTGGGAACAAAGCTTGTCCATGGCGCGACTGCTGACGCGGCGCATACTACGATAGCCTATTCGAATTATTTTGCCACAGAACAGGCAAAATGGGACGCCATGGCAGGGTCAAGCGTAGATGCCCGTTTATATAACGGATTCACCCAGGTAGCTCCATTCCGCAGAACAACCGATACGGGAAATTTTACATACAGGCCCTATGTCATCACCTATGATGTTATGCGCCCGCTGCCGGTTACGTATGCCCTTGTAAGCAATAACCCCCAGCACAACACAACAGGCACGCAAGGCGCTCACGACCAGTATTTTACGCCGTTCAGAAGACAGGACCTCATCAGGCTGGGGTATATAAAGCCTGCTGAATCGGTGGCGGCCATAAATACTGTTACGGATATCCCTCGATATGTTGCTCTTTCAACAAGAACGACAACACAGAATGAACTGAACACCCTCGCACAAAATGATTATTATACATATTTCAATACATCTGCGCCGGATCAGCTCGCTGAAGCAGAGAGACTGAGACTGGAGGCAATTGCCCTCCAAAACAACAAATCCCGCTCGTCACAGGAGCTTATTGTGAACGCAAGGGGCTCAGGCGGTGATATAACGCTTAACGCGAACGCGAAAATAGACGGATTCGCAAAGGTAGGGTTTACAGCAGACCGGAATATCACAATGGGCGGAGGAATATGGGGCGCGGATACCTTTTCCGCGACTGCCGGTGGAGATTTCTCGCTCGTTAGCGGAGCCCTTATTGAGGCATTTACCGACAATCGGTTAACAGGCGGCGGGTCGATCGGATTGAACAGCAACGGAACGGTCAATATCGCGGGGAGAGTGCAGGCCGTCAATTCGCCCTGGGTTATGTTTATGGGCACATCCGGCGAACAGCCGGGAAGCATAGCTATTAACAGCCAAAAAGCCGATCCTGACTCAATCGCGATAGACGTAACAAGCAGCGGACAGATTCTCGCGTTACTCAGCGCGGCTGTTCCTGCCGCGGGCCGCGCGAAAGTCGAGCTTACATCGGCAGGAGGCAGAATACAGATAGACGGTTTAAAAGACAACGGCGTGAATTATGGAAAGAATATTGTTGCCGATTACGGCGACCTCAATATTATTAATAACGGAACAAAGGGAATTATTGATATCCTGAGCGGAGCGGGACTTCAGGCCGATATTATTAAGATAGGCGCCCTTGGAACTCAGGGAGTTTTGAATATCTACGCGGGAAGCAGGATGGACGCCAATACCCAGATAAAACTTTTCGGCGGAGAACTGACAGGCGGCGCCGTGGTATTCGGCGGCAGCGGTACGGTAACGCTTACATCCCCCGCAATTATGGTAAGCGCTGATAAGGTGCAGGTAAATACCGGCGTATATGTGAATACAGGCGCTGTCGCGCCGGATATATACGCGAATAAACGCTACTGGACACCGACGCAGGGCGGTGACGCTGGTTCCACCCAGCTTGGCACATGGTCCAAAACACCGAATAACGCAGGAACTCCAAAAAGCGCGGGCAGTTTCTGAAAATGTTTTTCCTGTTGCCGGATTAATATTTCAGAACAGGATTTGTTTTATGTAAAACCGGGTTGCCGCATGCGTCACTGAAAAAACCGGTTGACATCAGCATGTGATCTTACAACAAGTCGCTGTCAAACATTATAAATCTGATTTGCCGGGCATAATACCAAGCAAGCTTTCAAATATTCATTGTTTATTTTTTGAAAGCAACTTGGTATTATGTAAAAAAGTGGAATAAGTATTTTGAATATTTAAGTAAACAATAGGTGGATTTTATGGATAATAAGAAATTTTTGTTGTGTATCTCGTGGGCAGTAACCATGGCGATCTTTTGCACTCCTTTTAATTCTTTGGCGCAAAGCTCGAATTCATTTCAAGGACCGGGACAGCCGGGATCACAGGATAGGCCTCGAAGCCATCAAGAGGAACAGGAACTGCTGCTGCAAAGGAAAATAATTTTACAAGGAAATTCGCAAGGGCGGCAAATTCTCGATCAATATTTGCTGGAACAACAGCAATTGATTATCAAAGAGATTACGGACCGGATTATCACGAATCCAAAACAGGCAGATGAGATAATCAGAACCGCAGTCAGAGGAAATCTGGGCATGAGCGACATAATCACCGCGGCTGCCATCAAGGCAGCGCCTGAACAGGCCGCCGCAATTACCCAGGCCGCAGTGGCAACGTGTATTCCGGGAAAAGCGCATGCGGCAGTTGTGTACAGCGCTATTCTTGCCGGAGCCGACCCTGATACGATAACCAAAGCAGCGGGTAAGGGCGGCGCAATGAGCGCGCAGATAAAAGAAGGTGAAACACGGGCATTGCAGCAACTACAGCTACAGCAAAAAAAATAACCCTGATACAACAGCAGCAAAAACGAAATGAAAAATCGCAGGCTTGCTTACATATGTCTTAATCTCATGAGCGGGATTATCCTGCTGGTTGGTTTGGGCAGCACCGTCCTGATTTATCAGACAGCCAATGACGATTCGAACAGTGTCTTGGGCTACGAAAAAGGCTGTGATTCTCCTTATTCCATTATGCCCCATGATTCCAAGAAGCATTTACGGGATTTGGAACTCTACGGCGGAAAAGCAAATGTACTCATGACTGAGTTCAGGCTTTGGTTTGTCGGGTTATGGCAGGGGAAATCTCTTGCGTTCATTGTAGCCTGCTTTGCCATTTTTCTTTCCTTTGTATTCTTCCATGCTGCTAATCACTTGCCGCATTGCTTAAAATCTGATGTCAGCAATAAAAGTAACCGGAGCTGATCTTATGCTATTTATCCTGTTCCAATTTTGAATATTTAGTTGACAGTCAAGAAAAATATTGGCTTATCTTTTTCACTTCTGAGTAACTTAACCTGTTCTGTAAGTTACTCCTTGATAAATCGCCCCCGCAAGGGGGCGCGTATTGCTATTCGCTATTCACTGTTCGCTATTCACTATTCACTGTCTTTTCACGCTTGTGGCCGTTGTTTCTTCCCGTATGGGATTCTGGGCAACTCCTGCTGGACATGGTCACAAAAAACCAGGAGTTCATGAAGATATTTTTCAACATCTTCTCTTATGTATGTTCCCAGACCTTTATCAAAATTTGTTTTTATAGATACAATATCTTTAACCTGTCTTTTTACGGGTATGGGTTTTGTATTATTCGGGTCAGGTTTGGCTTTTTTGTATGCGGTAAGTCTGTTCTCCAATGTAAGGTACGTTACCGGTGTTTTTATAATGTCCTGAAAAATCTTTGAAAGATCGGGAGAATCAAGGTTCGCTGCAAAGAGATAACCCTGGGAAAGAGGGAGATTTCCTGTTGAAATTTCAGCCTGAATTTCAGGAGAAAGTTTTAAAAGTGAAATTACGCGAAGCAGCGTCCTTGTTGACTTTCCTGAGATTTTAGCGATGACGGACAATGTGTCCGTCACTTCCGTAGATACAGCCTCCGGTTTGAGATTGTAATTCATTAATTCGTTGATCACCCCGTCCACATCATACCCCTGGCCAGGATGTTTCGCCTGAATATAGGCAAGAATCCCTTTAGCCTGATCTATGGGATTTAAATCTTCTCTCTGCAAGTTCTCAGTGAGTTGCAGAGCTATGGTCTCACCCAATTCTTTGCCTGCTTCAATAATTCTTATTGGTACGGATTCAAACCCTGATTGTCTGGCTGCAACAAGACGCCTCTCCCCGCATATGAGCAGATATGTCCCGTCATCCTGTGCTGTCACAATAAGAGGTTCCAAGATGCCCTTATCTTTAATGGACTGCATGAGAGATTTAAATGAGTCTGTTTCAGTATTAATACTTGACCGAACCTGTTCCATTACTACAATCTTTTCTAAAGGAATGTACAGAAATTCAGGATTCACAACAGTCTTCTTTGTTGCCATAATTTCTCCCCCTTTTGAATTTCGTGAAGCCG
>CAZHHX010000016.1:0-74468 GCA_964532465.1 uncultured Syntrophorhabdaceae bacterium | reverse complement strand
AAAAGATTGCCCAACCAGACGTTGGAGCCAATCGGCCATAAAGCGGCCTCTGGCTCAACTCCGTGTTCTGCTCGGAGGATCGAAGTGATGGATGATTGGAAAGCGTACGCTGACAAAGGCAAAAGGATGCTATCTGAAGAGTCTGATCAGTTCAAGCAAACCCTGCAAGACGGTCTTGCACTGCCGAAGATCACGCGCTCCGCTTTCGATGGCATTACCGCCAACCTCAAAGGATTTTTCAAGGCGAGGCCTCCATCCGGCTTGTCGAACATAGAACTGGCTACCCAGGTTGCTTCTGGAAAAGAAGCCACCTTCGAGGATTCATTTAGTGCGAATCTCAAAGGCAACTTGGGTGTTGGCTATAACGACCGTAAATAAGTCAATAGCTCAGAGAACGAAAGTTGAGCAAGGAATAGGAGATGTGGCGAAAGGGCACGGAAACAAACTGAGACGAAAGCCCAACAAGGCATTAAGCAGAATCCGCCTAATACTGGCAAAAAATCCGCCAGATTAGACGGATACAGCTCATCGCTACCGTTATCCATAAAATAAGAAACAAATACTTGTAATGCTATACGATAATAGCTATAATTTTACAAAACAACTATCGATGGAGACTACGTATGGAAGCAGTAAAGATATCCCCCAAGTTTCAGGTTGTGATTCCAAAAAAGCTTCGAGATACCCTCAAGTTAACGCCTGGACAAAAGGTTCAGATGGTTGTCTATGGCAATAGAATCGAGATGATTCCTTTGAGAAAAATATCAGAGATGAAAGGGTTTCTCAAGGGAATAGATACAACGGTAGAAAGAGAGCCTGATAGATTATGAACATAGTCGATTCATCGGGCTGGCTTGAATACTTTTCCGATGGTCCCAACGCTTCCTTCTTTTCCATGCCCCTTCAAGAAACGGCAGACCTTGTTGTCCCTACGATCACAATCTATGAAGTATTCAAGATTGTTTGCTGCCAGCGTAACGAATCTGATGCCCTTCAATCGATAGCCCTTATGCAGCAGGGTTACGTAGTAGACCTCACGTCAAATATCTCCATTCTGGCAGCAAAAATTAGTATTGACCATCATCTGCCTATGGCTGACAGCATCATATTAGCAACCGCACGTGTATACGAAGCAACCATATGGACTCAAGATTCCGATTTTAAGGAAATTGATGGAGTTCGGTATATTGCAAAAAACAGATAACGAATCGCTGGAGCCAATCGGCAATAAAACCTGTCCCTGGCTCAGCTTTGCGTATGCCTGAAAATTGATAAATTTAAACTTCCTTATCTTTTTAGTATTATTACTTAAAGAGGCTGTCAGGAGGTAGGAAAATAGAAACAAAAATGAAAATGATTTATTGGAAAGGCGAAAAGTTCTGGGTTGGCAAGCTGCTTGAACATCCGGAAATAATGACTCAAGCCGAAACACTTGAAGAACGGGAAGAAAACATGAAAGATGCATATATGGTTATGGAAGATGTTCCTGAACACCACGAAATAGGAGAACTTGCTCTTAATATATGAAAAGAAAAGAATTAATAAAAAATCATTGCTGCCGGGTGCGTGTTTGTAAGGCGTGGTGACCGGCACGATTTATAATACAAAAATCCGAAAACCGGAAAAAACAGCCTATCCTGAGACATACTGAAATAGACGATAACCTTGCAAAACATATAATAAAAGAATTGACATAACAAAACATTCCAGCGCCTCCGCATGGCGTTGCGCTGAATTTTTGGTTATGTCTCAAATCATACCGGAGGAACAATGAATAAACTGTTTGGCCTTTTGATCGGGATACTTTTTTGTGCTTCTGTCGCAGCGGATGTAAACGACTTTAGATGCCTTAAATCAATTGGTGTAAAGACGCCTCTCAGGCTTCAGTTTGTGTTCCAAACTGACAAGCCTGACATGGGGTATGTTATCTACCAGAATGGCAGCGGGCCTATCGCTGTGAAAATGCTAAAAGAACGGGAAGTGCGGGAAGGGCCGCGCGGAAGACCTTCGGTATTTGAAGCCCAGTGGGAAGAAATTACTTCAGACAATACCGGTGGAAAATATATTGTTGTCAGCCAAGGCGCTCGAATATATGAATTCCGATACATTAGAAAAAAAGATGGAAAGATATTTAAATTTGAAGAAGACATGGAAGCATCCACTGAAGAGGGATGCAAGTGGAACAAAAAATAGATAGGGCTGAAACGTCTCATTTAACCATGTCACGCAGCCAATCGGCAACAAAAGGCGCTGTCTCAGGCTCAGTTTTTATTGCTTTGTTATGCCTCATTTGTTATTACAAATGTTACCGGAGCCTTTCTTCCGATAGATACAGGTGGTCTGTTTCTACTTCTACCAAAGCCTCGAATATCTGTTTTATCCTTACGTCGTCAGCTTCTTCAGCAGCTTTTCTGTAAAATGCGATTGCCCGTGTTTCACGCTCATGGGATTCCTGCAGATTTTTCGGGTTTTCTGTAAAACAGGTTTCATTTCCTGCAGGCACGGCAGGAAGTTTCAATATCTTTTTCCAGATAGCTGCGTGTTCCGCCTCAATTTTGGCTAATGCCTTGAAGAGGAGTTTTCCTTCTTCATCATCGGTTTTGTCGGCAGCGCACAGGTAAAAGGACGAATTGCTTACTTCAACTTTCAGGGCATATTCCGCGTTGGCACGGTCTTTATCGCTCAGGGAAACATTGAAGCTTACCTTGGCCTCCTTTGCTTCGTTTATGTAAGACAGGTGTGCGCCGCAGAAGGGGCAGTTTGACGGCGGGTTGTCCCCCACATAAGGATCTCCGCAAATTATACATCTCCAAAGTTTTGTCATAATTCTCCTCCTTTATTGTCTTAAATTAAGCAGATTTCTCAAAAGAGCTTTTGGGTGCGCCGCAAACAGGGCAGCACCAATCTTCCGGCAATTCTTCGAAGGGTATCTTTTCGACTTTCTCATCATATTGAAAACCGCATACAGAGCATGTCCAGACCATAAATTCCTCCTTTTTATTTTTTGTCGGCCCCATTTTTCCTGATGATTTAAATCTTATGCAGCCTCAATATCTATTCTAATATTTTCCGGCAGGGTTTGCACTTAAAAATCACATTTTGTTTTGTCTGTTCATTATGTATACTATGTCCCTGTGTGTAACTGAAGGAGATATGTATAAGAGCAATATCAACAAAATCAATCGGGGCTGTACGGCAGTTTGTTCTATAATAGACGCTGTTTTTCTCCTGTGTTTTTCAGGAAAGAGTGAGAATCTAAAGAAAAAAATAATGTTTTTGAGGCTGATTTATGGTCTTGTGCTGTCTTTTTGTTTTGTGACGATGTTGTTTGCCGCTGATGAGCCGGTGCAGGTTATTGTAGAAGGACTTACCGGCATAGAGCGTTCCAACGTTGAAGCAGCACTTGCCCTTCCCCAGGGACTTGTTCAAGAAGGAATAGTTGATAAAAGGTGGCTGGGGCGTTTTAATCAGGAAATCCCCCAGAAGGTGAAAAAAAGTCTTGAGCCTTTCGGGTATTACAAAACAGACGTATCGACAACTCTCAATAAGACGGATAACGAAAAATATCTTATACAGGTCCAGATCAAAAAAAGGGAGCCTGTCTCCATTACGGCAGTGCGGGTTAGCGCAGCAGGTCCCGGCGCCGGGGAAAAGGCGCTCATCGAACTTATGAAAAAATTTCCCCTTCATACGGGCGATGTACTGCGTCAGGATATATATGAGCGCGCGAAGAACGAATTGCAGAATAAAATGCTGGACCTCGGTTATCTTGATGCGTCTTTTTCAGTGCATACAATCAGTGTTTCCTTAAACAGCCTGGAAGCTCAGATTGATATTGTCCTTGAGACAGGTTTCCGATACCGCTTCGGGGATGTTGCCTTTTCCGGCAACATATCCTACCCGGATATTTTTTTATTGCGCTATCTTCAATTCAAGCGAGGCGAGGTATTTTCATATGAAAAGATAGCTGCTACACAGGCTAACCTGACCAATTCGGACCGCTTCAGAGAAGTGGTTATTAATGTTAAGAAAGAAAAAGCTGTTGATTATTTTGTGCCTATTGAGATTGCCCTTGTCCCTTCGTTGCCGAAACGTTTTAAAATCGGCGTCGGTTACGGCACCGATACGGGACCCCGTGGATCATTGTATTACCGGGATGTGAATATTGCCCGCAGGGGCCATGAACTGCTGGCGGAAATGACTGTCAGCTCTACTTTGCAGGGAATTGCAACACGTTATACGATACCGGGTCAAAAGGATAAAGATACCCTTACATCTTTCAGAATAGCTGCCCAGCAGGAGGATACACAGAGTTATACAATCAATCTGGCGACAACGGAAGTTGAACGTGTCAGGAGTTTCGGCGCCCGCAGGGTGGGCTCCCTTTTTATGCAGATGCAGAAGGAACATTCCGAAGCAGGCAATGAACGGACAAATTCATTTCTTATTATGCCGGGAATGCGGTTTTCCGAAAGACGTTTTGATAAATTGGTACGGCCGACTAAGGGATTCCATTATCAGGTGGAATGGAAGGGAACCACAAAAGAGTTGGGTTCCGACACCGGATTTATGCAGGTCATATCAAAAGGAGAGATAATCATCCCTCTCCCGAAAGGTTTTTCAATTTTAACAAGAATGCAGGCCGGTGCAACCTGGCAGGGTGATCCCCTAAGGGATTTGCCTATTTCGCTTCGCTATTTTGCCGGCGGCGACAACAGTATCCGCGGCTATAAGTACCAGTCTCTGGGACCAAAGGGCAGCAATGGAGAAGTAATCGGCGGAAAGAACATTCTTATCGGAAACTTCGAACTGGAACGGGCTATCAGCACAAACTGGGGGATTGCCGCTTTTTATGATGTTGGTAATGCCTTTAATAATTTTTCAAATATCGACCCGGCTCAGGGCGCGGGAATGGGCTGCCGTTATTATACGCCGGTGGGACCCATAAGATTGGATCTTGCTCGTCAGATCGGCGTTGAAAGCCCCGGCTACAGGATACATTTTTCAATTGGACTGGAATTATGAGACGACGGATTCTTATATGGCTGTCTGCTGTGTTTTTTATTTTCGCTGTCATAGGAACGCTCTTCTGGAGTATGTACACAAATCATGGAACCCGATTGATACTGGAGGGTGCGCTCCGTTCCATACCGGCAAAAATCCATATTAAAAAGATTGCAGGTTCTCTGGCAGGGGGTTTACAGCTTGAAGGCATAAGAGTTGAGACAGAGAACTTAAAAATAGGAATTGACAGGATAAATATCTCCTCTCAGCCCCTCTATGTTGTTACGGGAAGCGTGGCTGTAAAAAAGGTTGTTGTTACGGGCATTTCCCTGGATGACAAAAAACCGGACACCAGAAAGCCTCTTGACCTTACGTGGCCTGAACCTCCCCGCTTTCTTTCATGGTTCAACGGATGGATAAAATCTTTTGAGATTAACGGGCTTGTTTATCGGAGTGGAAAAAAAGAACTGAAGATTATAGATAAACTTACTACAAAAATTACCTGGTTTTTTGGAACACTGACTGCCGATAACCTGATTGCGTATTTACCTGTAGGGAAAACTGAAGGGAATATTAAGACAAGATTTTCAGGGCCGACCTTCTCCGTTTCTCTCAAGATGACGCCTGAGAGAAAAATCCCCGGTATAGACAGCCTTGCACTGACAATGACGTTGAAAAAAGTAAATAAAACCGAACAGATGTCCGGGCCTTTTCAAATTGTTACTCTGGCGGGTAAAAAGGAAAATCTCAAGACCGCGGGAAAGCTGGGGGTGAGACAAAATGATTTAACTATTTCTAATCTTATAACCAACCAGGAAGGGCGCAAGGGAAAATTGCTTGCAGCAGGAGGAATAGATTTTTCTTCCGGCATTCCTCTTATGAACCTTAACATCAATGTTTCCGATTTTGACTTCTCAAGGGAAATAAAGGTTGACACCTCCTTCTCCGGCACAATGGACTTGAAAAGTGATTTTGTAAATTATCAGGGCATTTACAACTTGAAGAATGCCGTATCTTCCTGGAAAGAAGCGCACGTTAAGGGCACTTATGATATGAATCTTGAGGGCATAAAAACGTTGACTATGGACGGCAGGCTCTTAAACGGGACAATTAAGGGGCAGGTAAAAGCCTCATGGGTTGACGATATTGTCCTGTCAGGTTCATTTCAGGCCAGGGAGCTTGACCCTGCCAGGATTACACCTGTATGGAAGGGTCAAGTAAATATGAATTTTGAGGGGGGAATGCAATGGTCAAAGTCAACATCTCCGGAAGGAGTTGTCAAGGTTGATATTTTAAACAGTACGCTTCGCAATAAAGCGCTTACAGGTAATATGGATGCAAGATGGCATCAGGGAATGCTTAATCTTGTACGCTTTGCGCTGCGCGGTCATGGTTTTGATATATCCGCGTCAGGTGCCCTTGAAGAAAAATTACATTACCTTATAGGAGTAAGTGATCTTTCCGGATTAATACCCGGATCGAAAGGCCGTTTTACGGCAGAGGGATGGACAAGGTGGCAGAAAGGGCAATCAGCCGGTACGCTGAAGGCCGGGGGAACCGGAATTTCAGCCTTTGGAACAAAGACGGATTCAATTAATTTGGAAGCAGCGCTCAATAATAACGGCGGAGATTTGCTTAAGGGAAAGGCGAAGGTCCGGGGCCTTTCCTGCGGCGCTTTAAAGGCCGATTCCCTTGATATGACAGTTCAGGGCACGGTTGCGGCCCATGATTTTCTCATGACAATTGCCGCCCCGGAAGGCAAAATACAGGCTTCTTTAAATGGCGGTTACGCAAAGGGCGTCTGGCAGGGGACGGTTTCGCGGATTACCTCCAGCGATACCCGTCTCGGGGCTTTTAACCTCCAGGAGCCTGCTTCAGTGAGGATTTCATCAGATCAGCTTGCTCTGGGCAGACTTTCTCTTATCGGCAGTTCAAGGGAAAGACTTGAAATGGACATGAATCTATCCTTTCACCCCATCCTCGGGAATATGAAGGTTAATTGGCAGGATTTACATATGGCCAGGGCAAGTATTATTCTTCCGGGAACCTCTCTGGCAGGCCGTACATCAGGCTCTCTTGACGCGCAATGGCCGGGGAATAACATCATGAAAGCATCTGCCGTGGTCAGAGCAGATGATGCAGTGATAAAAGGGCCTGCCAACATTCGCGTGACAAGAGCAGACGCGAAATTTAACTGGACTGAAAAAGGACTTGCAGCTTCATGGGATATCAAAACCGGAGAATCCGGAAGGGTAGAGGGCCAATTTCTGTCAAACCAGCCTGCTTTTATTGGAATGCCTGAAACAGGCCGCTTTGATGCTGTCTGGACCGCGCTTGATGCTGATATGATAAAATCACGGATTCATCCGGCCCTCGATCTTAAGGGGTATGTGAGCGGCAAACTGAAGGGCAGACTGTTGCCGGGAAGGCAGCTCGAAGTTTCCGGTCAAACAAATCTGTCCCAGGGGAGTCTTGCCTGGAAAAGCGAAGAAGGGCTTATCACGGCAAAGGTTGAGAAGGCAGACATGGATATGGTATGGGATGAAACCTCGCTGAAAGGCAGCCTCTCGCTTTTGCTGTTAAATCGAGGTCTTCTCAAGTCAGAGTTCCAGTTTCCCATACCTGCACGCTTTCCTGTCAGAATTGAACATCAGGGCCCGATAAAACTTACGGCTAACGGGGAGGTTCAGGAAAAAGGTCTTCTTACTGCCCTGTTCCCCGGTTTGATTGGTGAAAGCCAGGGTCAATTGACCTTTAATCTTAATGCAGGAGGCACCTGGAATGTACCGGACCTCCGGGGTAATATGCGTCTTGCCGATGCCTCGGCATATCTGTATCCGGCAGGCATCAGAATAAAGGGCATAAAAGCCGAAGTGCAGTTAAAAGAAAATCTCGTTAATGTAAGTTCCTTCAGCCTTCTTTCAGGCGCCGGCAGTATACAGGGCGCCGCAATGGTTTGGGTAAATGATTGGAAAATAACGCGCTACGAAGGTAAAATCAACGGCGACAGATTTCAGACCGTTTATCTGCCCGAACTCCGGATACTGACCAATCCTGATCTGAGTTTTAGAGGGAATATGGATAATTTTGCGTTAAGGGGTTCAATTGTAATCCCGGAAGCACTGATTCAACGTGCGGTAAACGAGGGGTTTATTGCCGCAAGTTCTGATGTGGTTATTACGGATCTTCCGGAAAAACAAAAGAAGCCTTCACGAATGGGTTTTGATATGCAGGTAAATGTTATTCTCGGCGATAAAGTTATGATTAATGTGGAAGGAGTAAACGCGCGGCTGGAAGGCAAGGTGCTCCTGACAGCCCAGAACCTTGAGAAGGTTGCTGCCAGCGGACAAATACAGGTTGCAAAAGGACAATATAAGAGGCACGGTATTCTGCTCGATATTACAAGAGGCCGTATCATTTTCACAGGCGGACCTGCTGATTTTGCCAACCTGGACATTGTGGCCGTGCGTAAGATACGCGATGTGCGCAGGCTCAACGATATACAAGCCGGTGTGACAATTACCGGAACACCCCGTTCACATTTTGTCAAGTTATACTCTGAACCGATAATGCCGGATATGGATATTCTTTCTTATATAGTGCTGGGCAAACCTATGGATGCAGGCACTGACAGCAGTCAGACAGGACTCTTATTACAGGCTGCAGGAACTATACTTGCCAAGGATCAATCAGCCACCCTGCAAAGCAAGGTAATGAAACTTGTCGGTCTTGATACATTTGATGTCCAGTCAGGCAGCAGCAAAAGCAGCAGCAGTCAGGTAAGCAGTATCCAGCCCAGGGGTATTCCCGGTCAGACAAGCAGCGCTGCCGGGGGGAGCTCTGTTTCCAGTTCAATAGTCACAGTCGGCAAGTATCTGTCACCGGAACTCTACATTGCCTTCGGTCGTTCGCTCTTTACCGGTGATTATATTGCAACTGCCAGGTACTCCTTCCTCAAACACTGGGAGGTGGAAGGCAGCAGAAAAGGGACCGACAGCGGTGCAGACCTTTTTTACAAGATTGAGTTTAAATAACGGTTCATGTCAAGTCGCATTCAAATGTGCATCGAGGCAGTGACGATGAGTTGATGAATGAGTATATAGAAGTATGTCGAGGAGTCATCTTCATCGGAATTTTCCGACTGCAAGGATGGTTCCTAATCGGAATTTTCCGATTAATAGGCGGGATACAACTTATCTGCTTTTAATATTCATTGTATTTACAAGCAGTTATATCTATGGCACGATTCATGCTCTATGTGTAAGCAGGCAGTTCAATAAAATTCCAAAAAGGAGGAATCAGACTATGAAAAGGTTTTTAATGATCGTATTTGCAGTTCTTATGGGTGTTTCTTTGGTGGTAACCGTGTTTGCGCAAACAACTACAGAGAAGGCTCCCAAAGCAGCTACAGACACGTCGAAGGAGAAGGCGGCACCGGCTCCCGCACCTGAGAAGAAAGCTGTGAAGGAAAAATCGAAAAAGTTTGCAGGCGAAGTCACTGCCGTGGATATGGCGGCCAAGACCCTGACTGTAAAGGGTAAGAAGGCAGATATGACCTTTGATGTGACCAATGCCAAGATGAAGGTAGAGCCAAAGGCAGGCGATAAAGTCTTTGTTAAGTACACGGAGAAAGACGGCAAGATGGTTGCCAAGTTAGTGGCTGCCAAGAAAGGTTCCAAGAAGGCAGCGAAGAAAGATGCAGCCCCAACCGAGAAACCTGCTGCTCCGGCGCCTGCAACGAAGTAATCAATCCGCAAAGAATCAAAACAAAGCCGGGGAGAGTGCATCTCCCCGGCTTTTTCTCGTGCACAGTCCCCGGAATTGTCTCAAACTGCTCTTAGTAAAAAAGGTTAGAATCTTAGGTTCATCAAAGAATATCTGAAGGCCATGTTTTGTATACATATTTGCATGGTTTGATCCTGACAGATGAGGAGTAATTGTAGTCAAAATATTTAAAACATGTTTTAAAAGCGATGTTGTCTAAAAAGGCGTCTACGTTGGCTTTCCGGAGATTTATGAAATCCGTGTAACAGTTACACGGATTTTTTAAATAAGCCTTCCGGTCTTTGTTTGGAGGCTGTCCATCTGCTCATAAACCTGTCCAAATTGTAACATTTTGCCTGCCCTGAAATGATTCCCCGTTTCAGAAAGCCCTTACCCTGTAATGCAACCAACGGATAAATTGTGTACTGAAATGAATCGCCTCGCTGCAAGCAGACGAGGTATCAAAGGCGAGATAAGAATATGAAATGAATCACCCCGCATTAACTTGCGGGGCAACCATTTCGAAGCAAGCTTCGGGGTATGAACCAGCGGGGCAATCAACCGGCACAGCAACTGCCTGGATTACCGCAACTGTTAGGACTTCCGCAGCAGCCGCCAGGCATGCTTCCGCCAAAATCACTGCTTGGAGCTGTGGTGTTATGGGCTGATATGAGTTTTGCCAGGTTCCGGCTTTTACATGATTTGCAAAGCAGCTCTTCATCCTTTCCGAAAACAAGAAATTCACTTATATCTCCGCAATCTCCACATTTATATTCGTAAATAGGCATAATATTCTCCTCCTGATGAAATTAATGACCGCATCCGCCCCGATGACCGCCGCAGGACTGGCGAACAGTCATTTCGGGAAGTTTATTTTCTGTTAATAAAACGAGATTTTCTTTTATGCTTGACGCGACAGACCTGAAAACTTTTATTCCTTCAGCGTTGAGTTTCATAAGGGCGCCTGCTCCTATGCCGCCGACAATAACTGCATCAATCTGTTGTCCTCCAATGGCTGCAACGGGGTTACATGCCCCGTGCGCGTGTTGCATATCACTGTTTTTTATTGAAACTGCCTTTTCAAGCTCCGTATCGAAAACAACAAATGCCGGCGCTGAGCCAAAATGGTTATATACCGTGCTGTCAATGCCCTCATTTTCCTGTACTGCAAAACAAACTTTCATTCATTAACCTCCATTTTATTAGTATCATCTATTATTTCTATTTTAAGGGCTTTGCCGTTAATGATGGCATCGGCAACTTTACCGCGCGCAATATCAAGAATCCGACCGAATGTTGCACGGGATATACTCATTTTGCCGGCAGCCTTCTCATGATAAAATCCTTCATAGTCGGCAAGGCGGATAGCCTCAAACTCATCCAGACTCAGCAAAACTTCTTCGAGGTCAGTCAGCGGAATGCCCTTTGGCTTAAAGTATGAAACATTGGGCGAACAATTGATGCATCTGCACTTTTTCGGTCTTGCCATGCACTTATTATAAGCATTTGCTCATAATAAGTCAACAGAAAACTTAATACCGGTTCCCCATTGACAAACCGTGTACAATGCATGAATATAGTATGTGTTTAAATAATATAAAGTGAGGTTTGCTGCCGGGGGGCGACCGGATATAAGCAAACTGATATCCGTTAATAACATGGGAGAATTTGATACGTTGTTCAGGGTGATTATATGGTCTGTTGTTTTTCTTGCCTTTTCCAATATGGCCACGGGCTTTGCCGAAGCCTGTACGCTATGGGCTGCAACCGGATCTACAGTCAAGGATAAGGGAACCCTTGTTGCCAAGAATCGTGATAATAATGAGGGCTTAATTACGGAACTCAGGTTTATTACCCGTGAAAAAGGATTCCGTTTTGTGGGACTTTTTGATATAGAGGCAGACGGATATGTCGTATCCGGGATCAATGAAAAGGGACTTTCAGTTATCAATGCCACTGCGGCAAGTGTTCCGGATAAAAAACGTAATGTGGCAAAAGAAGACCTCACGGAAAGACTCCTCATTTCCTTCGACTCAGTTGACAGTCTGTTGAAAGAAGAGGCGATGTTTGAGAACAGTCACCCTGCCTTTTATATTGTTGCGGATACAGACAGGATGGCATTGGTTGAAGTCGCGCCGGGCAACAAAGCTTCAATAAAGATTTCGCGGGACGGTATTTTTACTCATACCAACCATTATTTGGAGGAGAAACTGTTTTCATTTAATGAGCATAAAACCCCTAACAGCCGTAAGAGACTTGATCGTATCGACCATCTGATGAGTTCAAGTCCTTTGCCGCTTACCCTCGAGAAATTTATCGCCGTCAGCGAAGATAGCGGGAACAACCGGGACGATAGCATTCTGAAGATATGCGACAAACCGAAAAAAGTATGTACTCTGGCAAGTTGGGTAATTTATATACCGAAGAAGGGTTCCCCGGATTTATATGTTAAGCTCCCGGGATCAAAAGAGCCGGAAAAAATATATAGATTTATCCTTGATGACAAGTTCTGGGCAGAGCGATTTCAAGCCATATCCGCTGTAAAATGAACTAACCGGCCACAAGTTGCGCGGTGAAACCATATCGAAGCAAGCTTTGAGATATTGAACTGCGGGGCAATTCAGAAGACTTTTTCTCGTTTTTAGGACGCGGTTTAAAGAAATCAAAAAACTTCTGATATAAGGTTTTCGTCATATATGAAGCCGGCCCCTCTTTGGGGTAAAGGCCAATATCTTCGGCAATGCCTGATTCATCTTTGATAATCTGTTCCACCTTGCCTGCATCCACCTTGTCTCTTATGCCCCGTTCGTCAATTAGTTTCCATACCTGATCTCTCAGGGATGGAATTCTTTTGTACGTATCGGTACGGACTTCAAGATAAGGTTTGCCGTCCTGAGTGAGTAACACTTTTACAGGCTCATAAATAATTTCACCTTTTGTGCCTTTTTCAACGTCTTCAAAAAGTTTTTCTATGTGTTCAGGAAGCATTCTGACGCATCCGTGGCTTTGAAACCGGTAAACGCTTGCCGGCCAGATAGTTTCATGGATCAGCACGCCGGGTATGGATGTCTGGATCGCGTATCTGCCTAAGGGATTTTTAGGGCCGGGAGGAACTGTTTCTTCAACTTCTCTGCCTTTAAATGCCATTTCCAACTGGATTGATTCCGGCACAGACCATGTGGGATTTTTTCTTTTGGCTACTACAACGAACTTCCCTGTGGGAGTTCGCCAGTCACCGAACTCATCTTCTCTTGCCAGGCCTACGCCTACAGGATAAGTTATCAGTTTGCCCATTTTAAAATAGTAAAGTGTTCTGTCCGCGATGTTAACAATTATTCCGTCTTCAATAGTTCGAGGAACTATCTTTCGTGTGTTGACTTTGAGTTCCTGACCCGGCACGCAGGGCGCCTTCGGATCAAGATTGTTTTCTTTCGCGATATTCTTCCAGAATACCCCAAGCTTCGCGCCGATCAGTTCGAGGCGATCTCCCTTCTGAACCGTATAATTTGTTGCGCCTCCAATCATCATCTCGGCGCCGAAAGCAACCGACGTGATAAGAAGAAAGCAGGAAAATATAGAAGTTATTACAGGTATCATAAATTTAATATAAAAAATGGGGGTCAGGTTAAAAATCAACTTTTTTACCTACCCCCATTTTGTTTTGTCTAAATTTTATCAAACCGTTAGAATAGAGTCAAGGTATTAATATCCTGAAGAGCGCGGCGGCTGTTGTTTTATAAAAAAGGCCGCTTATTCTTATAAAATAATGAACTATTTCGGCTGAATCCACATATTCTTGTTTTTTAGCATTTCCCAGGCATTTGCCTTGTCTTCATCCTTTTTTTGATCTTCTTCCGAACCTATGGTGTATACAGTTTTATCTTTATCCCTTTTTACTTCAAGTTCTTCCTTGCTGCCCGCCAGGACTATCGAATGGAGAAAAAAAAGAAGAAAAAAATTGATTATCAATAAATATAATAGAGAATGCCGGCCCGTGAATGTCTTGTTTTTTTGCATTGAAGCCTCCTCGGATGCTTGATGTCCCTGTGCCGCCCTATGTTGATACAACGAATCTGTATAACATATGCGAAGCACGGTTGTGAGTTACACTTATATTCGGCAATAAAACTATTTTATTAAATGAGACCTTTGCAAAAGGCCCATAATTTACAAGTTATGCCCTGAGGCCTTTTGTAGCTTCTTCCAGGGCATGTTCGAGTCTTTTTGTTTCTTCAAGGATTATTTCAATATATTTCCATCCATCCGAAGAGGGGTCCATTGTTTTTGCAAGCCTTCTCGTAAACCCGCCCACTATTGTCAGCGGATTGCGAATTTCATGGGCAACTGCCTGAAGGGCGTAAGCAATGTCGTCAGATTTATCGTCTCTTCCGCGCATCGAATCGAAGGAAGGTAAATCTTCAGTATTCTTTTGCTTTAATAATTGTTCCGAAATATTGCTTAAAGCTTTATTGGCTTTTTCCATGAGCCCTGACATATCTTTATCAGATTCAACCGATACCTGGAGCGCCTTTGAGATTTCGTCAACTTCGTTCAATGCTGAAATAACAACTTCATATACCGTTTCTCTGTCTAAGCCGTAAGAAGATACAATTGTATGAAAAATATCATTGAAATCAATATGTTTATAACATATGAGCGCCGACAGCTTTCCTGCTATCCGGCATATCCTGGGCAAACCCGATGATGGTTTGATTATATCCTCTTCCTGTCCGTAGTAACGCTGGCATTCAATTATGTTGACGGGAAATTTCCAGTATTGAAGAGCGATTTCACCTATTTCTCTGTGATTTATCCCATATTTTTCCTGTTCAAGAATCAGAAGTGATTCCAGGGGATATATGCCGAGGTTTATGGAGTCATCCTTGCCTTTCAGAAACATGTCAAAATATATAAGAAAACCGATCTCAAGCGTGAGCCCGCCGACAAAAGCCTCTTCCGGCACACATGTCTTAAGCATGCTGGCAAGAGATTTTGCCAGGAGTCCGCGGTACAGAGAAACCCGCCAGAACTGTTCATAATTCATATTCCCGACTTTGGCCATGGGAAAGGTGTCTTTCAGCGATAATGAAAGCGCTAATATCCTTAAATGGTGAAAGCCGACCCTTATGACGGCATGTTTCACCGTTGTTATAGGGTCGATGGGTTTAAAAAAAGCGCTGTTTGCCAGCTTGAGAACACGTACGGTTAAGGAGGGGTCTTTTTCGATAAGGCTTGCCAACTCATCCATAGAGCTTTTGTCGTCGGATGCAAGCTCGATAAGCTTTACGGCAATGTTGGAAAGCGCAGGCAAGGCATAGCCGGATATGAGCTTTTCTAAAATATCTTTTTTATTAATATTTTCCATAAATGCACCGGCTTATTATAAATTAAAAGATTAAAAGGTTCAATCAGCAAAAAAAATATTAATATAGTCTTAAGTTTTATTTGTTTTTTAACGATAATGATTGCAGATTGGTATTAAAAAAGTTTTTATATAAGGAGGTCGCACATGAGAGTTCTTGTCGTTGATGATTTTGCTACAATGAGGAAGATAATAAAGAATGTTTTAAAACAGATAAACATTGACAATGTTATAGAAGCTGAAAACGGAAAACATGCCCTCGATGTTTTAAAGAAAGAGGAAGTTGATCTGATAATCAGTGATTGGATTATGCCTGAAATGACAGGAATTGATTTTCTTAAGGCATGTAAGGGTGATGAAGGAATTAAGAATGTGCCCTTTCTCATGGTAACTGCCGAGGCACAGAAAGACTGCATCATGGAAGCTATTAAATCAGGTGTTGATAATTATATTGTAAAGCCCTTTACGCCTGAAAAACTCCAGGGGGCAATTGATAAGGCAAGGGCAAGAATCGGAAAATAAACTCAAATATTGGGGGCTACAATGGAAGTAAAGTATATTAATCCGTTTATATTAGCTACACAGACAGTATTTAAGACAATGCTCGGTATTACCGTAGAACTCGGTAAGCCTGTATTAAAAACCATAAACAGCACGTCCGGTGATGTTACGGGTATCATGGGGCTTGTTGGCGATAGGAAAGGCATGATCGCAATAAGCTTAAAGAACAAGGGCGCCATGTTTGTTTTTAAAACACTCGTAGGCGATGAATGCAGCAGCATAACCGCGGAAGTTGTTGATGCCATCGGCGAGTTGACCAATATAATATCCGGACAGGCGAGAAAAGAATTTGAAAAGTCCGGGATAAATTTAAAGGCTGCAATACCAATGGTTGTGGTAGGCAATGCAGTGGAAATGAATTTTATTACAAAAATTCCGATAATCTCACTTCCCTTTTATTTTAGTCTTAATAACGGAAACGGAGGGGAAAAAGAAGTCATGTTTGTGGATTTTTCATTCGAATAACAGATGGGACATTAATTTATATTCCACGGGAAAGCCATAATCAGTTCACCTCCGGTAAGGGTACTTATTGTGGTTTTTCTTGTGCGGCGTACACTTTGTAAACCTTAAGCGAAATCTATGGATACTGAATTAATATCATTATCTTGATTGGCATAAAGTTTACCTGTTATATTGTAAGGGATGTCGATAGAATTCCAGGAAGATAAAGGCGAGATCAGGATTGCTGATTATGAGACCGACCAGCTAATTTCAGAGTCTTTGTACCGGACCGTCTTTGAAACCACAGGTACCGCAACGATAATAATCGAAGAAGATACGACAATATCCCATGTGAATAAGAAATTCGAGAGCCTGTCCGGATATTCGAAAGAAGAAATAGAGGGCAAAAAAAGCTGGACAGATGTTATCGAGAAAAGCTGTTTGGAAAAAATGATAATGTACCATCAGGCAAGAAGAATTGATCCTGATGGCGCGCCGGGGAGCTATGAATGCCGGTTTATTGACAGGAACGATGATGTGAAAGATGTGTATGTAACGGTCGCAATGATTCCGGGGACAAAAAAGAGCGTGGCATCACTTCTGGATATTACCGAGTCAATAAAAGCCCAGCAGGCGTTACAGGAGTCTGAGGAACGCTACAAAACTGCCATAGAAAATTCCAATGATGGTGTTTTAATCGTAAAAGAGGGGAAGTGTATTTCCGTCAATCGGAAATTAGTAGAGATGCTCGGCTATGACACAGCCGAAGAGATTGAAGGAAAGCATATTGCGGCAATAGTCCATCAGGATTTTGTGAATCAGGTTATGGGTATTCGTACGGGGCGACAGGATGAAGAATACGCTCCCTCCACATATGAAATAAGGCATGTAAGGAAAAATGGAACATTCCTTGATGCTGAAGCCTCGGCAACGAAGACGGTATTAAAAGGAGAGATGGTGTCGCTGGTATACTTGAGAGATATTACCAATCGTAAACTCGCGGAAGAAGCACTGAAAAAAAGGGAAAAAGAACTGGAGATTAAATCAATTAACCTGGAAGAGGCCAACACTGCCTTGAAGGTTTTACTGAGGAACAGGGAGGAGGACAAAAAGGCCCTTAAAGATACGATTCTGGGTAATGTCCAGGAACTGGTGTTCCCATATATTGAAAAATTGAAAAATGGCCACTTAAACGATAACCAGACAGCATACATAGGTATACTTGAAGCAAATCTGAGTGATATTATTTCACCGTTTTTACAAAAGATGACTTCAAGGTATTCGCTTTTTACTCCAACTGAAATTCAAGTTGCCAATCTGATTAAGAGCGGTAAAACAAGTAAAGAAATCGCAGAACTTATGAATGTGTCAACCGGTACAATCGATACCCATAGAAACAGCATTAGAAGCAAACTTGATTTAAACAACAAGAAAATAAATCTGCGAACCTTTTTGCTGTCACTATAAAATATATAGAGTATATCTATATTATCTCTATAATAAATCAATAACATTTTCTCTGATTTTTCAAGTATAATTTCATCATTATCAACATGGGCAGTGTTTTGCTGTGTTGTTATATAAAGAAGACATTACATGTGAAAGCGCTGCTTTTGCCATGTATGCTTGGGAGCATATAGACCAAGTGTTAAATAGCTCACCAAGGCAAAGCCCCCATAGGGTTAACTTCATAAAATATTGTAGTTGCGTTTAAAGGTTAATCCACTAATGAGGACAGTTTACTCCCCCCCCAACACGTATTCTAAGCTTCAGGGGGCTTTGCCTTTCCCCCCCTTTTTTTTCAAAATAAATAATTGCCTGTTATATCTGTTTGTTTTAAGATGTTGCAGACATAAGGAATACCAAGTTGCTTTCAAAAAATAAATAATGAATATTTGAAAGCTTACCCGGTATTATGCCCGGCAAATCAGACTTATAATGTTTGACAGCGACTTCGTATAAAAGCCCTTTCAGCGCTATAAGGGTTAACAATTTACCGTAAAAAGTTTTTTAACAAGATGAATCTTCACGCTTGATAACGGTAAATATAAACAATATAATAAATGATTAGAGGAAGTCATTTTCAAGCCAGCTTCAGTGAAGTCGTCTTGAGTAAAACCGGACTTTCCCTTAAGGAACTTGCAGTTATGGCAGATATTTTGCTTATGGAACAAAAACTCTTTCCTACCCGAAAGCATTCTTAAAAAATATAACTGATAAAGGTATAATTAAGGTAATTATTTGAGAACTAAATAATGAATGAAGATCAACGTATGAAAAAAAAACTGTCTATAAGCCAATCAGATGAATTACGGAGAATAACTGCGGATCTTAAAAAGATCAATAAAGAACTCCGTCATGAGATTGAAGAGCGCAAGAACGTAGAAAAAGAGCTTAATGAATCAATGCGGCTTTTTAACGATATTATCAATTTTCTTCCTGATGCAACTATGGTTATTGATCTTGAAGGGAAGGTGATCGTCTGGAATCATGCCATGGAGATCATGACAGGGGTCAAGGCGGAAGATATCCTGGGTAAAGGTGACTACGAATATGCCCTGCCATTTTATGGTGAGAGAAGGCCGGTGCTTTTGGACATGTTTCTTTTTTCTGATAATGAACTGGAGAGGCAATATAAAAAAGTTAAAAAAAATAAAGGATTGCTTAAAGCCGAAGCCTATGTGAAGAACTTGAATGGCCGTGAGGCACATTTCATTGCAACAGCTTCTTTACTCCATGATTCCACGGGAAATATCATAGGAGCAATTGAAACAATACATGATATTACCAACAGGAAACGAACGGAAGAGGCATTGAAAGAGGCTGAAGCAAAATACAGAAAAATCTTTGAGAATGCGGTAGTGGGTATCTTTCAGACCACACCGGATGGAACTTTTATTTATGTAAACCCGGCTTTTGCCCGTATTTTCGGCTATGTTTCGCCTGAAGCATTAATGGAAGCAATTACAGATATCGGCAGGCAGATGTATGTTGACCCCGGCGCGCGCTTGCACTTCATTGATATAATACTGGAGCAGGATAAAATGATTAATCATGAAGCGCAATGTTACCGGGCAGACGGAAGCGTTATATGGGTTTCGCAGAGCGCCCGTGCTGTGCGGGATGAAAATGGAACATTACTGTATTTAGAAGGGGGTCTTGAGGATATTACGGACAAGAAAAAGGCGGAGGAAGAGTCTTACAGGATGAAGAAGCTTGAATCCGTGGGGATTCTTGCAGGAGGCATTGCCCATGATTTTAACAATATGCTCGGGGCAATCCTGGGCAATATGTCCTTTGCGAAGATGTTGATGGATTCTGAGAGCAAGCCATTCAGTTTACTTGATAATGCTGAAAAAGTACTCATAAACGCAAGCGACCTGACAAAAAAATTAATTACCTTTTCAAAAGGAGGCACCCCTTGGCTGCAGCCCCTCTCTGTTGAAGGGCTTGTCAGAAAGACAGCGGCATATGTTCTCAGAGATTCTCATCACATACAATGCAGGTATTATATACATGGTGATATCCCCCTGCTCATGCTTGATGAAGGACAGATAAAACAGGTAATTTCCAATATTGTTGCCAATGCCGCGGAGTCTATGCCTGATGGAGGGGATATCAATATATATATAGAAAATATTGTTCTTACATTAAAAGACAATTTCCCTCAGAAAGAGGGAGAGTATGTGAAGATTTCCATAAAGGATCATGGCGCAGGTATTGCGGCAGATGATATATCAAAGATATTTGATCCTTATTTCAGCACTAAAGAGATGGGATCACAGAAGGGGATGGGGCTGGGATTAGCTGTCTGCTATTCTATTGTTAAAAATCATAGCGGGTTTATTACTGTGGACTCTGAAGCAGGAAAAGGAAGCACATTCAGTATTTATCTGCCGTTACCGGATTAGTGTTTTTAATATCCCTCGCGCTGAGAAATGTGATATATTTACAAAATTTATTTTAAGGGATGGGTTTTATGATAGATGAAAAAATTGTTACCAGGGCAATAATCGAGCGCTATTCCGAAAAGCTTTTATCCTGTCTTGAACTTGATGTGGCTGTGTGCGGCGCAGGGCCTTCGGGTCTTGTTGCTGCCTATTATCTTGCGAAAAAAGGGTTTAAGGTTGCAGTATTTGAGAGGAAACTCTCCGTCGGCGGCGGTATGTGGGGCGGCGGCATGATGTTTAATGAGATTGTGGTGCAGGAAGAAAGTAAATACATACTTGATGAGCTTGATATTTCAGCAAGACCTTATACCGAAGGTTACTATACAGTCGGCGCTGTTGAGGCTGTGACCGGAGCTTGTTTTAAAGCGGTAAAGGCAGGTGCCATGATGTTTAATCTTATAAGCGTCGAAGACCTTGTGGTAAGGGAGAACGCGGTCACAGGTGTTGTCATTAACTGGACAGCCGTCGAGATGGCTTCTCTCCACGTAGACCCTCTGACTATCATGTCAAAAATCGTTATTGACGCCACGGGTCATCCTCTTGAGGTTGTGAAAGTCCTTGAAAGAAAGAACAATATAAAGCTCAACACGCCTTCCGGTAAAATTGAAGGAGAAAGATCAATGTGGGCGCATGTTGCAGAGGCAACAACACTTGAAAACACAAAAGAAATATTTCCGGGACTTTATGTGGCGGGCATGAGCGCCAATGCTTCTTTCGGTTCATACAGGATGGGGCCCATCTTCGGCGGTATGCTCCTCTCCGGTAAGAAAGTGGCCGATATTATTGCCGATAAATTAAAATGAAAAAAATACTCACCATAGCCGGTTATGACCAGTCAACGGGAGCGGGCATTACAAAGGACCTCGATGTATTTTCCGCTCTCGGCATGCACGGCGTATCCGTGCCCACATGCATAGTGCTCCAGGGACCTCAGGGAGTGCGGGATGTATTTCCCATATCGTATTCACAGTTTTTTGAGATGATGGATATGGTAAAAAAAAGTTCTCCTGTTGACGGCATAAAGATCGGCGTTGTTTGGAACGAGGCTTATATAGAGAGAATCGCGTCTCTTTTAAGCGATCTTGACAACCCTGCCCTTGTTGTTGATCCTGTTATGGAGTCAAAGAACGGGACACGGCTTTTAAGCGATGAAGGACTGAAATGCCTTATAGAACTGATATTCCCCATGGCGGATGTTGTTACCCCGAATCTGCCGGAGGCGTCTTTTATTATCGGGAAAGAGGTAAAGACCCTGAAGGACATGGAAGCCTGCGCAAAGGATATATTTGATATGGGACCCAAGGCTGTTGTTGTAAAAGGAGGGCATCTGACAGGCGAGCCCGTTGACTTGTTTTTTGACGGCAAAGAATTCACCTCATGGAAAAAGCACAGAATTGACCGGGAAGTGCACGGCACAGGCTGCGCCTTTTCCTCTCTCATGACAGCCTTTCTTGTCCAGGGATATGATAAGAAAGAGGCCTTCCTTGCGTCAGAGAAGCTCATGGAAGAATTGCTGGCTGACAGCTACAGGATAGATTCTGACGGATATTTTTACGCGTCTTCCGGCATTATTAACAGCAGATTTTCCGACAGGTGGAGCGTCCTTCAGAGCATGAAAGAAGCCGGTGAGATGCTGTGCAGACTGAATATGGTTGAACTCATACCTGCTGTGCAGATGAATATGGGCTACGCTATAAGGGATGCGGGAGGGACTGAAGATATTGCTGCCTTTCCCGGAAGGATAGGGATACATAACGGGAAAATACTTATAAAGGGAGAACCGGCTTTTGGCGCGTCATCCCATGTGGCAAGACTGATCCTCACCTGTATGAAATATTACCCCCATATAAGGTCATGCGTCAGTGTGAGATATGACAGGGAAATAATCGAAAAGGCCCTTGAGTCAGCCATGAAAGTGCTGTTTTTTGACAGAAAAAACGAACCTGAAAGAGTAAAAGAAGCAGAAGGGAAAAGTCTCGATTATCTGACTGAAGAGGCGCTAAAAAGGGCGGATCAACCGCCGGATATAGTTTATGACCTTGGCGATATAGGAAAAGAACCGATTATCAGGCTTTTCGCAAAAGACCCCCTTGAGCTTATAAAAAAAATGGAGATGATAAGACCATGAAGAATCAGAATAATCAATTAATTGCTGCACGTAATGGAACAATCACGGAAATTATGGAGCGTGTTGCCGCGGATGAAGGCATCGATAAAGCGCTTTTGTGTGGATACATTGCTTCCGGCAAGGCAACAATACTTGCCAACAACCGGCATAAGAACTTTACTCCTAAAGGTGTGGGAAAAGGCCTGAGTGTTAAAGTAAATGCCAATATCGGGACATCAACGGAAAAGATAGATATTAAAGTGGAGCTGGAAAAACTGAGGATGGCAAAAGAGGCCGGCGCGGACGCGGTGATGGATCTGAGCACGGGCGGCAACCTGGATGAAATAAGAAAAATTATCATAGAAGAAGCAGGCATCCCCTTAGGCACAGTCCCCATATACCAGGCCGCGGTAGAAACGGTAAAGAAGAGGAAAGCCATTACCAATATGGAGCCTGATGATCTCTTTGATGTGATAGAGCGGCACGGCGAGGACGGTGTGGATTTCGTTACAGTACACTGCGGCGTTACTCAGAGTTCAATAGAGCGGCTGAGAAAACAGGGCAGAATAACGGATATCGTAAGCCGAGGGGGCGCTTTTCTTACGGAATGGATGATCGTGAATAAGAAGGAAAACCCCCTGTACGAGCAGTTTGACCGGCTTATTGAAATCGCGAAAAAATATGATATGACATTGAGCTTAGGCGACGGTTTGAGACCGGGATGTATTGCTGACGCCACCGACAGGGGACAGATAGAGGAACTTATCATCCTCGGCGAGCTCTGCGCGGAAGCGTTAAAAAACGGGGTGCAGGTAATGATCGAAGGCCCCGGCCATGTGCCGATAAACCAGATAGAGATGAATATTCTCCTTCAGAAAAGAATCTGCAACGATGCGCCCTTTTATGTGCTTGGGCCTGTGGTAACGGATATTGCTCCCGGTTACGACCATATTACTTCAGCCATCGGCGGAGCCCTGGCAGGTTTCTACGGGGCTGATTTTCTCTGTTATGTTACGCCGAGCGAACACCTTGGCCTGCCTGAACCTGCGGATGTAAGGGAGGGTGTTATCGTAACAAAAATTGCAGCCCATGCGGCAGACCTTGCAAGGGGCAATAAGGCGGCATGGGAGCGTGACCGCGCTATGTCCGAATACAGAAAGGCCCTTGACTGGGAAGGACAGATCAAGTGCGCCATAGACCCTGATAAAATAAAGGATTTCAGGAAAGAGAGGAACCTCCGCAATGATGTATGCAGTATGTGCGGTGAATTCTGTTCCATGAAAATCATGAAGGATTATCTGAAAAAGTGATGAATCACCCCGCCACAAGAGGACGGAGTATTAATTGCGATAACAAACAGTCTTTTTAGTGCTATAATTTAGTTATGAAAGGCTTATCCATTTTTTATTAAGGCATAAATCCCATTGTTTATGCCTTTTTTGTTTGATAGGGGAAGAAGAATATTGAGAAACATCCATTAAAAGAGTCAGGATGAATGATGTCATACGATTATAGTGATAAGACGAAAGATGAACTGATAGCTGAAATTCATTTTTTGCAACAACAATTAGACGAATACAGGAAAAAAGCAGACGAACATGCGCGAATTGAGCAGTCCCTTCGGGAGAGCGAGGAGAAATTCAGGTCACTTGTGGATAATTTGCCTGATACAATCATGCTCTTCGATGATAAGTTCCGTCATCTTTATGTAAGCCGCAATGTGGAAGAGCAGTCGGGTTTATCGGTTGACCGGTTTATCGGAAAAACTCATAAGGAACTCGGTTTCCCGGAACATCTGGTAAATATGTGGGAAGACGCCCTTGCCCATGCTTTTGATACCGGCATGCCCAACCGCATCGAGTTTCAGCTTCCCATAGGAATATGGATAGACTGGCTGATTATTCCGCTTCTAAACAGGGAGGGCAGGGTACTCTACGTTATTACTTCCGCGAGAGACATAACGGAAAGGAAGAAGACGGAAGCCGCTTTAGAGCAAAGTGAACAAGCGGTACAGGCTCTCCTGAATGCCACAACGGACGCTGTATTTCTGGTGGAAATCTCCGGGAAGGTTCTTGCGGCAAATGAAAGTCTCGCTGCCCGCTTTCATAAAAAAGTCAAGGATTTGGTCGGTACGGTAATAGATGTTCTTATGCCCGAGGAAGTTTTAAAAAAGCGCCGTGAACAAGTTGACCAGGTTGTAATGACAGGGCAGCCTGTCAAGTTTGAAGATTTCCGGAGCGGGGTATGGCTTGAAAATACCTTTTATCCTATGGCAGACAGCAATGATCAGGTGTATGGTATAGCTGTTTTCAGCAGAGATATCACGGAACGGAAAATAGCTGAAGAAACTCTCAGCAGCTATGCACAGATGCTGGAACAGCGACTGGTGGCTCTGACTCAGCCCATAGGCGATACATCCACCCTTAAATTCAGTGATGTCTTCAACATTAATGAAATTGAGGCGATACAGGAGGCTTTTTCTTTGGCCACCGGCACAGCCTCGGTTATTACTGATATGAACGGACAGTTTATTACCTCTCCGAGCCATTTTTCCCGGCTTTGCGGAAGTATTGTAAGAAGCACGGAAAAGGGCAGGGCAGATTGCATATATGCTATTGCCTCTACCGGGAAGAGAGCGGTTGCAAGCCCTCATATTGAAATCTGCCCTGCCTGCGGGCTCCTCCACGGCAGCGCTACAATTACGGTAGGAGAACATCCCGTGGCAATCTGGCATGTGGGACAGATACGCGAGAATATGCCCGGTGATGGGGAGCTTGAAAAATTTGCCGGGATAATAGGAATAAGCGCTGATGAATATCGCGCTGCCCTGTCCGAAGCGTCTTTAATGCCGCGTGAACAATTTGAAAACATATGTAATGCTCTTTTTTTAATTGCCAGGCAGGTTTCCGTTCTTGCCGTTCAGAATGTTCAGCAGGCGCGGGAAATCACGAGACGTCAGAAAGCAGAGGAGGCGCTAAAGGAAAGTGAGGAAAGATATCGCAAATTGTTTCAAGACAATCCCCTTCCGGCAGTTGTATTTGACCGTGAAACCCTGGCTATAGTTGACGCGAATGATACGGCAACCGAGCAGTATGGCTATGCCAGAGAGGAATTCCTCGCTATGACTGTAAAGGATCTTCGGCCTCCCGAGGACGTGCCGGCGCTCCTTAAAGGAGTTGCCATGTCCGCTGAAAATGTGAATAAGGTGCCTTCTTACAGACATCGGAAAAAAGATGGAACGGTCTTTGATGTCATCGTGTCAGCCCATGATCTTGATTTCATGAATAAACCCTTAAGACTGGTTCTTTTTATGGATATTACGGAGAGAAAAAAAATAGAAGAACAGTTAAGGCTTACCCAGTTCTCCGTTGAACATTCGGCTGTTCCCACCTTCTGGCTCACTACTGCGGGAAAGCCTTTCAGAGTAAACAGGGCAGCCTGTACATCTCTGGGATACAGTGAGGAGGAGCTTCTGTCAAGCAATGTACGTGACTGGGACAGCTATTTTCCTTATTCCAAATGGGATGAAATTATCAAAGTCCTGAAGGAGAAGGAGAAAAGATTTCTGATGATGGAGTCCGTGCACACAAGAAAAGACGGTACCGTCTTTCCTGTTGACCTTACGCTGAACTACCTGGAGTTTGACGGGAAAGAGCACCTTTTTGCCTTTGCGCGGGATGTGAGCGAGCGCAAAGAGGCAGAGGAGGAAAAGCAAAAACTGCAATCACAGATACTTCAGACTCAGAAGATGGAAACCGTGGGCCAGCTTGCCGCAGGTATTGCCCATGATTTTAACAACATACTCACAGCAATAATAGGATACGGACATCTTCTGCAAATGACGACCACAAAGGAAACCACTACAGGACATTACGCCGAACAAATACTCCTGTCCGCAGAAAAGGCCGCGCAGCTTACCCAAAGCCTCCTTGCCTTCAGCAGAAAACAGACAATTAACCCCAAACCGCGGGACCTCAAACAGATTATCAAAAATATGGAAAAACTGCTTTCAAGACTTCTTACGGAAGATATTGAATTTGTAACTTCTGTTCCGGATGAACCTCTGACGGTCATGGCAGATGTGACGCAAATAGACCAGGTGCTGATTAATCTTTCCACAAACGCACGTGATGCCATGCCGGAAGGAGGGAAACTTCATATTATTGTCAAGTCTGTATACCTGAATGACCTTTTTATAAGGACACACGGTTATGGCGCTCCCGGCAAATACGCCCTCCTCACTGTATCTGATACCGGTGTCGGAATGGATAAGGAAACAACGGGCAGAATTTTCGACCCCTTCTATACCACAAAAGAGGTGGGCAAAGGAACAGGCCTCGGTCTTTCCATCGTTTACGGCATAATCAAACAACATAACGGATTTATCACTGTGTACAGCGAGTCCGGCCATGGAACAACTTTTAATATATATTTTCCTTTGATTCAGATGGAAGTTCATGAAGAACAGGTTCTTTCACCGCAGGCTGTAAAGGGAACGGAAACAATTCTTGTGGCAGAAGACAATGAGTCTGTACTGAACCTGACAAGCATAATATTAAAAGATGCCGGTTATACTGTACTTACCGCCGTAGATGGCCTTGACGCAATTCAGAGATTTAAAGAAAACGTGGACAGGATTGATCTTCTTATTATCGATGTAGTTATGCCCGGAAAAAACGGGAAAGAAGTGTATGAGGAGATAAAGGCGATAAAATCTGATGTTAAGGTGCTCTTTGCCAGCGGCTATACCAGGGATATCCTGGTTAGTAAAGGAGTGCATGGTGATGACTTTAACTTCATTGCCAAGCCTGTTTCTCCCACAGAACTTCTCATAAAATTACGGGAATTGCTTGATAAGTAGATTCAATTATCTTAAAAAATAATCCGCAATTGTTCTATTCGCACTTCCTCGATATTCTTGAAGATGGTATACTGATGAAGGTACAAGGAAAGCTTGCGAAGCTTTAATATATGGTTCAATAGATAATAAGCTGAAGAATATTGATTGAGAGGACAGTAATCTGAAAATAAAATACAAAAAAGAATTACCCGGCATAATGAATAATTCCATCATGATATACACCATATCAGAGCTGACTGCAAAAATCAGGCAATCCATTAACAGCCAATTCAGGGATGTGCTGGTTCAGGGAGAGATTTCCAACTTCAAGCTTTACCCTTCGGGGCACCTTTATTTTACATTGAAAGATGATAATGCAATGATAAAGGCCGTGGCCTTCAATTTTTGGGACAAGTATCCGGAAGACATGATAAAAGACGGCGCGGCTGTTATTTGTAAGGGTAGGGTTGATGTATATGAAAAAAGAGGCGAATACAGACTGCTTGTTGATGCCATAGAAGTGCAGGGTCTGGGACTTCTGCAATTGAAATTCCAGAAATTGAAAGAAAGATTACTGAAAGAAGGACTTTTTGATGCTGAAGGAAAAAAACCGCTGCCGTTGTTTCCGAAGAGAATCGGCATTGTGACTTCGCCGGCAGGCGCTGCTATAAGGGATATGCTGAAGGTTATATATGGAAAATATGAAAATATGTCCGTATTGATATATCCTGTCAAGGTTCAGGGAGATGACGCCTGTTATGAAATTGCTGAAGGAATCGATTACTTCAGCAGAACAAAAGAGGCGGATGTTGTAATCGTAGGCAGGGGCGGCGGTTCGCTGGAAGACCTCGCGCCATTCAACGAAGAAATTGTAGCCAGAGCCATTTTCGCATCGGAGATACCGGTTGTGTCTGCTGTTGGCCATGAAGTGGATTTTACCATTGCCGATTTCGCGGCGGATGTGCGCGCGCCTACGCCGACAGCGGCTGCCGATATTGTTGTAAGGAGCAAAGCAGAACTTCTTGATTCAATTCTTGATATGGAGAAAAAACTGGAAAAGGGGATAAAAAAAAGACTTGAAAAATCAAAGTTCCTTCTCTATCAGGGAACTATGGAGCTGAAGGAGAAGAAAAGTCTTTTTACGGATTACCGTATGTATCTGGATGAACTGCTGAACAACATGATGCATGGTTTTTCCGTATATTCCCGGAATAAAAGAGTGCAGGTAGAAACACTCAGCCAGAGGATAGCCGACCTGAATCCTGACAATATTTTAAGAAGGGGCTACAGTATTGTAATAAAAAAGGACACAAAAGAAGTCGTAGTCAGCGCGGACCAGGTCATAAAGGGAGAGGAACTGCTTGTAAAGCTCCACAAAGGCGAAGCCGATTGCACTGTCACGGATAAGCGATTGTAGCAGAGAGGCCACGTATGGGAAAACTTTACATAGACAAACGATTTTTTGCAGGAAGCGAAACGAGGTGGGTGAGTTTTGAAACAGATCCCAAGCTGAAAAGGACAAAAAACGATATATACGGAAAATGCGTTCCCTGCATAATGAACCTTTACGAACAACTCTCAGCGGGCAAGACTGAGATCGAACTCGGCAGCGCCTATAATTGCTGGAAAATAGTCGTGCTGGTGAAGAGCATTGATGAATGCACGAAGTTTTTATCTGAATTTGAAAAAAACATGCCTGACGACATGTATATAAAGGGGCGATTCGGGTCCGGCGACGCAAGTAAAAAAACAAAGGTAATAGTCTTCAATACGGAAAACGAAAAAGAAAAAGACCTTTTATATAATGCGCTTAAAGAATGCGCCGCAGGCCTTGAGCCGCAGCCGCAGGTCATTTATCACAAGGCATGCGCGGACCTGTACCACGAACTGCTCGGCAATTGGAGACAGTGGAGTGAAACTGCGACAGTAAAAAACCCTGATATGGTCAAACCTATTGTGGAAAGAATACGAAAAGTGCTTTACTGGGAAAAGGATGCTGCAACAACAGAACCGGAGTAGAACTTCAGTGAATCTCAGGAGATAGTTTTAAAAGCGAAATTGCTCTATACAAGGACTGTATTGACTTTACGGAGATTTATAATGTTTGTAGACAATGTGTCTACGAATTTTATGGGGAAAGAATAATACCGGTACAAACAAAATATCTGTTCAATGCTTGGTGTTTCGGGTTACTGGCATATTGAATATTTGTAATGCTCGAAATATACTTGACATTTTATGAAAATAGCAGGAAAATGAAAAAAGGGTGGGTTTTACGGGGATCAATAAAGAATTTTCATCATTCTTTTGCCACTCACTTATTGAAAGCAAACCAGTATATAAGTGAATTTTAGGACGCAAGGATGTGTCAACTGTGATGATTTACACCCATGTTCTTAACCGGGGATAAGTGTTATGCCCCCTGCGCGGATTATGGAAAGATTTTTAATAAATATTTTGGTATGTATATCGGATATTACACACGAATTAGTCAGATAGTTAATTGTTCGCTTTAAATAAAAGATGAAGCAATCTTTCCTCTATGTTATTATAAGGAATGGAGGATATTGAAATGCATAGAGAATTTAGCGTAGTTATCGAAAAAGATGAAGATGGATATTTCGTAGCCTCGGTGCCTATGTTGCGAGGGTGTCACACACAGGCAAAATCACTTGATGTACTAATGAAAAGAATCAAGGAAGCAATTGAACTCTGCCTCGAAGTGGAAGAGCCTGCAAATACTAAGTTTATTGGTGTTCAGCGTGTGGCGGTCACTGCGTGAGTAATTTTCCTTCAATTACTGGTAAACATCTTATTAAAGCCCTAAAGAAGATAGACTTTGAGGTAGTTCGAAGCAAGGGTAGCCACAATTTCCTCCAACACTCTGACGGCAGGTGCACGGTGGTGCCTGTACATCCGGGTGAAACAATCGGGCGCGGGCTTTTAGCTCAAATTATGCGTGACTGCGAGATAACCTCAGAAGAATTAAAGAAAATATTATGAGTGAACAAACCGCTGGAGCCAATCGGCAATAAAACCTGCCTCTGGCTCAGATCTGTGTTAGCCACAGAACTTAATCTTGACAAATCGCTATCTAAGATGTACAGTTGAATGTACACAATAGGAGGCATTAAATGAAAAGTGTTGCGTTCACAGATTTCCGAAAGAAGGCTTCAGGCTTATTAACCGAGGTAGAGCACGGGGAGACACTTATTCTTTTCAGACGCGGAAAACCGGTAGCTGAAGTAGTCCCATTTTCTGACAAAGCACAGAGAACTCCGGCATGGAAGCTATCAGGAATCCGTTTGCGCATCCAGGGAAGCGATCTATCTTCAGCTATCTTAGAAGAGCGCGAGACGGCATTGTGAAGCTTGCGGTTGATTCATCATCGTTTGCCAAGAGATATGTGCAAGAAATCGGGAGTGAAGAGTTACAACTCTTCCTGGAGGATGCTTTGGAATTAGCTTTCTCAGTTATTCTGGTGCCTGAGATTATTTCTGGCCTCAACAGGAGACTGAGAGAGCACAACTTAACTGTCGCTGATTATCGGGCTGTTAAAAACCAGCTTTTGGACGACGTCAGAGACGCAACGATTTTGCAGATAACTCCTTCGGTAGTCTCACGTTCAGTTAAGCTATTGGAAAACAATACGTTACGTGCACTGGACTCTCTTCACGTCGCATGTGCTCTTGAGTGGAGGGCTGATTTGTTTGTCACTTCTGACAGAAGGCAATTCATGGCTGCAAAGAATTCAGGTCTTCACGCTGAATATATCGGCCAACCAGACGTTGGAGCTAATCGGCCATAAAGAGGCCTTTCAAACTGATTTTACCATTTCCGACTGGGAAGTGCTGAACAGCATTGAATGGATGCAGCCAATCGGCCTTAAATCAGGCCTCCGGCTGTGTTAGTTGCTGAACGAAGAACTAAAAACTAACCTGAAAGGAGAAAGTGCAAGGAAGAGATGTTCATGCTCATGGTTTTCGCTATGTTGTACCGTCGTTTTGGTGTTGTTTTTCCTTATTTTCGCCGGTATTTCCTCTATAGCATGGGCGCAAAGCGCTGTCGGGAAACAGATCTCTGTCGAGGAAGCGAAAAAAGATGCTTCCAGTAAACCGGATATCATCCGTAAAAAACCCTACCTGATCTATACAGGTAAAATAAAGAAATGAAAATACTGTGGCAGACTTATCAGATGCCAGCCAAAGCGGCCATCCAATGGGGTCTTTATCTCGGGGAGAAACTCAACGAACCGGTCCCGGTTAAGGAGACCGGCAGTGCCGCAAATCAACATCAGTTCGAATATACCATCACCGACCTTGAACCGGGCAAAATGTATTTTTATAGGGTCATAATTGGAGATCAAATGCCATATTCCGGCACATTCCTCGCTGCGCCGTCGGAAGGCGAGACAAAATTTTCGTTCTACGGCTACGGCGATACCCGGCCGGAGCATTTCGGGCTTCCGACGGAGCACAACGAGGTTCTGAAAGCGTTGTGGAACGATATGTATCCTCATCGTGATCAGCGCCAGACCCTGCTCGTCCATCTCGGCGATTATGTTTGGAACGGCCTGAATGAATACCTTTGGGATCTGCAGCACTTTAATCTGGACAACGGCTTCATGTCCACTGCGGAAGTGTTTGCCCGTCTCCCCTTCATGGGCGTTCTGGGGAACCATGAAGGATACGACGCCTATACAGCCTTCAAAACCGTGATGAACTATGAAAACATGGGGGAACTTTTCCGGAAATATTATCCCTATGACTATAAAGACGAAAAACGCTTCTATTATTCCTTTGAATATGGATCGGCGCTTTTCGTCGTCCTCGACACTTGGTCCTATGAAGGGGCGGCTGAAAAGCAGCAGGAGATTCAGACAAAACAGCAGGAATGGTTGAAGACGACACTGGAGAATACTAAGAAACCATGGAAGATTGTAATGCTCCATACGCCGATATGGGATTGCATGAAAGGATACCCCCACTTGAGGGAATCGATCGGCAGCATACTGAAAGACAACAATGTGCAATTGGTTCTCCAGGGCCACAGACATTACTACAGCCATGTCGAGCATGACGGGATCACTTATCTGACGCTGGGCGGCGGCGGGGCTCCCGTGAATGAAAAAGATAATGAATGTCTCACAGTGCCATTTGAGAAAATATGCGCTGCATGTTATTTGGAGTCAGGTAAGGAAATCTTTTGCGCACAATACAAATATCACTTCGCGCGCTTCGATGTATCCGCTGATGCCATGGAGGTTTACGTCATCGACAAGAAGGGTGCGGAAATCGAAAAATTCTCGATAACAAATCGCCGTAAAAAATGAAGGAGGGGATGGAGGGACATCTTCAATTCTTCAATTAAACAGATGGCGGGAAGTAAAATAAGCAGTCATAAATTATCAATAATGAGACTTTACAGAAACTGTTGCTGCAAATTTAATAATTCCGGTAAAACCAATACAGGCTTTACCTTGAACGATTAATTAATTTTTGCTTGCAATGTGCAAGTAAGTATAAAAACTTCTTTATGAATGTTCTCTATAAAGGGCGACCTAATACGAAGGATATGCCTTCTTTCTGACACAGATCAGCAATCCAGTGCCAGCAGGCAAACATGCATTCGCCTGCAACAAAAATATCTTCCCTATAGGGTTCAATTACTTTGAGAAAGACTTCCCTGCCGGTGTCCATGTTCCGGTGCAGTTTAATCTCTCCTTTTTCATCCAAGGATGGAGAGATACATTTTTCTTGCATGAAGATCGATACCGCAGTAGAATTTGTGTTGTCCTTTGTAAGAGTTCATAAGGTTTCCTCCTGTATGGGTAAGATTTGGTTCCTCGCAGAACCTATTTTGTCGCTTCTTGATGAGGCCTTGAATAATATCCTGCACACGGAGGGAACCAATGAAGAAGAGTCTTATCCTGTTTATGTTCATGCTGTATGCTGTGGCTGCCAGTATGATTGCTCATGCGTCGCCTCCGGTTCGGCCTTACACCGGCGGTCCCACCGGATCGGAAATTGAAGCGCAGCTTCTGAAAGAAAAGGAAGCGCTTCCGCCGTATCCTGTGAAAAGTCCTCAGGAACTCTGGCAGGAAGGGGAAGACCTGTTTGTCAAGAAGCAGTACGGTGAGGGTGTCGTGTTGATGCGTGCCGGCCTGAAGGCCTCTCCGGATGCTCAACGGCAGGAGAAACTGGCTAAATTTGAAGCAGATCTGGCGCGTCATAAGCGAGCAGCTCAAGACAAACGCAATCAGGGAAAAGACTGGCAGGAACGCGGAAATATGTCCAAGGCCGCGGCGGCATACCAGGCCAGTTTGCGTGAGTGGCCGGATGTATTGCTTGAGCTTCACTTGCGCAATCTTAATTCCCCAAAATCGGTGGATAAAAACAATGCAGAAATGGTGGAGATGGCTCCATGCGACATCCTTGACGTAAGTGCTGTTGACGTGCCGGCCGATTTTTCGATGGAATACGCACCGGGAACCGACAAGAGTGATCGGAGAACCGTAAGGAGCGATACAATTTTTAGTGATGGCCGAGTGGTCATATACTCAAAAAGCCGCTCGTCGTATAAACAGGCTGGTCCGCCGCAATATACAACGGCAGCGAAGAGAGCCCCCGAAATGGCGGTGCGACGGCTATATGCCGCAACGCAGGCTTGTTCTTTTAACGAGCTGGGATCATACAGAAAGAAAAATGATTCCAATAAATGGGGGACGCCGTGGAAACTCACTCTTAAAGCGGACGGGAAACAACACTCGGCGTCTGTCTTGCGCGCATATGTAAGCCGCTTCGAGTATGTCCTCTCGCTGTTCAACAAAACGATTGAGGAGTATTGAACTAACAAACATAACACGAAGGGAGGCTGAGAGAACATTTTGGACGGGTAGTGGACGTTTCCATAAAAACTAAATAACTATGGAATAATGTATACTTATAATGGGAAAAAATTATAAAGTGGATGTGAAGATATACTTCAATATTTCAATTAAACAGATGGCAGCAAGTAAAATAAACAGTCATAAATCTTCAAAATTAGACATTTCAGACAATGTGTCTGCAACATTGCAAAAACTGTTGCTGCAATATTTTAAAATTCCGGCAAAGCCAATACAAGCTTTGATTTGAACAATTAACTAATTTTTGCTTTCACTGTGAAAGCAAGCATGAAAACTTCTTTATTAATGTTCTTTATAAAGTACAGAATGAAAAAATAGATATTTTTAGAATGGCTGGTTTTTCTCCTGAATGAAAAGTTAAGAGAAAAATAAAGACAAAAATCAGAATAGGGGCTACAATAAAACAAGAACATGACAAAACCGATTGAGGCCAAAGTTCCGGCAAGCCGCCGGGACACTTAGCTGGCGTTCTAAAAAATAGTTTTTTGAATTGAGGTTTTATCGACACGAAAAACCCGGCAAGAAGATAACTTGCCCAGTCTGTGTATACAGCCGGTCGGCAACAAAGAAGCGTTGTCTCTTGCTTATGCCCGGTGTTGGGCTATAAAAAAATAGGAGGATAAATATGAGGAAGCCTTTAGCCATTTTAGGAAAATTGTTTATATTGGTTCTCGCGGTGTCGGCAATTTGTGGCCATGCATTTGCCGCGGAGAAATTGACGCAGATTGGAGAGAACGTTTATGCATATGTAGACACAAAAAACGGTTCCAAAAATAATAGCTTCGGGGCTAATGCGGGCATTATTATCGGCAGGGACGGCATTGTGGTTGTGGATTCTTTGATCTCTGCTAAAGAGGCAAAGCGTTTCATCCGGGACATCCGAACCATCTCCCGTAAGCCTATCAAATATGTTGTTAATACACATCATCACCTTGACCACGTATTCGGCAATTCTGAATTCGCAAAACTTGGCGCGGTGATCATCGCCCAGGAAAACGACAAGAAGACTATGGAAAATAATGCCGGGGACACCATCAAAAATATTGGAAAATACGGCCTTACAGCAAATGATATGAAAGGAACAACACCGGCCTACCCTGTTTTAGCTTATGGCAATAGAATGATAATTGATATCGGCAGTGAGCAGATCGAGCTCATTCATCCCCGTCACTCACATACCAATGGAGATACGCTGGTTTATCTACCCGGTAAGAAGATTCTCTTCGCCGGTGATATACTTTTTACGAAATACCATCCTTTCCTCGGCGAGGGAAATATTGATGAATGGGCTAAAGAATTGGACAACATCAAGTCAATGGATATAGAAAAGATCATTCCCGGCCATGGCCCTCTTTCAGGAAAAAAGGATTTGGAGGATATGAAAGAGTACATTCTTCTGTTTGATCAAAAGGCAAAGGAATTTACATCCCAAACGGATGACATTCAAAAGATTGTAACCGCAATGCAGAGTGCCCTGCCTCAGCGACCTGAGGGCATATGGCTCATTGCGCCGAATATCCAGATGAAGTATTTGAAGAAGCAATAATAAGAGTGTACTCACGGGACGAATGAACTTAGGGCGGGGAAGGATATGGGGGGCTTGCTCCAATCGTTCCCCGCCCTTGGAGCTGTTATCTCGGGTGAAATTTATCAATTTTAAATGATCTCGGATGGTAACATCCTCTGAAAATTGATAAGATAGACTGTAACGCCGGGTAAGCAAAAACCATAAGGGCTTTTCATTTAAAATTATTCAAAAAAGGCGAAAAACTATTGCTATTGGAACAATTTTGTTCCAAAATATTTTCAAGACTTGAAGGGCCTGATATGAACAAAAGTTCAAAATATTATTTTGGAGAAAGAGCGTAAATTGAGTATTCATAGTTATGAAGAACTGGCAGCTTTGCACGCAATAGCTAAGATATTGGCCCGGCCTACAGACTTGCGTGACGGTCTGGAGCAGGTCCTGCAGGAAATGAGTTTGCGTTTGGGAATGCAGAGAGGGATGATCTCTCTCTTTGACCGCGAAAAAAATGAGGTCTGGCTGGATATTGCCCATGATGTAAATATCGAAGGAATGGATGTGACATACAAACCAGGAGAAGGCATTACCGGCGAAGTCGCCCAGACAGGACGACCAATGGCTGTAGCTAATCTGGGGCGTGCAACTCACTTTTTGGACCGTACCGGCGCACGGCGTCACTTAAACAGGTCGGAACTTGCATTTCTTTGTGTTCCCATTATGTATGATGATCATGTTGTCGGTGTTTTATCTGCCGATAAGGTCGCGCGCGAAGTGGAAAATCTGGATAAGGAGCTGGCAATGCTTTCCGCTGTATCGGAATTAATGGCCAAATTTGTCCATGTCAGAGCTTTGGAAGAAGAAAATAGACGGCTGAGAAAAATTGTAGGCAGTTCACGGGCGCCTTCGATAGATATTATCGGACATTCAAAACCCATGCAGGAAGTATTCGGTCTAATCGCCCAGGTTGCCGATTCCAAGACAACTGTTTTAATAGTTGGAGAGACTGGAACGGGCAAGGAATTGATTGCCAATGCAATTCACATGAACTCTCCGCGAAAAAACGGGCCTCTGGTGCAGGTTAATTGCGCGGCAATTCCTGACACGTTGATCGAAAGCGAGCTTTTCGGTCATGAAAGGGGAGCTTTTACCGGCGCCCTGCAACAGCGCCGCGGGCGTTTTGAAGAAGCCAACGGTGGAACTATTTTATTAGATGAAGTAGGAGAACTTTCTGCCGCCGCTCAGGTAAAGCTTTTACGCGTTTTGCAGGAAAAAAGATTTCAACCCCTTGGTTCTTCAAGAGTTGTTAATGTTGATGTGCGCATTATCGCAGCCACAAACAGAGATCTGGAGCAGGACATCATGGCGGAACGGTTTCGCGCTGATTTATTCTACCGTCTGAATGTTTTTCCCGTATACCTGCCTCCTCTTCGCGAAAGAGGCAGTGATATTATACTGTTAGCTGATCATTTTGTTTTGAAGTACAGCGCGGAGATGGGTAAACACGTTAAAAAAATATCCACCGCGGCGATAGAAGCGTTCTTATCACATAAATGGCCGGGCAATGTACGGGAACTGGAAAACTGCATTGAACGGGCCGTTCTCTTATCCAATACCGATACCATTGAAAGTTCATATTTACCGCCCTCTTTGCATGTCAGGGAAAGTAAAACGGATAAAAAAGAACGCGGCAAGCTGTCTTCTCTTGTTGAAGCACAGGAAAGATCTCTGATTGTTGATACTCTGTATATTACAGGGGGAAATCAAACCAAAGCTGCGAAAATTCTGGGAACTACGAAAAGAATCGTTCAATATAAAATTGCTAAACTGGGAATTGATCCAAAATTATTCCGTAAGAAAGAATAAAACGGCCTGCCGCAAGCAGCGGGGTATTATTCGAAGAAGCAGACCATTTCCTGTGCTACAATATCTGAAAACAATATTAAATTCTTTTCCCGGACATCATATACGCGGACAACATCGGCGTATTGGCGATCCTCCGATGAAATCTTTTCTATGATATTCGGCATTGATTCCATGACGGATGTATTGAAAATAACTTTTTCCTGCTCCGGATAGATAGCCATATAAAAGATATTCATCTCCACCATGTCCTGAAAAAAATGTGTGCCGAAAGATAAATCAGGGACCAAACTTCCCTCATTGTATGCTATTTCCGCGATGGCCGCGATATTGTTGATCTCGGAAAAAGTAACCGGTACACCCATTGCCGGAGTTGTTGTACCCCAGCGGCCCGGTCCGAAAAGAATTGTCGGATTTTCATCCCGATTATTAATAGCCTTATTTATTTTGCCTACCAATCTGGCAACATTATATTTTTCTGAAAGCTGGAGTTCAGAGTATCTTTTTGGATCAATATAAATGATTTGCGAAATTCTTTCATAAACACTGCCGCCCATGAAATTGCCTTCCTGCCTCAGCAACGTTTTATTCTTCTTGATTTTATCAGGAATTTTCGCGCGGCTGTGCATGCCTTTTATCTGAAAGGGCCGGCATTGCAGAAGATTGATCTGCACTTTTCCATCGGAATTGAAGTTTGCCGTAAATTCAATATCCACGGGATAGTCGTAGACTGATTCCAGTCGTTTAAGCATTCCCGACATCAGATCGGGGAATTTCGTTGAGGAAAGCAATTCATCAAAGGTAAGCAACCACACATCCCTGTTTTTCCCCAATGCTTTCATCTGTTCGCCGGCGGCAATATTGCGGGAGCCGATGAGGTCAAGACGTGCTTTCAGGTCGTCATTGAGCGCTTCCGCAAAGGATAAAGTCTGAAAATGATTTTCCTCCAGGTTCAAAACATCAACATAATGTTGAGAAAAGCGTCCCGCATCTTCCGGTTTGGCAAATGGCTTGATTAAGGGATTATCCAAGGCAACAATCCGGGGATAATCATTTTCCATGCGGTTTACAGCCCTCGTTCCCAGCCCGAAAACAAGCCTGAGCATACCCGCCCTGGGATCCATGCCTTTTTTCCAGACAAAGGTGTTATAAGACAGACCGACGCCGGCCAACTCAGGGAAAAAATAATATTTGCGGTAAGAACCGGAAACTCTCTGTACCAGCAGAGCCATCTGTTCGTCCTGCTGGTCCAGTCCTCTTTTCAGTCGGTAAGTGAGCGCTTCTATATTCATCGTACTTGCAAAGATTTTCCTCACTGCCTCTTCAAACTTCTCATAACGCTCCTCCGGCGTTCCCTGATTGGCGCAGAAATAGCTTTCATACTTTCCGGCAAAAGCATTGCCGAAAGCATCTTCCAGAAGGCTGCTTGAGCGTACGATAATTGGCGACTGCCCATAGTATTCCAGCATTAGCTGAAATTGTTCCCGAACTTCTTCCGGAAAAATTCCTTTCAGCATTTTGTTTTTTAATTCCAGGGCGCTTTCAAAATAGCTTTCTTTTGTTTTGTGGGACATGAGGGTTTTCCACAAGCCGTTTTGAACGATGAAGGAATAAAAGATATCCGATCCGATATAAAAAGAATCGTGCATCTCCAAGTGCTCCGACCATTTTACAGAAGGGTCTTTGCGCAAAATGTTGCGCGCCAGCAACATGCCTGTGGATTTCCCGCCGATGAAACCGGTTCCGATAAGCCGTTCTTTAATCTCAATAAGATCTTCAAGGGTAAAATATTCTTTTATCAAAGAGAGCATTCTTTTTTCCCTGCCGATTAAAACACGGGAAAGCTGTTCCACCATTTTCTGTTTTTCTGTTATGTCCTCCGGATTTTCCAGCATATCCTTTGCCTGTATGAATATGCGATCCCAGTAGTCCAGATTTCTTTCTGCGCTGGATGTGCCTGCCTGATTAAGATAGGAAAACAAATTCGAGGCATCAACACTGTTCAGGATGGGAACAAATTCGTCTTTTTCCATAATGTGCGGAAGAAACATCGTAGGGGAATAGCGCTGCCAGGCTTTAATAGGGTGTACGCAAAATTTACCCTGATAATTATAAACATCCAGCAGCACCTGGGTGGTTTCTCTGATGCGGGCAATAGTTTTATATGAATGCCGGTTGCGCAGGATAGCAAAATAAGCGACAGTATTCAGCTCAAAAAGATAGGGACAGGTAATCACAAAAAAGTTGCCGATCATCAGGTCGGTAGCCCAGGTTAAAAGCAGATCCGACAGGCAATCGAAGACATAGAAAACATCACGCCCCTCCTGCCGGATAATATAATGAACCTGTGTTGAGAAGGATTCAAAGCCTGTATCAGCGTTAAGTTTATATACCGTGACTTTGCCGGTGGATTCTATAACTGGCGGGTGTTTCGCAAAGCGCATGTAAACAATGCGCCGTCCTTTTTCCAGCGCATTTTCTATATAAGGATTGACGAATTTTTTATAGTCTTCAATATCTTCGACCTGAAAGACAACATTGTCGCCCATTTGCAAATAATTAAGAGTTTTGTCTAGTCCTTTAATACCTGTACTGACACTGGATATGGAAATCATCAAAGCACCTTTCTTTACTCCTCCAAGCCATCATCATCTTTTTTAACAACTGCAGTAAGAGGTCTGATTTTTCTATATACTTCCGCCGGTATTTTCTTGTTTCCGTCAACGGTTAAAAGTCTTTCAATGGTAATATCAAAAAGTTTTTCATTCTCCTCAAGGTATGGCTTGATAAGATTCCAGTCTGCATCAATAACTTCAACAAACTCTCCACCGTTGAGCTGCTCATCAACCAGTTTCCTGTGGGGGTCACGAACATAAATAGCGCCGCCGGAAGCCAGAGAAAAGATATTCGAACCAGGGTATGGCGAATCGTACTCGTAAATTGACCCGTCTGCATCATCAAAACCGATACCGTTCAAAACAACAAAACCGCCGCCCTTGAGCGGATCACCGGCCATGAAAGATTCGGCAAGATAATCCAGCGCTGTTCCGTTAATGACAACGCGCGGCTTGCCGACGGCATTAATTAAAGGCCTTCCCGCTGCGTTGCCCATGATATAAGCATCGCCGCCTTTTGCGCCGTACATGAATGTCTGGCCCACATCGCCGTATACCACTAATTTGCCTTCTTTTATAACCTGGCAGAGTTGATCCTGAGCATTGCCGTGAACATAAATTTCCATGCCGTCAATACCTGATGCCAGATAATCGCCTGAGGCGCCGTAGATATCTATTCTTACATCTTTTGTGGATGGACCGAAACCGCAGCCGGTAAACCGTTGCCCTCTGTATTTGTAAACAATGAAATGTTTCCAGCCGAGCTTAAAGGCTTTCACGATCATTACCGCATCGCAGAGTTCTCCTTCCGGTTCAAAATGTTCGGCGTCGATAATCAGAACTTTTTCATTGTTTTTCGGTGCGCGCAGATGCTCATGTGTCGCGAAATTAATGCGGCTGAACCGTGAATTGGTTATTTCCGTGATTGCAGGCGATTCGTCCAGAATCTGATCGATATTTATCTTCAGAACATGCTGCAGCGAGCTTCTTTTTATAGAGCCGGTATTGAATCGACGATCATTCAAAAGAGTCAAGGCATTGATAACTGCCTGCTTGCAGTCATCATTTATATCGGCATAACTTTTAATCATATCTATACAGAAGCGGAGTTTATCCGGACTGAAACCGGTGATGCTGTCCTTTACATAGGTATATAAATTATCAACAGTAGCTGAATAATCGTTTTCAACAAACAAAGCGGCAAGCTTTTCTTTAATGGAATTGAATTCCGGTGTAACCGTTATTTTTTTTGTGACATCACAAGCAATCTTGTCTTTTGCAGTTTTGATCATGTTACCGAATTTGTCCGTACAGATAAGCTCTTTACCATCAGCCGTATTTTTCAGACTGAAGATAAAGGAACCGCCATCGGTGTAACTGCCGCCGCGCGCATTCCAGTATTTGTCGGCAATAGGACCGAAGCGCGGATCTTCACGCTCCAGAGAGATCAGAGTTGCATCAATGGCCTGCTTTTCCGAACAAATTAACCCGACTTGAACTTCCCCATCCTGGAGAGCAAAAACCTGCGGACGGAGCATAGCAGTATCCGTAATGCCGATCAGTTGGAATTGATCATTTTTGACATCATTTCTGGCAATAATAAAGAACCACGGCCCGTCAGGCGATGCGTTCACGTGATGAGTTTGAATAGTTTTGTACAATTCCTGCTTTTCAACGGGAAGCATGTCAAAATCCATTTCCGAGGTAGGCGCCATGGCCTCTATGAGATATTCCAGCGGGTATTTATATACCCTGCTCCAGAGATCGAGCAAAAGCGCCGCTTCTTCCGTATCCGTCAGAAATAAAGGATAATAGTTACGTTGTTTTAAATATTCATTTACAGACTGATAATTTGCAAAGTCACCGTTATGAACCAATGCTTCATTGAGGGCACTGAAGGGATGGCAGCCACCCGGATGCCAGACGCGTCCCCGGGTAGGATAACGCTGATGCGCCAACCATGCATGGGCCTTGAAATCATCCAATTTGTAGTATTTGACAACATTTTCCGCATAGCCCACGATTTTCAGGATCATCATATTCCTGCCGTGAGACATGACAAAAGCCTTTTTATCACCAAGGGATGCGTAATAGTGCGTATTAATCCTGAAGCTGTTCTGATAAACAAACTCGTCTTCGGCATCCCGTCTATCCATGGATGTGAATTGATTGTCTGAAATGAATTTATCTAAGACGTCATCCCTGACGCGGACAAAATAACGCATGACATCCGGAGGCCGCACATCAAGACCGATACTGCGGTGATCATCGATTGTGGCCAGTTTTTCCGATTTATCAATTTTAAAGAACGGTTTGATGAATGTATCTTCAATTTCCGTACAAACGCTCACATCCAGAAGAGCAATATGCAGCATATAATCATCCTGCAGCACTTCTTTAGAAACACCCATTGCCTCGGGAACGAATCCTACCGCGCCGATTCCGCCGCCCTTTCCATTGCCTCTGTTATGCATCTGGGCGGAGGGTTCAAAGATGTTTTTTCCGGTAACAGGGATCGAGCAGATAAAACCGGTTACACCGCAGCCGCCTTCTTCTTCCGTGTTCGGACTTAAAACCGGAACCCGGCTGCAAATTTCATTTCGTGACTGTGTAATTTTTTCAACATTATCCATATAGCAGACTCCGCTTTATTTACTGTAATCTATGTGTTCGAGCAAATCCGTACGGCCTACAAGCTCCTGCACACTCCTCATGCCGAACTTTTGCAATATTTCGATGAGTTGTACATTCCAGGCATGGTACATGTTTGTCAGACGTTGTGTTGCCCATTCTTCATTAAACAAATCGGCAAGTTCCGAATCGGTGGAAGCTATGCCCCGAGCACAACCGCGTCCTGATTCACAATTGCCGCATCTGACACATTCCAGAGAAACCATTTCCGCTGTGCCGATGACTGCGCCGTCCGCGCCCAGGCAAATGGCTTTAGCCAGATCATAGGCCGTCCTGATGCCGCCGGATGCAATGAGTGTCACAGCGTCACGCGCTCCTTCATCCTTTAAAAAATTATGGACTTTCGCTATGGCATATTCAATGGGCATGGCAATATTCTTTTTGGCAATATCAGGCGCGGCCCCGGTGCCGCCGTAGCCGCCGTCAATATGAATAATATGGGCACCTGCATAGTAAGAACCGACAGCCACCATATCCACATCATTAGGCGTTGACACCTTAACGGAAACTAAGGCATGAGGATTGATCTCTTTAATCCAGTCAATGTGTTTCTTATGGTCTTCGATGGAATAAACCGAGTGAAAGGGAAAAGGTGAAAATAATGAAGACCCTTTAACAGCTTCCCTCATACGGGCAACACTTTCCGTGTTTTTTTCTCCCAGAAGATGCCCGCCCAGACCGGGTTTTGCGCCTTGCGCGTATTTAAACTCTATTATTTTTACCCGCTGAATTGTTTCTTCGCGCACTCCAAACAGACCGGTGGCTACCTGAGTAATGACGTGATCATCATAGGGTATAAGGAGTTCCGGATATCCGCCTTCTCCTGTACAGGTAAAAGTGTTCCAGATTGCTGCATTATGCGCCTTGGAAACCATGGTAGGCAGACTTACTGATCCAAAGGACATGCCGCCGCCATATACCGGTGTGGATATGACAACATTGGCTCTGCCGTCATTTCTCCGGTTCAGGGGAATTTCCGTAGATATCTCAAACTTATCAATTTTTGGACGCCCTGAAGGAAACTTTAAGCGCAGTTTGTCGAAGCCGCCTCCTGAATTGCCCGTATTATATTCAAGGTCTTTTCGCTCAGGCGGATAGCCGGTTTCAGCCATGATCCAGGTGCCGGTAATCATATCGGCTGTCCATCGGTAGTCACCCAACGTTTCATACATGGGATTAAGGGATACGCTTAATGCGCTACGCGGACATTTGTTCACGCAATAAAAATCGTTATCCTTGCATTCAAAACCGATACACTTATAGTCTATGGGCACGCTCATTTTATTATGCCCTTCCTGCCTTTCATGAACTCCGTAGATGCATGATTTGGCGCAGGTTCCACAATTGATGCATGCGTTTGACCTTGTGACCTTATACTTAGGCACCTGGTGTTTGAATCGGGACGGCATTTTTTTAATTTGTACGGTTGATGGTTTCATATGTTTGTTTTTTCTCTTTCTTTAAATATTTTTCCAAAAGTTTCATTATCAATTTCTTCAAAAAATATAGCCCTGCCCGTTTCACCACGCAGGCGTCGCGCTTCCCTGATTCCCATGGCGCCCATGACCTCCAGGAGCTGTGAGTGCCATGCGCCCATAAGGTTAATTACCCTCTGCATTACTGTCCGTGTTGAAATTTTCTCCAATCCTTCGGGAAAAACAATAATCTTCTCCGGGTTTTCATACAATCTTGCGCCGAAAGCAATCAGTAAAGGCAGATCGACTGCCGTTAAATCCGCGCCGCAAAGCATGGCCTTGGGAACATGCTCAGCCATAGCGATACCGCCGGAAAAGATAATTGTAACTTCATCACGGATACTGTCCTCCACTAATTTCAGATGGACAGCACGGATAATATCCTTGCCCAGACGTTTATTTTCATTGGCTGATCCATTTAACTCCATACCGCGGTAATCTGCAACGACATGGATGATTTCCGCGCCATTGCGGGCCAGTTTCGAAACAATGGTTTCCACGGACTTCGTTGCCGGAACACGGACGATTGTAAGGGCATTACCTATCTTTTTAATTTTATCTTTCAATGCAGGGAAAGCGCTTAACATGTCTTCGGTATACTCAAAAGCCACAATTCTTGCGTTTTTAATCAAGCTTTGATGTTTATCAATTTCCTCAGGAGAAATTAAGGGAATGATATTTTTGATGTATTTTTTGATATCTGCCGCAATATCATTTATTGGCAATACAATACAGGTGTTGAGATGCGATGCAGCCCTGACTATTGCTACCTTGACATGAGGGCTCAGATTTTCCGTCGGAATATCAAAGATGATAGGAATTGGAATATCGACAGTATCATGTATTTTCGATAATAGTTTGCCCTTTTCATCAAAAGTCAGGTGATTGAGTTTCCGACCCAGTTCGACAGAAGTGCTGATGTATTCGCGGCCGTGAATCCCGTCGCGTGTCGGACGAACGATTTCCGACATGTCTGTCCACATGCTGTCAAAACCCTGTCCGGTAAAGGGCCCCCGATAACCGGCGCCCGACACCGGCACCTTGCCGTCCTCGGCCTGCTTCCATAAAGTTATAAACATATCGGGTTTCCAGTGCGATCCGCCGATATTTAAAAAGTCTTTATCCAGAGACTTTTCTAAAGCTCCTCTTGGGCATTCCTGAATACAACGAAAACAGTTTCTGCAAACAACTGTGTTCGGGTCAGCCATTTTACGAGGGTCACCCTTTCCGCGTTTATGCGCCTCATAAATGCACACCTTGGTGCATCGACCGCAATTGATGCAGTTTTCTCCCCGTTCAATCCTGAATTTATACACGTAATCCAGATTAAGGGGCGTTACCTTTGTGTGAATATGATATTTCTTTGGCATAGTTTTTAATTATCCTCTCAATAAATTGTTCAGTTATTCCGATCTACCATTTCCCAGTATTCATTGCTATCGTCAACCTTTTTAAGAAATTCACTGATTTTATCCTCGGGTCGGCCAAAATTAGCTTCCACCCTCTTTTCCAGTGCATCCCAGAGTTTCATCAGCTCCAGATTGGTTTGACATATTTCTTCACAGGATTTACAATGCATGCACATAAACACTTTTTCAGCTTCTTTTTTGGTAACCGGGCGTCCTTCAATGAGCTTTTTCGCCAGAGCAATTTTACCTTTTGCCGTGACTTCTTCATCTTTTGTAACAAGGTATGCGGGACACACTGCAATACAGTTTCCACATTTTGCACAGGCGTGAGTGGTCAACTCAAAATCAAGACTATCGATTTTCTCGTCCTTCCCCATGAGCAGTGTAGCAATTTTCCCAATGACGGGTGACAGGAAAATAAGCATTTTTATGGAAAAGCTGAAAATGCCCGGTCGAAAGATGAATGCCGGAATATTGTAGAATTTTGATTGAATTCCAAAAAACTTCCCTGGATTCATAATATTATTCGGATCAACCTTTGCTTTGTAGTTCAGCAGGTCCTGTTTCTTTTCAGTGTTGTATAGATGATCTATGAAAGCTGCATTCCAGATGCCCAACCCATAAGGTTCAGCTCCCATGGAAATTGCTGCTTGGGTAAGCATTGTCTGTAGCGGTAAATCAATGTAATATCTCTTCTTTCTGGAATCACAGAGAAAATTGGTCATAATGAGTGCCATCTTCTCATCAATGATGTAAGAATCAACAAATATTTCCACGCCAAAATTTGCGCCCAATTTCTTTGCTTTTTTAATAAAACCGGCCGCGGAAGCTATTGGAATAATGCTTTCACTGGCCAGAATTGTCGGGCCAAGGCGCTTTGTTTTCATGCCGAAGAGACGTTCATTCCATAAATAACTCGCCACATATCGCGGCGCCTCATCAAGATTACCCATTTGGGCAATGGCCTTTAAAAATAATTCATCATCTTCAGCGCTGCTGAATTCTACCAGCACACCAGCGCTTTTTTTAAATATACTGGAATGCATGAGTTCGTTCACGTCATTTAAGTGATTTTCATCCAGAAAGCGGATTACATCAGGATTAGCGCTTTGCCCATCTTTGTTTTTAACAAATTTTTCAATAAATTCGAAAGCAGCGTTGTCACCAGGAAAATAAAAAAGATGCGGGTATGAGGCCTGGGGAACGTCGCGTAATTTAAGATTCACCTCAACAATAATTCCAAACTCGCCTTCAGTGGAAACAAAGTACATAAAATCAGAATCATTGGGTGTAATTTTTCTGGATTCACCGGATGCTGTTACAACTGTCATGGATACGATCTGTTGGACTAAGTGGCCATATCTAAAACTGTTAATGCCGTAGCCGCCTGTTGAAATCCAGCCGCCAACTGTGGAAAACTTGCTTGATGGATAGGTCATCAGACACAAACCTTCTTTTTTGGCCAGAATGTCAATATCGCTCCATCTGGCTCCTGCTTCAACAGATACAGTCTTTTGCGCCTTATTCAAATAAATTATATTTCTAAAAGGAGATAAATCAATGACAATACCTGCATTGGTCGGAATTACTCCGCCAAAACCCCATGAAGCGGCGCCTCTCGGTATTACCGGCACTTTTCTGGCATTGGCGAAGGCCAGAACTTTCTTTATCTCATCAACACTTTTAGGCTGGACTACAAAATCCGGTTGTATTTCAAAAAAAGTTTTAGTCATGATTATGGGAACATCCCCTATGTCATGGCTGTATGTTTCTTTTTCTTCGTCATTATCAATAATTTTTATGTCGCCTGCAATTTTTTTGAATTCATCTGCCAGTTTCATGTTTTATTTATCTCTTCCTTATGTATTATATTGCAAATTACTATATTATATAATAGCAAAATTAATGCCAATAAGTAAAATTATAATAAAGTATGATCTAAATATTTAATAACAAAGCTGATAACATTATAAATTAAATTATGATCCAATAGAAGAACACGGAAGCGATTGTTACAATAAGGTTGCAATATTGTTTTTTGCCTACATCGATGATACAAAATTGTTCGATTCAGCGTGTTAACGGATTGCCCAATATAGAAATGATTAATCAACATATCACCAATATTAATTGGACTAATAAACGTGAATTGTTATAATGTCACAACAATTTGTATTAGTGGGTGAATATGGGAGATGACAAAAGTATGAATACATCTGTCCGGGCAAGCACAGGCTTAAAAAGTCTCGATGAAGTATTAGGCGGGCTGCAAATGGGCGACAACGTCGTCTGGCAGATTGACGATATAAAGGAATATGAACATTATGTAACTCCATATGTTGACAGGATGTTGCAGGACGGCAACAAGGTCATTTACATGAGATTTGCCGAACATGAGCCGCTTGTAAAAGAGAACGGAAAGATCAAAATATACTATCTTGACGCCAAAAGCGGATTTGAAACTTTTACAACTCAGGTATACAACATTGCAACTGCGGAAGGCAGAGATGTTTTTTATGTATTTGACTGTCTTTCCAATCTGCTGTCTGCCTGGGCAACCGATCTAATGATCGGGAATTTTTTTGTTGTTACCTGCCCCTATCTTTTTGAACTGAACACCGTTGCATATTTCTCTATCCTCCGGTACAGTCATTCATTCAAGACAGTTGCCCGTATCCGTGAAACCACGCAGGTATTGCTTGATGCCTATCATCATGAGGGGAATTATTGCATACACCCTTTGAAGGTATGGAACCGGTATTCCCCGACAATGTTTCTCCCCCATATCGAAGAAGAAGAAAGTTTTTCGGCTGTTATCGACAGCTTCGATGCTGCAAAAATGTTTTCAGATATCTCAAGACGGAAGCTGAGCAGTGCGCGCCGTCAATTAGACTACTGGGACAGGCTCTTCTTGAGGGCCGAGGGCATTCTTCATAAACCGGATAATCCCGTGGAAAGACAGGACATGGTTGATGAACTCTGCCGGATTATGATTGGCCGGGAAGAGAGAATCCTTTCCCTTGCCAAGGATGTTTTTTCCCTGGAAGACCTCCTTAACATAAAATCACGCATGATTGGGACCGGGTTTATAGGCGGTAAAACCGTGGGAATGCTCATTGCAAGAAAAATCCTTGATAAAGAAGAATCGATAAGTTGGAAAGACTACCTTGAACAGCATGATTCTTTTTTTATTGGTTCGGATATTTATTATACCTACATCGTCCAGAACGGATTATGGAAATTGCGGATGGAGCAGAAGACTGCAGAAGGATATTTCGACGCAGGCGACAAGCTCCGCGAAAAGATGTTGAAGGGTATTTTTCCTGATGAGATTAAAGAGCAGTTTCAGCAGGTTATCGAATATTTCGGCCAGTCTCCCATCATTATCCGTTCCAGCAGTCTTCTGGAGGACGCTTTCGGAAATGCCTTTGCCGGTAAATATGAGAGTGTTTTCTCCGTCAATCAGGGCTCTCCTGAAAAACGTTACACTGCCTTTGTCGAATCTGTGAGAGAAGTATTTGCCAGCACCATGAATGAAGACGCGCTGACTTACCGTTTGCAGCGGGGACTTGACAAACACGATGAGCAGATGGCTCTGCTCGTTCAAAGAGTTTCCGGTTCACACCGGAAACAGTACTTTTTCCCGGATCTTGCCGGTGTAGGTGTTTCCTACAATGCTTTTGCCTGGAAAGAAGGCATGGATCCCAAGGCAGGAATGCTCCGGCTTGTCCTCGGTCTCGGAACACGGGCCGTCAATCGTGTTGAAAACGATTATCCCCGCATCGTCGCCCTTGACAGTCCTCTATTCCGCCCCCATGCAGGCATGGATGACACCGGGAGATTTTCCCAGCATGATATGGATGTCCTTGATACCGGCAGCAATACTCTGGAAACGGTTTCTTTCATGGACAAAATAAATGAGGGACTGAATATCAAGCTTGATCTTGTCGGTACGAGAGATCATGAAACAACCAGACGTATGAGCGAACTTGGTATAAAAGACCGGGAGGCATGGATACTTACCTTTGATAATTTCCTTTCCCGTACATCCTTTCCAGGTGTTATGCACAGGATGCTCAAAAAGCTGGAAAGTATTTACAATTATCCTGTGGAGATAGAATTTACCGTAAATTTTACCCAATATAATGACTACAGGATCAATCTCTTACAGTGCAGGCCCGTTCAGGCAAAAGGGCAGATGCAAAAGATAAAGATTCCAGCGGATCTGCCGGAGAACAAAGTTCTCATGCGGACAGAGGGGCAGTTTATGGGCGGCAGCATTTTAAAACAGATTAAAAGAATTATCTATGTTGACCCTGCAGGATATAACAGGCTCACGCTGTCTGAAAAATATGACATAGCCCGTCTTACCGGGAAATTCAATAAAACGATCAAAAATAGAGATGAAATGCCGACGCTGCTTCTCGGCCCCGGCAGATGGGGCACTACAACACCGTCACTCGGCGTGCCTGTACGTTTTTCGGAAATCAATAATATTACCTTTATGGGCGAGATCGCATACTCTGACGGCAATCTCATGCCTGAGCTTTCCTATGGGAGTCATTTTTTTCAGGACCTTATTGAAACAGACATTTTTTATATCGGTATATTCCCTGATAACCCCGGTGTTATTTTCAACAAGGAAATATTCATTTCTTTCAGCGATGTCACAGAGGCGCTTATCCCTGAGAGTAATAAATACCATGAAGTTGTAAGAGTATATGATGTTACGGGAAATATCAGTTTGTATATTATGTCGGATATGCTGTCGCAGAAACTGGTCTGTTTCGTTGAATAGCACTACACGGCCCTTTGGGGCGATTTGTTCCTGAGTAACTTTAAAAAAAGAGGTAAGTTACTCAGAAGAGCTTGTTGCTGAATGTATATTTAAATTCATGATTTCATCATAAAATCCAGACAGGCGCCTATGGAAAACAGGGAAGTTTTCTCATTGGCTCAGTACTTGAATTTCATCACAGTGTTTTAAAAATAAAATGACGGAGAATAAGACAGCACAATGCTTTCCAAGGATTTTTATATTTGCTCTCACATTGAGAGCAAATATAAAGAACCCGGCAATCCACATTAGTTTTTCTCAAGAGATAGACCGGAAAATGTGAAAGCTATGTTCAACTATACCATGAAGTGCAGGGGTTTATTGAAGAGGAGGAGGCCAGAATCATCCCAGGATTATCCTGGCCTCAGTCATAATTAGAGAATCTTTAACCCTGACTCAGATCTATTCCTGATTTTCCGGGTGAGAGGATGTTATTGGGATCGAAGAGGCGCTTGAGGTTGTGACAGACATCACGGAAAGGCCCCAATTTTTTCATCAGATAATCTCCCATTGAAACACTTGTGCGATAAGGCATATATCCTACCTTGCAATATCGGTCATACATTTCCCTGACGCACAGGTCAGCTCGTTTGCGTTCCTCAATGTCGTTCCGGTCAAACATAAGCCAGATGATATGATGGAGGTCGCGACCGGTTCCGATTATCAGCTCCGCAGAGTAATAAAATCCGTATTTCGCATAGGTTTCCTCAGCGATTTTAATCTGCTGTTTCACATGGTCGTTCGTAACCGGCGCTACAGGAGTTATCCAGAGGGCCCCTGTCTTGCCCACCCAGTCCGACATGTCAAATTCTGTAAGGGGCTCGCCGCGCATCGCCTTCTCTCTGGCTCTCCAGAATGGACTTGCCGCCTGTTCGGAGGCGTCCAGGAAACGACTCTTCGGTAAAGCGGCAGCGAAAGCATGTTCCACAATTTTTCGGTACATCTGTATTGTCTCCGGCAATCCATAGAGCGCCCCTGCGAAGCTCCACTCACCGAGATTGTATTGCTCTTTCAAATCTGTATGCACTTCCGGCGAGTAATCGAATCGCTTTCCAACTCTGGGCAGGATATTTTTACTCTCACCCCAACATGCAGTCAGTCCCAGAGCCTTTCGGATGTGCGTAACACAGGCGCCGTTAGGGATTATCATGTTGATCTTGAGCGGTCTCAATACCTCGACTGCTCTGTACACAGCATCAGGCTCATCCATTACTACAGCTAAGGGCTCATAGGCCGGGGGTTGGGGCATGAGCCAAAAACCGGCCTTTGTGACAATTCCAAAATTAGATTGCGTAAAAAGTCCATCCAGATATGGTCCGTATCCCCACTTGAAAATCTGCCATGTCTTTGTGTCCTGAAGAGTGCCTGAACCTGTTCGAAGTATTTGTCCATCAGCCAGAACAACTTCCATACCGCAACTGAAGAGAAACCTCTCTCCCATAGGTGTGTAGCCTGCTCCCCTTTCTGTGATGTTTCCAAGACAGGAGGAATGAGGACTCCCGCTGGGAGCGTCTATCCAGAGAGGGATATTATTATCCTTCAGATATTGATAGAGCTGCAGGAAAGTAACACCAGGCTCAACCAGTGCATAGGCAAGATCTACATTAACCTCAAGTATTTTGTTCATTCTCTTCAGTTCAAGAATGATCGTCCCCGGCTTTGCAGCACAAACTAAACCATACCCATGGCTCTGGCCGCCGCTCAAAGTCCACAGAGGAGTTTTATATTCATTGGCAATTTTCAGAATAGCCTGAATTTCCTCCACAGAACCCGGTCTTACAACTGCAGCAGGCATAATATTTTCTACGCTTAACATATTGACTGAATAAACTTCCAATAACTCAGGGTCTGTTATAACATTTTGAAAACCAACCACACCTTCCATTTTTCTAAGAGCTTTTTCCATTGATATTCTCATAATAAAATCTCCTGTCTTTATTTTCCTGGCTACAAGAGCCGCTTTATCTTATTAGTACGTAGGAAATTCATGACCACCGTCAATGCTTATGGCCTGGCCGGTCATCATAGCGGCCTCCTCTGAAGCAAGCCAGCAGACTGCCCCTGCAATATCATCAGGTTTCAGGGATTTTTTGATGGCCTGTCTGTTTTGGGTGAACCAATTAATCACTTCATCCTCCCGGACATCGAGGATATCTGACAGTGATTTCCTGTTTTCATCCCACCATGGAGTTTCCACAGGGCCGGGGCATACTGCATTTACCCTGATTCCGAAGGCCGCAGTTTCTTTTGCAAGGGCAACAGTCATGGCAATCTGTCCGGCCTTTGAAATCGCATAGGCACCCATCAGAGGTTGTGCCTGTCTCCCGAGACCGGATGATATATTAATAATGCAGCCCGATTTCTGTTCCATCATCCTGGGCACTGTGTGCTTGATGCAAAGGTAAGAACCTCGGAGGTTGACGTTCATAATATCGTCCCAGACCTCCGTCGGCGTTTCCCACAAAAGTGCTACCCTTCCAATGCCTGCATTATTCACCAGAATATCTATTTTTGAGAAAACAGTAACTACTTTTTTCATCATATCTTCCACATTACTCTCTTTGCGGAGATCGCAGGGCACAAAGAGGTTTTTTCCGGCCGATGCTTCAATTGCCTTACAAACTTCACTGCCTGCCGAGTTATCTGCATCGGCCACAACAACAGCCGCCCCTCTGTGGGCCAGTTCAAGGGCTATGGCTTTGCCCAGCCCCTTGCCGCCGCCGGTTACTATTGCTACTTTTTGACTCAATTCTTTCTTCTCCATATCTTTTCTCCAACGTAAATATTATCTATATTTTGCAATGTCCGGTTTCTTTGGCTGCCTCATTGTGATTATATATTGATTTCTGATAATACTAACTGAGACGAAATAGTCTTTCAATCAGGTGAATTACTGTTTTTTTGACTGAAAAAAGTTGAATATGGGGGAGGTTTTTATATTAATGCCATAAGTTTTTATGGAAGAAACGTATAGGTAATTTTACCTTACTGTCCGGATAAAGGCATTAGATCTTATACATCAAACGATCAGGTCGCATCAGGTTTATGCGGCATTGTTGGGAGCCCAATATTCCTGGCATGCACATATTCTATGGCATATGGAACCAACTCCGACGCGCTTTTTAAGCACAGTTTGTGTTTGATACTTTCACGGACTGCATCAATAGTCTTTACACTGAGGTTGAGTCTCCGGGCGATATTGCTGCTGCTATGTCCCTTGCCGATTAATTGGAAGACATCAAATTCCCGATCCGACAAGGAATCAACGATATCATCGTCGGATTGATTTTTTCCTTTGATTGCCTGATGGAGCAACTGTTCCGTCATCTTTTCACTCAGGTAGACCTTGCCCTTCAGAATCTTGCGGACAGCGTCAATAAGTATGCCCGACGGTTCACTCTTCATTGTATATCCGGAGGCGCCGGCACGAAGAGCCCTTTTTGCAAATATGGTTTCATCATGCATGGAAAACACAAGAATCGGCATGGAGGGACATTGGATTTTCATCGACTTGATAACATCTATCCCGCTCATGGATGTAAGGGAAATATCAACAATAGCCATATCAGGCTTAATATCCAGGAGTTTTCTCAGCGCTGAAGGTCCGTCTTCCGATTCGTCACATACAAACATATCCGCATTCTGGTTGATCAGTGATTTTATTCCCTGGCGCACAATTGCATGGTCATCTACAATAAATATCCCGTGCTTCTTCTGCTTTACCATTCTTTAATCAATCCTTTTGTGCACCGGAACAGGGAACTATACAGGTAACCGAGGTACCGGAAGCAGTTGATTTTATCTCAAGGGTAGCATCTATCATGGAGGCTCTGTATTGCATGATCCTCAGACCCATCCCTTGACCGGTTGTTGAAGAAAGAGAAAACCCTTGTCCGTCGTCTTTTATTGAGAGATGGACAGCTTGTTTTCCCGTATTGAGGAAAATACGGATATTGGAGCAGAAGCCATGCTTGACTGCATTGTTTACCGCTTCATGGGCAATGAAAAAAAGTTGGGTTGAAACCGTATGGTCGTCAATAAGTCCTGGTCCTTCAGAAACCAGAGAACAATGAATGTTGTGAAGGGCGGTAATGTTGTCGGCAAGGACTGAAAGGGCCGATGCCAATCCCTGTGGATCATCAACCACAATGCACAATCCCTGGATAATTGAGCGCATTATTATTTTTGCGCTATCAGCAGAATCAATAATCTGGTTCACCATCGTTCTCGCATCAACCATTTCCAGGGGCAATCGTTGATGGAGCGCTGTTGCCAGCATGGAAATTCCCGTGAGATACTGACCGGGACCGTCGTGCAGATCATGGCCGATATCGTTGCGTTCCTTGCTGCTTAATTCCAGAATTCGCTTTTCAAGGAACTTGCGCTCCGTTATATCAGAGGAAATCTGTACAACTCCGATAAATTGATTCTCATCATCTATGACCGGATGGGCGGCCATCTCCAGCACCTTCCCGTTTATATGAATCTCGCCCTTTTGAGGTTTGAGTGTGTCGAAAACACGCATTGCCGGACAGTCATCACATGGCATTGATCTATTTTTCAAAATCTCAAAACAGGTTCTGCCGGATAATTGTTCCGACGACATGCTTAGATTTTCTTCTGCGGCTCGATTGGCCCAGATAATTCGCCGGTTTGCATCATGATAGAGTACCCTCTCCGACATTGCGCCCATAATGAGCGCCTTTTCCCTTTCAGACTTCTTAAGGGCTTCCTCTGCCTTTCGATGCTCGGTGATGTCCATTATCATACAGTGCGTCTGAATAAATTTACCGTTATTGTCGTACCTGACCCTACCGTTCATGGTTACGACAGCAATGCTGCCATTCTTCTTTACCACTTTCCGGACAATGTTTTTTGCGATGCCGGTGCGCTTATATTCAGGAAATGACACCTTGTGGTGATATTCCACCCCCTCGGCAAGGAAATCAGAAAAAAACCTGCCAATAATCTCATTGCGATCATAGCCGAAAAAATCAGAGAATGTCCGGTTTACATCAATTATACGGGCGTTCTCATCCATAGACATATAACCCAGGGGCAGGTTATCAAATATGAGCCGATATCGCTCTTCACTTTTTTTCAGTTCATCGTAGGCTTTACTCAGTTCAACATAGAGATATTCGATCTCTGTCGATTCACAGTCAGGATTAATGTTTGTATGTATTCCCTCAACACTTTTCTGAATCATGTGTATTACTCCATTTCCATCAGCATCGTACCGTGATTATTGAAACACGATAAAACAAGATATTTCTGCCCTGTAGTAAACCTGAAATAAATGCCGACAAGCAAAAATGGATCGGGGCCAGGATTAGGCGGGAAAAACAGGAACCGCTCGGACAAGATAAACTTTCTTTTTCCAAAAAACAAGTCAGTTTTTTTGGACTCCCCTTTTTACAACACCAGCCGATCAAACAAGCAAGACCCCTAATAGTTACCACTCCTTCGCAAAACAGTTCATTCCTCTGCAAGGTTAACACTCACACAATGGGTGTTTCAAGCAAAATAATTAATTGTATTTTCAATCAGTTTGGAGGAAAATAAAAAAAGAAAACACGGATATGACAGAAACCAACCGGTTTGATAGAATATTTTTTGCGACATATTCTGCTAATAACTTGTGTCAATGCTTGTGATGCCTTCTCTCCTGTAAACCGGATGGACCGGTTTGCGAAGTGTTTAGCTGATTGATAATATAAGATTCTAAAAGGAAAAACGTAAATGGAAGATCAAAAACAATATTTCAAAGGAACTATACCGCCGCCGGTCATCTTTTTTGTGTTATTGATCGCCGGATATGCGGGAAACCGGATAATGCCTTTTAATTTCAAATTCCCTTCATTGATTGTAAGTTTGCTTGTCGGGATGCTGATATTAACGATATCCGGCGCTATCGCTGCCGCTGCCATAATAGTGATGATGAAAAACAAAACAGCCATCAATTACAATAAACCTACAACAAAATTCATTCTAAAAGGTCCTTTCCGTTTTACAAGAAACCCTCTTTACCTGTCTCTCTTACTATCTATGGCCGCAATTGCAGTCATTGCAAATTCCCTGTGGTATTTTATCTTTCTTATCGTTATGTTTCTCGCTTTCAATTTTGGCATAGTGGCGTGTGAAGAGCGCTATCTTACAAACAATTTCGGGGATGAATACATACAATATAAAAATAAGGTAAGGCGTTGGATTTAATTCGTCAGGCTGCAAGCTGCAATACAGATAATAAAAAATGAGGTTTGTTAATGATGGATGAGTACTTTGCAACAGGCTTTACGGGAGTTGATCTGCAGAACGATGTGGGAGCATATAAAAAATGTCTCTTTTTCATCGATTCGCTGCCCTATTATCAGGAGTTAAAACAGAGCAGCTATAAGCTTCTTGAGCTTGCTCCCGGAATGTCGGTACTTGATGTCGGTTCCGGGACGGGCGATGATGTTATCCGTATGGCTGCAAAAGTAATGCGCTCAGGCATTGCAGTCGGCATAGATTCCAGTATTAATATGATAAAAGAAGCATGCTCAAGAACACCTAAACAGCTTAATGTCAAATTCCTGAAAGCTGATGCGAGAGAATTGCCATTCAGCAACGACAGTTTCAACAGATGCAGAATTGACAGGACGCTTCAGCATATTCAGGGACCGGAAAAGGTTATTTATGAAGCAGTACGGGTGCTTCAAGCAGAAGGACTGCTTCTGGTTTATGATAATGACTGGAGGACATTCTCTATAAACGGAACAGACGAGAAGACGACGAGGATTGTTGAAAAATTCTGGTATTACTCCTTTACAAACAGCCGGGTAGGCAGATATTTAAAAGAATATTTTGCGGCAGCCGGACTTGAAGAAATCCATGTTTATCCATCGGTATCAGTTATTAACGACTTTATTACTGCAAACCGGATTTATAACATCAGGCAGAGCGCTGAACGTGCAGTTGAAAAAGGACTTATATCAGAAAATCTTGCAGAACAGTGGCTTCTTGATCTCGAAAAACTGTCCGATAAGGGTATGTTCCGATGCGTCTTAAATGCATATACTGTCACCGGCAGGAAACCGAGATAACAACATATTTGGGAGGGTTGCTATGATACCGACACTGTACAGTGATGATTTTCTTATAGATTATCCGACAGTAGATTGCGAAAACCCCGACAGGGTAGGCGTGGTTGTCCCAGGAATCAGCGATATTGTCGAATTCATTGAACCGAAGCCGTGCAGTGTCAATGATCTTTCCCTTTGCCATAGTGATTCCATAATAAAATTGGTACAGAAAAACAGTACAGTATATAAAGTTGCCCTGAAAGCTGCCGGAGGAGCGATTCGCGCCGCTGAAATCGGTCTTGAAAGACCGTCATTCGCCCTTATCAGGCCACCTGGCCATCACGCGGGCGCTAACTTCAACGGCGGATTCTGTTTTTTTAACAACATGGCAATAGCAATCAAGAAACTCCTTTCCCAGGGACTTGTTAAAAAAGCTCTTGTTGTTGATATTGATCTTCATTATGGCAATGGCACTGAAGATATTGTAAATGAGGATAATCGTATCTCCTTCAGAAATATTGACTCCAACAGGAGGGAGGATTTTATTGCCGATCTTGAAGAAGCCCTGAAAGACGCCGGAAATTTCGATATTGTAGGCTGTTCTGCAGGTTTTGATACTTATATAAATGATTGGGGTTCCATGCTTCTTACAGAAGACTTTTTTAACTCAGGCAAAATGTTTGTAAAAGCAAACCCCCATTTTTTTGCCATACTGGAAGGAGGCTACTATATACCTGATCTCGGCAAGAATGTCCGGGCATTCCTTCGGGGTATAATAGAATCATCTCCACAATTTTCTTCTTTCTCAGATCTTTAACGGTTTGCTCCAAGAGTTAATAGGCTGTTGAAATCAAAAAGAGAATGTGATAAAAACATCTCTTGTTCAAGACATCTAAGACAAGACTGTTTCAAGATTTTTTGAATATCAGGTAAGTTTTAATGTTATCGGTATTATGCTGCATGTTTGAATCATTGCAAGTAAAGCGTAAGGAGTGAAAGGAAAGAATATGACGGAACAATACGGAAATGGATTGGCAACGGCTGAAAAATATTACAATCAGTATGGATCGAGGGCAAAGACGCTGAAAGCCGAAGGCGGTAAAGTTATGGGCTATCTCTCAGCTTTGGCCCCCATTGAAATCATAACGGCTGCGGGCATGGTGCCGCTTCGGTTGAAGGGAAATGTTTCTGAGGCAATCACTAAAGCTGACGCCCACATGGAAACCATAGTCTGCCCCTTTGTGCGCAATGTTTTTGACGCTGCATTGAAAGGAAAATATGACTTTCTTGACGGCATGGTTCTGCCGCATCAGTGTGACAGTATTGATAGGACAAATGATGTGTGGAGCTACAATCTGAATCTGCCGTACTGGCATTTTTTAAACTATCCCCATGTAACCGATGATCCGTCGATAGAGTTTACAAAGTCAATTCTGCGTATATTTATCAGTACTCTTGAGAAGTTCACCGGAAGCAGTATTACTGACGAAGCCCTGGTTCAGGCAGTTAAAGCCCACAATGAGAACAGGCGCCTTATGAGAGATCTCTATTCTCTCAGAAAAGAAGATTGTCCTCTTATATCGGGTGTTGAGATGATGAAAGTTCTTGTGGCTGCCATGAGTCTGCCTGTGGAAGAATCAAGCGCGCTCATTGCGAGTGTGATAAAAGAAGTCAGCGGGAGAGGCGGTGCGGCTGGTGAAAAAATGTCGAGGATAATGCTTATCGGCGATCAGATTGATGATACGGCTATTATCGAAGCCATCGAGGGCGCCGGTGCAAGCCTTGTTATGGATGATCTGTCAATAGGAAGCAAAATGTATTGGACTGATGTTGATATAACCTCTGATCCGGTTCATGGCATTGCCGAACGATATTTGAGAAAGCTCAAGCTGCCCACAACCTGTGTTACTGCAGGCAACAATTACCATGAGAATCTGGAGGCAAGATTCGGTCATATAAAACAGAATATAAAGGATTTTAAAGTGGACGGCGTCGTTCTTTTTATATACAAATTCTGCGATCCCTACGGTTTTGAGGTTCCGGCAATGAAGGGTTTTATAGAATCAACAGACGTACCCGTCCTTTACCTTGAAGATGAGTACTCTTCCTCAACCTTGCCGAGGGTAAAGACCAGAATCGAAGCATTTTTGGAAATGATAGCATGATAATTAGTAAAGAATAATAAAACATATGAGGTAATCACATGGCAGACGATAAAAAACCAAGAGCACTTGCAACCCAGGCAGCAGCAAAAATTCCGAAATTTGTTCGTGGAAATATGTCTGAAACTCTTAAAGCCAAAGAAGAAGGAAAAAAGGTAGCCTACGCCTATATCAATGACGGACAGGATGAAATTATGAGGGCTATGGATATTGTGCCGGCCTGGGGTGAAAGTTTCTCAGGCGTATGCGCAGCTAAGCGTGATGCAGAAAAATATTTGCAGAAGGCAGAAAGCGACAATTTTTCCCGTTCATTGTGTACCTATGCAACATGTACCCTCGGTTTTGACATGCTCCGCGAAGAGATGGGCGGCGAAATGCCTCCGGGAGCGCCTTGGGGCGGCATGGGAAGACCCGACATGATTATAGGCAGCGGTCAGCAGTTGTGTGATCCGCGATTTAAATGGCCGCAGGCAACACAGCATTATTTGCAGGATGTTCCTGTCTTTGTGGGAAGCATGTATTATCCGCCCTGGGACCCGAATATTGACCAGAAAGAACAGGAAAAGATATACGTGAAGTATGCTGCAGAAGAGCTGCGCGCATGTGTCAGCTTCTGCGAGAAGCATACCGGCAAGAAGATGGACTGGGACAGACTTTCAGCCCTTACGGAGCTTACGGACAAAACATGGGATATCTTTATTGATACCTACGAACTGCGCAAGGCGATTCCCACGCCAATGGATACGGGCGATGCCATGAATACCATGGTCCCCCTCACATTCAATCTGGGTACGCAGGAAGCCTATGATTTTTATACAGACCTGTATAATGAATTAAAGCAGAAAATAGAGCAGAAACAGGGTGTGGCTGATGAAGAAAAATACCGGATTCTCTGGGGCGCGGGATTGCCTTCATGGTTTGCCCTTGGCGATTTTCAATATTTCAATATCAAGGGCGCTGTATTCCCGGCAGAAACAACGTATCGCAACGCCGAGAAAATTGAGCGTCTTGAACTCCCTAAGACGAATGATCCCCTGGAACATATTGCATGGAGATGGGTGAGATTCTGGACACACTGGTATGACAAGGCGCGGCAGCGACCGGGTTCCATACCCAAGGTTGAGCGTATTATTGAATATATTGAAGACTATAAATGTGACGGCGTAGTCTTTCATTCCGCCTTTTCCTGCCGGAGCTGGCACGCAGGTATCGTACAGCAGGCGGAAATTCTCAGAAAGGTCTATAGAGACATTCCTGTTCTTATCATGGAAGGCGACATAGTAGACATCAGTTCCTACAATGAGGCGGATACACACAACAGGATCGATGCATTCATCGAAGCTCTGGAAACGTCAAAAAGCAAAGGCAATTAAGCTTTGCCGAATACAGGCATAAAGCATAGAAATCTGCTGCAATGAAACAATACTTTGCAGGAATTGACATCGGGTCTACGATGACCAAAGTGGTTATCGTAGACGATACCCCTGTATCATCCGTTATCGGGCCCACAGGCCCTGAACACCGCAGATTAGCCAATAAAGTAATGGAAGAGGCTCTTAAAAGGGCAGGGCTTGTCTTCGGAGATATTGCCTATGTTGTTGCAACGGGTTACGGCAGAATAAACGTTCCCTTTGCGGACAAACAGGTTACAGAGATAACCTGCCACGCTAAAGGGCTCTACAGCCTTCTTCCGACAGCAGAAACAATTGTAGATATCGGAGGCCAGGACAGCAAATGCATTAAACTGAAGGAGGGCAGGGTTATCAACTTTGTTATGAATGACAAATGCGCTGCCGGAACAGGGCGGTTTCTTGAAGTAATTGCCGATGCCCTGGGAGTTCCCTTAGAAAAACTTGGCGGGCTCTCCCTTTCTGCCGAAAAAGCGGCGATTATCAGCAATACCTGTACTGTTTTTGCAGAACAGGAAGTAACTTCTCAGCTTGCAAGCGGTGAATCTGTTGCCAATCTGATTGCAGGCATCCATGAAGCCATTGCCGTGAGAATATATTCCATGGCCAATAAACTTAAAATATCACCGGATGTGGCCATAACAGGCGGTGGGGCAAAAAACATCGGTTTAGTGAAAGCATTGGAAAATAAGTTCGGTTGTCCGGTGCTGGTTCCCCCCGAACCTCTGCTTACAGGCGCAATAGGCGCGGCAATTGTCGGAAAAGAGGCTTATGAAAAAGCTGTTATAAAAGGAGACAAATTGAAAAGAAGCGCAACAGGATTACAGGAAGCCAGGTTTTTCTCGTGAGGGCCGGATACCGGCGAAGGGGCTCGCAGCTAAATCAACAAGGACTGAGGTTCAAATGGCTTATGTGCTTGGCATTGATATAGGTTCCGGTTTTTCAAAGGCTGTTGTTTCCAAGGATAAAGCTATCATGTCGTATGCAATTATGCCTTCGGGTGGGAACTATAAAGAAACTGCCGAGAAGATAAGGGAGATTACTCTTGAAGAAGCCGGTCTTGCCGTGAGCGACATATCTTATACAATGGCCACCGGTTATGGAGCGACAATGGTTGATTTTGCCGATCAGTCAATTACGGACATATCATGCCATGCTGTCGGAGTTTTTCATTTGTTTCCTTCAGTCAGAACGCTTATTGATATAGGCGCCCAGTTCAGTAAGGCAATCCGGCTAAATGATGCAGGAAAAGTAGCCAACTTTGTTTTAAATGAGAAATGTGCCGGTGGAAGCGGAAAATTTATACAGGTAATTGCCCGCATACTTCATATGAACATAGAGGACATCGGAGATATTGCATTTAAATCCGAGAAGCCTGTTGAGTTTACAACAGGCTGTGCAGTTTTTGCCGAATCAGAGGCAGTGTCGCGCATAGCTGAAGGAGCCCTTCCGGCAGATATCCTTGCCGGTGTACATAAGGCAATGGCGTCAAAGATTATTAACCTCGTTGTGCGTCTTGGCCTTATCGGGGATTGTGCCATAACTGGCGGAGGCGCGAAAGATAATGGTCTGGTGAGAGCAATAGAAAAAGAGCTCAAGACCGATATACTTGTTCCGAACGAACCCCGCATTACCGGAGCACTCGGAGCAGCACTCTTAGCCGCAGAAAATGCAGAGCTCCAGTAAAAAGTCTTTATCTATCAGCAGGCCTTGCAGCTATCAAACAAGTTAAATGTTTATTATGAAAAAAAGCGGGCCGAAGAAGAGCCCGCTTAATTTTAAATATTTCTTTCCAATCGTAATTTATTTCTTTTTTGATTTTGGCGCTGGTTTTGCCGGAGCCTTTTTTGATTTTGGCGCTGGTTTTGCCGCCGCCGCTTTTCCGCTCACTGCTGCTTTCAAGGCAGCGCCTGCAGAAAACTTGGGAACTTTCTTTGCCGCAATTTTAATCTCTTTGCCTGTTCTGGGATTTCTTCCTTTTCTGGCTTTTCTGTCTGCTACTGAAAAAGTTCCGAACCCGATAATTGTTACCTTATCCCCCTTCTTCATTGCCTGTTCGATGGATTCTGTAATCACAGCGAAAGCCTTTGCTGCAGCTGTTTTAGAAACCTTAATTTCTGCTGCTACTTTTTCTACGATTTCTGCTTTGGTCATTCTTACTACCTCCTTGGGTATAGTATATAAAAATATATATAATTATCAGGCAAGTATCCTTTGCCTGTTACGAGAAACCCTGTAGGAATAACCATCTGCAAAAGATATTAGCATACTTTCCTGATAAATCAAGGATTTATTGCATATTTTATAAAAAATAATACATTATTTTATCAATAAGCATTTTTGAAGATTATTTTGGCGGTTATTTGACGTATTTTTAACATTATATGCATATACACTATGGCCGATGTAACTCTTGGGTTACCAGCGCCTTCCCTTTTTACTTTAAATTAAATCCCATATATGGTATTTAAAAATATGATTTATGACCTTAATATATTTGATTTTACCCGTGCTTTGCCTGATAGGGTAAATATTTATGTTTTCGAATCATACAGCATTTTTCATTGATTAAATAATGCCCCCGTAGCTCAGGCGGATAGAGCAACGGATTCCTAATCCGTGGGCCGTGTGTTCGAGTCACGCCGGGGGCATTTTTATTTTCTGCCGCCGGACCGCAAACATTGTACCCGGATACTTTTATGAAGCAGGGCTTATGTCATTCGGGGAAACCGCAGCATTTGACAGCTATAACTTAGAGAGTTAGAGAGATAGAATAAGACATGCTTGCAATCGGTAATATTATACTTCCTGTTCCCTGTATTCTTGCCCCTATGGCCGGAGTGAGCGATCTATCCTTTCGTTTGATCACACGGGGCTTTGGTGCGCCAATGGCATTTACGGAAATGATTGATGCAAGAGCTTTATCGCACAACGATAAAAGAACTTTACGAATGCTTTCCTCGGTACCTGAAGACCGACCCCTGGGAGTGCAGTTGCTGGGAAATAAAGAAGAACATATTTTAAAGGCACTTGATGTTCTCGATGGGTATGAATTTGATCTTCTTGATTTTAATGCTGCCTGCCCAACGACAAAAATTACGCGGAACGGCAAAGGGGCAGCGCTTCTCAGGGAACCGGAAAAACTGGCAAATATCCTTAAGCTGCTGGTTGGCCGTTCAAAAGTTCCGGTAACAGTAAAAATCAGGTCGGGGTGGGACTATGATTCAATAAATGCACGGGAAACGGCGCTCTATGCCGAGGATGCCGGCGTCAGCGCACTTTTTATCCATGGGAGGACAAAAACTCAGGGCTATAGCGGAACTGTCGATTACCGGACCATTAAAGATGTAAAAGAAGCATTAAAGATACCTGTGATTGCCAGTGGTGACGGCGTATCATTATCATTTATCAGGAAGATGTTTAATGAGACCGGCTGCGACGGAGTAGCTGTTGCCCGCGGTGCTCTTGGGAACCCTTGGATATTCAGAGAAATAATCCGGTTTTTCCAGGACGGCATGTTTTGTGAAAAACCTGATATAAATGAGCGCATTGAAATGATGAAACGCCATCTTAATCTGTTGGTTCAATATTATGGTGAAAAGAAAAGCGCGAGTTATTTTCACAAATTTTTTATCTGGTATACGAGGGGACTTTCAGGGATGAAGCCGCTTCGCGATAAAGCCTTCAGGACGGGTACGTGTAAGGAACTTTTTGACGCCATAGAAGAACTGAGGCTTTTTAATGGTTCGGAGCGGATAAAATGAGTTGTATGAAAGAGATAACGTTGAAGAAGATTACTTTCTTAAAAGCATTGCGCCGCTTGAATACCCGCCACCAAAAACTGTAATGACAATCAGTTCGCCTTTTTTAAATCTCTGCCAGTTTTGCGACAGAGCAATTATTGTACTTGCGCTCCCTGTGTTCCCTGTATCTTTGATATTTGTAATCAACTGTCCGTTTTGTAGACCAAGGCTTTCGCCGACATTACCGATAATTCTTGCATTAGCCTGATGTGGAATGAAATGCTTAATATCTTTCATTGTAAAACCGTTCTTTTTTAATATATTTTCAGCTTCAGAAACCATGTGCTTGCATGCATGGACAAAGATGTCCTTGCCGTAAGGCATTTGCAGGCCGCCCTTATTAGGTCTTAAATATACTCCGTCGAGACCCTTTCCGACATCTGCAAGTCCTGTTGTGTTAAGGTCAATGATCTCGATATCCTCTTCAGAGATCCTATCTTTTGTAATGAATGCGGCTCCTGCGCCGTCTCCCCATAAATAACCCGATTGTTTATCGTAGTCGTCACTGTAAGCGGAATTGTGTTCTGAAGCAACAACAAGCGCTCTACGTGATTTGTTTAAAGCAAAATAACCTTCTACTATTTCTACAGCATTAAGAAAAGATGAACACGCTGAAGAAATTGAAAGAGCCTTAGCCCTGGCAATAGCGAAATGACTTTGTATGGCATGAGCATTAGTTGCAACTGTATCGTAGGGAGTATATGTGGCGCCCACAATAAGGTCTACTTCTTTCAGATCATATGGCAGCCTGTCAATTCCGGATTTTACAGCATCTATCGACATTGTGTTCGTGTTTTCATCAACACCTGCTTTTGTTCTTGTCTTTATGCCGGATCTTTTAAAAATCCACTCGTCAGACAAGTCGATTAAATCCGTATAATATGAGTTAGGAATTATTTTATCCGGTAAATAATGGTAGGCTGCGTTAATATACATATTATTATCTGCTATAACGAATATATTCTTTTCTTAATGATTTGAATATAATAGTTGTAATCCTTTAATTGTTCAGGGAATATCTTCCGAAGAAACTCAGAAGAATCGCAACAGGGACAAGATCATCAAAAAAACTTATTTTTATTCTCCTATGATACAAATTAATTACGAAGTGAAATATACCAATAATATACATCAGTGTCAATCATAAATACTTTTTTTGGGTTTATCCATATACAATTTTTCATTGACCCCTTAAATATCCTGTTCTATAATTATTTTCAAGGGGTTATGAAACCAGGACTCGATCTTTTGAAGGGAAACAAGAGGAAACTTTTTTACAAGCCCAAAACCGGGAAAACAGCATGGTTTTATTTACTGGCTGGTATAATTGTTTTGCTGGCAGCAATAACAGTCTACCGAGGCGCCGGGAATTCCGGATACTGTTCTCTCTGTCACAGCATGGAACATGCAAACATGCAATGGCAGCTATCCAGACACAAGCAGTTTGACTGCGTCGAATGCCACATGCCTGCCGGCAGTCTTATAGAAAAAATAACGTACAAAACCCGTGTCGGAATAAACGATATTGTTCATGAGACCTTAAGAAATTACGCGGCACATGTAACGCTGTCATCGCAGGGCAGGGATATTGTGAACGGCAATTGCCTCCGGTGCCATTTTTCTACTGTAGAGAAGACAATGATGGCCGGAAGCGCTCAAAGCTGTTTAAAATGCCACCGCAATTTGGTTCACGGAAAAAACCTTCAGAGAGGAGGGATAAAAATTGAGTAGAAAGGCAAAGTTTTTTATTGCATTGCTGGTGATGGCGGCACTTCTTTTTGTTTTTATATCTTTTCGTGTTGTTGTCTTTAAGCCTCAGCCATCAGTAAAGCTTGCAAAGATTTCCCCAGGCGAATATGATCCTGCTATATGGGGAAAATCATATCCCTTAGAATACAAAAGTTACCAGAAGAATCTTGAAATGGCCGGTTCGCATACAGGTTACGGAGACAGCCGGAAAATTCAGCATTCCATAAAAGAACCGGAGATTCTTGTAAATTTCAAGGGAATGGCATTCAGCAAAGATTATGCTGAAGATCGCGGGCATCCCTATGCAATTCAGGATTTGAAAGAAACCAAACGGATTAATCCTAATAGTCCCGGCGCTTGTATGACCTGTAAAACTGCCAATCTTATTGACATATACAAGGATATGGGCTGGAAATATGCCAAAACACCCCTTGCGCAGCTTTTTCCAAGAATGAAACACCCCGTTACGTGCGCTAACTGCCACGATCCGGCAACGATGAACCTTCGTGTTATCAACCCCGCATTTATTGAGGCAATGCAAAAAAAAGGGATAGATGTGAAAAAAGCCCCGAGAGAGCAGATGCGGAGCTATGTCTGCGGGCAATGTCATGTCGAGTATTATTTTGAACCTGGAACCTCCCGTGTAGTATTTCCATGGGATAAAGGATTTCTTCCTGAACAGATGTATGCCTATTATTCGGGAAAACCGAGCGGCTTCAATGAGGACTGGGTTCATCCGGATTCAAAAGCAAAGATGCTGAAAGCTCAACATCCTGATTTTGAAACATGGAGCAACGGGACTCATGGCAGAGCAGGTGTTTCCTGCGCTGATTGCCATATGCCTTTTATGCGTGAGAACGGTCAGAAATATACCTCCCACTGGGTAACGAGTCCGATGAAACACATCAAATCCTCCTGTATGACATGCCATGCTGAAGATGAAGCGTGGCTCCTTGAGAGAGTAAAAACAACCCAGGACAATGTATGGCAGTTGCAGCGTATTGCAGGGACTGTAACGGCAAAGGCGCATGAGGCCATCAGCAAAGCAGCGGCTGAGCCGGAAGCTGACAAGGAAGAGCTTGAGAAGGCAAGGGAATTTGTGCGCAAAGCGCAATGGTTTTGGGATATTGTAGCAGCAGAGAACAGCATGGGTTTTCATAATCCTCCCCAGGCGCTCAATACCCTCGGTCAGTCTATTGATCTTGCCCATCAGGCAATTTCAACTGCGAATAAAGCTGTGAATACGCGTAATTGAAAAATAGAGGGTATTGAGAAAAAAGCACTGCATACTGCATTTAAGGGAATTGTCTCGGTATTTAAAAAGGTTCTTTTAAAAGAGTATCAAAAAAAGTTATTGAATATATTACTTTATAAAATGGGCGCCCCTGCTGCTTCGGTTTGTAAAGGCGGCTTCGGCAATCATAAGAGCTGTCCTGATGCCGTTTCTCAGGTTTATCACCATGGGTTCAAGGTGCGCCCTTCGATAGAAGTCGTCAATCCTGTTTTTCAAATAACCGAGATCTGCTATCGCTCTTTCTAACCTTTTTACAGTCCTTATGATGCCGACATAGTTCCACATGGTTGACCTTATGCTCAGCCAATCCTGTTGTATGAGGGCCGGGTCAGCTTCTTCCTCTTTTTCAGGAAAGCGCCATGGGGGGATTTCCGATTCTTTGTATGGTTTTGTTGTATCAAAGTTATTTGCTATATGCCGGGCAGCCTTTATGCCCCAGACCATGCCTTCAAGCAGTGATGTAGAGGCAAGCCTGTTTGCACCGTGAATACCTGTTGCTGTAACTTCTCCTGCAGCGTAGAGTTTTTTAAGGGATGTTTTCCCGTTGCCGTCAACCAGGACGCCTCCGCAACCGTAATGTGCCGATGGAACGACCGGTATGGGGTTTTTTAGCATATCTATGTCCAGGGAAAGACACTTTTCATAAATAACCGGGAACCGCTTTTTTATATCAATCTTTGCATGGGAGGCTATATCGAGATAAACGTAGGAATCTCCCCTTTTTATCATCTCTTCGTATATTGCCCTTGACACTTCATCTCTGGGTGCAAGATCGCCAAGAGGGGAATAGTTTTCCATAAATGTTTCGCCATCTCTTGTTTTAAGTCTGGCGCCTTCGCCCCTTACAGCCTCAGAGATGAGGAAACCATCGGCGTCCTTATGAAAAAGGCTTGTAGGGTGAAATTGTATATATTCCATGTTGATAATCCTGGCACCGGTCCTGTGCGCCATGGCAAATCCGTCCCCAGTCGCCCCGGGAGGATTGGTGGTATGAAGATACACTCCTGCCGGTCCTCCTGTTGCAAGTATTGTATAAGATGAAAATATCCTTTCGACCTGTTCGCTCGTATTGTTGAGCGTGTAAGCCCCAATACACTGCGGTTCAAGATAAAGAGAAACAGGGTTGGTAGAATGATGCGGTACAGTCATAAGGTCTATGGTTGTGTAATCAGCAAATATCCTGATATTTTTAATTGTCTTTGCGTATTTGACAAGACTCTCCTCAATGGCTTTTCCTGTAGAGTCCATGCAATGGAGAATTCTTCTTTTCGAATGACTGGCCTCCTGTGCGTATTCAAAATCTGCATTATCAATACGGGAAAAAGGAACCTTGATTTTATCTATCAGGAATTCCTTTACCATTAAAGGGCCTTCAGAGGCGATCATTTTTACGGCATCAGGATTCGAAATACCGTCGCCGGCATCCATAATATCTTTGATAAGGAACTCAGGTGAATCGTCCTGGCCCATGGAGACAATGCCACCTTGGGCATAATAGGTATTGGATTCTTCAACAGATGCTTTTGTTGTTACAATTACATCAAGTCCTGATTCTGCGGCGATGATGGCAGCAGAAAGACCGGCTATGCCTGAACCGATAACAAGAACATCGCAGTGACTTATGTTGTCACGGTTCATTTCAGGCAATCTCCAGCATTCTCTTTAAAGCTTTCTGCGCATTTTCGCTGTATGATGGGTCAACAAAAACCTGATGAAGGGCGGTCCCCTCAATCAGACTTTCAAGGACGCGAAGGAGTTTTTCAGGCGTGACCTTTGCCATTTCTCTGCATCCTGATATTTTCAGGGGTATCACAAATTTATCCGGATACGCGGCTTTTATGCTGTTTACAAAATTAATTTCTGTGCCGATTGCCCATTTTGAACCTACCTCAGAGCCTTCGACAACGTCTTTGATAAAGCTTGTCGAGCCGGTAAAATCCGATATGTCAACAACCTCAGGGACACATTCGGGATGGACAACAACCTTTATTCCGTCATGCTCTTTTCTCACGCGCTCCACATCGGATGAAGAAAACATCGTATGAATAATACAAAATCCCCTCCACAGGAAAACCCGTGCTTCTTCGAAGGATGCTGTGGATCTGTCTTCATCGTTTGCATGGGGATCCCAGAGGTACATTTCGCTGTCATTTATACCCATGGTATGCGACGTATTTCTGCCGAGGTTTTCATCAGGGAAAAAGAAAGGAACTTTATTCTCTGATAAAATATGCTCCATAACTTTCTTTGCGTTGGAAGAAGTACATGCAAGGCCATTGTTTTGCCCGCAGAAGGCCTTTAAATCGGCATTGGAATTAACGTAAACGACGGGGACGATCTTTTTGCCGGTCTTTTTTATAGCAGTCCATGCCTTCTCTACATCGTCAATATTTGCCATTTCGGCTAAGGGACATCTTGCATCCGGTTCGGGATGGAGCACCTCCTGGTCCGGATTACACAGAATCCTTGCTGTTTCTGCCATAAAAGATACTGCACAGAAGACAATATAGCGGGCAGCTTTCTGCTTTGAGGCAATCTGTGCTAACTGCAATGAATCACCTATAAAATCGGCAACGTTAATAATGTCATGATGCTGATAGTAGTGGGCAAGTATTACTAAATCCTTCCCGAGCCTTTCTTTTGCAGTCTTTATTCTTTCGAGTATATCGGTGTTTCCCATGATGCTACCTCATATGTAACTGTTAAAACATAATCTTTCAAACGGTCCAAGCATTTCAGACAGATCAAGCAGCTTAAACAACTTAAACCGTTCATACTCCTTCATGGAGCAGACTTATATCAAGAGACTTAAAGGAATGCGTCAATGCGCCTATCGAGATGAAATCAACGCCTGTCTTTGCAAATTCGGCAACCCTTTCAAGGGTCATATTTCCTGATGATTCAAGAGGAATACGCTTGTTGACATATATTACGGCCTCACGAGTGGATTCTATGTCCCAGTTGTCAAGGAGGATCCGGTCAATATCTTCTGATAATGCCTGTTTTAGTTCCGTCATGTTCTTTACTTCCACTTCAACAAGGACTTTTGAATATGCCCGGACCATTTTAACAGCCTCTTTAATAGAACCTGCTACAGCGATATGATTTTCCTTAACAAGGGCCATTTCGCTCAGATCAACTCTGTGATTGGTGCCGCCACCCATTTTTACTGCGTATTTTTCAGCTATTCTGTGTCCTGGTGAGGTTTTTCTTGTATCAAGTATCTTTGTTTCTGTGCCTTCCATGGCATCTACAAACCTTCTTGTAAGTGTGGCTATGCCGGAGAGCCTCTGGAGAATGTTCAAGGCAACTCTCTCGCCGGAAAGAATCGCGCGAGTCTTTCCTTCAACAATAGCAATAATATCGCCTCTTTTAACACCTTCACCGTCACTTGTTACATCTTCATACCTGAACTGATTGTCCAGCAGCATAAAAACCCCTGCCGCAAACATGTTTCCCGCAATAACGCCATCTTCCTTTGCAATAATGCGCGCCTTTGAAACATGATCTTCGGATACAATAGCATTTGTAGTGACGTCTCCGGCCCCAAGATCTTCTTCGAGATATGCCTTTATACTGTCTTTTATGCTGTCGCTTTTCTTCATAAGGATGATATTATAAATCTGCAACAGGCATGAGTCAACTAAAGACTGTGCAAGATTGTATTTTTTTACAAAAGAAATTATACTACGTATCGAGGACCTCTCTGATTATTTGCGACAGTGCTTGTATGCTGAAGGGCTTCTGAATGAATGCTTTACAGCCCCTGTTCATGATGTTTGTTGCCTGATCGTTGATACTGTAGCCGCTTGAAAGAATTGTTTTAACGTCCGGGTTGACCATTTTTAAAAATTCAAAGGTTTCCGCGCCCCCTATATCAGGCATGATCATGTCCAGTATTACAAGGTTAATCGTATCTGCCCCGTTTTTATATACTTCGATAGCTTCTCTGCCGCTTCTTGCGATTATAACGCTGTATCCGAGTAACTCAAGAAAATCTTTATTAACATCAATAACTGCTTCTTCATCATCCACAAGAAGGATTGTCTCTGTACCTTTAATAGTATTTGAGATAAGCGGTTTTTCTTCCTGTATTGCCTTTTCTGAAGCTGGAAGATATATATTGAAGGTGCTCCCGTGCCCTTTCTCGCTGTAAACATTAATTAAACCGCCATGATTTTTAATAATGCCGTATACTGAAGCAAGCCCGAGACCTGTACCGCGCCCCATTTCTTTTGTTGTGAAAAAAGGTTCAAAGATCCTTTCTTTCACTTTAGGGTCTATTCCGATGCCTGTATCTGTTACAGAAATCTTAAGGTATTCACCGGGTTTTATATCGTAAGCTTTTGCACGATTTTCATCGAAAAAATAGTTTTGTGTTTCTATGTATAATTCACCTCCTCCGGGCATGGCCTGCCAGGCGTTTACATAGAGGTTCAAGAGGGCCTGTTCAATCTGTCCCTGGTCAGCGTCCACAGTATGAGATTTTTGCTCATATTTTGTGTGAATTGTGATCTCTTTCTTGGTGCGACCGAACATGGCGGATGTTTTTGCGAGAATATCATTTATATTGGAAGGTTTTACCTCGTATCGTCCTCCTCTTGCGAAACCAAGAAGCTGTCTTGTCAGATCAGCCCCGCTTTTTACAAGTGCTTCAATATTCTTCAATTTATCATAGTTAAAGTGAGATTCCTTTAGATTAAAGAGGGCAAGAGATGTATAACCCTGTATTCCCATGAGAATATTATTAATATCATGGGCAATGCCTCCTGCTAAAGTACCGACAGCCTCCATTTTCTGGGATTGAAGCAGTTGGGATTCAAGTTTTTTGTGTTCCGAAATATCCTGCAAAGTGCCTTCATAGAAAATAATATTTCCATTTTCATCCGTAACGGAACGCGCATTAATGGAAACCCAGCGTATATCCTTGTCTTTACAGTATAACCGCGCCTCAAAATCCTTGATAATGCCATGCTCAACCAATAGACGTTTAAATTCCTTACAACTTGCTGAGTCAACGAACAATTTGCCGAAATCATTAACCTCATTGATTAATTCATAAAGAGAGTCGGCTTTATACAAAAGTACAAGAGCGCGGTTAGCATTCAATATACGGCCGTCAGGGGCTACCTGGAGTATCCCCTCTATGGTGTTTTCAAAGATATTGCGATATTTTTCTTCGCTTTCCATGAGGGCATTTCCAACTTTTTTTCTGTCTGTAATATCTTCATACACAACCACAATCTGCCTCTCCTCCATGTTTGTTCCAATCTTGGAAACATTCAATCTGCAGATAATGTCTCTGCCGTCCTTGCGACGGCAGTTAGCTTCCATGCTGTGTACTTTTTGTTTTTCAAGAATACGGTATAAACTGCCGATTTTTTCATAATCCGCATCTGTCCTGTATAGTGTTCGCGTGTTTTTGCCTATCAATTCCTCTGTTTTCCAGCCGAAGACTTCTTCTACTGAATCGTTGGCAAATATGACGACGCGTTCTTTTAAGCCGATAACGGCATGAGGGATTGCGCTCAGGATGGACGATTCCAACTCTTCCAGTTTATTAAGTGTCTCTTCCTGGTGCCTGCGTTCCGATATTTCCCGCTGAAGCTTCTCATTGGTCTGTTTTAGCTCTGCAGTTCGTTCCATTACAAGATTTTCAAGGCGATCCCTGTATTGATTCAGTCTGTATTCTGTTTTTTTGTGCTTCTTTATCTCCCTGCCCAGCTCCGTATTTGCTTTTAGAAGGTCATTGGTGCGTTCTTCCAACTCTTTATATGCGCTCTTTAACGCTGTTTCAGTGTTTTTCAACTCGGTAAAATCGGTGATGGAGAATACATACCCTTTTGAAAGATCATGTTCGTCCTGGGCGCGTCCCTTTACCACGCAAGGGATGCGCCGACCGTTTTTGTGCAGAAAATCATACTCGAATGCCAGCATCCGGCCTTTGCGGGAGCCATTGTAAATTTTACGGTCAATTTTTATATGTTCATTATTGTCATGGAATACGATGCTTGTTTTCTGGCCGATCATATCATTCTGATCCCATCCAAGAATGTCTGTAAAGGCATTATTGCACCAGATAAATGTATGATTCTTAACAAGACATATGCCATGAGTTGTACTGCCCAGAACAGCTATGAGAAAATCCTGGGATTGTTTAAGCTTCTCATTGGCAACTGCAAGCTCTTCAGCCTTTTCGCGGGCATCTTCAAGGTTGAATATATATTCCTGAAGCATACGTTGCTGCTGCTCATCTTCTTTTATGTTATTCATCCCCATAGATATCTACTCCTTGCAAATCATACCAATATATTTGAACTGCTTTGATTCAGAGGTCTGTATCTCTTTTAAAATATCAGGAAAGCTTACAGTTTTACACAAATATCTGTCAGCCCCTGCCTCTAACCCCTGCCGGATCTCAAAGGGCTGTCATAGCTTATACTGCCTCCGTGTTTTTCCAATGTTCCCTTTGTAATTGTGAGACCCAGGCCTATGCCCCCGACTGTTTGGGATATGAGGCTGTCAGTCTGGAAGAATTTATTGAATATCTCCTCCTTTGCCCACAGGGGCATGCCATATCCGTCCTCAATCCACCATCAAAAATAATGAAAAACCTCATTGGCACTGAAATATCAG